>JBCCIP010000046.1:0-43343 GCA_039111475.1 Pseudomonadota bacterium | reverse complement strand
TTGGTCTGATGCGTCGTGATCGTATCATTATCAGCTGAAAACCAGCTGCGCTAGCCGATATTGCGCTCGCCAATTGAAAAGCTTTAGTAATTATTGCTGCGGCGAAGTTGCACCTGTTCCCTGCATCGCTTCCTGGCAATAAACTGATCTCGGTAACAACTGCAAGCTGGCGAATATTATACGATTGATCCTACACCGAACAGTGTAAATAGGTCGGCTGAATGGCCACGAAATTCTTATCCCGGGACCGCGAATGTTGACCTATAGATTTCATCTGAGAACGCAGCTGTCGGATCTGAGCACTAGGGCAACAATTCTTCTCTTGATAAAGAGAGAATCTTGCTTGCCAATCAAGGCCTGCAAGCGACCAAATTTAAGCCCGTCATTCATTGCTGCGGCCAAATATTCGTTTTTAAGGCTCGATTCAAATGGGCGCTTATTTGAATTTCTCCGAAATTACCAAGGACTAATAGGTTAAAAATGCTATCTAAAGAATTTCATATAGATACTACCGCCACGAAAGAAGAACTCAGGAAAGTACTGGAAGAATATCAACCTTGGAGAATGGGCGTTTCATTCTCCAACGGACTGAACACCAAAGATTTCAATAGAATGGAACCGTTTTCTGACATTCCTCTAAACAAATTGCTAATGATATCGCAGCATTGCGGAGAAGACTGGCTATACAACAAGCGGGTTTTGGATATCGGCTCAAACATAGGGTATAACTCCATTACGCTGGCGCAACAGTTCGGATGTTCCGTTACCGGGCTGGAGTTCAACCCAGGAAATATCGAAAAAGCGAAGATGTTAGCTGGTTTAAGCGGCGCAGACCTAGACATCGACTTCGTAGAAGGCGACGCAGTTACTTTTGTTAGGCACAATGAGTATGATTTGATACTCCATCTGGGAACACTCTACCATCTGGCTGATCCCGTCAATGGCATATTCAATACGGCAGCAAGCTTGAAATCCGGGGGCAAACTGTATATTGAGACCTCGGTGTATCACAGCGATGATCCAAACGCTTGCCGCTTTATCTATGGGCTGGGTGGCGATACAACAAATTTCTGGGCATTGAGCCCGTTTGTTGTCGAACAGCTGGTCACCCAGGGTGGTCTGAAGAACTTTGAGATGGTACGGGACATAAAGATTAAGCTATTCGAAGGACTTAATATGTCACGCGCTATATTTGCGGCAGAGAAATAGGCCCGAACTAATGGGCGGCAGTAGCCTCTAAGTATGCGCAGAATACTCGGCAATCGGGTCACCTAAAGCGTCGTAGTCAGGTGTGACGCCTAGCCCAGGAGTGTCGCTGGCATATAGCTTTCCGTTTTTAACATTTGGCCCACCTATACCGGTCGAACGTGTGTTGTAGTTGTGCAGATCAGTTGAATTCAGTAAATACTCTTCCGGGGTAGACGCAGCGAAATGCGCTACGGCAGCCGTTGTAATTTCGCCACCCCAGGTATCTTCCGAGACCACCGGAATTCTGTTTTCGATCAGATAATCTCTCACCCGCCTGGCTTTCGCCAAACCACCCAGGTTGGAAATTTTCAGACAACATATTTCCGCGCCACGATCTTGCACAATACGCTGCGCCGCCTGCAGACCGGTGACACATTCATCAAGTTTCATAGGCTGCGCCACATGCGGGCGCACCCACTGACATTCTTCATAGGTGCGACACGGTTGCTCAAACACATAGTCCAAGTCGCGTGTGGCATTGGCTACGCGTATAGCGTTGTCTACGCGCCAGCCCTGATTGGCATCGGCCATGGCTTTCTCGCCTTTTTCCAGCAAGGGAACCGTACTGCGAATACGTTCTATGTCTTGCTCCCAGTCGGCACCTACTTTTATCTGAAACTGGCGATAACCCGCTGCTCTGTGTTGCGCCAGCTCCGCTTTGGTTTCCGCGACAGACTTCTGTGGCGCTACGCGATACATTGGCGCACCGTCAGTCAGCTTGCCACCGAGCAACATCCAAACCGGTAATTCACAAGATTTACCCAGTACGTCATAACAGGCGGCGATTACAGGCGACTTGGCGTAACCGTGGCCTTGCACAATCGCGTCCATTTTTCTGTCCATTGCATCAATGTGCCGGGGGTCTTCACCTAACAACTCAGGCGCCATCAATTTTACTGTTGCAGCCACCCCTTCAGAATGCGCCACCATGTAGTTGTTACCACACGGTGTAAACTCTCCGCAGCCGGTCAAGCCACATGCTGTCTCCAAAACTACCACACTGGCACTGGCACTGGAGATGGCATTGCCCGCTCCCCATTTGTAAGTGCCGCCAACGTAAGGCAGATCAGTCTGGTAGACGCTGATTTTAGCTATTTTCATTGCTCTAATGCCTGTTGAATTTCTCGTCGCAGCACTATTCTATGTGCCATACAATTTTCCCAGTCGAAATAAGCGTCTTCCAGATGTCTTTCACCGTCAGCTCGAAAGGCGGTACGACCATGCAATACTCGATGGTTGTGCACCAACAACATTTCACCCGTGTTTAGCCGAAATAGATGCTGCCACTTGGCACTAAGAATTCGACGGCTTAGTTCGGTATAAGCCTTGTAAAATTCGTCGAGGCAAGGGGTGTTTAACGGTAGCGCCTGCATGGTTTGATTTGAGTATCGAAAGCCCCGTATTTCGTTCGCAGTATTCAACGAAATCACTGGGCCGAATGACCGTGTCTCATGCCGCCGATCAAAAATGCGAAATGGCACAGACGTGGTACACAGTAAGTCAAACCAATCAGGGTGCTCCGCCCTCAATGACTCAGCCACGGCCCAGCCATCTACAATGATGGATTCACCGCCGGAACATTGGTTGCTAATCATGTGTAAGCCCTGCAGGCTGGGCGGATGACTCATGCTCGCAAGGTCGCTGTGAGGTGGCAAGGCCAGTGACGTAAGCGCTATATTGTATCCGCCCGGGTCCAGCACCACAGAATGTAATCGACCAAACACCACCTCGCGAATAGGTCCAAGCCTATGCTGCAACAATTCCATGGCCCCCGTCTCGCAGGGGGCATTTTTTAGAAGCAGCGCACCCGAAAGAGAAAACCTTGCTATGGCTTCTTCGGCGCATGCATCTTCGCGCGCAAAGCTCTCGAAATCACACTCAGGCAGCGAGAAACCACTGCGCCAGCCCTGCCACGCAGTACTGTCTCTGCGCTGCCGTTGAATCAACCACGGCAAAGTAAACTGGCTTTGATGACCATCACTCCAGTGTATTAACAGCGTATCACCTTGCTCCGCAGCATTCGCAACGGTAGGCGCTTCGTTTAAGCTGGCCAACGCAAACGTTTTTTCTCCCAATGACGGTACGAAACACTGCTCGCATTGGCAGTTGTCACGCAGCCATGCGAATGGCAGTAACAACTCCTCATCTGATGTAGTAAGTCTGAGCGCTTGTTCTCTTTGCTCGAGCATTTATCGAATACTCCTTTATTATTTTTGGCGAGTGTAATGTTAACCAACCGTACCGAATTTCCATAGTGTGTTTTCATCGCACACGAAGGGCGCTCCAACCAGACAAGACGCAGGCGATCATCTATCATGCGTAAGTACATACCCGCCGCGATTTGAGGACCCAGCTATGCAACGTCTGAAAGTTGAAAAAGACGCCGGAACCTGGACGGTGCGTTTCCATAACCCGCCCCATCACTATATGGACCGGCATACGGCAACGGCGTTGGAGGCGTTACTGGATGACGTGCAAGCCAGTGACGAGGTTCGGGTAGTAATTCTCACCGGTAGCGAACCAGGCTTGTTTATTCGTCACTATGACGTGAGTGAACTACTGCAACTGGCCAAAGAGCTGGCCGAACAGGGCGCACAGTTCTCAATTGACAATCCCTCGCCAGAGGCGGTTGTACACCGCTGCTACCGCCGTATGGAAGAGTTGCCCGTGCCTTTCATTGCCGCCATCAACGGCCACGCCATGGGCGGTGGATTTGAGATGGCCCTGGCCTGTGATATTCGCCTGGTGCAGGACGGTGAGTTTGATCTGGGTTTGCCTGAGGTTAATATCGGCATATTGCCGGGTGCCGGCGGCACGCAGCGTCTGCCTCGCCTGATTGGCCAGTCACGCGCCCTACAAATGATGTTGCTGGGCAACACAATTACGCCACGTCAGGCCGTGGACTACGGAATCGCGATGGAATGTGTAGACGGTGATGTGCAGCATCGAGCAAAGGAAATTGCGTCACAAATTGCCACCTTACCGCCCAATGCCCTTGCCCATATTAAACACCTGGTGCGAAGTGCCGCAGATTATTCATTGCAAGATGGTCTTGCCCGCGAGCGCACGCTGTTTATGGATTTAATGGTGTCTAACGACGGACTGGAGCGAATGCAGAATATGGTGGACGGCGGTGATATTCGAAATACCCATTAGCATCACTAACACCCGAACTTATACTGCACATTAACAATTTAAAACCACCAGCCAATCACTTCTCGATGTTTGCAATCCGTATCAGTAAATTTTGGGGAAAGCGTTAACTTGGCGCAACGTGAGTCGAGGATCTAGATCGATGTAAGGATCTTGCCCCCTGCCCGACCTGACCCCCAAGATCCCCAAAAGCTAACTGCACTAAATACCGCCAGTCAACTTCCGCGCGAACCAGCGTGTTGGAAAATACTGACTGATGAACAATCTGCCCAGCCACCGCGGTGCTGGGTCGAGTTTATCATCCAGCTCGGCGAGTTTAACCAATTGCTTGCCCTTAGCGCTGCCATCCAGCATGGCAAAAAACGCAGCGGGCGCACTATCAATGCCTTCGGCAATGTCTTCCCTGTGCTTAATGTCGCCATCCTTAACCCAGCGCGCAAGCTGGATAAATGCGCCCTTGAATTTATTTTTGTAATCCAGCAGCACAAAACCTTGCTTTAGAACACGCTTGGTTAAAATGGTGTTGTTTTCCCGCCGGCCAATATCGTCTCGGGTGTTATTGAGATGACTGATGCCCAAGCGACCGATAACAATGGAGCGTGCGTTCAGATTGTAATGGTCCAACACGGCTTCTGATATATCGCCGCTGGTATTGTCATAGTACACATCCACACCCGCTGGACAGGCCTTAGCAATATCTGCAGAAAGCTGAGCGATGCTTTTTCCCCGGTAACTGACCGCAGCATCGTAACGCCATTCGTTGATGACCGTTTGCGCTTTCTCATCTGTGCTAACAATAGCCACTGTGGTGCAACCCAGATTCTTTGCTATTTGCGCGGCAATACTGCCCACCGAGCTTCCCCCGGCTGATACCAATACCGTTTCACCGCGTTGGGGTTTGCCTATGCCTAACAAACTGAAATAGGCGGTGGCACCGGTAGAGCCCACCGCGCCCAGAAACCAGGTGGGCTTCGCCAACCCTAGGTTCAACACCGGAAAGTCCTCGGCGTCACGACTTAGGGTGTATTCCTGCATGTTCACCTGACCAAGTCGAATCTCACCGAGTTTCACATCGGCATTGTTGGTTTCAATGACCTGGCCAACACCATAGGCCTGCATCACGTCACCTGGGTTTACCTGACCTGCGTAGTTCTCTTCATCTCGCATTCTGCTGACCAACGCGGGGTCCATGGCAAGATAGGCATTACGCAGCAAAAACTCGCCCTCTCCCATCGCTGGAACCTGTTCCTTTTCTAAGCGAAATATCGATGGAGCTGGCCGCCCCTCAGGGCGTTTTACAAATCGCACCAGATTATTTTGATAGCTCATGTTCTGTACTCCTGACCTGTTGCCGCCAGGCTGCAAACCGAATCCAGATACGCGTTGAGTTTACTCTCAAGCTTGGCGTGCGTGCATTTGATAACAATCATTTTGTCGGGGCGAATCACAACACAGTGCTTGTTCCCGAAGAATTTTTCGAACTCACCGCTGATATCGGCAAGCAGGGTCGGATTGTTGGCACTCTGAGTATTGCTGCCCAGAGCGAACAACTTGCCACCAAGATCACGCCAGCGCTGCCGTGTGGTTTCACCCAATTCAGCATCAGAACCCCAGCTTATGATGTGATAAGACGAATCAATCCAGGCGTCGCTTGGCTTGGTGTCTTTGCCTTGCGTTAATGGGAACTGCGGAAACCAGGCTCCGGTGCCGCGGGTTTTATTGATCCAAAAATGCCGGAACAAGCGGCCGTTGATGTGATTGGGGATTTTATCAACGGTGAAGCCCTTCTGCTCGCTGTACAGCCCAGTAACGGTAAGCAATTTCAGAAAAACATTGCGAAGCCAGACTTTGACAGTGTTCTGCGGCAGCACAATATTGCCTATAAACTGGGCCATTTTAATCACTTGTTTGCATTGCTCCACTCGCTCGGCGCTATAGCTATTCAGTATTTTCTGGTCAAGCCTGCCATCAATAACACCGGCAAGTTTCCAGGCCAGGTTCTGTGCGTCGCGTAACCCCGCCATCATTCCCTGGCCTGCAAAAGGCGGGGTGATGTGCGCTGCATCACCCGCCAGAAACACATTACCTTTTGAAAAGCGTTCGGCGGTTCGCGCATGAAAGGTGTAAATAGCTTTGCGCTCAAGCTGCATGTCGTCAAAATTGCCCCAATGGGAAAGAAGATCTCTAATGGTGCTGTCGCTGCTAAGGTCTTCAATATTGTCGTCGCTCTTCACAACGAATTCCCAACGCCGCTTATTAAGCGGTAACGGCATCGTGACGCCAGGACGCTGAGGGTCCATTAGGAAGCACACTTCATCGGACTCAAGCGGGTTTTTCCCCACGTCAATAATCAGCCAATCTTGTTCGTAGGTTGTACCGCTAAAGCCGATGCCGAGTTGCTTGCGAACCGGGCTGCTCGCGCCGTCGCAGGCAATTAAGAAGCGGCCTCTAACCGTTTTTGTAACGCCCTCCTGGTCCAGCTCAACAATGACGCCATCGTGCGAATCGTTAAACGCCCTTAATTCAGTAGAGGGAGAAAAATCTATGCAGCTGAATCGCTGGAACGCGTTTCGAATGCCGCGCTCCAGTTGCGGTTGATAGAACATTCGTTGCATCGGCTGCTCATTGATGCGTTTGTTCATGTCGTAATGAAAAACAACCTTGTGCTGCACATTGGCAAAGTTGGTTCTAGACATGGCCAGAAGATCAATCGTGGCGTGTTCAAACACGCCGGCTGATTCCAGAATTCGCGAGCCTTCATCGCACATGCCTACAGCACGTGGAATGTTCAGCACCTCAGCTTCACGGTCAATGATCAGGGTTGATACCTCGTACAGGCCAAGAAAATTCGCAAAGCTTGCACCACAGGGACCACAGCCGCTGATGATAACGTCGTAATGGCTTTCTAAAGGGATTGGCATAATCTCTGCCCAGGCAGTGGCCTTCGCCAACGCCTTCGCTTACGCCTGCGCCTCTGCAATGGCATTGCGTTGCTTACCAAGATTGATTGAACCATCCGCGGATTTGATTTCCAGCTCAAGCAGGTCACCCGGCTTAAGAAAATTCTCCCGCGCGAGTTGCGCTTCCACCAATTTCCTGCGCCGCTTAGCGTCGTTCTTAATGTTGAGCACGATGGCCAGCGCCGTTTTCAGGTTCAGATTCATCAGCACGCCGCCGGGTGTACCAGTAATGACACAGTCACCCACGTTTAAATTCGCAAACTCGGAAATTTCCGTCAGCGTTTCGGGTGGCTTGTAAATAAGCTGGTCTGTGGTGGAATCCTGCTTCAGCGCGCCATTCATGTGCAGTTTTAGCTGCAGCGAATAAATTTTCCCAATGTCATCATCATCCAGCAGATACAGAACCGGACCCATGGGGCAGAACGTGCGGTAGCTTTTTCCTTTAAACCATTGCATGACGGGCGCTCCAAACATGCCGTCGCGCGCCGATACGTCGTTTGCCAGCACCAAGGCACCCAGGTAGTCACCCAGATTGCGGTCGGTAACCATTGTTGGCCCCGTGACGTCTTTCTTCATGACAAAGCCCAGCTCTATTTCATAATCCAGAAGCTGAACACCTTTAGGCCGTAAAATCGTTTCGTTAGGATTGGAAATGCTTGAACTGGCTTTATAGAAAATCAGATTCTGATCTTCGTCGTCCTTTTTGTCCTGTTCCTTGAATACTGCACCTTCCGCGCGATGGCTATGATAGTTCATGCCCTGCGCGATCAACTGGATGTGTTGTGAAACCGGGGAGAGATACTCCACCACCGCCTCGTCAATGCTATTTTCATCCAGTGCTGCGTTGAACGCGCTGCGGTCGTTGAAATACAAGTTCATCACGTCGCGATGATGCTCACTGCTCACGCGCAAGGGGTGAATAAGGGCATCTTTCAGCACGCCCCAGGTGGGCGCTTCGGAAGAGTTTGTGATGTAACGAACAATGGACGTTCCCATGATTAAATTCCTGTATTGAACACTGAAGTTTTGATTGGTTGAAGCCAACTACAACCAGGGGCGAGGTGGGCGCGACACCGACTTCATCGCGGTTTTAAGCCACTTGAACGTAACCGAGCCTTCACGTATACCCTTGAAAATAGACAGAAGCTGCCCAAGGCTTGGCCGCAACATATCGGACGGCATATCCTGCCCCCAGGCATAAATGTTACCGCTGTCCAACGGATGGTAGGCCGTGGGGTAATCGCTGGTGAACACATCGCTGTCGGCGTAGTGTTCAAACTCATATCCTTGAGGGTCTTTCCAGTAGTCGAACAATTGACTGCCCAGAATATGGCGCCCTATGCCCCATACATGTTGGTATTTCTTCGCTTTCAGGTATTGTTGCCCCTGGCCCAGCGCGTCAAGATCAATAACCTCATAGGCACTGTGTATGTAACCGTTGCCCTGCCCTTTGCCAATTACGATGCTGTGATGATCAGCAGGCTTGTCACCACGATCCAGACGCATGAACGCCAACATGGGTGAGCCATCGGCTATACACAAGACGTCCGTTGGAATGAGGCCAAGATTGCGCATGTACCACTGGCATACGTCCATCATATTGTTAGCACCCATCACACAATGACCCAGCTTCATTACTGGCGCTGCTTGTAATGGCGCTCTATGGCCCTGGTTAATTCGCACTTTGTTGTTGGGTGTATTGGCAGGCAGAGCTGCGCTTCGTGTCTCAACCGCCGCTACGCGCTCAACACCGAACGTAACCTCCACCTCAACACCGGCCGGATCAGTCAACCGCACCACTTCACCACCGCCCGAGCGCTGCAGCGGCTCAATGCTTGTGTTATTTGCCTGGGCGAGCTTCTCCAGGTCAGCCCGCTCCAGCACACTAAAACCAACACCGACAAACCTCGTTTTCGCAGCCTTGCGTGCTACGTAGTTGTATGGGGCACTGGAATACCCGCGCATCAGCAAGGCGTCCATACTTTCTTCCGTGAGCAACATGCCAAAGTCGAGCAGAAACGTTTTTTGCGTCTCGAAATCCGCTGCTTCCCAAAGCAGATAAGTAAGTTCATCCACCTTTATAACGGCCTCAGGACGCTCTATTGGCTGACTTCCTGGTGGCGTTTGAGTGCTGATTTCAAGCGTGTTACTTCCTGGGTATACAAGGCTCATCGCCAGAAGCTCCTATGGTTTCGCATTGGTCTTTTCTACCTGCCACTACACAACAAGCACGAATCACTCTGTCGTAGTTTACAGTTATTGCACTATAGTGCAATATTAATATTAAATGCAATATAAAATTACAGGGCAATTGTGCATAGCAGGTAAGAACGTTACTATGAAGGAATACACAAGGACTGAAACAGCTGACCTTATGGAAAATATACTTAAAAAACAATTAGTTGAAGACATTCCCAAGACCAATCGCATGGACAAACGCCGGCTGGCAACGCGTTCCAAGCTGCTGACCGCAACCCTGGATCTGGTGGTGGAAAAGGGAATAGACAAGACCACCATGGACGACATAACCGAGAAGGCCGACCTGGGCAGACGCACCCTGTACTACCATTTCGACAGCAAAGAAGAGTGTGTTGTGGCGTCAGCCGCCGAGTTCTATACGCACATTGCCGCACAAGCTGATGAATCAGCTCACCAACACCAAGATCCCGCATTGGCGTTTGCCATCGCTGGCCAGTTGGTCATTCGCCAGCTGATCAACGCACCGGTAACCAAAAAGCTGATTGCCCACCCCCACCTGCTGGCCGCCGCCATCAAAGCCTCAGTCAGTAGTTATGCACATCAAGACATGATGTTGGGCATGGAACAGGAACGCTTCTCGATGGCGCTGCACGGGCCGTTACTGGATACCACTGTGTTATGGGCACTGGTGGGCATACTGATCGACACCATAGACAGCGACCTGGTGGTTGATGAGTCTTTGGCGTATTTCACACAGATTCATTTGGTATTTCTTGGCTTGCCGCGGGATGAGGCGCAAAGTATTGCGCTGGAAGCAGCGGGAATAACAAGACAATAGTTGGGCGGAAGCGTTGCGGCATCCGGCTACGCAAACGACATCGAAAATGGAAGCGTTGGTCGCATTGACTGTCAAATTTAAGAGCTGGCCTGTTGTAATAAGGCGTGTAAACAGGCCTATTGCTCTATCTGCAATGTCCTTCGTGGTCTATCTACAAATTGATATTCCAGCTCGAGAATTCTGACGCCTTCAAAGAATGCTTTGTCTTTAACCTCACCTGGACCAATTACCGTTGCGTCCCAGGGCTCGCTTCTTGTGCACTCCTGCCAGTTGGCAAAACAGGAGTGGCCAATCAGCATGTCACCATTGATTTTGAGCGATGCCTGTTTGTGTTCGGGGCAAAGATAGCCTGAATGCTCGTAATAAGTGCTGAAGCCAAAATTGGCCTCGAACCACCATCGGCGCCCATTTTCAAGCACACCGCTCTCTTCAGCCGTACGGCAGATTCGCGCGGCTTCCAGCGCGTTACCGTCAGGATCATCTGCGGTGAAGCTGCAATCACCTTGCACTAGTCCTTCGCTGATCTCAGCAGTCCTGCTAACAGCGCCGTTTCGCAAGTTCGAACCTTGTAGCGTACCTGCCCAACGCTGCTTTAAGGTTTGGCCACCCCCAGAGAATGTTCGTTCGAAGCTAATGAAATTCGAATTCACGCTACCTGATATCGATCCGCCAGTGTCAGAATCAAATGAACCTTCAAACGAATCACAACTTTCATTGTTTGCCGCTATCGTAAACTGCCCCGAATCACTGCCTTCAGGGCAATTCGTCTGCCAATCAAAGGTGCCTGTACACACTGCAGGGTCAATGGGGTCGCTGTCGATCGATTCATCCGCAAGCGTGAAATTTTCTGTTCGCTCTTTGCCTGATAACACGATAACGCCACCAATCGCGGATTCTGTGTAACCGGACGCATTGGCGGTCATTTCGAAGGTTTGTACAAGCGTGTCGTCATCCCTCACTTTGCTGATGTTTGGTATTGAGTATTCACCGTTTGAATCGGTGCTTGCCGATGCAGACACCGCATTGTCTTCAAATCCGCTAAAAATGGACACTACTGCTCCGGCAATTGGCATTCCATCAAGATCAGACACCGTGCCGCTTATAGAACCTACGTTGTCCAGTTCATTTGGCGCCATAAAAAGTTCCTTCTCAACATCGTCTGTGCCACTGACCGTGAGAGAAGCAACGGTATCTTCGTACTCATCCGCGCTGGCACCAACTTTATAGCGGCCGGCCTTCAAATAGACCATTGCACGCCCGCTACTATCGCTTTGCACGGCAGAGCTGGACCCGGTTCTTTGTGTTTCAACGTCTATAGAAACCCCGCTTATTGGATCCAACGTTTCGGCATCTTTTGCAATCAACGTCGCTGTGCTGTAGGTGAATTCGTGCTCCTTATTGGCGCTCAATTCTGTTGAACCGTCACGATTCTCAATTGTGAGCAGTGCTTGCAACCGATGATAAGGTGTGTTTTGGTCAAGCGGCACCATCGCTGTGTTACTTTCCGCCACATCTATACCCATTGACTGCCAAGTCACGCCGCGGTCGGCCGAGGAAAACGATTCCCAGATGATGTCTTTAACGCGTAGCTCAGGATCATAAGTTTCAAAAACAACCCTGGCGACCGCTTGCGCAGCGTCAGGAATCGTATCGGAAACGCGGACTTTGCTATCAATCGCCTCCTGTGCCAATTCCATTGCTTTTGCAGCATTAAGAATGGGTATTGGATGCACAAGCGCTTCGATGTTTGAGTTGTCCACACCTGGCCCTCCCGGGGCCTTGTAGCGCTCGGTTACCATAGAGGTCGCTGATTCCTCCAGAATGTCTTTAACCTCTGCAGCGGTGAAATCGGGGTTCAGCGAATAGATAAGGGATGCAACGCCGGTAACGACAGGTGCTGCAGCGGATGTGCCAGTAAAGCCTGTGCTGCCATCGCCATAGGCATTACCTTCGGTATAAAATTGCCCGTCGACTTTCAAACTCTTAAATGATGTTGGCGCTGCTATATCTATTGCTCGGCCATAGGCACTGTAGTAAGCAAGGCGGTGATCGGAACGCATCGCTGCCACCATCACTGCATTTTTTTCTCTTACAAGCTTGCCGTTCGAACCATAGTGCAAGGCTGCATTTTCAAGTCTGCCGTCAACACCGTATACTCCGTTGCCATTCCCCTTGCCGTTTCCTATCCCATTTCCAGCCGCCCAAACAAACAATTTATTCGAGTTTTTTATAACCAGCTTTCGATAAGGACGCGTGTGGCGAAGTGAGTACGCTTTTCTTGCTTGTATAACATTGTTGTCGGTAGTATCAAAATTGGCGGTTTGATCGGTATCAGAGTTAAAGCTACTGGGTACGTACCCAGACATTACCCAGGAACTATTTATGGACACGACTTTTTCGTTTTTGGCTTGTTTTCTCAGTCCTGCCTGGCCAGAGAGGTCCAGCATCATTTTCGAAAACCAGTTTACACCAGACATGCCAAATCCGTTGTCGGTTTCGGCACCTATAGCGCCAGCTACTGCGTTTCCATGATCGCGTTTCTTGGCGACCGAGGATTGGACGCGGCCTTGTAACTCTCTATGCTGTCTGTCAAACCCGGAATCAGTAACACCAATGAGAATATCCGCACTGCCTTTGGTGTACTCCCATGCTTCAACGGCACCAATATCCTCGAGATGCCAATTGTCTTGACCATCGTCAAATGGACTCCCATCGCGCGGAATCACGTCCGTATTTCGGGGCACATTTTCACCTTCGTGAAGGCGATTAAATACGCTCGAAATGCCCATTGTGAGCTTAAGCTCTTCCAGGGCCTCCAGCGCCGCCACGCTGGTTTCATCATACTCAATCAACAAACCGTTGATCTCATCGTAACCGAGGATCAAAAACACACCGAATTGCTGAACAAGCGAGGTTAAGTCTGATTCTGATAGCGTACTCGAGTCTACCCACGATTGATTGATAATAGCGCCAATCAATCTGTCCATAGGTAATGTGCCATCATTACCATCGATCTTAGCTGGGTCGAACGCAAACTCCTCTAACACCGTGAAAGCAGTACTCTCATCTGTATTTGAACTCACCTGAACAACACGGATTTCGTACTCACCTGGCTCATCGGCCACAAAGCTCACTGTTTTATTTCCATTGGAAAGATCGAGATCCAGGCTGGAATCAGCGGGCTGACTCACCACCTGCCATTGCAAATCTGGCTCAGCGCTTCCAGTAACAATACTGACTGAGGTAACGCCACTTTGGGTGGGAATACCACTGAATTCGAAGGCGGCCGAAATGGGTTCAAAAACGGCAACAACTGATGGCATTGTCTGCCCAGCGAACTGGCGTACGATGGTTTCTGGCACTGTAAATCGACACGTCGCGAGGCTGTAATTCCCGCAATTGCGCCATTCTTTAAAGGTGTGCCCTGCCGCCGGTAAGGCTGTATACGTTTCTAGGTAATCGGTACTGACTTCGAACGAGCAAGGCGCGTCGATTTTTAGGCAATCTCTCGTTCCCGAAGAGGAACGAACATCGCCTTCACCGACAATATCCACGCCGTGGGTACAGGCACCCAGGAAACAGAGGCTGACCACGATAACTAGTAGAGGTCGTACATAGCCATTCATTTGAAACTCCTTGTACTGAATGTGTTGCGCTTTTACTCTTCACTACGTTCACGGACATTAGCACCCCCTTTTACCGATAGAAATAGGCATCACTGCGTATATTTGGCTGACAATTGGCACTGCTGAGCAGCTATACCCATGGTGCTGGCAAGACAAACCACACAATATGCTTGTGCAACACTGAATGTAATTTTCAGGATGTACAATATCCGAACAGATCCAGATTACCGTTCAAGCAATCGAATAAGATTCTCCAAGGTTCGAAACGGCAGCTCATGAATGTACTTATTAGCCACCCTGGGCGGTATTTCATCGCTGAGATCGCTGCGCATTGAGTAACTAATCCGCGTGCGATCTTCTTGCGGCTCAATGCGAATAGTCCCTTCAGCACTTCGCATCCTGTTTATACCTTTGCTTACCGGAATGTACTCCGGCTTGCCCAGCAAGGTGTATTCCACTGAACCGTCATCAAACTCAGTGAATGACATTTCGTAGACCATGTCTTGATTGCGAAAAGGCCAGGGAAAGTCCGTTTCCATATAAATGTGTGTGCTATTTTCGCTTTGCTCCAGTAGTTCTACTGTTTTGGCGTAAGCAAACCAGCTTTGGTAGCTGCGAACATCATTTAACACGCTCAGTACCCGCTTCGATGGCACATTCGCTTCGCCAACTGCCTTAAAGGATTTGTAAGTGCTTTCAGGTTCAAGTCGCGTGTAAACAGATACCTTGTTATCGCCTTTCACCAGTTGCCACGCAGGCTCACTTGCCGTCACCGCGCTGAGCACAGCGACCAGCATAAGAATGTACGCCTGCACGGCTTATGCCTCGGCTTGAGACGAACGCACATCCCGAGATGAATACAGCTGGAAAAAGTAATAGGCAAAAAGAAGCAAAAATATCGCGTCGCCAATGATCACGATAAAAACAATTGAGTTGGCAATACCCGCACTGTACAACTGCAGCAAACTAATGATGAAACCAAGCTTACCAATGCCGCCAGTAATGACTATTCCATAGTGCTTGCTTGGATTGCGGGAAACCAATAAATAGCCTATAAAATACGTGAGTGTTGTTCCCCATGCGCCTTTGTAAATAGCAAACACCAATGGGTCAGTGAGCACCTGGCCGAAGAACATCTCAAACGCATAGGTTGTATTGAAATAACCCAGAATTGCGCCAGAGAGATTCCATAGCGCAGCTGCTAGAAATAGTCGAACAAAGAAGGAATTGTGTGCCATGTATTGAACCTCGTAGGTATTAGCAATACATTCAGTGTGCAGTTTTGCAGGCGCCAAATCATTTACATAGGTAAACGAAAGCCGTTTTATTCGTCGTTGGGGTTGATATTTTGTCGAATACGGCTGAGTTGTGTGGGGCTTACGCCTAAATAGGACGCTATGTGATATTGCGGTATCAGGTCTTCTACCCCAGGGTGTTCCCGCAAGAAAATGCTGTAGCGCTCCTTTGCTTCCAGTAGCGCCATTTCCAGCTGCTTCTTTTCGTTCCACACGAAAAAGCGCTCGGCAATTTTTCTCCTGATACGCTCAACTTCACAATCATTTTCGGAAAGTTGTTCGATCAGCGCAAATTGAATTCTCCAGATCGTGCAGTCTGTTAGGGCTTGCTGGGGCAATCTATTCTTTTCTTTACTTATAAGAGCAGCATAAGAGCCAATAATGGCATGGTCTGTAAAAAGTGTTTTGTTGTATTCTTTGCCTTGGGAGTTCACATAAAAAGCCCTGACAACGCCGCTTTCCAGGAAAGCAATCTCATTGGCATATTCGCCTTCGCGAATAAAATACTTGCCCTTTTTTAGGGTATCAGGGCGAATGCTATCGTATAGGATTGATAGCGTTTCCTCAGATGGAGCACCGAATTGGCTTAGGTAAGAGAGGAGTTCATTCATAGGCTCTGTCACACTCAGGCAGCACTATATTGTCATCCCACCTCTGCCAAGCGTTGTTTCCTCTCCGCTGCGTTGAATCAACCATTGCCAAGCAAGCCGGTTTTGATCGCCTTCAATTCAAACAAATGAGAGACATTTGTCTTCTACTCTCGCATGTTCAACCGCGCACTTGCACTGTTCGAACCTAGGAAACATCTCTCAACTACTACCAGGTTGCTGCATCGGCGGCACCACGCCTCACTGAGAAAAATAGGATTGGGCCAGATTATACACAGTACGTACTAAAGCGCATTCCAACGACGCCGAATAACTGAAGCGTTACGCCGCGACACCGGCAACGCCTGATTGTCAAACCCCTGCAAACTAATATACATCTGACGCTTTTCAGTCCAATGCCGAACAACGTGATTGATATTCACTATGGATGCGCGACTAATGCGCAGAAACTGCGCTTCAGGCAACAACGAGTGGGTTTGCACCAGGCTGGTGTCAGCAATTAGATTGTTTTGCTTATGCAGCAATTGACCTTCTTTGCTTAAATGGATGCGGCAGTATCCTTCGGTGGATTCTAGCCAGGCAATATGTTTTAGCTCGACAATGCGAACTGCTGCTCCGTGGCGTATGGCTAATTGTTGTTCGGGTGATGAAGCCGCGCTATGGCTGTTTTCCTTACTGGCATTTGCGCTGAGATGATGGCCGCCGTTCAGCTTTTCAATGCACTGCGCCAATCGCGTTGGGTTAACCGGTTTCAGTAAGTAGTCAACCGCGGAGGTATCAAATGCCTGCACTGCGTAATGGTCGTAGGCGGTGACGAACACAATACGCACTTTTGTGCACTCCGATTTCTGCGCGACATCCATACCTGTTAGCACTGGCATGTCAATATCCAAAAAAGCGATGTCTGGGCGGTGCTTATCAATTAACGACAACGCGGTGTCGCCGTCTTCTGCTTCGGCGACAATACGTAGCTGAGGAAACTTGGCGAGCATTGACCTAAGCTTGCGGCGCGCGGCCAGCTCGTCGTCGGCGATTATTGCGCGTAATGTTCTCACTCGGCTGTAATCTCGCTTTTAGCCACGATAGGCAAACGAAGTTCTACGACCGTGCCTTCACCAGGTTTTGAACGAATCTGAAAGCAGTCTTTTGCCTGCGCCAAATCACTCGCGTACAACAACTCTACGCTGTCTTTAACTAGATTTAACCCGTGCCCAAATTGCACACTGTCTTGCTCAAAACCGGCGCCGTCATCTTTTACGCATAGCTGCAAAACCCCTTCATTGGCGCTCACCTGAACACACACTGTTCCGCCTTTTTTGAGTGGCACGATACCGTGCTTTATCGCGTTCTCTACCAAAGGTTGGGAGATCATTGGCGGCACAGGCAGGTTTGAGTCTGCCTCCGCTCGCTCAACGCGAAATTTCAGACGTTCACCAAACCGCGCTTGCTGTATCTCTAAATATTGTTCAAGCAAACCCAGCTCCTCTCCCAAGCTGATTGTTGGCCGCTCAGTAGCGGCCAAGGCGCCACGCATCAAATGAGACAGTTTATCTATCAACTCAGCAGCCAGTGTTGGGTTGTGCTCTATTTCTGACGAAATGAGGTTCAATGAGTTGAACAAAAAATGTGGGTTTAGTTGTGCTCTAAGCATATGGAACTGCGCGTTACGATTGCTTAGCACCAGGGCAAGATTTACCTGTTGTTGATGCAGCACTGAGCGCATCGCAGCCACCAGCAATATTTCAAACATTGCAATGAGCACAGGCCCCATCGGTGCCGTTCGATACTCTGCGGATTGTTGGCCAAGAAAGGTGAGCGTGATCGCCACCATCAATGCCATGCTGATAAAAAATACCAAACAGTATTTAACAACAAACTGGGCGGTGCTTAGTGTTGCATCTGGCGGTACAGGGCCGCGCTCAAGCAAGTACACCACTAAAAACATTACACCGGTTATTAACCACAATCTTAAACCAACGTGCGGAATTAGCGCCCAATCCAGGCCGCTGATGCTGGATGTAAACAACACGGCCAAGGTTGTATTAAGAATGGGCAGGAAAACCAGCAACAAAAGGCCGCGCGAGAAATAACGCACACTGGTAAATTCAGCGAATTTTGTAGCAGACCCAAACGGTTTTTCGTCTTCCATGTACTCTTTATATCACGGTGAAGGTGCCCAACACCAAACAGCCTGTACCGTTGGCTGGTGGATTGGTACCGCTCGCGAAATTGTCGCTGTCCAATCCTGCTATGTTACTAGATAGTATTCGTAACGCTGGCTGTTTTAATGAGCTTTTTCCATGATCTCTGCTGTTAATAAACTGATTCTTTTTACCGGTATCGTATTGGTGTTTAGCGCCTGTAACGACGGCTCTGGCGATGCCTCATTTGCAGAGGTGCCGGTAGCCATCATTGAACCCTGTATGCAAGCAGAAGACGAGGTGGCGATACTAAGCACCAGTGATGACCTCGAGTTTGTTCGTACACCCGACAGTTGTTTTGACAATCTTGCCGCGTTTGATTTTGAACCGAATTACGTTGAGCTTGACGGCCTGCGGATGCACTACATCGATGAGGGGCCGGCTGATGGTGAAGTCGTCATGTTGTTACATGGGCAGCCTAGCTGGTCTTATTTGTACCGCAAAATGATTCCAGTATTGAGTGAGGCCGGTTTTCGGGTGATTGCATTAGACCATATAGGCATGGGACGCTCAGACAAACCAGTGGACCCCAGCATTCACCTATTCGAGCAACATGTGCAGTGGCTCAAAGACTTTATTGAGGCCGCGGAGCTAAATGATATTACGCTGTTTGTTCAGGATTGGGGCAGCTTGATTGGCCTCAGAGTCGCTGGCGATATGCCGGACAGTTTTGCACGCATTGTGGTGGCTAACGGAAACATGCCGGTTATTCCCGAAGGCTTTAACCCGTATACGGCGCCTGATTTTGAGATTGATGACACTTTACCAGCCAGCGCGATGGAATTTTTTGCCAACCGAACCGGAAACGCCGCGGAGTTGTTCCAGCAATGGATTGATTACGCGGCTGGCGTTCCCGAGTTGATCGCCGCTGATGTGATTCAACTCTTAACCATTAACGAATTGAGCGAAGCAGAACTGGACGCGTACAACGCACCGTTCCCAAGCGTTATTTACAAGGGAGCCATTCGCGCGTTCCCTTCCATGATTTCTGGTATCGAAACCCAGAATGCACCAGCGCTCGCCGCTCTTGGTCAGTTCAATAAGCCTTTCTTGTTTCTTGCCGGAGAATTTGATCCAAACTTGGGTAGCCTTGCCAATCAGGAACAATGGATTAACCGCGTACCAGGTGCCACAGGGCAACATCACATGCGTTTTGTGGCCGGCCATTTTATTCAGGATGACGTTGGTGTAGCGCTTGCAAATTCCGTGATTCAATTTGCAGCCGAAGGAGAAGACATTTTGGCGACATTGCCTGACAGTGGTCCACAGTTCCAATTTCGTTATTGCGAAGTGTTGCTGGTAAACCCTGAGGCGGGCGGCCGTTTGCGTGCAGATGTTTGGAACACCGTCACGTTTGGATGTCCGCAAGCGGATTGGGACGCTCTGGACAGCGACGCACTGACCAGTGAATTTGGTGCACAAGCCGCCATATTAAATGGGCCTCGCTTTTGGGTGCTTGACGCCATTATCAACAATGCGCCACCTACTATGCCTATGATTGATCAATTTGGTAATCTGACTATGGCACTGGCCGCCTCGGTTCTATTGCCTGAAGGGGCCGGAAACAGCAACACGACTTACCAGGTAAATCAGGTTAGTCGCGACACTGTTTTTCAGTATCGCGCCGGGCGAGAAGTCTATGAGCTAACGAACCCGCAAGGACAACGTTTTAGAATGCAATCGTTCACGCGGGCTATTGAAACGGATCAGTTGCTGGGTGAACTGGCAAGTCTAGGCAGCCGGTTAAATCTGCCTAGTGGTTGGTCTTTTGCCACGCGCCGATTGACGGACGATCTTGACCTGCCAACCGTGGGCGGAATTGCAGAAGTCATTACCGATGATTTTGGCAATACGTATCAACGGGTGCCGGACGGATTGGAGTAGATAAGGGCAACAACGAGACTCTACCTGGACAAACACACCTAAAGAGCAAACTCGTCACCTGGATCTTCAGTGTGATAGCGGTCTTCAGTAATCGCTTCTGGTGGCAACGCTTGCATAAGCAATTTCTGAACATCGTCAGAAATCTTCTGAAGCGTTTCATCTACATTGCCTTCCTCAACCGCGCGCCCGGCCGCACCTCCCCACACAGCAAGATGATGACTCTCTACGCGATTAACGGCTGAGTCTTTGGACCACTCCGCAGCAATATCGCGTCCAAGCTTCTGGAGCTTTTGTTCACGCTCTAAAGCTAGGTTCGGATCGGTGGTTTGCAAAAGAACGTCTGCAGTAAGATCGTTCCAACCGGTAGGATACAGCGTGGTGCCTGCATAAAACCGTCGCACCCAGTAAAGGTATTCCCGCAATGATTGAAGTTCATGATTTGCAGTATCGGTCGCATAGGCAGCAATGAAGAAATTGGCGGGTGGCAAACTTTCTGGCCAGTCACCGCGGGTGCCGTCTCGCAGGCTGGCACAGGCACTAAAAAGAGAAGTAAGCACCAGCACATGCATCAAGCGCCAATTCACTCTGGTATTCATACTCAATTTAAGGCTGTTTCTCATCCAGCAAGTTTATCGCATAACTGGGGAAACCCATTAACGATGACCAGGCGCGCGGTGTGCGCACGTCCTGGTTACTTTTGTATTCTCTCATTAACCAACTAATCAACTTACTGGTAATCTCAGAGTGATCGGAAGGGGTATTTTTAGACACCCATGCAAAGCTATTCACCCAAAACCAACCATAGGTATTGAAGTTACGAAGTTCTGGTTTCTCGCCTTCTCTCTTCGGGTCGGGATCTTCCACGTACACCATCCACCAGGTGTTGCCACGCTTGAACAGTTGCTCGTTGATGATTCTATTGACGGCCGTTTCTACCGCCTTATGTGTGCGCTCCCGCAAGCGAGGCTCCAGCAAGTCGTTGTCCAGTGCAATAATCAGGCCCTCGATTAGCTGCCCACCCCACACCGGCTGATTCCCGCCAAGCCCGTTGTTTTTTTCTATGATGTTGACGGTATGCTCAACGAATTTGTTGGCGATCATTTTGTACGACGTGCCCGCCGACATCTCTGGCCAGTCTGGCTCACCTTTACTAATGTATTTGGTGCCCTCATCACCATAAAGTTTATGGCCATAATAAAGGTTGCGCAGCGCCCAGCCTCCAATTCGATAATACTTGGCGGTCCAGTCAGTGCGTGTGTACGCAAAATACGCCGAGTTATCTATTAACATACGCGCAATTTCCTTTGGCCAAATCTCGCCAGTGAGGTGGCTGTACAAAAGCAAAGACCGGCTGTGGTAATTAAATTCAGGTATGGGCTCCTGACACCAATGCATTATCTCACGCGGGCACGCGCCTTTACGCAGGCCGGCGCCTGAACGCTTTTGATGGTAGGGATGAAACTTACTAACCTGTATGTCCATTATGTTCCTAACGGCTGCTCTGGAGCGGTCCCATAACCACGGATCATCAGTGCTCATCCAGCTGAGCATCATGCCCAGCGTTAAGTCGTATTGCAGCGCACCCCAGTTAAACACCATCTGGCCTTTTCCATTGCGGTAGGGAACGCTGATTTGATAATCACCGTGGTTCTTCCAGCCCCAATTGCCGTCGCGAACATCCGCGCCGCCAATCAAGGTGTTAGTCGATTCAAGAAGGTTGTTGTAATGGTAGTTTTGCGTGGGCGCACCATCCATCGCCAGCCACCAATTTGGGAAGCTTGGGGTTGGCTCTGTGTCCACCAGCGATTTAAGCTCTTTTGCGGAAAAACTATGCTGGTCTAGCGATAAGGCAAAATCAACAGTCAGCCCTACGCCGCCATAGAGAATGGTGGGCTCTTTAATCGCCACCCAGGAAATCGTATTGCCAGAGGCTTCAGCGCTCATGGGGAATTTTTTCCAGAAATCTTTGATGTTCAGTGCGAATTGCTGCGACTGCAGAACGTTGTCCTTATGGCGCTTAACAAAAAGGCCGTTTGCTTTCAGCTGCTCAATTTTTTGCGGTTCATGCGTAGCTGTTGTCTGCATTTTAAAGCGCAGGTTTGCAATGACTCGCTGATGCCAAAACTCTTCGTCCCAGGGGCCGCCCGTTCTGTAGTTGTCGTGCCGATCGGTAATGGTGAACGCAACACTGATCGCGGGCGAACCAGGGTGAAACTGATACCGCGCGATGTACCATAAGTTATCTTTCCTCGAATACCAGCCACGAAGCTCCAGCCAGGCCTGTTGTTCGTTCGAGTAAAATTCCAGTGGCCGGTCTATGCTTACCTCGTTTCCGGTGAAGTTAACCGTAGACGTAGCGCTTTCAATTAATAGCTCCTGACCGCGGTAAACGGTAAGTCCAAACCGATCTTTGGGAACACACACTTTGTAGTCTGAGAACCGCGCATCGAAATGCGTGCCGCTTTCGCGCAGCGCGAAGATTGTATTAGACGACGTGGGCTTGCAACCCTCAGAAGCAAAGGCGCCGGCGCTGATTAGAAATGACGCAACAGCTATGAGGCCATGCAAATGAAATACGGACCATTTTGAGTGATTGTTGAGCACGCTTGCCTCTTTCGATGTGTAAATCGTTATTGCACTGTTAAATATAGGTGGGTAACGCCTTATCAACAAATAAAGGCATCTCAATTAGAATTGGCAATGGTTGCAATCGTTCACTATATAATGCTCGCGCAAAAACCATCCAACCCTAGCCAGGAAACACACGTTTGCAAGTAGCGGCTTTAATTTCAATGGTAGTTCTGGCCGCATTAGCAACAGACTTCGTTGTTCCTACTCTGCCAATCATTGAAAGTGATCTAAACACAACTGCAGCCAGCGCGCAGATGTTGATCTCTGTGTTTCTGGCCGGTTATGCGTTTGGGCAAATACCCTGTGGTGTGGCCACTGACCGGATTGGGCGGATGCCGGTATTGTATTTTGCGTTGGGCGTGTTCTTCGTGGGCAGCGTTGTGTGCGTGCTGGCCGAGAGTATTACAAGCTTGTTTATTGGCCGATTTATTCAAGGTCTAGGTGCCGCAGGTACGGCGGTAATGGCACGCACACTAGCGCGCGACCTTCGCTCTGGGCCCGAACTTGCCAAGCTGCTTGCGCTTTACGTTGCTGTGCTGGCCACCCTACCCATTATTGGGCCGGCGGCTGGGGGTTGGTTGGGTGTAGTAATAGGCTGGCAAAGCGTGTTTGTATTCCTAACGGTAGCGGTTGGGCTGAGTATTGCGCTGTGTCTGATTGGCCTTCAAGAAACCATCGGGCGGGCCACGGTGCGCGAAGATGAAGAACGGAAAACGTTCAAATCAACGGTTCAACACTTCCTTGCTTCACGTCAATCCATCTGGTCCAGCGTACTACTGGGTTTTGGCTTCTTTGGTTTTATGTCAATCTTGAGTGGCTTTAGCAATGTGATTGTGGATGTGTACCAACGCCCTGCGATCGATATAGGCCCCATTCTCAGCGCAGCCATGATTTTCTTTGTGGCTGGTAGCGTGTTTAGTCGTGTCAAAGTAAGCTCCTTGGGAGAGCTGACGCTGATTAAATGTGCTTTCTATATTTTTCTGCTGGCTACCGCACTGAACATTTATGTTCTCACCATGCAGACCGTGCCCCTAGCCTGGTTCTTGCTAGGGGTTACTTCGTACATGTTTGGGCTTGGCTTACTGTTTCCAAACACAACCGCGGTGGCGTTAGCGCCGCTGCCCCATATAGCAGGACTGGCTTCTTCATTATTAGGTACGGTTCAGATATCGTTTGCTTTCGCCGGTTCTGCGCTCACAGCGAGTCTCTATGCGCAAAACCTGAATCACATCGCTGTTCCGCTGGTAATCGCCGGTGCCGGTATTATTGTTTTGTATCTGAGTCGAGCCAATTACTTGGAAAGTGACTGAGGAGTACGGGTACTCCACCATATGCACATAATCAGTAATACCTGAACCAAGAGGCGTAGACTGAGAAAGGCCTCAGGTACGTCAGGAAACAGTTCCGGGTGAAGCCACATGTGAACGTTGGCTGGCGTAACAGCTATCACCAACGCTATCAAACCATTGCCCGCCCATTGTCTGAACTTTGGTATCAAGAGTCCAATGGCACCCACTATTTCAAACACACCACTGATGTACACAATCTTAAGATGCCAGCCAATCCACGGAGGCATGATGGCCACAAAGAACTCAGGATTAGTGAAGTGTGCAATACCACCGAACATAAACCAGGCGAATACAATCGCCAGGCCCAGGCTTTTCCATGTGAACATGATTTTCTCTTATTGGTTTCAAAAATGGGGATTCTCAGTGAAGGCCATTCAGTCCGTTCGCCGAATTCGCAACATTGACTCCTGCGCCGCCGAGGCCACCAATCGACCGTCTTCAGTATAAAAGCTGCCACGGCTAAAACCGCGTGCGCCAAACGTGGTGGGGCTGTCCTGGTGATACAGCAACCATTCATCGGCGCGAAACGGTTGGTGGAACCAAAGCGCATGATCCAGACTTGCCATAGACAAGTCCTTGCTGCGCCCTGTTGCGGGGTGAGCCAACAACGCCGCACCCAGCAATGAGTGGTCAGAAATATACGCCAATGCGGTTTGGTGAAGTATTGGCTCGTCACCGATGAGTTCTAGCATCTTGAACCAGTAGTTCTGCACCGGTTCCTGTGGCTGCGGGTTTAGGATATCCCTGCGAATAACCGGGCGGCGATAGAACGCTTGCCCTGAAGGCTTTTCGAATTGATCTGGATGTTGCTCGGCCATCTTCAGCCAATAGTCGTAGTCATCCTCCAATTCCTCTGGGCCAGGCACATCAGGCATCGGGAATTGGTGTTCAAACCCCTGCTCCTCGATGTGAAATGACACTGAGGTGCTGAATATGGCAACGCCGTCTTGTTTAGCCACCACCCGCCGAGTGGTATAGCTGCGGCCATCACGAATCGGATCTACCTCGTACACTATCTGCTTTTTCGGATTACCCGGCCGCAGAAAATAGGCGTGCATGGAGTGCGGCATGCGACCCTGATCATCCACCGTGCGAATAGCGGCATTCAGCGACTGCGCCAGAACCTGACCACCGAACACGCGACGGGGAAAATTGGGGCTTCGGCCGGTGAACAGGTATTTATCAACCCGGTCGACCTTCAAAAGGCCCATGAGTTTTTCAAGATGGCTTGCCAACAGCTGACTCCCGTACGGATAAGGGCAAAGCCGGCGATTGTACCAAACAAGCCGGCAACACTTGCTGGTAACGGCCGAATTCCGTGCACAAATTGCCAAGAGATAGTGCCCTTATTGACATGGGCCAGTGAGCGCCGCTCTTTTAAGGTTGATTTATGGTCGAACCCTGATGGTCTCATTGAACGAGGAAAACAAAATGCACAGAAAAACCGAACATAGCAAGAAGTCTGACACATACTCTGAGACCCCGTTCCAGGTGCGCCCTTTGTGCACATCAATCGCCTTGTTGAGCGTACTCACTGCGCAGCAAAGTGCTGCGCAAAGTGTACTTGAAGAGGTAGTAGTTACCGCACAAAAACGCAGTGAAAGCTTACAAGACACACCAATCGCCATCACAGCCTTTACCTCAACTGCATTATCCGACAAGGGTATCAATGATATTTCCAAGATAGAGCATTTCACTCCAAACCTGGTGTTCGATACTACATCCCCCATCGGCGGTGTATCGTCGGGAGCCGCCGTATTTATACGAGGCATTGGCAACACCGATTTCAGTTTAACCACCGACCCTGGTGTGGGTACCTACGTTGACGGTGTCTATGTGTCTCGTTCCGTTGGCGGTGTACTGGATGTACTTGATGTAGAGCGCATTGAAGTATTAAGGGGACCACAGGGCACATTGTTTGGCCGCAACACCATCGGTGGTGCTATCAACATTGTGTCGCGCAAACCAGCTGACGACTTTGAGGCCGCTTTAGAGCTAACCGCAGGAAACGATGGGCGTCTGAATGCCCGCGCCTCTGTCGATATTCCTATCAGCGATACAGTGAAGTCATCTTTCGCTGTTTCCAGTAAAAACCGAGACGGCTTTGTTGATCGTCCATTGGCCGGTGATGAGCTGGGTGATGAAAAACGTTTGTCGTTTCGCGGGGCATTGACTTTTGCGCCAAGTGATCAGTGGGATTTTCATGCCACTGTTGACTATACCGACATCGACGAGAGTGCTGCCCCTTCGGTAGGGGCGGGCTTTACAGCCTCGTTTCCAGACGGCACACCGGGTGGCGCAGGTGTTGTGGGTGCGGCGCTGGTTGAGAACTTTTCGATTCCTCTGCCTACCGGTACTTTGTTAGGACCACTGGGGCCTGGTTCTTTGTCTGCAAGCGGTGATTTCTTTGAGATTATTGGCGGCGGCTTAGGCATTTTCAATCAATACGTGGTGAATGATATTGACGCCGATGTGTCTTTTGGTGACCAGATAGCCTTCTCTGAAGTGGAAGTGTTTGGAACAACCTTCATCGCCAATTACCACGGTGAGAATTTTGACCTTAAGTACACAGCGTCGTACCGGAATACAGAAAGTAAGTTTGCCAACGACGCAGACAATTCGCCGTTCCAAATCACTGAAATTGTAAATGACAATTACGACGTAGACCAAACAACGCATGAATTGCAATTAACTGGTACGGCGGTTGATGGCCGCCTTAAATACGCCGCGGGTGTGTTTCTGTTTGATGAAGAAGGCACAGACGACGTCAATGTACCCGTAACCATACCCGCACCGGGCACTGGCCCCGGTGGAGGCGCGGGCTTTCAGGCGGCCATCAGAAACGATGCCGAAGTGGATAACAGCAGCCAGGCGGCATACTTGCAGGCCACCTTCGACGTGAATGACACCTGGTCTGTTACCGCAGGGTATCGCTACACGAAAGATGAAAAAGGCTATGCGTTTACTCAGAATATTGGCGCCAACATTGCAGGCGACCCACTGGTATTTCTGATTGGCGCGCCCGGTGTTGAAGCGCAGCTTGAGCCAGGTGGGCCATTGGTTCCGGGTTATATCCCACTGGCCGGCGACGGTACCGGAGATGTTGAGGAATCGTTCGATGAAACTCAGTTTTACCTAGGCGTTGATGCAAAACTGAATGACAACACCATGGCGTACTACAGCTTTTCGCAGGGCTTTAAAAGTGGCGGTTTCGTGCTGCGTTATGTAGCAGCCGTGCCAAACGTATTGTCATTCGACCCGGAAACCCTGGACTCGCATGAAATTGGCTTGAAGTGGCAAAGTGCTGACAATCGCTTCCGAGTGAATGCGGCCGTATTTATGTCTGAATACGAAGACATTCAAGTGACCTTCTTTGACACCTTAGGTGGGCCGCTCACGGCGAATGCCGGTACAGCGGATATCAACGGGGTTGAGCTGGAAGTAAGCGCCATTATCAGCGAGAGTTTCAGCATGGATTTAGGCTACGGATATACCGATGCCTCGTACACCTCTATTAATCCGGTGCCTGGTTTGTCCTCAGCAATTACGGAAGACTCAAAACTTGTGAATACTCCGGAGCACACCTTAAGTCTGGGATTGGAGTACGGCGCCCGAATAGCCAGCAAAGCACTGATCTTTCGGGTGGACTATTCCTATACGGACGAAATCTTCAATGACTCACAAAATTCACCCTTCTTGTATCAAGATTCGGCGAGTTTTGTAAACGCCTCGGCGCGGCTAGACCTGACAGACAATAGTGAAGTCGTGTTGTGGGCTGAGAACATCGGCGATGAGCGAGTAGTCATCAGTGGTAACTCTAACTTTGGGCTGGGCTTTCATTCTGCAGTACCCAATCGCCCACGCGAGTACGGCGTAACGTATCGGCATAGATTCTAGCCAGCGCATTGACCCAGCCTTTAACACCAGATTAGCGCGCCATGAGCGCTTACAGGAGCACATATGTCCACCAAACCTATTGTAAAAGCCGCCGCTGTACAGGCAGCCCCCATTTTTATGGACCTGCAGGGCACCCTGGAAAAATCGGTCGCACTGATCGAAGAAGCCGCGAGCAAAGGCTGTGATTTAATCGTATTCCCGGAAACCTGGCTGCCCGGCTACCCTTGGTACATTTGGCTAAGCAACACCATGCATAATATGAAGTATTTTGCGGATTATCACGCCAATTCCATTGAGGTGGGCAGCGATGAATTCAATACGCTGGCCGATGCCGCTAAAGACAATGGTATTTTTGTCTCCACTGGCGCCAGTGAACGCGACCATGGCTCGCTATACATTGCGCAATTCCTGTTTGGCAACGATGGCTCGGTGTTATCCGCAAGACGCAAGTTAAAGCCTACACACCAGGAGCGGACCGTATACGGTGACGGTGACGGCTCTGATCTGGCGGTGACAGACACTGAAATAGGACGTATTGGGCAATTGGCGTGCTGGGAGCATCTGCAACCTTTGAGCAAGTACGCTATGTACAGTATGCACGAGCAAATTCATTGTGCGGCGTGGCCATCATTCTCGGCAATGCCTCAAGCGTATGCGTTGGGCCCGGTACTGAACAATGCAGCTTCGCAATTGTACGCCGCTGAAGGACAGTGCTTTGTTGTCGCAGCGTGCGGCATTGTTTCGCCGGAAATGGTGGAACTTATGGTTGAGAATGATGCGCACAAAGAACTGCTGCTGCCAGGCGGTGGACATGCCGTAATATATGGTCCAGATGGCGCACCGCTTGCCGAGAAATTACCAGAAGATGAGGAAGGCTTGCTGATTGCCGATCTGGAGATGAGTGCAATTACTCTTTCCAAAGTGTTCGCTGACCCGGTGGGCCATTACTCAAGACCGGATGTAACACGTTTACTGTTAAACCGGCACCCTCAAGCGGTCACCGAATCTTACGTACCTGCAGACGATGCACCAGAGCTGGATGACGTTGAAGACATTGGCTAATACCGCTATGCATTCAGCGGCGGTGTTACACTAAATAGTCGACGAGAAACAAGCAGAGGAATAAGAACATGCCCACTCCAGATGAATTCTATTCTGACACGCAACGCAAAGTGCAAGCCGAACACGACAGCGTGAATCTTGCCGATGCAGTGGTTGCAGCCATTGTGTCTGATGAAATTCAGGAAGAACAGATTGAGTTTATATCTTCACGTGATTATTTTTTTCTTTCGACGGTTAATGCTAAAGGTGAGCCTACGGTTTCTTACAAAGGTGGGCCGGTTGGATTGGTGCAAGTCGTGAGCACTAGCAAGATCGTGTTTCCAAATTACGATGGCAACGGCATGTTCTATTCGATGGGCAATACCACTGAAACTGGTAAGGTTGGCATGTTGTTCATTGATATGGAAACACCACTTCGGGTTCGCCTGCAGGGAACAGCTAAGGTCAGCAAAAATGCGGATCTACTGGCACTGTTTCCAGGTTCCAATATGGTGGTTGAAGTGGATGTAGACTCGGTGTTCTACAACTGCGCCCGCTACATTCACAAGCATAAGCGTGTTGAAACATCAAAATACGTGCCTGATGAAAAAGGCGAACAGCCATTTCCGGCCTGGAAACGCATAGATTTACTGCAGGAAGTGCTGCAGCCCAAAGATATTGGCAAAGCCGAGCAAGCCGGTGGTACCATCACAACGGAGCAATACAATGAGAAAGTGCAGCAAGGGGATTCTTAACAGAATTTCCCGCGCTAACGAGGTTGTATGGATTTTGTAATTTCAAATGGTCATCAACGCAGCACAGCGGTGTGTGATGAGAGTGAGCGCTTTGACTACTGGCGGGATGCGGTATGCGATGAGTTCGTAAAACTGGAATGTGATCGACTGGAAGACACGGTTTTCAATGCTGAGCTTCGCGGCGGTGTGGGTGTTGCCGAACTCGCGTTTTCAGAAGTCTATTCTGACCCGCAAATAGTGCGCCGTTCCAAACAGTTAATATCCAAATCAACCGAAGCAGATTTTCTAATCAGCTTTCAACTTGAATCTCAGGGTTTGGTACGCCAGGACGGTCGAGAGGCCTTGTTAAATCCAGGCAGCTTCGCCTTGTATGACAGTACACGTCCCTACTCTCTGACCTTTGAAAAACGTTTTCGGCAATTTGTGATTCAAATGCCGAACGAGGTTCTGTCGCGTCACCTCATGAACCCGGAGCAATACACCGCTATCCCAATCTCTGGAACGTCTGGCTTGGGTGCCGTACTGGGCAATTTCGTATTTTCCCTGGTCAAAGAACTCGATTGTTTACCAGAGGCGGCAGAAGACCTTTCGGACAATCTTGTGAACATGATTGCAATGGCGTTTAGTAGTTCCGTTCTTCTGGAACAACGCAGTCACGCTTCTCCGGTGCAAGACTCATTGCGCCGCCGTATTCGACACTACATTGATAATAACTTGTGTAATCCAAAACTCAATAATTCGGCGATTGCAAGCGCGATGGGCATATCTGATCGCTATCTGCATAAATTGTTTCAAGATGAGAACGAAACAATTCACGCGCTAATAACAGGCAAGCGCCTTGAGAAGGCCAAAGAATTACTCGCTGGTGATGCTTACGCCGGCTACACCATTGAGCGCATCGCCTACAGCGTAGGTTTTGTAGACTCAGCACACTTCTCAAAGACGTTTAAAAAACACATTGGGGCCTCACCCAGCGCTTTCAGACAGTAGAGCTGTGCTAGAAAAAATCCGTTATTAATAAGACAGAGACAAAGTGCGCTCTAGACGTTTGCGGTTATTGCTACCGGAATGTTTCCCATTCGAGGCATGCCAGTGATGGGGTCGTAATCAACCTCAGTGCTCAGTAATTTACCCACGTTGCTACCTTGCTCAAGATACTGATCGTCTTCGTCCACCAGCCCGCCGAACGCGTGCGACAAAGCAACCAGCCCGCGGCGCAGGCTGGTGTCTGACTCAACAATGGCCGGTATGCTGCCATGTGCGCTGCTAATCCTGACCCTGTCACCATTTTTCAGACAGAGCTGGGAAAGGTCATCGGGGTGCATCCAGGCCGGATTCCAGCGTTTCCCACCGCTTAGCTTATCAATGGAGCGCCCCGCAGAATTCATAAAATTATTGTGTCTGCGCGGTATGTAGCGAAAGGGAAACTGTGCGTCGTTCCAGCATGCCTGATAATCCAGAGCAAATACTTCTGTGAGCTGCGCCATCATCGTTTCGTTGGCGCAATCAAGCCGGGCGTCGCAATTGGGCTGCTTTGCTGCGACCTGCACTTGTATGTCCCAGATTTTACCGTGTGGGTGTTGCTTCACTTCCTCAAGCGGAATACGTGAGCTTGAGCAAATTTGCGCATAGATATCGGCAGTGCTTGGTTTGTTATCGAACGGCAGCGGCATCACGACCATGTCAGCCTCCTTATGTTTTGCAAAACCGAAAATGGCGGCGAAAAAGAGGTCTTTGTTAAGGTGTTTTGCCATGTCATAGAAGAACTCCCATTCTTCTACCAGGTCTGAGCCGTGCGGTGGGTCGGCAACGATGTCTGAGTATTGACCGTAGGCGTCCTGAAAGCCGATACCGCTGCCAAAGTACTTAATATTCTCGCCACTCTGGCTCATGCCAGGTGTTTCCAGCGTTTGTTTGCAAGCAATCACGTAGTCAGCTAGCCTGGCAGTACTGCTCATTTCAACATCGAAGCAGACAAGCAGCTCAAGCGTCTCCATTGCTGCCTGGGTTTTGGCTTGGTCAGGCCAGGCAGCCATTGGATTGCCGCCTATACAGATCAGAGCTTTTATTTGCCCTTCGCCTTCCATCAAAATTTCATCGGCCAGGGCGGCCGTTGGCATGCCGGCCGCCGTATCAGTTAAGCCGCGTACGCGCATTTTCTCGCCGTATCCCCAACCTTTGAACGGTGCCAGGGCCTGCGCGTGTGGTGTGTAGCTTGGCAACATGGCGTTAGGGCGAGTGACATTTTCTCCCTCGCGTACGTAGGCACCGCAAATAGTATTGAGGCACATCAACAGGTACTCTTTTAAATTGCAGTACATGGAGAAACTGGGGCCGGTGCCACTGTTAGCATGCTTAACCGCTGCGCCGGCAAATATTCGAGCGGCTCGCTCAAGCAGGTGTTGGGGCACGTCAGCGCGTTCAGCAACATATTCGGGGGTAAACTCTTTTACGTGCGCTGCCAGTTGATCAAAACCGCTCACATTGTCGCGTACGAACGCCGCATCATAGAGTTTCTCCCGAATGATCACGTTCAGCATACCCGCCAGCAATGCATGATCTTCACCAGGGCGTAACTGTAAATGAACTTCAGCCTTACGCGCCACATCAGACACGCGCGGGTCTACTACTATCAACTGCATACCGCGTGCCTGCGCGTCCTTTAGTTTCTGCGCGGGGTTTTGGCCGGGAATGCCAGCAGACTTAGAAATAATGGGGTTGCCACCCAACAACAACCAGGCATCAGCTTTGTCGAAATCCGGCTCGCCACCCAGCCACTTTCCATGCGCAGACATGGCGATCTGCTTTCCAGGTTGGTCAATAGTGTTAGACGTAAAAAACATACTGGAGCCCAGTGATCGTAGAAACGCATTCCCTACCGATGCACCGGCAGGGTAGGCAACATTCGGGGTTCCAACGTATATGGCCACTGAACGAGGACCATGATTTTCAACCAGCAATTGCAATTGATCTGCGATCTGCAAAGCTGCGTCACTGCTGGCGACTGCTTCGTGGTCGCCCGATTGATTGCGTTTTAGACTGTGCAACAAACGGCCTTGGTGATTATGCAACTCAGGCAGCGCTCTTCCTTTGGGGCAGCTATAGCCTTTAAATAGAGGGTTGTCCGGATCGCCGGTTACTTTTGTGACCTTGCGCCTGCCCTTATCGTCGTCCACATGAGCAAGCACACCGCAGTGGGCAATGCATAGCCGGCAAACTGTAGGTACCACGTCAGTCATTGATTACTCCTTGTCTTCAGCTCGTGCTAACAAAGGTATGTCTGAACAATCCTTCATTGCACTAAACTCAGACTTATTCTGGCAACCGCTTTGCGGTATATTGTTTCGCTCAATTATTGGAGATACCTGGTGCGCTGTCTATTGCTGTTTTGTTTAGTTAGCCTGATTCCCGCTGCCTGTGCAGACGCAAACAAAGAATTGTTGCAGCTGGCGGAGGACTATTGGGCACATGAGCTGCGAGAGGACCCATTGCACGCTACTTTCAGTGGTATGAATGACTACAATGCACTGCTGCCATCCGTAAGTCCGGCCGATCAGCAGCGCCGCCAGCAGGTTGCACAGAAGTTTCAGCAGCGATTGCTGGCAATTGATGCGAATTCGCTCACGGAAAGCCAAAGAGTAAGCCGCGACCTGCTCGCGTTTATTCTCACACACGAGGTAGCGCTTTCGCAGTACAGAAGCTGGCGTATACCTATCCTGGCAGACGATGGCTTTCACAGCACCATCACTTACGTGGTTGATAGAACGCCATTCACCAACAAAAATGATTATCAAGTCTATCTCAAACGCCTAACGGCGCTTCCCGAATATTTCGCGCAGAACGTTGCCAATATGCGGCTGGGTATTGAGGAAAGATTTACCCAACCGCGGCAAATTCTCGGCCATATTTTGCCTTCGTTCAAAGCGCTACTGATTAGCGATGTTGAAGCGCACAGTTTGTTTCAGCCATTTATCAATATGCCGGATAGCATCTCAGAAAAGGATCGACAGCGACTGCGCGCAGACGCAATGGATCTTTTTCAGAAAGAACTTGCCCCAATGTTTGCGGAAACCGCCGAGTTTATTGAGAAAGAATACATGTCCGGTGCCGTGGACAAAGTAGGCGCGCTGCACTTACCCGAGGGCAAAGCTTATTACGCAGCATTGGTACGTTACTACACAACATTGGATGATGTTACACCGGATTCCATTCACGCCCTTGGCTTGCAAGAGGTAGCCAGAATCAAAGCTGAGATGAACCTCTTTATTCAGCAAACCGAATTCGAAGGTGAGTTTGCGGATTTTCTTGAATTTTTACGTACCGACCCACAGTTTTATGCCCGCACCGCAGACGAGCTATTGGCGAAAGCAGCCTGGATAGCGAAAGACGCCGACGGAAAATTACCTGGCCTGTTTGGGAAGCTGCCAAGGCAGCCGTACTCAGTAGAGCCAGTGCCAATCGAAATTGCGAAAAACTATACCACCGGGCGATACGTAGGTGCTCCATTAGACTCTAGTATTGGAGGGCAATACTGGGTCAACACCTACGATTTGAACAGCCGACCTTTGTATCAACTGGCCGCGCTCACTTTGCACGAAGCAGTACCGGGCCATCACTTGCAGAGTGCCTTGTCTAAAGAGCTAGGCGCTTTACCCTCGTTTCGTCGCGAATTCTACCCTCATGCCTATGGGGAAGGCTGGGGGCTGTATGCTGAAAAACTGGGCGTTGAAATGGACATTTACAAAACCCCTTATGAACACTTTGGAAGACTGTCTTATGAGATGTGGCGTGCCTGCCGTTTAGTCATTGACACAGGCATACACGCCAAAGGCTGGACCAGAGCACAGGCAATGGATTATCTGGCATCAAATACGGCTTTATCCAGGCACAATGTTCAAACCGAAGTAGATCGGTACATTTCCTGGCCGGGTCAGGCACTTGCGTACAAGATGGGTGAGTTAACATTGTGGGAGCTTAGAGCGAAGGCAAAGAAGGAACTGGGCGATCGCTTTGATGTTAGAGATTTTCATGATGCGGTGTTAGCAGAAGGCGGCTTGCCATTGCAGTTGCTGCGTGAGCAGATCGACCGCTTTATTGAGGGCAAACGCGAGTAACCTGCGGTTTGATCGCCCCCAGAAAAACCATCGATCTTTCTCAGGGAGTTAATAAATGTCTGAGCTCAACAACAAAGTGGCCATCATTACCGGCGCCGGCCAAGGCGTTGGGCAGGGTATAGCGTATGCACTTGCCAATTTGGGCGCCAAAGTCGTAGTGGCCGGGCGAACGCTTGCAAAAGTTGAGGTGTCAGCGGCTGAAATTGTGCAACGTGGTGGCGAAGCGCTTGCGCTAAGGTGTGACGTTAATGATATCGACAGTTTGGAAGCTCTGGTCAACTCAACGGTTGAACACTTCGGTGGTATTCAAATTTTGGTCAACAACGCCCAAGAAGTTCCTTTGGGTGCATTGCTTGATGTAAGCGATGAATCGTTCACCCGCGGATTTACGTCGGGCCCTCTCGCAACTCACCGTCTGATGAAACTGTGCTATCCCTACTTAAAAGGCGATGGGTCAATTATCAACTTGGCCAGCACTGCCGGACGTCGTTGGGATATGGCAAACTACGGAGCCTATGGCGCGGTTAAAGAAGCCATTCGCTCTCTGACACGAGCAGCTGCTTGTGAGTGGGGCAAAGACAACATTCGAACCAATGTGGTTCTGCCTCACGCATTATCACCCGGTTTGAAGTGGTGGATAGATAACAATCCGGAAGAATCGTCTGAGTTTATTGCATCCATTCCACTGCAACGAGTTGGTGATTGCGAAGATGATATCGGCAAAGCCGTAGCAAGACTGTGCACAGATGATTGCAGTTACGTCAATGGACAGAGCATCGCGTTGGATGGCGGTCAAGGGTTTATTGGATAGGCAAAAAATAGCGCTTCTCTGGTATTTACCCAGTTAACTGGCAGCACCATGGGTTACAGAGAGGGAAGGAAGCGATCCACAAACTCTCTAGCCCTACTCCAGGCTGCCAACGCTTCCGGAACGTCACTACTCACTAAGCCATGGAAACCATGCACCATACCTTGAGTTTCGTCTAGCAGGGCGTGAACGTTTGCAGCGCCGGCATTGCTAGTTAATCGTTGCGCCCCTCCTTTACTTAGATCATTGCTGCCCACCTGCAGAAGCATTGGTGGCAAACCCGCGCAATCGGCATAGGCAGGCGATGCATAAGGTGTCGCGGGGTCCACGTTACCTAGATAGTCTTTAGCCCTGTTTAAGTACCAGCCGGGTGTGATCATAGGTTCTGTTCGTGCTGCTGTTACATCAATATCCGACAGTTGCAAATCAAACCAGCCGGTTAAGCCCAACAGGCACGCTGGCATGGGCAGGCCTGCATCGCGAACACGCAACAAGGTGCTTGCTGCCAGCCCGCCGCCGCAAGAATCACCAGTGAACAAAATACAGTGAGTGTCAATGCCCGCTGCCAGCATCTGCTGATACGCGTCAAAGCAATCGTCCAAAGCGGCGGGATAAGGGTGCTCGGGCGCCAAGCGATAGTCTGGAACCACAACCTCACAATTCAGAAAACGGGATACGTATTCAGCGTAAAACAGATATTCCTCGGCACTGCATGAAACAAAACCACCGCCATGGCAAAACAACGCATGTCGATTGCGGCTGTCACATTCAGCCGCGCGCAACCAGGCTATGTTGAGGCCGTTATCTGTGGAATAGCGAACCTCAGTGCCAACCGCAATTGGATGACCGTGGAAGGGCTTCATCTTTGCGCGAACGCTTGCTGCGTCGTCAGACTCAATATTGAAGTCAGCCGGCATCATCTTGAGTAAATTCTGAAATTGTTCGCTGGGCATTAGTTCTGTCAGAGAAAAGCATGCGCAATAAGCGCTAATAGCGGCAGCGCGATTACGGTGCGCAGGCAGAATATGGTAACCAGTTGAAACAGGCCCAAAGGTATATTGGAGCGCAATATCAAGATTGCGGACTCTGCAAAAAATATCAATTGGGTTACGGACAAACCCGCGAGTACAAAACTGGTTTTCGGATTGTCGATTCCGCCGGCGATAATAGCAGGTACAAACTGGTCTAATAAACCAACCATTACGCCTGGTGCCGCGGCCGCTGATTCAGGTATTTGCAGAAGATTTAAAATCGGAACAAGCGGTGCCGTCAAAACTTGTAATATCTCAGTGTGGTAGTAAACCGCCAGGGTCAGGAACTCGATGGTCATTGCCGCTGGCATCATCGTGAAAAACAGATCGATCAAACTACTCACACCGCGCCTAAGCATTTCCAGTAAACCCGGCGCCTGCGCCGCGCGTTCTATACCGCGATCAAATGCCCAGCGCAGCGCCGTATGCCCGTGCTCCACTTCTTCTTTGATCTGTTTGCCAGCGGGTTCGTAAAACTCATCGAGCACTGACGACAATGGCGGCAGCCTGGGTGTGATGATGGCGCAAAGAACGCCAATGAACACCATGGCGCCATACAACAGAAAGAAGTGTTGCGCAATACCGGCAACCTGAGCAATCAACACAACAAAAGGTACAGACACCACAGAGAAATTCGTGGCGATCACCGATGCCTCACGCATGGTGTAATAGCCGGTTTCGTATTGGCGAATAGTGACCAGCACCGCAATGCTTGATGAGCCCACCCATGACGCTAGCGCGTCAATAGTTGCTCGACCGGGCAGGCCGAAAATTCGCTGAAACACGCGGCGTAGTAAGGTCCCTACAAACTCTAATATGCCGTAGTCCGTGAGTAAAGGTAGGCATAAGCAACCAATGCCTATCAGGCAAAATATTATTCCGGCCACGTCGACAAACGCGGTTACACCGGTTTCTTTGCTGGTCACCCAGTCCGGGCCGAATTGCAGTAAGGTCATAACACTGAAAATACCGCCCAACACTCTCAGCGCCAGCCAGACTGAACCCGTGTTGAACAAGGAATAAAGCTTGGGAAATGTCTTAGCCCAATGTGTGGGGCCAACGCTAAAAACCAATGACAAAATGGCAGAGGTCGCAAAAATTGCCGTAGTCACGTAAGCCATGGTCGAGCCAAGTGACGCGCGAATCGTTTCGGCCCAAATGCCCAGCACTACCGTATACTTACCCTGGTATTCAATGGGTGTAAGAAACAAAGCCGCTCCCACCAGGGACGGAATAATAAACTTGGCCAGCATGGCTGCTGAGTAACTGCTTTCTTGCTTATTATTAGTCAAATACAGGTGATACCTAGATAGGGGTAGCGGCAATGTACTACGTTTCGCGATGTAAATACACGTTTCTAAAAGCCGTCAATGAGCGATAGGATTGAAGTTGATGCCACCAGACAGTGGGTCAATAACGTAGTAGTTGGTTTGAATCTTTGTCCGTTTGCCAAGCGCGAATTTATGAATGACAAACTACGTTTTGCAGTTACTGATTCAACAACCATAGAGCGATTACTAGAAGATCTGCTTGATGAACTGAATTTACTATGCTGTCAAGCAGAGATTGAAACCACTTTGCTCATTCACCCACAGGTGCTCGTCGATTTCTTTGACTTTAACGATTTTCTCGCAGCAGCCAATGACTTGATTGTTGACCGGGAATTCGAGGGTATTTTTCAATTGGCAAGCTTTCACCCAAACTATCAGTTTGCCGGTGTGGATGAGAACGATGCCTCTAACTACACCAATCGATCACCGTATCCGATGATACATATCCTGCGCGAAGAAAGTCTAAGTCGAACAATTGATGCTTACCCCGATGTTGACGCGATACCAGAGCGAAACGTGGCTTTGATGCGTGAAATGGGTGGCAGTAAGCTGCGAGAACTGCTTAGATCTTGTGACAAAACATACTAGGTCGATAAGGCTTTCTTAGGCATTGAAGGGATTGTAAATCCAACTCTCCGCAGGCGGCATCAAGAGCTCAAACTGTCTCCCACCATCTGCACACAGACGAAGCTAAGCAATAGACAAATAATGCTCAAGACAATAACCGAATACAGCCCGAACCCTCCTATCAAGAAACCCGCAGTGCTTGGGCCCAAAGAGGCACCTACTCCTTGCGCAACCGGAATCAGTACTGCGTTTCTACCGGTCGAGTCGCTGCCTGCAATCCAGGCCGACTGCAACGGAATGACAAAGCTGTAAAAGAAATTGTAAACGCAGATTGCTAACGCAAACAACCAGATTATCGACGGCGCGCCCAGCATCAACAATGTAACGAACAAGGCGCCATAACCGACAGCGACCAGCTTTTCTCTAGGCATATAGGCTTCAAGCCAACTTGGTGAAATAGCGCCAGCGAAACTAAAGGCCAGGCCAGCTGATAGGACGAATGCTATCGAGCTTTGACCAAACCCTTGACTTGTCCCTAATCGTTCAACGAAAACCCAGATCGCCGTTAAGGCGGTCATGTAAAGAACCACAGCTAACAGCGCAATCGAGACCTGTTTGCTTGGTAATGCGTATAAAGAAGATTCTGGCGATGCCTGAGTTGGGCCTCGGTCAGGAAAGTACCGATAGAAAAGCAGCGGCAATATTGTGCCGGCAGCGGCCATGACAAATACTGCTCCTGGGCCTTCTACTCGCAACAACCAAGAAGAAACTAACAGTGAAACAGCGCCAATTGCCACTTGTGCTGCCAGTGCAATGCTAAACTCGCGGTTAGGTTTTTCGGCAACAGCGAGCGCCGCGTATGCAAACGCCATCATGGTTGCCGCTCCAAAACCCGCCGCCAATCGAATACTTAGCAAGGCATAATAGTCAGTAGTCATAGCGCTGAATGCGTTTAGCCCCGCAGTAGCAATAATTGAAAACCACAGAATGGGGCGCCATCGCGCGCGGTGAATCCAGAATCGTGCGAACAGTGACGCAACGGTACCCGCAGCCATATCAGCGGTAAGCAACACACCCACCTGGCCATCGGCTAGGCCATAAGATTCTGCAAAAATTCCCGCCCACACTGGCAACAAATAAAATGACAGCAAACCAGACGAAAACAACGCATAGTTCAGATAACAGAGACCGTTAGAATCTGCGCGTATCGAGTACTTCATAGCAGCGTAGCCGATTTATGCAGATACCAATTAATAATAGGCTTATTCATTATCTCCCGTTGAGAATACCGACCTGGTGAAAATCGCCGCGGGTCCAGACAAGCGATGATGGGCCTGCGCCTCGGCGAGTTTCGTTTCGATGTGATTTGATGGCATTAACTGGATTTCACGGCAGAAACATCAGGCTTTCTAGGCAGACCACAGTATAATTTACTAAATGTTGCCAGTGAATTTATTGCACGGTCGTTGAGTGGCTGAACTTACAACAGAAACAGTGTATGCGATTGGTGTGCCAATCATCCTATTGATGATTGCTGCCGAATCGATCTATTCATCACTTAATAATAAGCGCTATTACCAGGCCGCCGATACCTGGGGAACAATAGGGATGCTGATAGGCAATGTGCTTATGGGAGCTGCGACCAAAGCAGCTGTCTTTGCCTTTAGTCTCTATCTGTTCCAGTTTCGCTTGCTTGACATCACTAGCGCCTTACCACTCTGGGCCGTTTGGGTACTCACGTTTTTCGCGATTGATTTTGTCTTCTACTGGTATCACCGTGCATCGCATCGAGTACGCTTTATGTGGGCGGTACATATGAATCATCATTGCAGTGAAGAGATGAATTTTTCAGTGGCGTTTAGACAAGCGTGGTTTGGCCCCATCAGCAAAATTCCTTTCTTCGCTGTACTTCCGTTGCTGGGTTTTGACCCAACGATTACCGTGGTTGCCGGCGTTATCTCTACATTGTGGGGCGTGGTTGGTCATACACAGTGGGTGGGTAAACTCGGCGCCTTGGAATGGCTTTTTAATACGCCGTCACACCACCGCGTGCACCACGGAAGTAACCCGCAATATCTGGATAAGAATTACGGCAACCTGTTTATCATTTGGGACAGAATGTTTGGAACGTTTGCCCAGGAAAGAGAAGCTGTGGTGTTTGGCCTGGTCAACAACGTGAATACGCAGAATCCGTTTAGGCTGACATTTATGGTGTGGATCAGTATGTACCAGGACATCAAGCGGTCAACAAACGCGAGAGAGGCTTTAGGCTATTTTTTCGGCCCGCCGAATGCAAAATGGGAGGTCAAAGACAGTATATAGATGGTCGGCATGCTGAGGCACTCCTGCTGACGGTATCTGTCTGACGCGTAGATACCAATCGTGTAGAATATCGCGTCAGCATTAGTGATGGAGTTAAATGTTTGCCCATGAAAATAGTTGTTCAGAAGTTTGCAGGCCGAATCAGCGCTCGCTTCATTTGTTTGGGCGCCATTGTTGCACTGCTAGCGGCCTGCAGCGACGGTGATGGTAGCAACACCTTATTTGAGGAGGTTCCTTCACTCGATCTTGCTTTCACCGCGTCACCAATTGATGTACAAAACAGCCAGGCCCAGTTTGCTCAGAACGTGGCCTACGGGGACGAAGAACGCAATCTATTCGACATCTGGCTACCTGACAGTGATGGGCCTACTCCGCTGGCCATTTACATTCACGGCGGTGCTTTTAGAGGCGGAGACAAGGCCATTGAGGAAGGTCCGCTGGCCGACATAGTAAGAGAGCTACTGGACAGAGGCATTGCGGTGGCAAGTTCAACGTATTACTTGCTCAGCACAGACCCTGTGGATACCAATGGCGTGATGAAGTCACTGAATGACAGCAAGCGCGCCTTACAGTTCATGCGCTACCACGCGAGAAGTTTGAATATAGACCCTGACAATGTGGCGATATTTGGCGGATCTGCGGGCGCTGGAACAGCTCTATGGCTAGGCACGCACGACGAACTGGCAGAGCCCGACAGTACCGACCCGATACTGAGGCAATCCTCGCGAGTGCAAGCAGTGGGTGCCCTGGCTACTCAGGCAACGTATGAACTGGTTCGCTGGGAACAGGTGTTGCAAGACGCAATTGCACCATTTGCAGCTTTGCTGGGCGGTACCGACATAGTCACCATTTCCAATGCCGTTGGTGCTACCGATCTTTTACTGGCTTTTCTCGCTATTGATTCAGTAGACCAGATTGACTCGCCGGAAGCACGCGCGATTCGTGAAAACATCGATATGTTAGCCCTAATGGATTCCAGCGACGCGCCTATCTATGTCTCGAATACAACGCCGTCGCCCGATGACCTGGTTGACCTGCTGTTTCACCATGCTTTGCATGCCAGGGCCTTGAAGGAGACGGCTGATGCGGTTGGCCTGGAAAGTGTGGTCTACGCAGATGACCCAAGTTTCAGCATAGTCGACCCATCTGGCGAAGACCTTGTGTCATTCATTTCCAGGCACATAAACTAGACCGAATCACTTCGCAAAGGTATGCGCTCTTATTGCAATTATCGAGAAACAATCAAGTAGCGATACAGATCAGTATATGCATCCAGGCGATTGGCGCTCGACTGCCTGCAGTCAGTGCGTATGGTAGCAATTACACTTCGCTAATCATCGCTGATACTAACTGGCTCACCATGAGGTGTGCGAATATAGGCTTCATGCCAGGCATTTTTTACTGTGCTTAACTCTTCTTGCGAAACAAGCCCACGCCCAGTAACCAGGTTTTCCAATGCGCGAACCCACAAGTGATAGTAGTCGCTGCCATTCTCTGCGTAACCATTGTTATGAGCGTGCGCAATTTGATAGCCGATGGCATCCGCCCACTCTGGCCAGGAAATGATATGTTGCTGAATCAATTCCACCGTCATCGCAAATGCTTGCGCTTGCCACGGTTCAGCAAACACCGGGCCCTGATCATCAATGATGTCTTCGGGCAGCAATGTTGCAAGGCGAGTACTGACGTCAGATGGGTTCAAGATAACTGTCCGATAGATCCAGGTTAACAGCGTCTCGCTCGTTTGCCGTAGTGCCCCATAATTCACGCGCATTGAATCGCACAGTGTATACACGCTGTTGCGCCGCGGGTATCAACCTGGCATGGTCGTCGGCGAAAGTGAAGTCACCATTGTCAGCGATGATCTCACCGACACGGCCACGAACGTAGCGTGGTAAGCGCGTGTGGCCCACCGAATGCAGCGTTCGACCGCGCACAAAATCGCCAGTCTTAAATCGCGCTTGCGCCGCACGCGCCACAGGCTTGGGCGTATTGTGCATAAACAGTGCGGCTAGCTCGTTGGCGTCTTTGCCTTCGCTGCTATTGGCTTGTTCTGCGGGCGCAACGTTGCCCTGACGTATGTCGTCCAGCAGTTCAGCCGGCACGGCATTGGTTTCTGCAAGTCGTTCAAGTATCGAATGTAGCCAACGCTCGTAGTAGCTCAAGGTCAGATACTCGGCCGGTGGCAACGCTTCCATTAAATAGCGCCATCGATCCGTATTGTTGCCCATTGCTGGCGACAGCAATAAGTTTAAAGCCAGTGTGCGCCTTGCAGACAGGCATGCTGGCGAAAGATCGCTTTGTTTGATGCCTTAACGGAAGTGTATGGCGACAAGTTTCAATTTAGGATATCGGAGTTGGAGCACGCAATTGGTGTTGAGAAACCCGGATCAGCGACGGCCATTGTAAAGAATCGCACTTGGACACGCGTTTGATTGGTCCCGCCTGGTGATTTTCAGATCCAAGTCCTGAAATATTTTCCATA
>JBCCIP010000045.1:0-44297 GCA_039111475.1 Pseudomonadota bacterium | reverse complement strand
CTCCCAACTGTGGCCCAGTGCATCCGCGAGGGCGTCTACAACCTGGCGCAGGCTTAAACAATGCGCGTCACCGCAGTTGTATATCTGCCCTTGGGCAACCTCGGGTTTGTCACTGGCTAGCAATACAGCATGAGCAATGTTCTCAGCAAACCCAAAGGTTTGCAGGGTCAAGCCACTGTCTGGAAGTATGATTGCTGATCGCTCATCGAGAATGCGTTTAACCACACACCATTCTCGGGGAGCCATTTGATAAGGTCCATATACATAGGGATAACGAAAGTGAGTGGCATGTGGAATGTGCTCATAAAGGGCTTGCTCGGTTTTTACGATTCGAAAGCCTTTTTCATCCTCCTCGGGACTGCTGACTTTTATTGCGTCTTCAGCAGTGGGTGCCGGCAAACCGGCAGGCCACCAGAGTTCTGCGTTCATGTAGCCACGATAAGCTGGCGCGCCGCCAGCAGAGATAAAACGCTCACACTTGTCACGCATCACTCTGGCAACCGCTCGCAAGCGCCCATAAGTAGCGACGCAAAGCTCGAAGTGCTGACCAGATAGCGACGTGTTTAAGGCCGCTTCATCGTATGGGTCCGATTGAATCCTCGGCAAATCTGCTGGCAATTCGGGTATTTGGTGCCGTCCGCGGTTCAATAAAGTCACCTCATGACCGCGCTTCAACAAGCCGTTCACGATAAAATGACCAGTGGCACCCGCGCCACCAATAACCAATGTTTTCATATACTTAGCTTTACCTCCAACACGAATTACTGGCTTGTTCGCAGGCAACTTACACACTCGTCGCGCAGAAACAGAAACGACAGCCCAAGGTACGGTATCATACAGGGCTGGCTTTGCTTTGATGGTCAGCTTTACAGCTTCGTATGACGTATTCAAATCCCCCACAATTGATCGATCGTTTTGGCCGCCGGGTCGATTACGTGCGCTTGTCAGTCACAGATCGCTGCGATTTTCGCTGCGTCTATTGCATGGCGGAAGACATGGAGTTTCTGCCACGAAAAGAGATTTTGTCGCTGGAAGAGATCGGTCGCATTGCCAAAGCGTTTATCCGTCTGGGTGTCAGCAAGATTCGATTGACGGGTGGTGAGCCCCTGGTGCGCAAAAATGTGGTGTCTTTAGCCCGCGAGATTGCAGCAACACCAGGTTTGCATGAACTCAACATAACCAGTAATGGCTCACAACTCAGAAAGCAGGCTCAGGCTTTACGATCAGCGGGTGTAACTCGCCTGAACATCAGCCTCGACAGCTTGCAGGCGGAGCGCTTCAAGTCGATTACGCGTACCGGTAATCTTGAGCAAGTGCTGGACGGAATTCACGCCGCACGCGAAGCCGGTTTTGAGCGTATTAAGATCAATGCCGTGATTCTAAATGGGCGCAATGAAGACGAAATTCTCGACCTGCTGCAATTTTGTATTGAGCACGACCTAGACATTGCCTACATCGAAGAAATGCCTCTAGGACTAATCGATGAGCACGATAGAGCCGTTACATATTGTTCCAGCGATGATGTAAGAAACATCATTAACCAGCGCTACCAGTTGTTTAACAGCTCGGCAAGTTCAGCGGGTCCTTCGGATTATTACCAGTTGACCGGCAGCGCGATTCGGGTTGGGTTCATTTCACCGCACAGTCATAATTTTTGCCATTTATGCAATCGCGTGCGGGTTACTGTTGAAGGCCGACTATTGCTTTGTCTTGGTAATGAGCATTCCATGGATTTACGAGCACTTTTGCGTGGGGGCGCCAGCGATACGGAGCTTGAACAAGCAATCGTCCGTGCTATGGATTTGAAGCCAGAGCGCCACCATTTCAATTTACACGACGAGCCGCAAATCGTGCGGTTTATGAATATGACGGGGGGATAGTGTCGTCTTCTGCTGACAGCGTAAAACACATTCGCGATGGTTTTGATCAACAGGGTTACATCTGTAGTGAGCAAATCGCCACCGTTGTGTTTCTTGCGATAAAACTTGAAAAGCCAATTCTGGTGGAAGGACCACCAGGGGTTGGGAAAACAGAGCTTGCCAAAACCGCCGCCGAGTATTTGCAGCGACCGCTGATTCGTATGCAATGCTATGAAGGTTTGGATGAAAGCAAAGCGTTGTATGAATGGAAGTACGGTAAGCAGCTTTTGTACACTCAGGTCTTGAAAGAAAAGTTAGCCGACGTGATGCAGGGCGCCAAAGGGTTGGATGATTCTGTGCAGCGTTTGCACCAGTTTGGTGATGTATTTTTCTCTGAAGAATTTCTTGAACCGCGACCGCTACTTAAGGCGATGGAGCAAGATGAAGGCTCGGTGTTGTTAATCGACGAGCTGGACAAATCCGATTACGAGTTCGAATCTCTGTTGTTGGAATTATTGTCTGATTATCAGGTATCCGTACCGGAAATAGGCACGATCAAAGCGAAGCATAAACCTCTGGTGGTGCTCACCAGTAACAACACGCGGGAAATCAGTGACGCGTTAAAGCGACGTTGCCTGCATCTGTATATTCCCTTTCCGGATGCCCGTCTTGAGCAACGTATTATTGAATCGCGCGTACCGGAGCTGCCTGGCAAGCTACGTGAGCAGTTGGTAGGCTTTATCCAACAACTGCGTGAACGAGACCTCAAAAAGCTGCCCGCCATTAGTGAAACCATCGATTGGGCGAAGACACTGGTGCTACTACACGCCGACACACTTGACCGCGATATTGTTCACAACACCTTAAACGTGGTGCTCAAATTTCAGGAAGACATAGATAACATTGAGGCCGAACTAAATTCGATATTATCAAGCAACAAATCTTAGGAGCCCCTGAATAATGGAGCGAAAACTGATTGATTTCGTTCGCGTACTGCGCAACGCAGACGTTCGGGTATCAACTTCTGAAAGCATAGATGCTATGCATGCCATGGCGCTGGTCGGTTACGAAGATCGACTGCTCTTAAAGCAAGCCCTATCAGCAACTTTGGCAAAAACCGAGGAAGAAAAAAGCAGCTTTGATTACTGCTTTGAGCATTTTTTTGTAATCGCAGAGCCGAATGAGAACGAAGAAGCGCAAGCTGATTCGGCGACCGAGCAAGGCGCATCAAATGATGATGCTGGCACGCAAAGTTCTAATGATAGTGAATACAGTGCGGGTTCCGGCGGTGAGGAGCACTCATCAGCACTCGACGGTCTTGCCGAGATGCTGATGAGCGCAGACGGCGCTGAAATGTCGGCAGAGATCGTACGCGCCAGCGACGCCGTTGGCGTATCGGACATAAAAATATTCACCCAAAAAGGTCAGTATTCCAGACGCGTTTTGCAACAAATGGGACTGGAGGGCTTGGAAAATACCATTCACGAATTAGAGCAGTCTGAGTTTCAAGCCGACCATCAATTGGCCGAAGAGCTAAAGCAACGGCGTGATCAATTGCGTGACCGCATTCGTAACTATGTTGAACAGCAATACTTGTTGTTTGCGAGCAATGCAGGGCAACAACTGCGTGAAGACGTTCTTAGGCGAGCACGACTGTCCAGTCTGGACGCGCACTATTTTCGAGACATGCAAATGCTAGTGCATAAAATGGCCAAGAAATTGGCCAGCCAGCACGCTCGACGCAAGAAAATTTTCAAGAAAGGTCAGCTTAACGCCGGTAAAACGATCCGCAGAAACATCGCCAATGATGGCATTCTGTTTGAAACACATTGGAAGTTCAAACGTAAGGACAGGCCAAAAGTATTGGCCATTTGCGATGTCAGTGGATCTGTTAGTTTGTATGCCAGATTCTTGCTAATGCTGTTGTACAGCTTGCACGACGTACTACCCAATGTTCGCGCGTTTGCGTTTTCATCACAGCTTGGCGAAGTCACTGATATTTTGCAGCGCTACCCGGTGGAGAAAGCGATTGAACTGATCAACCACCAATACGGCCTTGGCTCTACCGATTACGGCGCGGCATTTCAGCAGTTCAGTGATCTGTGTCTGGACAGTATCGATCGCCACACAACCATCATTATGCTGGGCGATGGCCGCAATAATTATGGCGACCCGAAAACCGATTTATTAAAAGCCATGCACGACCGCTGCCAGCGGCTGCTTTGGCTGAATCCCGAGAACAGATCATTGTGGTCCAGTGGCGACTCAGAAATGCGCCGCTACGCTGTTTACAGTCACGACGCAGTGGAGTGCAATACGCTGGGCCAGCTCGAAAAAACCATCTCTAGGCTGCTGCGTCTGACACTCTGAATTGAGTGTTTCCCAAGTGGAAAATAGCCTCACATATCCTATTCTTTGTGTATGCAAATTACTGATTTTGCAGCATTTTTTGTGCACTTAATCATCGATTAGCGCAAATAACACTCAAAAACTGATGCCGATGTTTCATTGGTGATCAGCCTGGCATTTGTTCGGAATATTATGCAAACACAGGCAGTACCGCCGGTCGAACAGACGGACTCTGAATCCGCTCAGGCCAACACCGCACGCGGTAGCCAGAACCTGAACCGACTGGCACAGCAGTGGCTGCATACCCAATGCGCAATGATCAAAGAGCTGCATTCAGCGCAGCTGTTGTGTTATCAAATTGACAATCAACAGCTACTGTCACTGTCGCACTGGCCACAGGCAATTCCCGAGTTCCAAACTGTACCGTCAAGCATTGTTAACTGCCTGCAAAACCGTCAACACAGCATCACTACCATAGATAACGCTGAACACGGCTCTGTTGATCAAGTGTGCTACCCACTGCTGGCTACGTCTTGCTTCGTGTTTATAGTGCAACTCAACATGCGCGCTCGAAACGAGCTAATGCAACGCTCGGTGCTAAACATGTTGCAGTGGGGTAGTCATTGGTTTCAATTTTCCTATCTTCAGCCTGAGCAAGCCGCATCGGTATCACACATGTCATTGTGGACTACCGCTGCGCGCTGTCTTGAGCAGCAGGATCTGACAGCTATGAGCAGCTGTATGGTATCGGAGTTGGCGACCCAACTGCGTTGCACTCGGGTGAGCTATGGTCGATGGAATGGTACGCGCCTTACCGTAACAGCAATTTCACACAGCGCGAATTTCGATCGTAAAACTGAAGCCGTTAAGCGGCTATCGGCGGCAATGACGGAAGCGATTGAGCATGATCGCGTTATTCATTTCCCAGATCAGAGCGAACAAAACGCACCGCGCAATCTGGCTCATCAATTGTTGAGTGAGTGCTCTGCAAATGGTTCATTGTGCACTGCACCGCTTGGCGTTGAAGGCAAACTATTTGCAGCTCTTACTTTAGAAAGGCCTGCGGAAAAGCCATTTTCAAGCAATGAACTCGATTATGTTCAGCACCTTAGCGCACTGCTCGCCAATACCTTATCGTTGCACCAGGAAAGGCAGCTGAACATTGCTCACCGTGGCGTTAGAAAAATACAGAAGCTGACACAAAAGCTCAGTAAAAGAGGCCACGGAAGTCTGAAGCTTAAAGTGGCTGCGGTTTTGGCAGTGACATTGTTTCTGGCCTTTGCTCAGGGAGAGTATCGGATAACAGCACCCGCTATCATTGAGGGAAAAGTGCAAAGAGTAGTGGTCGCACCGCTGGACGGTTTTCTGTCTTCATCAAATGTACGCGCAGGCGACTCGGTTAAAGAGCGGCAGCTGATGGGACTGCTTGATAACAAAGATCTCAAGCTGGAGCAATTGCGCATCACCAGCGAACAACAGGAGTTGGTAGGGGCCTATCGTGAAGCGATGGCAGAGCATGATAATGCCAAGGTGGCGGTCATTGGCGCACAGATTGATCAAGCAAATGCAAGAATGCAGTTGGTGAATGAGCAGCTAAAACGCACACGTCTCATAGCACCTTTTGATGGCATTGTTATTGAAGGCGATTTAAGTCAGTCGCTGGGCTCACCTGTTAGCAAAGGTGATGTGTTATTCAAGGTTGCGCCATTGGCCGATTACCGAATCGTGCTAAATGTTGATGAGAAAAATATTGCCGGTATCGAGGCAGGACTAAAAGGCACTTTAGTACTGACCAGCCTCCCCGGCGAAAAGCGCCAACTGGTCGTAGAGAATGTAACATCTGTGTCAATTGCTGAGGAAGCCAGTAATTATTTTCGCGTTGAGGCCAGCATCAGCGGCGACGATGCAGCTGCGTTGCAGCAAGACTTACGCCCGGGCATGGAAGGTGCTGCAAAACTGGACCTTGGCGAACAAAGCCTGGTTTGGATCTGGACTCATGAGTTGATCAACTGGCTGAGATTGAAGACCTGGGTGTGGCTACCATGATAGAGGAACTGTTCAGTCCCTATTGGTACCGCGTTAAAGATCTGCAGCCCCGCCTCAAGCCACAGGTTGATATCAGTTGGCATATCTACCGCGGTCAAGACTGGTTTATTGTTCGCGATCCGGTGGGTGCCAGAAGCCACCGTTTCAGTAGCAGCGCCTATCGCTTTGTCAGCTTAATGGATGGTGAACGTTCGGTTGAGTCTATCTGGAACCAATGCAATGAAGCGCTGGGTGACGACGCGCCGGGTCAAAACGAAATTATCACCTTGCTGTCTAAACTGCATGCGGCCGACTTGATGCTCGCTGACGTAAGCCCCGCGTTGGGTGAGTTGCTCAAACGCGGCATAAAACGCGAACGTGCACAGCGCAGCAGCCATTACAAGAACCCCGCTGCTTTAAGATTCCCGCTGGTTGATCCTGACAAATTTCTTAGCCGAACCCAACACCTGGCCAGACCTCTATTCACCGTTCCAGTGTTAGTGGCCATTGGCTTATTGAGCGTGATCGCCGCCTTACAGGCTGCCAGCAATTGGAACGCATTAAACCATGCCATCAGCGAGCAAGCTTTGCAGCCATACAATATAGCACTGCTGGTGCTACTCTATCCCATCGTTAAATTACTGCATGAGCTTGCTCACGCTTACTCAGTAAAACTGGAAGGCGGTGAAGTTCACGAGTTGGGTGTTATGTTGCTGGTATTGATGCCTATACCTTATGTCGATGCATCCGCATCGAGTACATTCTCACAACGCAGAAAACGCATACTCGTTAGCGCAGCCGGTATGATCGTTGAACTGGGTCTAAGTGCGATAGCAATGCTGCTCTGGCTTGTGTTGGAAGACGGTGTTGTCCGCAGCATGGCACTGAATGTGGTGCTCATCGGTGGCGTTTCTACATTGCTGTTTAACGGCAATCCGCTGCTTCGCTATGACGCCTATTACATGCTGGTAGATGCAATCGGCATACCCAATCTCGCACAGCGCTCAAATCGATACCTTGGCTATTTGATTCAGCGTTATTGCTTTAAGATCGAAGGCGCGCATTCGCCTGTCAGCGCGCGTGGCGAGCCGGCCTGGTTTGTGTTTTATTCCATCGCCTCATTCCTATACCGAACAGTGCTGATGTTAGTGATCAGTTTGTATCTTGCCGGCAAGATGTTTGTGCTTGGTGTTCTGTTGGCATTATGGATGATGATCACCCAATTTGCGCTGCCAATCGCAAAGCTATTGGGCTTCCTACTGTCGGACCGGCTTGGGCCGCATCGCAGTCGCGCGCTTGGGGTTTCTGGCCTGGCAGCTGTTGCTTTTGTTTTACTGTTAACGGCAGTTCCTATGCCTTCCAACACTCAACACGAAGGCGTGGTGTGGTTGCCAGGAGATGCTCGAATTAATGCTGATGTCGATGCAATGGTACACCGGGTGTTGGTTAAACCAGGCCAGTTGATCAGTAAAGGTCAGGGTATCGTCGAGCTGGATGACCCGGAACGCCACGCTAATCTAGCCATTGCACAAGCTGAACTCAAAGAGCTTCAGGCACTAAGAATCAACTACCTAGTTAGTGACCGCATTCAGGCCGCAGCAATAGAAGAAAAGATTCGCGCAGCCGAAGCACGAGTTGCTCATGCGCAGGATAAAGTAGACGATCTTTTGGTAACCAGTCCGGCAGATGGTCGGCTTGCAATGCCTTACGCTGATGACCTGGCGGGCAGTCTGGTTAAACAAGGGCAGCTGCTCGCTTATCTCAAGAACAATTCTAACGCTCGTATTCAACTGGTTGTCGATCAGGCTGATCAGGACCGGATACAACATAAGGTTGATCGGGTACAAGTGCGCTTGAGCAGCTCTATTCCCACCATAATAACCGCCAACATTGCACAGCAGACACCAAAAGCGAACAACGTCTTGCCCAGTAAAGTTCTGGGCACCACCGGTGGCGGCACGGTGATGGTCGATCCTGGCGATGAAACCGGTAAACAGAGCCTCGATGCTTTCTTTCAATACGAACTTGAAATACCGTTGGCAGTGGAAAATACGCAGTTGGGCACCCGAGCGTACGTACGCTTCGATCATGGCACTGAAACCATTTCGCAGCAGCTGGTTAGACGTACTCGTCAGTTATTCCTGAAACACTTCAATGCCTGATTGGATTTTTCAAACGCGCAACAGTCTTCGCCCAGGTGTGCGTCTGGGTGCCTACCCGCAACGAGAAGATATTGACGCGGGTTTTGCGGATCGAATCACAGATTCTGTGAGTGTTAAATGGCAGCAACTGAAAGGCAAACGCAACAGTTCACTTAATTATATTCGTGAGCAAGTTGAAAAAGCCGCACAAAGTTTGCCAAAAACGGGCAGCCGTGAATTTGAGGAGCACATAGAGGAGCTTAAGTTCGATCTAGCCCGTGATGGCTTGCAAACCGCCTTGGTTGCTAAGGCATTTGCCACTGTGCGCGCATGCGCCGAGCAGACATTGGGTAAACGACATTACGACGTTCAGTTGATGGCTGCGTGGGCAATGATGCAGGGCTACATGGTAGAAATGGGCACCGGTGAAGGTAAGAGCCTAACCGCCACGCTGGCGGCCGCCTGTGCCGGTATGGCCAAAATCCCAACGCACGTGATAACCACTAATGAGTACCTGGCCTGTCGCGATGCAGCTGATATGTCACCTTTGTACCGTGCGCTGGGTTTGCACTGCACGGCGGTTACCGAAGACATGAACGCGCCACAACGCCGCAGTGGCTATGCGGCGGACGTGACGTATTGCACTAACAAGCAAGTAGCGTTCGATTATTTGCGGGATCGATTGGTGACACAAAATGAGAGCAGTCAACTTGCACTGCGCTTGCGCCAGTTTGATCCAGAGACAGGTCCAGTATTGCGGGGCCTGTGTTTTGCGATTGTTGATGAAGCTGATTCTGTACTAATAGATGAGGCCTGCACGCCACTGCTGCTATCACGGGAAGTTAAAGATCCTGGCCGAGAACAGATGTATACCGACGCGCTAGCATTGGCTGAAAAACTGCAACTCGATAAAGATTTCACGCTCAAGCAGGCGGAATTGAAGGCCACACTGACCAACAACGGAAAATCCAGACTGGAAGAATTGTGCAGTGCTGACAGTGAAGCGGGTATTGGACTGCAAGGCATTTGGCGCGGTAAACAGCGTCGCGAATGGTTGTTACAACAAGCACTTGCTGCTCTGTATATTTTTCGCGCAGATGAACACTATCTTATTCGCGATGATCAGATAGAGATCATCGATCCCAATACTGGCCGGACCATGCCAGATCGCTCCTGGCAGCAAGGCTTGCATCAAATGGTGGAGACCAAAGAAGGCTGCACCGTTACTGGACAACGTGAAACTCTGGCCCGCATCAGTTATCAGCGATTTTTTCTACGTTATCTGCATTTAACCGGGATGAGCGGAACGTTGAGCGAAGTAGCGGGCGAGCTGCAATCGGTGTACAACAAACCACTACTGGTAGTACCTCCGAACAAGCCTCGGCAAGTGCGCGGCCTGGCCTGCCACGTGTCCAGCAACAGTGACGCAAAGTGGCAAGCGATCGCCGAACGGGTAGCCGACTTGCATAAAAGCGGTCAACCCATCTTGCTTGGAACAGCATCGGTCGCAAACTCTGAGAGACTGAGTGAGCTGCTGAATACATACCGAATTCCACACCTTGTCCTCAGCGCCCGCCAAGATGCGCAAGAGGCACAGGTCGTTGCTGGCGCGGGTTTACGAAACGCAGTTACAGTGGCGACCAACATGGCAGGACGGGGTACGGATATTAAGCTGGGTAGAGGTGTTGAGCGTCTTGGCGGACTTCACGTTATTGCGTGCGAACCAAACCAGTCAGGACGCGTAGACAGACAACTATTCGGTCGCTGTGGTCGCCAGGGAGAACACGGAAGTTTCGAAATGTATGTTTCTCTGGATGATGCGTTAGTGAGTGATCACTTACCGAATAGCATTCATACGCTGGGCTTGAAAATTCGTTCCACCGTGCCGAGCTTGGCCGCTTCGTTGCTGACCAGACTTCCGCAGCGCACACTACAACAAAAACTCCGAGCACAACGTCGTCAGGTTTTGTTTCAAGATAAACAGATGGAAGATTTACTCGCCTTCAGCGGCCGGAGTGAATAAGGTCTCTGCCAAGGCGACTGCAGAAGTAGTCAGGGCGCCAGGTCAGGAATGATTAAGCAGCGTCGGTATTCGCCTTGGCCTTGGCTTTCGACTTTCTACGTGCTTTCGGCTTTGCATCCGCAGACGCTTTTTCAGCCGTGTTGTCTTGATTCACCGCAACATCGTTCGCCGCATTCGTGTCAGCAGCAGCTGCATGGGCAGCCTGTTGTGGAGTGACTAATGTATTGTTACGTATGTTGACGATTGTTTGATCAACGATGTCCATGCCACCCATTCCCATGCCGTTATACATGGCGGCTAAAAACTGCAAAGTATTGGCAGCCTGGTCGCTAAAATTCCACTGACAATCGTTGATTTTACAGTCACGTAAAACCGGCAAGACACCACCCTTGTAAATCAGAATGCTATTGCTTATTTCGCAATCAATGAAACTGTTACCGTCTAGAGTAATTTGTTTTTTGTCTATTTTTTCGCCGTTAAGTTCCATTTCCTAGCACCTTTGTATTTATTTGATGGTCTCTTTAGATTAGCCCAAGCAATCGATTTATCCAGCGCACATCCGGCCATTCCTGGGCGATGGGATTACTGTGAATATGATCTAAGCTTTTAGGATATCCGCCCAATTTCTGTCGAGGATACAGACGTCGTGAACAAAGTTCTTTCGAAAACCAATGCACTTTTTTTTGCCGTATCCACCGTATCAGCGCCAGTTTCATGGGCGGCCAATCAAGAGTTGGACTGTCTGATCGAACCGGAAATGACGATAGAATTAGGCAGTTCTGTTGATGGAATTGTGGAGCGCATTGACGTTGACAAGAGCGACTTTATTCAACGTGGCGAGAAGCTGGTAGCGCTTGAATCGTCGGTTGAAAAAGCCGCTGTTGCTCTGGCAAGAGAACGTGCGCAGATGGAAGATACAATCCAGGCAAAACAAGTGACCGCCGCCTATACCGCACGACAGCGCGAACGCGTGCGTGAGTTGCATACCAAGAAGGCGGCGTCGGGTGCTGACAAAGACCAGGCGGAAACTGATGCACGACTTGCCAAGCTCGAACTTGAAACGGCGCGCAATAACAAGCGACTAGCTGAGCTGGAACTGGCACGCGCCGAAGCGGCACTTAGCCAACGCACAATTACGAGTCCTGTATCAGGAATTGTTGTGGATCGTTATCTGAACCCAGGTGAGTCTGTTGAAGATAAACCGATTCTCAAGCTTGCGCAGATTGATCCTTTACGCATCGAAGTGATCGCACCTCGCGAATTGTTTGGCAAGGTAAAAAAGGGCATGACCGCTCAGATATTTCCTGAGCAACCTGCGAGTGGCCGCTACGAAGCTGAAGTAAGTGTGGTGGACGGCATTGTTGACGCGGCCAGCGGCACATTCGGTATCAGACTAAGCGTACCCAATGCCGATCACAAATTGTTCGGTGGCTTGCGCTGCAGAGCGCAGTTTGCATTTGGTAACGATACTTCCAACCAGGATACCGCGAGGAGCATGCGCGCCGAACCAATGATCGTGCAAGCAGAACAATAGCGGAAAAACGCGTGCAAACCAATTGCGAAGGCTGTCCAATAACGGTGGTTGCATTCTCGATTAGCGAGTTAGATTGGCGATGAAACTGAACTGGTCGCTGACCAAGATTAACCCTATTACGCAAATTAGCCTAGGGATTGTCTGCCTTACTGCAAGCTTACTGTTCATTAGCGAATTGTTTGGGTTGATCCCAAACAGTCAGAATGCAGAGCTTGAGTCTCGCAAGAAGTTTGCTGAAGTCTTTGCTATTCAGCTTTCTTCTCTGGCTTATCGAGGGCACGAATCAACCATTGAAAGCACGCTGAAATTGTTGGTCGAGAAAAATGACGATCTTGAATCTGCTGCAATTCGCACAAATGGCCAAGATTACGTATTTGGCGAGCACGCACTTAATTGGTCGCAACAAGAGGTCGCAGACGGCGAGAGTCCTGAACCCATATCGACCCAAGTCAGCGTACCTATTTTCCGCGACGGCTTACGCTGGGGTCTGGTGGAACTCAGGTTTGCAGAGGCCGAAAATAGCGGCTGGATGGCTTGGGTAAAACGCTATCCCACACTGGCGCTGGTTGCATTCGTCACCCTATTCGGGTTTATGGCCTATCGAATATTTATGAAGCGAGCGTTGCGTGAATTGGACCCCTCAGCCGCCATTCCAGACCGGGTTAAAACGGCGTTTGACGCTCTTGCCGAAGGCGTGCTCATCATTGATGAACAACGCTCCATCGTGCTGGCCAATTCTACCTTTGTTCAGTTTGCACAAATGGACGCCGACGACCTGATCGGCAAGAGCCCGGATATGTGGGATTGGGCTTACACCGAGGGAGGGCAGCAAGCCAACCCCGAAGATCTACCCTGGAACGCTGTGCTTGATGACGCAAGAAACCGCATAGGCGTTCGATTGTTTCTGCACGATGGCCTAGGTGAGGAGCGTGTATTTATGGTCAACTGCGTGCCAATACATGACGGCGAAGGGGAAGCCCGCGGCGTGTTGGCAACCTTTGATGATGTGTCGGAACTGGAAGAAAAGAATAACCATTTGCGCGTGATGCTTGGCAAACTGCAAATGTCTCAGCAGCGAGTTCAGGCGCAAAATGCCAAGCTGCATTTACTCGCCACTCGCGACCCTATGACTAACTGCCTCAACCGTCGTTCGTTTTACACAGAGTTTGAACAAAAGTTTGATCACGCGCGCAGCAATAACGAAGACTTAACAGCAATTATGGTTGATATTGATCATTTCAAATCAATCAACGATAACTTCGGTCACAGCGCAGGTGACGAGGTCATTAAGATTTTGGCGCAGGTATTGCACGACAATGCACGCGATTGTGACTTGGTTGCTCGCTACGGTGGTGAAGAGTTTGCGATAGTTCTGGAAAAGATAGATTCCCGAGGCGCAGAAAGCATCGCGGCACGAATCGGTAAAGCGCTAACTGACAGTCCTGCAGTGGAACATACGAAAGGTAAGGTAATTACCGCAAGTCTGGGTGTTGCAAGCATCACTCACGGCGCGAAAGACAAAGAAGCGTTGCTAGATCAAGCTGACCAGGCTTTATACGTTGCCAAAGAGACCGGTCGTAATCGCGTAGTATGTTTTAGTCCTGAAATGCAGAGCGAGCACGCGGGTAAAGCAGATACAGTGAATACACCAACCGAACTCCGCATTGCGGCTAATGATGAACCCATAGTGAGCCCCGGCACTGATGTTAACGCTATGCAGTTACGTCTTGAGGAACTTGAGCAGCTTGCTGAAGACAAAGAACATGAAATTGAGGCACTGATCAGCTTTGACTCACTCACTGGTTTCAAGCGCCGTGATCCTTTCCACGAAAGTATTGGACAGGCGATTGTTCGTGGTTTTCGATACGAGCAACTGACCGCGGTGCTATCGATCGGTGTTAGCTCTTACCGGAAGGTGAGCGATACTCTTGGTTTTGAACTGGCCGACAGAATGCTCGCAGAAGTAGCACAGCGACTGGAATCGGTATTGCGCTCCAGTGATTCTCTGGTCAGCTCTGATGGAGACAATTCTTTTCACGACATATCAAGGCTGGGTTCCGATGAATTCGGTTTGTTGCTCAGCGAGTTAGACAATAAAGAATCCATAGACATCGCATTGCAGCGCTTCATCAGCGCCATCTCAGAACCAATGCAGCTTGGCGACGTGACCGTGCGGCCGCAGTGCTCCATTGGCGTCAGCGTATTTCCAGATGACGGAGGCTACGCTGAACTACTCACCCATAACGCAGCGCTTGCCCGGCAGCATGCAGCGGCGATCAATGCAGATTACTGCCTTTACTCGCCCGAGCAAGCACAGCACGCCCAACAATTGCTGCAACAGGGCACTTAGACGCGCCAGGGAGCCTCTGAACAAGTATGCAATACCTCTGGCTAACGCCTCGCATCTGCGCTCTGCAGAGCACGCAGAGGTATTGCATACTTGGTCAGAGGCTCCCTAGAATAGAACCTCTTATCGGAGGTAGCTATGCGACACAGCAGTTTCTGGGGGTGGATCGCCGCCATGCTTTTCCTCACTGCATTAATAATCAGTTTATCGATACTCAGCACCGAACCGGACCGCAGGGCCATTCTGAATGCCAAAGTGCTAAGCATGGACGCCGACAATACAATTCATCAGGCGGTTCTGATTGATCATGGTCGCATAGTTGCGGTTGGCAGCAATGAAGAGATCTCTGAACAAATTGACAAGTACACCGAAGTAAGCGATGTGAACGGCAAAGTACTAATGCCGGGAATTATCGACGCGCATGGACATTATCCAGGTTCAGGCTTGCTGGATCTGACGGTTGACTTAAATAGCCCACCCATCGGCAAGACAGAATCGATCGCAGATATTCGGGCCAGTCTCAGTCTCGCGGCCAAAAATAAGGGCGATGATGAATGGCTATTCGGTTGGGGTTACGATGACACATTGCTTGCTGAACGCCGTCACCCAAACCGTTTTGACCTGGACCGCATTTCCACAGATCAACCTATTTTCATTGTGCATGTTTCGGGCCACATGGGTGTCGCTAACAGTAAAGCACTGGCGATTGCCGGAATCTCTGCGGAGACAACGCAACCTGAAGGTGGCGTGATCACAATAGATCCTGAGACCGGGGAGGCTACCGGTTTGCTTGAGGAAAATGCGATGAAACCTGTTCAGTCCATCGCCATGGACCTGGGCGCATTGGACTTCCTCAACATGCTTTCCTTTGCATCCAACCAATACGCCCAGCGCGGTGTGACAACAGCACAGAGCGGCGGAGTGGATGCCAGAATGTACGCCGGTTTGCGCTGGGCTTCAAAGCTCGGTCTGATGAAGCAACGGCTGGTCGTGTTTCCACTGTTTGATCAACTGGGCCCGAGGCTGCTTGCCGAGCCGGAAGAATTCAGTGCACATAACACCGATAATTTTCTGGTGGGTCCTGTAAAAATCATCGCTGACGGCAGTATACAGGGCTACACAGGATATCTGAGCGAACCTTACCACGTACCCTACAAAGGTGACGCGGACTATCGAGGCTATCCGCGCGTTAGCCTTGAGCAACTGACTCTTGAAGTCGACAGGTATCGCCGCCGCGGGATTCAGCTCGCGATTCACGGTAACGGCGATGCCTCCATGGATGACATCATCACAGCGGTCGACAAGGCGCAACGAAAATACCCGGATGACGATCAACGCTTGATACTGATTCATGCGCAGATGGCCAGAGCAGACCAATTAGATGAATTCAAGCGTCTAGGCATCACGCCTAGCTTTTTCTCCGCACATACCTATTACTGGGGCGACCGACACCGCGACATATTTATGGGGCCAAAGCGAGCGGCCAATATGAGCCCTGCTCGTTGGTCTATGGACAGGGAGCTAACGTTCAGCATCCACCTGGACACGCCAGTGGTGCCCATGCAGCCGTTTCTGCTGGTGTGGAGCGCTGTAAATCGACTCAGCTCATCGGGACAAGTGGTGGGCGCAGACCAGCGCCTTCCGATAATGCAGGCATTGCGAGCGGTCACTATTGATGCAGCCTGGCAAATTTTCCAAGACGACAACCGCGGCTCAATCGAGCCAGGCAAATGGGCGGATCTGATTCTCTTATCAGATGACCCGCTCATTAATCCGGCCGCCATCAAGGATATACAGGTGCTGGAAACCATTGTTGGCGGTAAAAAAGTTTACAATCAGTAGTACCGCTGGTCGCTTGATGAGCCGTTATTGGAATGCTACTCTGAGCAAAATATGAACAAGCGACCTTGTGCGAAGCGCGCCTATGGTCAACACAATCTGCACATAAGCGATGCGACAGAACACCAGTAACTCACGGGTCCATATAGAGCAAGCACGCAAGGGTATGCTGCACGCGCTGGTGGTTTGTGACCACCACATCAAAGAACGATCTGATCACGCGGTTCGTTTACATCTGCTGGATTTGTTTAAAAATCTCAAGGAAAAGCTGCGTGGTTCTGGCGTTGTGTTTTACTTCGATAGACTGTTAGTAGAACAGCGCGCCATAGTGGTGACCTTGCCGGCTGCTGAGTGGCGCTTGTTCGAGGCGTTTCTTGGCGAACGCCAACTAAGACTGAGTCCGATCAAGAAAGCAAAAGGGATATTGCCGACCAGAACAGCCAGCCAGAAAATACATCACCACATGGACGCTCCACTGGCGGGTTATGCTGTTAACCCTGACCTCTCCGCCAGGTTTTAGTGAACAGCTGATTCTATAAAAGCGCTTGCTTTGCCAGTCTTGGCGGCATTGGCACATCAATACTATCGGCAACCGCTCGCAACAACTCATACTCTTCAGCGCTTACTTCACCATCGGCCAGCACGCTTCTGGCGCAGGCTTTGATCAATCTTGGCTTCTCAAGCGGTGCCACAGCACACACATCCGCGAGCGCTGCATCTATCTCCGCTAATGGTGGTAAACTCAGTTCGGGTGAGCTGTCAAAATCAAGTTCATTCATGGCCTCGGCGAACGCTTGCTCGGCTGCCTGTTGATTTTCACCAGCGCACGATGCCAAAGCGGCACATATGGTTTCACACTGTTCGCTAATTTCTTCAAGTTTTTTGTAGCGAACCTTGCTTCGACGAGTGGTCATATAAATCGAATCAAGGTGGCGCACAAATACTCGGTGCATACACCACTCGAACAAATCAATGTGCTTGTCGGCACGCATTAACGCAAGAACGCATTTCCTGAAATCTCTGTGTTGGTCTTCGTACTGCCTCTTCAAGGTTGGCATACAAAGATCCACAATGGGAATGCGATACTCCACGCCTAATTCGCGAATCGTTTCATACAGAGAACTCACACGATCGCTTTGCTCGGAACCTTCAAAATCGGCAATCAGCTCAAGTTGTTGAGAAAGCACACCCATGTCTTTAGACAACAGCAAGCAGTAAATTGTGGCCCTGGCTCCCTGTGCAGTATGCACGGCACTTAACACGTCTCCACGGAGTGTGTCTAACATGCTTCCAGCGTAATCTAGATGGTCTTGGCGAATATCACCCACTGAATCTAGCACACTGGTTGCGGTGCTGCTTGCAGCTACGCTTTCGTCAGAAAACGCAATATCTGGCTTGGCTACACCGCTGTCAAATTGCGAAACGCCTGCGCCAAAATGTTTCTCCCGCGCACGTTCAGATTGCAACGATCTAAGTTCACGCTCCGAATCAATAAAACTGCCATCCCAGTCGGGAATAAGCCTGGAAATTCTGTCCCCCAACGGCGGATGCGTCGCCATTAAGGACGACAGTTTGAGGCCTTGAGCAATCAGCATATGGCTGGCTTCCGCCGCGTTCGGCGAGAGCAAACGACCACCTATGCTCAATCCTCCGATTTTCCTAAGCGCATTGCCGATGCCGTTTGGATTTCGTGTGTATTGCACAGCCGACGCATCAGCCAGATATTCGCGCTGCCTACTGACTGACGCCTTAATTAAGTTGCCAAAAAATGTGCCTATTGACCCAATAACTACCAATCCAAGACCAATCAGAATTAACGGCGCACCATCTCGGCTGCTTCGGCTTGAGCGAAACGAAGAACTGCGCATAATGAAATAGCCAATGTGGCCAACTACCAGAATGCCATAGAGAACGCCAATCAAGCGTATGTTGATGCGCATATCCCCGTGCAGTATATGACTGAACTCATGCGCAATCACGCCCTGCAACTCTTCTCGATTCAGAAACCTGACGCAGCCTCTCGTTAATCCAATCACAGCGTCGTCACTGTGAAACCCAGCCGCAAACGCATTTAAGGCGTCGTCATCCAGAATGTAGACGGGTGGCACTGGCAAGCCAGCAGCCAGTGCCATTTCTTCTACCACATTGAGTACACGGCGTTCATCCGTGTCGGTGGTATTTTGATTGAGCAACTTGCCACCTAGAGACTGTGCAACGACCTCGCCTCCACCCGATAACCTAGCGATTTTGTAGAGACTCGCTACCGCGATCACGACGATAACGCCTAAAGATAGTAGCAAATGCGATTTGATTGATGCGGTATCAACCGCATAGTCAGGACCAAAACCACCGCTCACGGCGATCAAGAACAGATTGGTAATTGCAACCAGACTGAGCGTTGCCAAGGCAAAAAGAAATATCAGTTGCCCGGTTTTGCGCCGGGCGCGGTCTTGCGATTCGAAAAAATTCACTGGCTCAAAGACAAACGATTGATGAAACAGCTAGCGTTAAAAAGAGACCTTTGGTGCCTCTTGTATCGCTGCGCTGTCTTCAAACTCCAACAAGCTGGCGTCTTTTTTATGCCCGAAATTATTTGCCACAATATTGGGCGGAAAGGTTTGTCGGTACGTATTGTACGCCGTAACCGCATCGTTATAAGCCTGACGGGAAAACGCAACTTTGTTTTCCGTAGATGTCAGTTCTTCTGACAATTGCATCATGTTTTCATTGGCTTTCAGATCCGGATAGGCTTCCATAACTACATTCAATTTACCCAATGCGCCACTCAAGGCCCCTTCCGCATTACCAAGCTGTTCAATCAATGCAGGATCGCCCGGGGATTGTGCGGCTGCCTGCAGACCCGCCATTGCCTGATTTCGCGCATTGGTTACCGCTTCAAGCGTTTCGCGCTCGTGAGACATGTAACCCTTGGCGGTTTCGATGAGATTGGGAATGAGGTCGTAGCGTCGTTTCAGCTGCACTTCGATCTGTGCAAATGCGTTCTCAAAGCGATTTTTGAGAGTCACCAGTTTGTTGTATATGCCAATAACATAAAACACCAAACCAGCAATTACTGCCAGAAAAATAAGGAACTCCACAATAGTCTCCCGATCTCAGATTCGAGAAGCTACCGTATCACACGATGGGCGACTAGCCCAGTTTCTCCGCAGCTTTGCCTACCAATTTCATGGTTTGCTCACCACCATTTGTGAGTTCTTTTTGATCGGTGGTGTCCATAATTGCAGACATATTTTCCATTACAGCTTCAGCGGTTAACTCATCGTGCGCAATACTGACTCCGTCCGTTTCGTAAATGACGGTGCGCGCAAACGAACCCGCGCCAGCACACAATATAGTGCGGTTAGGTGCATCTTCAGCTACCAGACAAATCAAACCTGGAGTCACAGTTTCGGGTTTCAGTAATGCCAGGGCTTCATCAGGCATCAGGCCTTCAGTCATGCGTGTATGGGCACAAGGCGACAGTGCGTTCACTTTGATATTGTATTTGGCACCTTCTAATACCAGTGTGTTCATCATACCAACCACGCCCGCTTTTGCAGCTCCGTAGTTGGTCTGCCCAAAATTGCCGTACATACCGCTGCTGGACGTGGTCATCACAATACGGCCGTACTGTTGCTCACGCATAATTTCCCACACTGCTTTGGTGCAATTGACTGAGCCCATCAAATGCACATCAACGACTAGGCCGAAATCGTCCAGGCTGACTTTTGCAAATGACTTGTCACGCAAGATACCCGCGTTATTGACCAGAATATCTACGCTGCCCCACTTATCCTTGGCTTCTTGTACCATCGCCTGAACCGCGTCAAAGTCGGTAACACTGCAACCATTAGCCACGGCTTCTCCACCTTCGGCCTTGATCTCTTCTACAACCGCAGCCGCCGCATCACTGGTGCCTTCACCATCTTTGCTGCCGCCCAAATCGTTCACTACGACTTTTGCGCCGCGTCGCGCAAGTTCAAGCGCGTGACATCGACCCAGACCATTTCCTGCACCGGTAACAATGGCCACGCGGCCATCAAATCGAATACTCATCTTCTAAACTCCTTACATGTATTGTTTCAATTCGGCACGAGCCACCTGACGTCTGTGCACAGCGTCAGGGCCATCTGCAATACGCAGCGTGCGCGTGCTCATCCACATCACAGGCAATGGTGTGTCTTGCGACACGCCGCTTGCACCGAACATCTGAACAGCTTCATCGATTATCTTCAGGGCCACATTGGGCACGACCACTTTAATGGCGGAAATGCTGGTGCGCGCCACCTTTGGGTCGCCATTGTCCATAAGCCAGGCTGTCTTAAGGGTCAGTAGGCGGGCCATGTCTATTTCCATGCGTGCATCCGCAATAATGTCTACGTTGCCACCCAGCTGTGCCAATGGCTTACCAAACGCTTCTCGCGATAACGAGCGCTCACACATCATTTGCAGGGCAAGTTCTGCAGAACCCAGGGCGCGCATGCAGTGATGAATTCGGCCTGGCCCAAGGCGACCCTGGGAGATTTCAAAGCCGCGACCCGGCCCCAAAATGATATTTTCCTTAGGCACACGACAATTGTTAAATCGAATATGCATGTGGCCGTGCGGCGCATCATCCATGCTGTACACATGCATTGGGCGAACAATCTCCACCCCGGGTGCATCGATGGGCACTAGAATCTGGGATTGCTGCGCATGCTTGGGTGCGTCCGGGTCGGTCTTGACCATGGTGATCATGATCTTGCAGCGCGGGTCTCCGGCACCCGAGATATAGAACTTCTCGCCGTTAATTACCCACTCATCGCCATCAAGCTTGGCTTCCGTAGAAATGTTGGTCGCATCCGACGAGGCAACTTCCGGCTCGGTCATTGCAAATGCAGAGCGAATCTCACCTGCGAGCAAGGGCTCAAGCCATTGCTTCTGTTGTTCCGGGCTGCCGTATTTTTCCAGCACTTCCATATTGCCAGTGTCAGGTGCCGCGCAATTGAATACTTCCGGGCCCAATCGGCTCTTGCCCATTTCTTCAGCGAGATAGGCATATTCAACGGTGTTCAGGCCAGAACCATACTCGCCCTCTCCAGTCAGGAAGAAGTTCCATAATCCTTGCTCGCGCGCTTTGGCCTTAAGCGATTCCAATATTTCGGTCTGCCTGGCGGTGTGCGACCAGCGATCTCCCACTGACGTTTCCTTGTGAAACTCTTCCTCCAAGGGCGCTAAATGCTCCGCCATGAAGGCCTTCACTTGCGCCAGAAGCGGCTTAACTCGATCACTAACACCTAAATCCATACTGTCTCCTCACCGATAGTTGCTTTCCGCGCATACGTTGCACAGGAAGCCGCGTATTATACGCCTGTAAAATTAAGGGCACCTCTATTAATTCCTCGTGACCTCTGGCTTGGCGTCCGGCCTGAAGCGCACATCTGCTTCGTAGTGCACCTCGTCAAGGCCAACCAGCCTTGACCGTCGGCACACGCCTCAGGTCACGCAGAGGCCGCGAGGAATTAATAGAGGTGCCCCTAATAAGCACTGAGTGCTGCAAAGCGATCGAGATGATAGTTTCTATCACCGAAACTGTGCTCCAGCGATCTGGCGCGTTTTATGTAAAAACCCAAATCATATTCATCGGTCATACCGATGCCGCCATGCATCTGTATGCCTTCATTAGTCGCCAATTGAGCCACTTCGCACATTTTTGCTTTGGTGGCACTTGCCAGCAAACTCATACCCGGATCTCCAGAGTCTATGGCCTGCAAGGTTTTCAGCACCATAGATTTGCCTAATTCGATTTCACAAAATAGATGCGCTGCTCGGTGTTGCAAGCCCTGGAAAGTACCAATCACTGCATCAAATTGCTTCCGCTCTTTGAGATAGTCAACGGTCATCTCAAACGCGCGTATGGAAATACCTAGCAGCTCCGCGCTGACTCCCGCGTTAATAATGTCGACCGCATCCGACAAAGCAGCGCTTGCATCTTCGTCATTGCCAAGACGATCGCTCGCTGCAAGGTCCACATCATTGAACTGAATTCGCGCGCTATTACGGCTGTCAATCATGGTGACCGTCTCGGTGGCCACGCCTTTGCGGGCTGCATCCACTAGAAATAACTGAGTGCCTTTCTCGGTGCTGGCGGCCACAATTAATTTATCCGCTGTCGCTGCATCAGCAACAAAACGTTTCTCACCGGACAATACGTAATCTTCGCCATTTGATTTAGCCGTCGTCGCAAAATCAGCTGTTTTGTGCTGCCCTTTTTCTTCAAGTGCCAGACTTATACTCAATTCACCACCAGCCAGTGCCGGCAATAATTGTGTCTTCTGCTCTTCAGTTCCGGCTTTCAAAATAACGCTGGCAGCGGCGAGAACACTGGCATTTATTGGCGAAGCACTAAGATTCTTGCCTACCTCTTCCAACACAATACCAAGACCTGTGTAGCCATAGCCTACACCGCCATATTCTTCTGGAATAGCGATACCCGCCCAACCCATATCGACCATTTCTTTCCAGACATTCTCTTTGTAGCCACGCTCATCCTCGCTATCGCGAAGCTCGCGCAATTGTGCGATGGGGGCTTTGTCTTGTAAAAAACCGCTGGCGGCTTCTTTTAACATTTGCTGTTCTTCGTTCAGTATCAGTGCCACGTTTTTACTCCACTGTGATTACTTATGGGGTTTACTGTTAGGTTCTTTGGTGTTGCACGCAACACTATTTGTCAGGCAAACCCAGTACGCGTTTGGAAATAATATTAAGCTGAACTTCCGAGGTGCCACCTTCTATCGAATTGGCTTTGCTGCGCAACCAAAGCGCCGGCACTTTCGGGTCATCTTGCCACACCATTGCATCGGCGCCATCAATCGCCAGCTGCAATTCCATGCGGCGCTTGTTTAGCTCGGTGCCATAGTATTTGAACATGCTGGACACTGCGCCCATGCCCTGACCGGCTTTTGCCTCGTCTTTGCCACGCTCAAGGCTGAGGAAGAAAGCCATGCCATCAATTTCCATCTGCGCGCAATCTCTGCGCAATGCGCTGTTTGCCAGACGACCTTCGCTGTCAGTGCCAATGGTGCTGAGTGCTGATTGACTGGGCGACATACTTGCAAATGATTCACCAATAGAGCTGATCATTTCGCGTTCATGTGTGAGCAGATACTTGGCGATGGTCCAGCCTTTATTCAGCTCGCCCATCATATTTTCTTTGGGCACCTTCACGTTTTCAAAATAGGTTTCACAAAACGGTGAACTGCCACTGATCAGGCGAATGGGTGAGGTGCTCACGCCTTCGGATTCCATATCAAACAGCAAAAAGCTGATGCCATCGTGTTTTACGCTGGTGTCAGTGCGAACAAGACAAAATATCCAGTCCGCTTGGTCTGCATAGGAGGTCCAGATTTTGGAACCATTCACCAGATAATGATCGCCCTGATCTTCTGCCTTAGTGGCCAAACTGGCCAGATCGGATCCAGCATTGGGTTCGCTATAGCCCTGACACCAACGTATTTCACCGCGGGCAATTTTCGGCAGATGTTCCAGTTTTTGTTCTTCATTGCCAAATTTCATCAAGGCGGGGCCTAGCATTGAGATACCAAAACTCTCCAACGGCTTTCTGCAGCGCAGTGAGCGCATTTCCTTGGCCAGTATTTTGGCTTCGTCTTTGCTTAGACCGCCCCCACCATATTCGCGAGGCCAGGTGGGTACAGTCCAGCCCTTTTCGCCCATTCTTTGCATCCAAATGCGCTGATCTTCGGAGATAAACTCGAAATTTCGCCCACCCCAACACCATTCAGATTCAGACCTGAACGGTTGGCGCATAGACTCTGGGCAGTTATCTTCTAACCACTGTCGGGTCTCGGCTTGAAAGCTTGCTAATTCTGTCATCGGCTTGGACTCCCTGAAAAAAGTAAGATAAAGTATTGGCATAATAAATGCCATATCTTGTGCTGCGCATAATGCCGTGTTTAGGACGATTCTGCAAGCGTGGCTGTCGGGCAGGAATAGGCCAATTGAATGAAAAAATGCGTAAAGCCAACCGATCACTGTTTTGACGCAGCATGCCGTGACCGGCACAATAAACCCTAATAGCAAGAATAGGAGTACAGGATGCGCTGGAGAAGTGGGCGACGCAGCCAAAACGTAGAAGATCGCCGTGGCTCAGCTGTGTCACGGCGCGGCAAAGTGGGCGGCGGCGGCCTTGGTGTGATTGTGCTTGCGCTGATTGCGATGTACTTCGGCGTAGATCCTCGTGTTGTGATGCAAGGCGCCGAGATTCTGAATAATACGGGCGGTGGTCAAGTACAAACTCAATCACAACCACTACCGGCAGGCCAGGAAGAGGCGGCAGCATTCACGTCTGTTGTGCTTGGCGACACGGAAGATACCTGGAACCAACTGTTTCCCCGCGAGTTCAATCGCAACTATAAAGAACCGACGCTGGTGCTGTTCAGTGGTTCGGTTAAGTCGGCTTGCGGTTTCGCGCAGTCGGCTATGGGGCCTTTCTACTGCCCAGGTGACCAGAAGGTGTACATTGATCTGAGCTTCTTTGACGATTTGAAAAATCGCTTTGGAGCACCGGGCGATTTTGCTCAAGCCTACGTGATAGCGCATGAGGTAGGCCACCATATACAGACCTTGTTAGGCATTTCCAAGCAGGTGATGGCGCAGCGCCAACGCGTCAGCGAAGAACAGGGCAACGTTTTATCAGTTCGTCAAGAATTGCAGGCAGATTGCCTCGCGGGGGTGTGGGCGCACAATGCACATAAGGCGCGAAATATTTTGGAAAGTGGCGATATTGAGGAAGGTTTGAACGCAGCGACTGCGATTGGTGATGACCGAATTCAAAAGCAGTCGCGCGGTTACATCACGCCTGAGTCATTTACTCATGGCTCATCAGAGCAACGTGTGCGGTGGTTTAAGCGTGGGCTTGAGGCGGGTACTGCGGATAATTGTGATACGTTTAGTGCGCGGCAGCTATAAGGATTGACCTTTCTTTACTAGACCGGCGTTGAGCCGAGGCTAGGCTACCGGGACACGCCGTAAACCCATCCATGGGGGCTTGTTTTCGAGGTCCCTCTCTTCTCAAACAGTCCCGGAAGCCTAGCCTCGGCTCAACACCTACGTGCCACCCATCTAAGACTATGGAATGACAAAAATCAGCGCGCCGCAGAACGAAACTGCTGTGGTTTGAAGTTAAACTTCTGACCAGCAACACTGGCTTCCAGCATCAAGCCACCCTTGGCGTGGGTGAATACGGCAAGACCTTTGTAGTAAGCACCCAGCTGCTGTCTAGATGTTTTCGGTCCCGCGCTATAGCCAGCCGATGCGCCCATAGTGCCTGTTTGAGCTTGCGCACCTGCAGTAACAGCGACGGCAGATGCGGTGGCGTCAAACTCGAATGTACCGCTGATGAACTCGCTATAAGCGCGTTCGTCCTGAAAGAAAATAATTTCGCTGTACGCCTGCAAGCCGGCCTGAAAGCCAATCGACAGCTGAGTAAGAGAAGACAAGCCGGCGAGTTCACCTTGGCGAAACACTTTACCTGTACCGTAAGCGCCACCCACTATGAAGCCACCTTTACCAACAGTCGGAAACACGGCATAACCATAGGCATGCTCGAAGTATGGGTGCGTTACTTCGGAGTCTTGGAATATGCCCACCACATTCTGAACTTTCACATCAGATGTTTGAGCCACTGCAGTTACGCTGAGCAAGCCAGCCACCAAAGCCATTATGGCTATTATTCCGGATCCTGCACGCTTCATATCGCCTCCATTAGGTTTGCACGCTAAAACATTGTTTACCGTGCTGTTTTACCCTTGTGGGGCGCTCTCGTAAAGACGGATTATTACCAAACGCTTCGATAAAGCTCGGCAATCTCTTGTTGCGTTGGCACGCGCGGGTTATTAGCCGGCGAGCCGGATGCGAGTGCCTGCGCTGACATGGTCTCTATCGAGCCTGCGTATTCTTGTTGGTCAATACCGTAAGCGCGCGGCGACGGTACCTGCAAGGATTCGCACAATTGAAACAGTCCATCCACGAGTTTGCGATTGGCGTCATCAATGTTGTCGGCGTCAGTCGCCATTCCCATTACTCTGGCGCAGTGCGCGTAGCGTTGCGGCGCACCGGGAATTGAAAATTTGGTGACTTCCGGTAACAGCATGGCGTTACTTAAGCCATGCGGTACGTGATAGAAAGCACCAATAGGCCGGCTCATTCCGTGAATAAGGGTGACCGAGGCGTTTGAGAATGCAATGCCACCTTGGTAAGCGGCGAGCATCATGGCTTCACGCGCTTCCAGATTGTCAGGTTGCTCGCAGGCGGTGGGCAGATAACGGATCACGTTTTCCATTGCAGCCAACGCAGTGGGGTCGGTAAAGCGATTGGCTTTTTTGCTGACATACGCCTCCAGCGCATGACATAAAGTGTCTATGCCAGTATCGGCTGTCAGACGATACGGTTTCTTTAGCGTGAGCTCATAGTCGACTACTGCGGCACTTGGCAGAAAGCCTACGCCCATGCAGAGCATCTTTTCCTGGGTTTCTGCGTCAGTCACTACGGTTGCGCGAGTGGCTTCTGAGCCGGTGCCCGCCGTAGTTGGTACGGCAATTATTGGAAAGCCTTTTGGCACGGCATTTGGCACTTTGTAGTCGCGCATCTGACCACCGTGACAGGCGAGAACAGCAGCGGCTTTGGCAGTGTCCATAGAACTGCCTCCTCCTACGCCAATCACGCAATCGTAGCTTTGTTGTTGCCAAGCACTAACGCAGGCTGCTACGGAATCTGTGGTGGGGTCAGGTACACAGTCGCTAAAACGGCCGGACACAATGCCCGCAGATTTTAACAAGTCATCAATTTCATCCAGCAAACCCATTTGTTGGATGAAAGGGTCGCTTACCAAAAGAGGTTTGCTTACGCCAAGTTCCATGAGTACCACTGGCAATTGCTGACGACACCCGCCACCTACGCGACTGATGTTGGGAAGATAGAGCTGGGCTGTCATTGGGCACCTGTAAGAAGCGTTACACCTGCCCTGTGAGAATCAATTATCAGTTAACAACAACGCTTTTATTTCTCTAAGCTTGTTTTTAACCAGGGCACTGTTTCGGGGCCCTAATCTTAGCATTTGTTTCTGTGCAGAAGACAAACGCTCTAGTGATGGATCGGCGTATTTGTAGAATACCGACGGCTGTATCAATTTAATGTCGCCTTCCAATTGGGGGGTTTGCAGCAGATGGTCAATCGCTTTGAGTCCTTCACTGTGTAAAGATTTGCGCGGCTCGCCCAATTCTGCAAATGCGGCTTTCAACGTCGGCCAGAAGAATTGATAAATACTCACTGCTCGCTTGGCGTCCATGGCGGCAAAAGCTTCTGCATAGGTGTCGTAGCGCGCGTAGCTTACCGGTGACATTCTTAATGACGCGCCGCTGCCGGCTGCTTCGAACGGCGTTGGACTATTCAAAGGCAAATAGCGATGCGCTACCTCCCCTTCAGCCAGGTTATAGATTAATACTACGAAACGTCGCGCCAGATCTTGAGCGTCTGACCACGCTACTATATTTTTTAGGCTACTCAATTCCTGCAACTGCGAGAGCAAGTCATTGTCGCTCTCGTTCAACTCAGGCACAGCCGGCGGCAGTTTGTACTCGCGCTTAAGCCCTTCGTCTAATAGGGGAGCCGGAGCACGGTGTTGCTCAGGGTCGAAGTTGGCGTCTTCTTGCGCTGAACTAGTGTCAGAGGCGGAAACAGCTTCACTGGCGCTGAGCGGGTCGTCTTCCCAGCCGCCTAACTCATCACCGCCGTAATTGCGTAAATAAGCAGTCAAGCCAATGGCGAATATAACAACCACGCCCACAACAACAAAAACGTCGCCATTAATAGAGTGGCGTTTACTGCTAGGTTGTGCGGAGCTACTAGCGCCCGATAGCCTGTCTTGATTGTCGGCGCGCAAGGCCTTTTCTCCAGTCGGGTTTGGGTGTGCTTGTAGATTCCTGAATATCTTCGTTAGCCGCGTGCACTTGCTCAGACAACAAAGCGTCGTCGTTTGGGGTGTTAGTTTTAGGCTCTGATGAGTGCGGCTCTTCCGACAGACTCACCGCACTGATGGGTTGATTGATAATTTCCCAATCAGAGTCATCACCTTCGGCAGAAAATCCAACTTCTTCGTCTATCAATGGCTCTTCACCGTCTTGTATTTTCTCATCAGCCGCTTCCTCGTCTTCAGAAAGCAGGAAGTATGGATAGATGTCGCCCAACGCGTAACTGATGTCGCCTTGCAGGTTCAAAGCTTCTCGAATCTCCTGGGGATAGGCGTTTTGCGCATCTTGCCACCAGACTTTTCCGCCCGGCATGCACAGCACAGCCATAGTGCTGGCGCGATTGGATTCGTATTCCTCTTTGCTGATCACCTCTTCATTGTATGCATTCATCGAATCACGAAACAAAGTCACGATGCTTTGCAAAAAGTAGTGCAGACGAACTTTGTCTTCTACCGACAAGGCAGCAAAGTCATTCAAGCCTCTGCGAAAAAGTTTGGCAAGGTGCTTGTCGGCCGCCAACTCGGAATACACCTTACTGGCAAAAGCCAGACAGGCTTGACGATTTCCACTCCGTACGGCTCGAGTATTCTGGTGCATGCGCGCGCCAACAAATAAAACGGCCAGGACCATAATCACTGACACGGCAAAACTGATTTCTTCAGTCAGTTGAAATTCGAACACTGCACTAACCCCATTCGATGTGCTGAGCTCAGCGCACCAGCACCAAACCTTGCCAACTTTTTGTTATTTTGCGATTTAATGCTTTGAGTTTAGACCAAAAATAGGCGTTTAGAAGTGCAGCCTTAGCCTTGCGGTTACTTCATGCACAGCGAGCTCGTCGGTTTCCAGATTGTCGCCAAATTGACCAGCACGCGTGGTTGCATCACCTAGATTGGAATACTGATAATCCAAGCCAATTTGCAGTCGTTCACTGATGTGCATGTTGACGCCGGTGCCCGCAGACCAGGCGAATTCCCGTTCGGAGCCGCGCGGGTAAAAGTCACCATCGAACAATCCCAGCGCGACAAATGTGGGTTCAACGTCAACCGTGGCTACTGTTCGGTTTTTGGCCTCTCCGACGCCCAGCTTTAGATAGGCTGCCCATTGTGGCTTTATTAATGCACCGACGTAGGCCACATTAAGCATACGAGTTCGACTGTCGATATTGCCTGACGCAATGAAAGTTTCGCTCGCCGAGCCATTAAAGACCGACTGCGCTCGCGTGGCTACTGTTCGATTACTGGCAATTTCCAGCTCTCTGTCTCTGAAGTCCAGCTCCAGTCTGAGACCATTGATCATCTGGTAGCCAATAGCAAACCCCTTCACGCTGGTATTACCTATGTCGTAGCTGGGCGTACCAACTGAATTTGCACCGGCATGCTGCAATTCACCTGTCGCAATCGATGCACCCAGCCCCAGCTCAAAATAAGCTTGATTTTCGTGCGCTTGAGCACTGAATGTACCCAGCACAAGCGACACCGCCGCACAGACACTGACCAACTTGCTACACGAGCTATGAAAAAATTTGGATGAACGTTGATGCACTGGGGTTTCCCGTAAACAACCAAGAGAAGCCTGTTTGTTTCAGGCGTACAACAACATTAGCAGCGATACGCCTGGCTGCAGCCAGTGCAGCGGCAAAACGCCCTAAATCAGGGATTTTTCCCAAAAAAGAGCATGTCCTAACTCAGGATTCAAGGCATATGACTGAAAACCAAACTTGTCGTATGCACGCCGCGCGGCTTGATTGCCCTCCAGAACTTCCAGCGTGAGTTTACAACAGCCTCGTTCAATTGCCTGTTGTTCAACCAGCCCCAGCATGATGGCGCATAATCCACTGCCTCGCGCCTTGTCTGTGACCACCACATCGTGAATATTGATAATCGGCTTGCACTTGAACGTTGAAAAAGACGCCAGACAGTTAATCAATCCGACGGCTTCGTTGTCCACAAAACCCAACACACTAAAAGCTCCTTGTATGGAAGCCATTGCCGTCGGCAACTGTTCCAATATGTCATTACTTAAAGGCTGTGCGCCCCCCATTGGGTCATTGGCGTATTCGTTCATTAGCGCCCGCATCATGTCTGCGTCACCAGTGTTTTGATAGTCAAGTAAACGAGCATTGGCGTTCATTGTTACAGGGTGTCCAAAAAATCAATCAAGAGTTTATTGCATTGAGTCGCCTGCTCAGCCTGCACGAAATGACCGGCATTCGCAATCAAATGAATGCCACGCAAATCAGCTGACGCCTGCTGCAAAACATCAAACGCACTTGGGTCAATCATTTTGATTACTGGATCTTCAGCTCCGGCAATGAACAAACTGGGTGGCTCGATAACATTGGCCGCGGTTGCATCCGTAAGATGCCAGTTTGCGTCAGCCGCGCGATACGCGTTCAAACCGCCGATAAATTCTTTGCCGGGCGACGCATTCATAAATTCATCAACATAGAACTGCAGGTCTTCGTCACCCATCCAATGCCAGGGCAGCGGCAGTTCGGGCTCTGCCAGAACGTCGATATAACCGTTCACGTCTTTTGGGTACTCGCTCCAATCTAACAAACGCCCCTTGGCGCTTAATGCCCAGAACAAACGCCGTAGAAATTTATCAGGTGCGTCTGCAAATTCTCTCTCCGCTGGCCCGATGGTTTGGTAGTAATGTGCGTAAAAAAACTGGTGTTGGGCAATAGCTGCAAAACATTCGCTCGGCTTTTTATCGCTTCTCGCAAACGCTCGCTGTTCATCAAGGTCACCTCTACCAGGCAGCGCCGAGCCGCTACGTCCCGAAAAGTCGAAATCATACGGGCACGCCATGCCCACCACGCCGGCCACTTTTTCGGGTTGACGCAACGCCAGGTTATAGACTTGTGCGGCGCCAAAGTCCTGACCAACGAAATAGCCGCGTTGCGAATTAAAATAATCCAGCACGCAGCAAAGATCTTGAACCGTGTGCGTGCTTATATACGATTCAACGTCGGTAGGCCGATCACTTCTACCGTATCCACGCTGGTCAATGGCGATGGCCACGTAGCCCGCTTCCGCTAGCGCCGGCAATTGATGCCGCCAGCTGTACCACAAGCCAGGCATTCCGTGGCATAGAACAACTGGGGGTTTGCGGTTTGAGTGTTGCGGCTGGGCGCAAACAGCATGCAGCTGTATGCCATCGCCTGGCAGATAGTGGTGGGACAATTCCTTACTCATACCACTCTTCTAGCTCACTCAAACGCTCCCACTCCAGATCTATTAGTTCCTTGGCGGCTCCATGTGATGCCACGCTTGCTTGGTCTTGTTCGTTTAACTCAGCATAGAATCTGACATCATCCCAGCCGTACCCCCAGCGAAAAGTAGTTGGAAAGAAAGGCGAACCACCAACGCGCACGCCTAACAACATTAGCACCGCAACTTCAGGTTCTCCGCTACCACTAACGCACAGCTCTAGTGCAGAGTCTGACTCCAAGCGCTCTATGTACGTGCCACCTTTCCAATAGTCGTAATCGTGTGCTACACAGCAACGCAGCCAGGCTTTTTTTTCTTGCAAGCTACCATCGGGAAACGCGCTGCAACCGTCGCTGAGGAAGGGCAGTAGCTCATCGGATTGGATGGGCGTGCAGGCTGCCAGTAGCACCAGCAGTATTAGCCGTCTGATGGTTTTCATTGGCGCAGAGTATACAGCGCTCATGTGGGAGCCCAGTTGAATTTCGGACGGAACAGATGAGACGAATTTCTTGTAAATAGTGAAACCGTTGAAGAGTTGGGCGTTGGTGTCATTATTGTTCGTTTATTGCACAATTAGCGTTACCACGATATAGTCACCGTGATTCATCTCCAAGGACGGAACAATGAATGATCATGCAAACGCTGCATTTACAGTGCGGCATCCTCGTTATATGCACGCTGCTTTTCAGAACTACCTCAGGTCTCAAGGCTTGCGCGCACCACTTCGGAAAACCTATGCCGCCTGGCTAAGCCGCTACATGGTGTTTCATCATGGTCAGCCACTTGAGCGCTTAAAACCCCACCACATTGAGCACTATCTTGGGTTTCTGGCCACCTATGCCGATTTCAATGAGCAGCAGCTGCACGAGGCACACTGTTGTCTTCGGCTTTTTTATCAGTGCTTTCTACCCACGCTGGATGCGGAATCAGAAATCCAAGCAAGCGGGTAAGTAGTCAGCGAATATGCGCTCACAGTGCTCGAACAAAATGCTGTCGGCTTGCTCTGTGCCCGCGGTAGCTTCGGTGAATGCCCAGCGCATGCCTTTGGGCATGGGAATTATTTCGGCCGGCAATGGGCGAATCATCACGCCAATGAAGATAGCCGAATATAAGTCCAGGGCCGATAACGAATCGCCTATGTAGAACGTACTGCCACTGAACGCTTGCTTACGTAACTGTTGAGCTAGCAATTCCAGAATATCGCCCAGCCTTGCAGCGGCTTGTTCTACGGCGCTGTCTGAATATCCGTATTTTTCGGCCAAACGTTGCAGCGCTTCCGCTGCATCCGGCCCGCCACTCGCATGCACGCTCTGTAGGCGTCGCTGCCACCCCATGCCATCAACTCCGGCTATTTCGCGGAGCAGGCCAAACATCAATGTGCGTTGTTCAAGATGCTCGGGAATTAACGCGGGCTTGGCCTGTAACTCTTCAGCGAGCCATACAAACTGTTCCCAATGCGTAAGCACTTTGTGTTCAGCTGTAACAATGGCGGGAGCACTGCTTTGGGCGGTCCATTCCTCCAGTTCAGGGTTCTCAAACCCAGGTTTCATCGCCACAGCTTGGTAATTGATGCCCTTCACGTGAAACATAGCCTTAACAGCTTCGCCCCACACACCGGGTGTGCCGGCGCACAAAATCAATCGCAAACCCTCTGATTTACGTGCGGCATTCAGTGAGATGTAGTGCATGTTATTGCGCCCTAGACAAAACAGGCAGTATAACCGCAGGCCTCAGACAATTTGCTCAGGGCGTTTCTATGCGACCAGTGAGCGGGGACTGTTGCGTTGGTAAAACAGACGCTAACAAGCGCAATGCCAGGCTATAACCCAACAATAATAGGCCAAACCATAAGCCGCAAGTGGTGACCACATCCATCAAAAGGCCCTGCAGGGCAGATGCGCTCATAGGCCAGTCGAGAAACAGCCACATTTTGCGAAGTGCGATAACAAACGGAATGCCTACGATCAGCGCCAGCGCACCAATTTTCATGCGCGCACTTAGTAGTGGGGTTGTTTCAGCTAGGCGCGGTTGCGACCGATACCAACGCCAGACCCAGCATGCCAACAGGGGCAAACCGATGGCGCTGCTGCCGTGCTGGAAAAATTCGAACACCTGGACCTGACTGCCGCCCACTTCAAACAATATCGACGACATAAATGGCAATAGCTCCACACCCCAGCGTCCATGGTGAGTAAACGCATCCCAAACAAGGTGGCTTGCCGCACCTATTGCCAGCGCAATACTGGCTGCGACAATTTCTTTCGCCGTAAAACGAGTTTGCCAGACCTTGAACTTCGTTAAGCGATGCTGCATTTCCGTGGGTGTGAGCTCCACCAATGCGCGACGCACCAGGGTACGAAATAACAGCAGCAATAACAGACCTAGAGGTACACATGCCAACAAAAGGCCTGACCAAGTGTGCATCAGTGTGTAACCCGGGCCAATCGGCACAAACAGACCCCAATCGGGGATCATCGCGCCGATAAACAAGGCGGCGGCTGGAAACATCGGCCATCGGGCCGCGATGGGAGCTACAGCCAGCGTATGGGTTACTGTAAAGGGCATTGGTCTGTGTGTCCTGTGCAGCTTACGCTCAAGAATGCTGTTAATTTCAGCAATTTGTTTAAAAAGTGTAGGGTTTGTTTAGAATTTATTCGAAAAGAAACACCTTGTTTAACAAGTACAATTGTGAAAATGTGATCTCGTTCAAATCACCCTCTGTTTGAGCAGGCACGCAACTGAAGGAACTGCATATGTCATACAATGAAGGCGAAACTGCGATTGGCCGCTACGGCGAAGATGGTTACGAGGTATTGCTGGTAGACGAGCCAGTGCCCGGGGTGCGCCGCATGACCTTAAACCGGCCAGAAAAACGCAATGCCTTGAACCATCAGTTGCGTGGCGAGCTGATGCACGCCTTGCAGCACGCCGATGCCGATGCGGCCGTAAAAGTAATGATTGTGCGTGGTGCTGGCAGCTGCTTCTCGGCCGGCTACGACCTGGGCGGTGGCAATGTTGGCCAGCCCATGCCGTTTCACACTGCAGCAGGGGACAGCCAGTGGCCACGGCACGTGGTGGAGACATGGATGCGTATTTGGGACCTGGGCAAACCGGTTATTGCCCAAGTTCATGGCTATTGCCTGGCCGGTGGGTCTGAACTCGCAACCGGATGCGATCTGGTGTACACCGCCCATAACGCCAAGATAGGCTACCCCGCCGTACGATTTGGTGTGCCCGATATGCAATTTCACCCCTGGCTGATGGGTATGCGCAAAGGCATGGAAATGTTACTCACCGGAGATTCGGTTGGGGGTGAAGAAGCGGTGGCCAGAGGTTGGGCTACCAATAGCTTCCCGGAGGATGAGCTGGAGCAGAATGTCATTGCCATGGCGCAGCGTATTGCCGATGTGCCTGCAGATATAGTCGCTCTTAATAAGCGAGCCGTTCACCGGCAAATGGAGGCAATGGGCCTGAGGGCCGGCCTACGCCAGGGAACCGAAATTTGTGCCTTAGCCACTCATCAGCATAGCTTTCACGCATTTATGGAAGCGCGTGGTGATGGGTCTAAACTCACCACCGCTTTGCAGCAGCGCGACGAAAAGTTCGGCGATTATCGTACAAAGAAAGACTAGCAATCCGTTTGAAAAGATCGTGGCGAGTGCTCTTGGTAATTTTACGGTGTTTTACAATTGGCTTTACGATATGTCTTACAGACAGAGCTGATCCTGTTTGTATACTGGGGACCATCTGACATGGAAAGTTAGACAGGGACAGCAATGGAGTTGCACACGCGACACCTGCCCCAGTGGTGTGACCAGCCGAGAGAGTAGCGGCACCAAATTCTTCTTTTTTACCGGCTAGGTTTGCCCAAGGCACCCACTGATATCGCACGAGTGACGGTTTGCAGGCTAACGTTAATCACAGAACTCAGACCAATCGTGCTCCATTGGGAACGGTTTTATCCGGGCACGCAAGCACGACAGAACCGTCTTCTTGATAAAAGCCAGTGATCAGGCACCCCGAAGTGATCGGTCCGATTTGTTTGGGCGGAAAATTGACTACCGCGACTACCTGTTTTCCTATTAAGGCGTCGCAGCTGTAGAGATCCGTTATCTGCGCGCTGGATTTTTTAGTTCCAATTTCCTCACCGAAGTCTATCCATAATTTGAATGCTGGTTTGCGCGCTTCAGGAAAACCCTGGGCATCAACTACCGTGCCCACCCGCAATTGTATTTTAGCAAATTCTTCCCAGCTAATTTCGTCCATCCAGTGTTACCTCTCTTGTCCACCTTTGTGCTTGGCTGTTTGTTATTCGTTAAAATGTCCAAAGTGTACACCCATTGCCTTGTGCCTGTTCGAACGATAAATACAATGGCACCAAACCGAAGGGGACCTAGCTATGATCGCATACAAGCCAACCCTGGTGCTTCAATATGCGCTGCTCGCTTTTCTATCATTGAATGTGTTTCATGCACATGCGGAGACTCCTATGAACGATTCCGAGAATATTGCAGCGCAACAAAACGCGTTTCTTTCTTCACTGGTTGGTGAATGGGAGGGCACAGCAAAAACCTGGTTTAAACCCGGTGAGCTTGCCGACGAATCAAGGGTTGAAGGGCAATTTACGCAGATTCTTGATGGGCGTTTTCTTAGGCATACCTATAAAGGTGCGCTTAAAGGTAAGCCGCGACAAGGAGAAGAAAAGATTGCATATAACTCAGTAGCACATCTATTCCAGATAGCCTGGGTGGATGATTTTCATATGAATTATGCAATACAGTTTTCTGAAGGCAAGACGACCGCTACTGGGTTTAGTGTCTTTGGCCATTACTCTGTAGGGCCGGATATTCCGGACTGGGGTTGGCGAACAGAGTATCAACTGATTGATGAAAACCATCTAACAATTACTGCCTATAACGTTACGCCACAGGGCGAAGAGGCTAAGGCGGTGGAGACCGTTTATAACCGACGCAAAAAATAGTGACATCATTCAGCATCGGTTAAGCCTAATTTTCATATTCTTTTTGCGACACACAGTAAAACGCAATCGGAGAAGTGTATGAACTTGTTAAGAAGCATGGCCATAGTAACGGCACTGAGTCTCACCGCAATCGGCGCTAACGCCGTTGTCAAACCGTTGCCAGAAAAATATCAGTTTGATCAGCTTCCTGAAGTGGAGCGTTTTAGTCGTTGGTCCATCGACGGCTATACGGTTGTAGACAGACAGTCACTGATTGTTAGAACCTCTCCTTCCACATCCTACTTGCTGATACTGCAGCGCAAATTACCGGGCATTGGATTCAACCGCGCGATTGCACTTACTTCGACGGGCTCACAAGTTCATGCCAGGTTTGATACTGTGCAAATCGTTGACCGACATTCCTCACGTATTGCAGTACCAATTGCTAAAATCTATAAGTTAGACGGGCGTGAACAACGCAAGCAGGTTAAATCGAAAATTAGAGCGGTTTAACGTCAATACTTAACCACCAATTTCAACTTTCTGTCACGCGGAGCCTTGCTGAGGTAGGGCAGAAGCCCGGGTGCACTTATTGCGCCCGGTCTTTTTGGAAAAGTACATCGCCTGGTCAGCGCCTACAATTAGTTCTCTGGATGAGCGCAGGTTTGAACTCGAACATGCCGCTGCTATTCCAATTGAGACAGTTACCTTTAGCTCCAGTTCATCTACTTTGATCGCTGCATCACTCATGCGTGACACAATTCGATCACCAAGCGTTGCTGCATGCTCTTCAGCCAGGGTTGGCAGAATAGCAACAAACTCTTCGCCACCATAGCGTGCTACAACATCGGTATCGCGCACTGTATCTTGAAGAGTGGATGCTATCCACTTTAGCACTTCGTCACCGACATGATGACCATGCACATCATTGATCTGCTTGAAATGATCAGCGTCTATAAACATCAAGCTAAGCGGTGAGCCACTCTCAGTAGATTCGTTGATCATGCCATCTAGCATCTCATCAAAATATTGCCGATTGTAGGCGCCAGTGAGTGCGTCCCGGCGGTTTTCTTCTTCGAGCTCTTCCACCCGGGTTTGCAAATCAGACACATGCGCATCGTTGGCGGCCTGACCTTGACCAATCATATAGTCAAACATCAGATTCTTTGACGATACAACCAACTCATCCATATTAGAGACCAGCGTTGTCTCAAATAACGCTTCCGCATCTCTAACAGACGCGAATAAAGCGTGTGCGAACTCACTCTCGGAGCTACCAGCCAGGTCACCCATACTTGCACGGCATAAGGCGATCGCCCTTGCCAGCTCCAACTCGTCACCAAGCAGAACCGCGTCGGCCAATACGCCTGAGTAAGCAACGCACCATAGAGAATCCACACACGATTCGCGCTTCATAAGACGCTCCAATGCGTGGCTTTGCGCAACGGCATCTACAATTGGCGTCGGTAACTTCCAATGCTTCAACAAAGCTGCGCCTACTTTACTGTGGTCTACTTTCAGCGTTTGCATTTCAGCTAACTGCGCGTATTCGTGCTGAGCGTAGATCGACAGGTCCTGGTAAATACCTTTGATCGCACAATCGGCCGCAAGCATGCCGATGTCTTGTACCAATGCCGCTAAGAAACACTCTTCCCAATTTCGTAACTGGGCGCGTGTGGCAAGGAAACGGGCTGTTGCGGCCGAGGTTACCGATCGACGCCACAAGTAATCGTGATCAAGCTTGCTATTGCGGCTGGCACGCAAAGTATTGGCCAGCGAAAAGCTAAGCGCTGTCATCACGCTAACGTTGATGCCCAGACGTGTCACTGCGGCCAACAAGGTACTGCAGGGTTTGGTGCCTCTGTACGCCGCTGAGTTCGCCAGTCGCATCAGCTTTAAGGCGGTAGCCTGATCATCCGAGACAATCGCAACGACGTCAGATAACTGGCAGTCGTCTTCAACGTGGTTCACGATGCGCGCCGCTACTATGGGTGGCGATGGCAGATCGCGGCAACTGAGTATTTTGGATTCAAGGTTTTTATTCACGGGGGCGGCCTGGAGGATGTACCTCGGTTATCGGCCGATTAATGGGGAACTTTAGTGTTGATTGATAAGGAAAGCCGGGATGTACGCAGCGGTAGAGGAGTCTGCAGCGAGTCTAGGCATGCACAAACAAAGAAGGTTTGGAAGCTCTGCTTATCATATATTCAGTGACACCGCCAAAGATTGTCTCGCGAGTTCGACTGCGGCTATACGCGCCCATAACCAACAGATCCGATTCCGTGTCTTCGTAGACTTTCAAAATATTCTCTTCGCATGCGCTTTCTTTTCGAAACTTTTGGATATCCGCTTTCACACCCCAATACTTGAGGTAACTGCGCAGTTGCCCGGACTTTGGACCCAACTGATTTTCTGAACCACAAACAACAATGCTGACGCGGTCGGCACGACGCAATAGTGGTAAAGCGGCGAATACAGAGCGCGAGGCTTCACCACTTTGGTTCCAGGCTATCGATATCCGTTTCCCAACGCTGGAAACCTTGCGTTGCGGTAACACCATTACTGGTCGAGACTTGTTGTCGATGGCGGCATACATGAAGGTTCTCGATACTGAACTACCCATACGTCGTGGACGGGAAACAACTATTAAGTCCGCTACTGGTCCATTGATGGCAATTACCTTATCTGGTGCGCCTAATTTTTCTTCCCAATGTGCAGCAGGCGACAGCGAAGGTTTGCTGCCAATGGGGTAATCATGCCGGGCGGCTATTTCTCCAAATACTGTCTCGGCTGATTTATGTGCTTCTGTGCCGTAATTTGAATCATAAACTCGCCTCCATACCTCAGTGCTATTGTCATTGATCTCACCCGCTAAGAATGTGTCGTTGTCTGCATGAGGACGAATGTGACAACCAATAACCGATGCACCCAACCTTCTAGCCAACCAAAAGCTGGTATTCAAAGCGTGAATGCATTCAGGGCGGTCCGCGACCGGTACTAGAATAACTCTCATCCAAGACCTCACTTATGTTTCCTTGGGCAACATTAATGACCTATCAGTGATAGGCGCGATAGCGGGTGTGGTAGTAAGGCATGAATTCGTAAGTGGGTTGTAGAAACGCCACCAAATCTATTAGCTCTGTTACCGTGATCACATCGTTGTATATGCGCATTTTTGAATCGCCTTGTTCATCGGTGCCCTCAGCACGATGGCGCGGAAGTATCCGATGCGAAGGATTGATGATCGATGTAACGATATCTGCGTAGGTTTTCACATTGGCGCTTTGACCACCCAATACAATACTCAACCCCTGATTCCCAGACTGTTCCTCGAGCGGCAAATCTCTGACACTGTGACAGTCAGTACATCGGTGTTTCACGAAAGCTACCTGACCTTCGCCGGCATTGCCCTCAGGCAAACTAAATCCCCTTGGCGAATCAGCGCCTTTATCGCACCCGTAGAGAAGCGCACAACATAACGACACTATTAGAAATCGCATCATAATTGGCCTCGCTTTCAAATGCTTTTCTGTAATACGAGCTCATAGTAACAGTGGCACGAAAAACCACTTTGATTTAGATCAAACGAAAAGGAGAACCTCGGGGCAGGTCGGGCATTGCACACTTATGCAGTTGTATTGCACATTTTAGGCAGTCTCACTGCCTAGCGTGTTAAAAGCAACCGTATCCCAAACACGGTTAAGCTGAACAGCAGACCTAATCCTAATAAAGCGACAAACCTGTTCAACAATTCTGAGGGTGTCCACTGCAGATAATGCACCTTGTATAGCTGATTGATAAGGCGGGTATCGTCGCCTTTTTGTTGTAGCGACAAAGTTGGCCAGTTCAGTGTAATTTCAACGCCTGTTGATGTGTAGACGACTCCGTTGCTGATTCTGCCGACCTGACCGTAGCGTGCTCTATTATGCGAAATGGCATCATTTATCAACAGCATAAGGTCTGCTTCGGATGGCAGTAAATACTCTGCACCACTGTCTGGATCAAGGTGCAGAGCAGATTCTTCGGCAGAAATCAGCAGATGGCGCCCAAGCGTAGTTCGCACCAGTTTCATCTCACGCCAACTGTCGTCGGGCGTGATGGTCAGCGGAGCTTCTATAGGGTAGGTCTTAACTGATAAAGGTGCGTACGCGTCACCGTAGCCTGGCTTCAACATGAAAATCGCACCGGTTAACACCCAGCCAACCATTGGTAGCATAAGTAGCATGCCAAACAGCCTGTGGTATTTGCGGGCGTTCACTGTGTTGCGCTCATTGTTTTCGGTCGCAAACTGGCCGGCAAGTACAGAGGGTGCGCAGGTTCGCCACTCTTATTCATTCTCAAGCATGTCATTGTCGGTAGCATAGCGCGCACCTGACGGGAGCGCTGGCGCAGAACACCATCATTCCCCCAGGCCGCAACCACCAGATCAGCTTCGCCCGCAAGCAGCTTAAGCCAGCGATTGTTACGTGGCCCCACAGGTTTCGCGCACACTCGCATTTCCTCAGGATCGGTTGCTCTATAGGCGAACAAATTCGCCATGCATACACCGCCATAACCCCATGCTTTAGCGAAATTTATGCAACGTCTGAGCGTAGGGTCGTCGCTTGTTTCATCAGCGGTGGATGGGTTTAGGCCGATAAACATTACGATTGGTTTTTCGGCGCTCCAGGTGCGCCATAGGGCGTAACGATACTGGCGGCAACGAGAGAGTTTGGCCGTGTTCTTCGGTGCTGGTATGACCATGCTGTTTTCTTGGCGAACTTCGACTTATTGAGCTGTATTCCGTAATATCTACGAAACCATAATTGCTGCACTTGTACGGGCCACAAAAATGTCACAGAACCCATTTGATATCAACAACAGAAATGCAGTGATTACCGGTGGCTCAACCGGTATTGGCTTTGCGCTGGCAAAAGGGCTGGGGGCAAAGGGCTGTAAGCTACTTATCGCAGAGCCGGATGAAGAGCGTTTAAAAACTGCTGTGAGCACATTGAATGATCTTGGGATAGACGCCAGCTATCAAGTTTGCGATGTCAGCGAGCTTGCCGAATTAGAAAAGCTTGCCGATAAAGCATGGGAAGTATTCGATCGTGTCGACTTGGTGTTCAACAATGCCGGGATCGGTATTCGGCAGAAACCTATCATAGAAACATCACACAGAGAATTACAGGCTATTTTCGATGTTAATTTTTTTGGCGTCTGGCATGGCAGTAAAACCTTTGCCCAACGATTGATAGAACAGGGTACACCCGCCGGTATTTACAACACCGGTTCAGAAAACTCCTTGTTCAATGCCGTGCCCAACAATGCTGCTTATTTAGCGTCAAAACACGCTGTGCTTGGCATGACGGAAAATTTGCGCGAGCAAATGCCTGATTTTATCAACGTAGGTCTGATCATTCCCGGCCTGGTGAAATCTGAGCTTACAAAAAGAATTGGTCACCTCGCAATGGATGCTGACACGTTTGCGGAGTGTGTACTTAAGCAAATTGCAGACGGGCAGTTCTACATTGTGTCTCATTCATACAATATGGTGCAGATCAAAAAGCGTTATGACGAGATAACCGCGGCCTACGAGCAGTATGCGCCCAGGTATGAGGGGGATGAGGAGTACGATATTCGGCATTTGATGTCTAGGGGCTGAGGTTTATCTTGCCACCCGTCATTCCCGTTTTAAGAGAAACGGACCTTCGATAAGAACCAGTTGCCGGAACCAAGCAGGGGCGGGGTTCGCCATCCCCGGCTATCGCGAAAGCGTGACCAAGCAAAGCCGCTCGCAATATCGGCTGCTCCAAACGCTATAGAACTTATCATCAATCACTTTACGGTCCACCCAGCGACGAAGCCGGCCCGTGGATTTAGGTGCCTAGAAGCGGACGAGGAGTGCGATGTTGGGCAACTGCTTTCCTAACAACGTACGCTTTACGTTTTATGAGTGCGCTATTTCGCGGCGATATTGTTAACTGCTGCAGGCTTTTGCAATATACATCCAGAACAGAACGGTTTGCCCAGTTCTTGCACAAAGTTTGCGCATTTCTGACATAGCTTTAGAGCTCCCATACCGCTACGGAGTTCGGCATGAACGCGCGCCAACTGATTCTCACCACCTCATTCATTTTTATTGCTCAGTTTCCACAGACATTGCAGGCAGACACTAGAACGCACACTGATAATCGTATTTCTCCAGCAAGAGACGTACAGCACAAACCGAAAAGAAATGAACGTCGACATAATTCGACGAAGCAAAGACACACAAACAATGTAAGAAGCATTGATGGTAGTGGCAATAACGACGTAAATTCAGAGATGGGCGCAAGCTATACGCCCTTGGCTAGGTTGCTACCTGTTGATTATGCAGACGGATTGTCGACACTGGCTGGTGCCAATCGAGCCTCACCGCGGCAGATCAGCAATATTGTGGTCGCTACCACAGAGAACACTCCCAATGCTTCACGGGCGACCGACTATCTATGGCAGTGGGGGCAATTTCTCGACCACGATATAGATCTTACTGAAGGTGCAGACCCCGCAGAGCCTGCCAATATTGCGGTGCCAGATGATGACCCTTATTTTCCGGCAGGCTCAGAGATAACGTTCAATCGCTCGATCTACGACAGCGGTGCTAACCCTGCCAATCCGCGCCAACAGTTGAACGAAATTACGGCGTGGATAGACGCTTCGAATGTGTATGGCTCAGACCCAGAACGCGCGCAAGCACTCCGCACTCTCGACGGCACTGGTCAGCTGAAAACCAGCGCCGGTGATCTGCTGCCATTTAACACCGTTGGTTTACCTAATGCGGGCGGTGACTCTGATCAGTTGTTTCTTGCTGGCGATATTCGCGCAAATGAACAGATTGGGCTGACAGCTTTGCACACTTTGTTTGTTCGGGAACACAACCGCCTGGCCGCTGAGATTGCAAACGATAAGCCTGACTGGAATGATGAACAAATCTACCAGCACGCGCGACGCATTGTGGGCGCGCAGATGCAAGTCATCACCTACAAAGAATATTTACCGGCGCTACTGGGCGGAGACACGATAAAACCCTATCGTGGTTACGACCCCACCGTGATTGCCTCCATTAGTAACTCGTTCTCAACCGCCGCGTATCGCTACGGCCACAGCGCGCTCAGCTCAACCTTGAAACGTATTAACGCTGACGGCTCAAGCATAGCCGCAGGCGACTTGCCGCTTCGCAACGCCTTCTTCTCTCCATGGCGTATTGCTGCCGAAGGCGGACTGGAGCCGATTCTGAGGGGTCTGGCCGCACAGCGATGCCAGACCATCGACTCCTACCTCGTTGAAGACGTACGGAGCTTTTTGTTTGGCGACCCAAGCGACGGGGGCTTCGATCTTGCCGCATTGAATATTCAACGTGGCCGCGATCATGGTTTGCCTTCCTACAATCAAGCTCGTCAAACACTAGGCATGGAACCGGCCCGCAATGTAACAGATATCACTTCAGATACCGAGTTACGGCAGCGACTGCGTAACGCCTACACATCGGTTGATGACATTGATTTGTGGGTTGGCGGTTTGGCAGAAGATGCTCAGCCGAGCTCTCATCTTGGACCACTGTTTTCGGCAATGATTGCTGATCAATTCGAAGCGCTGCGGAACGGTGATCGATTTTGGTATCAGCGTCATTTGAGTGGCCGCCAGTTGCGTGACGTTGAGCGCACACGGCTGGCGGACATTATTCGGCGAAATACAGATATTGGTGAGGAGCTTGGGCAGGACGTGTTTGCTATGTGAGGAGTGTCTAGAGGTCTAGAGAGCAGAGGTCTAGAGGACAGGCACCAGAGGTCTAGAGGACAGGCACAAACCCCTTGACTGAAAGGTGCGCCCCCAGTTAATCTCACCTCTAACAATTCGTTAAAGGACTAACGATGACTTTGCCTCGCAGAATGCTTGTCTCTGAACAAGACACTCCTTACTATCATATTGTCTCTCGATGCGTTCGGCGCGCGTTTCTG
>JBCCIP010000044.1:0-45705 GCA_039111475.1 Pseudomonadota bacterium | reverse complement strand
GGGAATTGCTGGACGCCTTGCCGCCCTTCAGGCGCGAGATAGAGTAGCTTTTGCGTTACCGATTAAGGCAACGTGCTCTCTAGTCACAACATAGCTTGGAACCTGTTCTAGATACCCTCGCATAGCCCCTTTGTTTTCGAAGCGATGCCTGAAGTCGCTTTGCTCAAGAAACGGCAGAAATTGTTTCACCATGCCACCGGCTATGTACACACCGCCAAGACTGCCTGCACTGACGGCTTGATCTCCGCAGGTGCTGCCCAGCCAGGCGCAAAACACTGACAGTGTTTGAACGCAAATTGAGTCGGTGTCTTCGCAAGCCCGTTGACTGATATCAGCAGGACTAATCTGATCTGAGCCGCCAAGACCTTCATATATGGCGAGTAAGCCACGTCCGGATAAGAAAAATTCTCTGCAAGGTGTTAGTTTCTGCGGAGATCGACCAGCATGGAAATCTACAATTTGTCGTTCAACCGCAGTTTCAGCCGCAATACAAGCATGCCCGCCTTCGGCTGGAAATATTTGATAGCCTTTACTGTTAGCTACAACGCTTGCCATGCCAAGTCCGGTGCCTGCGCCAATCGCCAGAATCGGAGATGTCTTATCTGCTGTGCCGCCGCCGATCTGATGCACATCGGCGGCCTGCAGATGAGGGATTGATGCCGCTACAGCCGCAAAATCATTCAATACGTCAAGAGTGTCCAGATTAAGGTGCTGGCGAAGTTGGTTCTTGCTGAAGGACCAAGGCAGATTGGTCATGCTGATCTGATCGCCTGTCACCGGGCCTGCAATCGCAAGGCAGGCCTCCACAACGGCTTTGTCTTTCGCGTTATCTGACAAGTATTGGCTTAAGGCGGCCTGCAGGGAATCAAATTGCGCACACGGTAGTTTCTGCACGGCAATCAATTCATTGCTACCAGACTCACACAGTGCCAGTCGAATATTGGTGCCGCCAATGTCGGCGACCAATCGATAGTTTGTTTTTTGCATTATGTTTCAGTTTGAAAACAGTGTATCTACCACCAATAACGCCCGAAGTTTTCCGGGTTGGCCCAAAAACGGGCATTGTTCCAGGTGCGCTTATGATTGTAAGATTCTATGTCGTAAGTGTAGAGCTGAAGCGACTCGCTGTCAGCGTGTTCAAAACGATGTTGATGTTTAAGAGCGAGCGCATAGAAGGCGGATTCCGGCCAACGGTCTTGTGAGCCTTCCTGTTGAAACACGGCGATGTGGTTGCTGTGCAGATTGCGTAAACGCGAAATGAATGTAGTGCCTTCGGATTGACTGTGGTGTTCCAGATAGTCGGCTACCACGACCAGATCAAAACGTTGCATTGGGATATCCGGCGTATGATCCTGATTTGCCAAAACCACGTTAAGTTCGCAGCTCATTTCAGCGCACAAGCGGTCCAGTCCTTCCAGCGGGGAGTGCGAGCAAAGCAATACCGAGCGGCAGTCCAGGGAATGGATGATATTCGCCAGCGACTGTAATGGCGAGAGTTCAGAAATTGGCGAGTCAGACGCGCTCATGCGACTTCACAGACTCCGTAAAATCTCGGTCAGGCGCTCTACCTCGCTGACTTCATGACTCGCTGCAACCATAAAACACTCCTCGCAACCCGCAGCTTGCATATTTTTAAGTCCATCACGCACTGCGTCAGGTGTAAAACGCGTCATGCTGCTGGCAACGGCTTGTGCAATGTCTTCTCCGGCAATTTCAAGGTACTTGTGAACATAACTTTTTAGTGTGTTCTCCGCATCGTCCGTGAGGCTGTACCAAAATCCACCTGCCTTATACGGAGTGCCGCGACCAGCATCCTTCCATGCCCCTGTCGCCAAAGCCAACATGTTTTCCATTTCCTGCTCAGAACCGTTCATTGAGAACGCGTAAATGCCATCGGCCCATTCTGCACCACGGCGAATTGCTTTCGGCCCCATTGCACCGATCAGTATAGGAGGGCCGCCGTCCTGAATCGGTTTTGGGCCTATGGTTTCCAGGCCTTCCATTGGCGGCTCTCCTCGCCATACCTGCTTCATTACCTCAACCTGATCATCCATGCGCTGGTGGCGTCGTTTAAACGAGGCACCAACGGCTTGGTAGTCTTTTGGGCGACCACCAACACCAACAGTGACACTGACACGTCCGTTGCTGAGCACATCTAATGTCGCTATTTCTTTAGCAGCCCACACCGCATTGTGCATAGGTAACACGTACAAAGACGGCATTATACGGACGCGCTCGGTTAATGCCGCCGCCGCCCCGAGTACCGTTGTCATCTCTAGGCTGGCCCCATTAATGCGTTCGCCACACGACAGGGTTTCAAACGGCCCTTCATCGGCGGCACGACACCAATCGATGATCACTTGCCGATCAATTTCAGGTTTCATGTAAGGCAAGCAAAGGCTAATTTTCATAAGAGACAGACTGGACTATAGTTGTGAGTATTATAACCCGCGCCAGATAGTGAGTATCCTATGCAGGAATTGGAAAGGTTACGAGAAATTGTAAAGCAACTTCGTGATCCCGATTCCGGTTGTCCATGGGATATTGAGCAAACTTTTGAAACCATTGCTCCGCACACGATTGAAGAGGCGTATGAAGTAGCCGATGCAATAGAGCGGGGCGATATGGATGGTCTTAAGCTGGAATTGGGCGATCTTTTGTTGCAAGTGGTGTTTCACACGCGCATGGCCGAGGAGCAACAACAATTCTCACTGGCAGATGTTTGTGAAGGAATCTCAGACAAATTAGTGAGCCGGCATCCACACGTGTTTGCAGACGCAAGCGCTGACTCGGCCGATGAAGTTTTGCATAACTGGGAGGGTATCAAAGCGGCAGAGCGGCAGGCGAATGCGCAGCATGGCTTGCTGGATGATGTGCCCAGAAACCTGCCAGCACTGTTACGTGCACACAAATTGCAAAAGCGCGCTGCCAGGGTTGGCCTCGACTGGCAAGAACCCGAATTCGTATTGGGCAAATTACTGGAAGAGGTTGAAGAACTCTGTGAGGTGATGGCTACGCAACGGCAGGAGACTTCACGCCTTGCCGACGAGCTCGGTGATTTACTGTTCACCAGCGTTAATCTGTCACGCCATTTAAAGTTGGATGCTGAAGAGCTGCTGCGTGGCGCGAATGCAAAATTCGAGTCGCGAATTCGAAAAATGGAATCACTGGCCTCAGAACAGCAGAGCACTCTGTCGGCACTGAATGCTGAGCAACTCGATAGTCTCTGGGAAGAAAGCAAGCGCTTACTAACGGCCGGTGAAGCCGATCACATGGATGCCATGCCTGTTTGAACAATGACTGTTTCCTGTAAAAGCACGACCAGCGGTTGTTCTTAGCCTTTGTTGTTAACGTACCTTATAGATGCCCTCTAACTTATTGAAAAATAATAATTAATTTTATCGCTGCAGGCTTACCGGCGGTTCTTATTCGATCAAATAAAAATATTTTTGGTGATTTTACAATCATTAAGTGGTTAAGGCTTAGCCTATATGCTTAAATTTTGATTGATGATCATTTAAACAAAATGCCAATATGCAATAGCCGGGCGAACAACCGGTGTGAGCGCACATATTATGAAAATCAGGAAACGACACAGCGACCTTAGCGTTAAAGCTTTTTGTCGCAAACCGGGGGAAATGATGACCAGCCAAGCCAGACAACTGGCGAAAGCTACATTATTGTGTGCAGCCATAGCGACACCAAGCTTGGCCAGTGCGCAAGAGACCATCGTCATGCTAGAACATACAGCAGCAACTGTTAGCGGCAGTCAGGCCGCACCTATTGCTGTGTCGGCGGTTCGGGACTTGAACACTGATGTTTCCGCCGCGTCTGGCAATACGCTTGACGGTAAGAGCCCTATCACCGGCCTGGAACCAGGTACCTTGGCGCTGATTGGTTTCGGTTTGTTGGCACTTGCGGCGACAAGACGTAACGCCAAATAGCAAAACTCCGCCGTTTTCTCGGCGGTGTTTTAACTCACGCTAGACGTAATGGGGGGGGTTACCAGCTAAGCGCTCCACCTGTTTGATATTCAATCACTCGCGTTTCGAAGAAGTTCTTCTCCTTACGTAAATCCATGATCTCAGACATCCAAGGGAATGGATTGCTCATGCTCCCGTATTGCTCAGGCAAGCCAATTTGAACCAGGCGCCGATTGGCTATAAATTTCAGGTAGTCTTCCATCATAGACGCATTCATGCCAAGCACACCGCGCGGCATGGTGTCTCTGGCGTATTCAATTTCTAACTGAGTTCCCTGCAGAATCATATCGATACATTCTTGCTTAAACTCATCCGTCCATAACTGCGGGTTTTCCAGTTTGATCTGATTGATAACGTCAATACCGAAGTTGAGGTGCATTGATTCATCGCGCAGAATGTATTGAAACTGCTCTGAAGTGCCGGTCATTTTGTTACGGCGACCCATGGACAATATCTGGGTAAATCCGCAGTAAAAGAATATGCCTTCAAGCACGCAATAAAATGCCACCAGATTGCGTAACAAAGCCTGGTCGTTTTCTATCGTGCCGGTCTTGAATTGTGGGTCGCTTAAATCTTGTGTGTGCTGTAATCCCCATGTTGCTTTCTTGGCAATCGATGGCACTTCCCGGTACATATTAAAGATTTCACCTTCATCCATACCAAGCGATTCGATGCAGTATTGATAGGCATGGGTGTGAATGGCTTCTTCAAACGCCTGACGCAACAAATACTGTCGGCATTCCGGGTTGGTGATATGTCTGTATAACGCCAGTACGAGATTGTTAGCAACCAGGGAATCGGCCGTGGAGAAAAAGCCAAGGTTGCGCTTAACAATGGTACGTTCGTCTTCGGTCAAGCCATCGTTGCTTTTCCATAGTGCTACGTCGGCCGTCATATTCACTTCTTGCGGCATCCAGTGGTTAGCACAACCGTCCAGATATTTTTGCCACGCCCAATCGTATTTAAAAGGTACCAGCTGATTCAGGTCAGCTCGGCAATTGATCATGGCCTTATCATCAACGCATACACGCTGGGCCCCCATTTCCAGTTCTTCCAGGCCAGGTGCTACGTCGATTTCATTCACCTCCGCTAGGGCTCTGGCAATGTTGTCTCCGCTGGTAGCACTTGCAACTGGCGATTCGTTTGGGCTTATCTTGGGTGCTTCTGCCACGGCTGTGTTTGCTGGCTCTTCAACTCTGTCTACAGCCGCGGCGATTTTCGCAGCCGTGTTTTGTTCTCTTTCTGTAGCTTCTGTAGCGGCCGTTTGCTCAATTACTTTCTGGGCCACAGCTGGGTCTGCCGGAGTTGGTCTGGCAGCATTTTCGTCGGTGTTATAGTCATCCCAACTTAGTAACATTTACTTCTCCGAATTGTGTAAAAGGTAGTGATTATAGGCGGCAAACACCCCCCAAAATCGAGGTTTATTGTCGATTCTGTTGTCGCCCGTAAGCGTTTTTTGGGTGGGTTCCGAACTATATGCCGGGCGTCGAGCAAACACAAGATATAGCGGTAAAAATTTTGCAAACCACTATATGTACAACTAATCCACACCTTGTGCACAGAGTATAATGCTGCTTAAACAAGCTTATCGAGTAGATTTATGTCGAATAATACACTGCCGCGTTGGCACGAATACACAGACACTAAAAACCCTGAATTACTAGCTCAAATATTGCACGAAGAAGCGGTTTTTCATTCTCCGGTTGTGCACACACCTCAGGTTGGTAAACCTATTGTTACCGCATACCTTCAGGCGGCAATGGCGGTGTTTGCCAAAGGCTCTTTTGAGTATGTGGGGGAGTGGGCTTCAGGGAATGGGGCGGTGCTTGAGTTTCGATCGCAGTTAGATGGGGTTGTTGTCAACGGGGTGGATATTATTTCCTGGGACGATGAAGGCTTGATTGTGGATTTTAAGGTAATGGTTCGGCCGTTGAAGGCGGTGAATCATTTGCATGGCTTGATGAAGGCTATGTTGTAGACGAGGGCCTAGTAGTCAGCTATCTGGATTGCTAGCGCTGATGTTCCAGGGTTTTGTATTCGCAAAGCGATGCATCGGGGAGGCCCTGGCTAGCAGGTAATGGTGTTCATAAAAAAGGGGTTAACGGCTTTAGGCCGTTAGCCCCTTTTTTGTGGCAGCTAATGCTACTGACACGCCTCACAATCAGGATCGTCGATCGAACAGGCCAAGGGTACTGGGGCTGGTTCGGGTTCAGAGTTGCCCGATGATACGGCGTTGAGTGCGCCGGTATCAATGGTGGATTTTTCAGTTCCGGTAGCGGCCAGGCTGCGGAGGTAGTAGGTGGTTTTTAGGCCACGGTACCAAGCCATGCGATAGGTGATGTCCAGCTTTTTGCCGTTGGCATTGTTGATGTACAGGTTCAGTGACTGCGCCTGGTCAATCCACTTCTGACGACGGCTGGCAGCGTCTACTATCCAACGCGGTTCGGTTTCGAATGCGGTGGCATAGATGGCTTTGAGGTCGGCCGGAATGCGGTCAATCTGTTGTACGCTGCCCTCAAAATACTTGAGGTCGTGAACCATCACGCTGTCCCACAGCTTACGTTGTTTCAAGTCTTTAACCAGGTAAGGGTTAACGACAGTGAACTCGCCAGACAGATTGGATTTCACGTAAAGGTTTTGATAGGTGGGCTCTATGGACTGGCTAACACCGGTGATGTTGGCGATGGTGGCGGTGGGTGCTATGGCCATTACGTTGGAGTTTCGCATGCCCTGGGTTTTTACCTGCTCGCGCAAGCTGTTCCAGTCCATAGTCTGGCTCTGGTCTACATCAATGTATTCCTTGCCGCGGTTATCAATCAGCATTTTGATGGAGTCTATGGGTAGTACACCTCGGCTCCACAGTGAACCTTCAAAGCTGGAGTAGCTGCCGCGTTCTTTAGCAAGCTGACAAGACGACTGAATAGCGTAGTAGCTGATGGCTTCCATGGAGCGATCTGCAAATTTTACGGCTTCATCTGAGCTGTACGACACGTGTTGCTTGTACAGCGCGTCCTGGAAGCCCATAACACCCAGGCCTACAGGGCGATGGCGCAGGTTAGACGTTCTGGCTTGAGGGACAGAGTAGTAGTTAATGTCGATGACATTATCGAGCATACGAACGGCGGTTTTGATGGTTTGCTCTAGCTTTTCCTTGTTCAGACCATTGTCGTCAACGTGATTAACCAGGTTGACTGACCCCAGGTTACATACGGCAATTTCTTCTGAGTTGGTGTTCAGAGTGATCTCGGTACAAAGGTTTGAAGAATGCACCACACCGGCGTGTTGCTGTGGCGATCGCAGGTTGCACGGGTCTTTGAAGGTTACCCATGGGTGGCCTGTTTCAAACAACATACCCAGCATCTTGCGCCACATATCTACAGCTTTAACACGCTTGAACAGCTTCAGGTCGCCGCTTCGGGTTTGTGCTTCATAATCTTCGTAACGCGATTCGAATGCCTGGCCATAAAGGTCATGCAAGTCGGGCACGTCATTTGGCGAAAACAAAGTCCACTCTTCGTCGTTGAATACGCGCTTCATGAACAAGTCAGGAACCCAATTGGCAGTGTTCATGTCGTGCGTGCGGCGACGGTCATCGCCTGTGTTTTTGCGCAGCTCAATGAATTCTTCTATGTCCATGTGCCAGGTTTCTAGATACGCACATACCGCACCTTTGCGTTTACCGCCCTGGTTCACAGCAACGGCAGTATCATTAACAACTTTCAGGAAAGGCACAACACCCTGAGACTTTCCGTTAGTTCCTTTGATGTAGGCACCAAGAGCGCGAACCGGTGTCCAGTCATTGCCCAATCCACCTGCCCACTTGGACAGCATTGCATTGTCTTGAATCGCTCCATAAATACCGTGCAAATCATCAGGTACCGTTGTTAGATAGCAAGACGACAACTGCGCACGCAAAGTGCCAGCGTTGAACAGTGTTGGTGTTGAGCTCATATAGTCAAACGAAGAGAGCAGGTTATAAAACTCTATCGCGCGGGCGTTGGGGTCATCTTCCTGAATGGCCAGGCCCATGGCCACACGCATGAAGAACACTTGCGGAAGCTCAAAGCGCGTGTCATCACTGTGAATGAAGTAACGGTCGTACAGGGTTTGAAGCCCTAAATAGGTGAACTGCAGGTCCCGGTCTGCGTTTATTGCTGTACCCAGTTGATCTAAATCAAAGCTCTGCAATTGTGGGCTTAACAATTCAAGCTCCACGCCTTTTTGAACATAGTTTTTCAGGGTTTGTGTGTACAAATCTTGCATCTCACCTTGTGTCGCTGAGTCAGCTACTTTCAGGAAGCCCAGTGCTTCTGCGCGTAACTGATCCATCAATAATCTAGCCGTTACATAACTGTAGTTGGGCTCAACTTCTACCATCGTTCGCGCGGTGATCACCAACGAGGTTCCAACGTCTTTGAGCGGCACGCCGTCGTACAAATTGCGCAGGGCTTCGTCCAGAATTTTGTCACCATCTACGTCATCCAGTCCGGCGCAGGCCTCAGTAACAATTGTCTGGATACGCTTCTGATCGAGAAGTGCGGTGCTGCCGTCGGCCATGGTGACTTGTATGGGCTGTTCGTCTTGAATAATCGGCAGCTCAGCTTCTTCTTCTGCGCGGGCACGGGCTCGTTCTTCACGATATAAAACGTAAGAGCGCGCAATTTTCTGCTCGCTACTGCGCATTAACTCCAGTTCCACCTGATCCTGGATATCTTCAATATGGATAGTGCCGCCTGACGGCATGCGTCGCTTGAACGTGGCTGAGATGCGCTCTGTTAAACTGGCTACGGTTTCATGTATACGGCTACTAGCCGCGGCGGTGCCGCCTTCTACAGCAAGGAACGCCTTAGTAATGGCGATGCTGATTTTACTGTTGTCATAAGGTACTACTGTGCCATTGCGTTTGATAACGCGAATTTGGCCGGGCGCGACTGCACTCATTTCTGCGCTGGGTTCGCTCCGTAGATTGCCTGCCTCTGGTTTGTTGTTTTGGCTGGCTGGTTCGGTGGTTGTTTGCATTGGTTCTCCGTAGCGTCTGTTCGACTTATCTGCTCGCCCCGAAATATAGGCGATGGTCTGTTTTAGTTGTTCGCAACGGTCCATGTTTGTGCATACCCGGGCTCCCCTTAATCACGGGTAAGCATGGGGGCCAAGCCGGCATCCTGCTTTGTGAGAGAAAAAGTTGCCCCAGCGATGGCTTTCTACCATCACGAATCCAGAACAGTTGTCTCACATGACTTGGGTCTTTGCGTAACGAGTTCAGTGTAATTTGGCTATTAAGCCGAGCGCCCCCCTGAGATACCCCTACATCTGTCGGAAGACAGTCAGATTTCAGTGTCAATACACTACATGTTGGGGTTTTTGTTACGCGGGGTACAAGATAATGCGCCGTAGGGCGGAATGCAATATCATTAGGTGAGTTTTTCGATAATTAAATTGCGTGACTAATAACGAGCAGTTTTGGCCCTTCTTTTGCTAGGCTTGCTGCCGGTAATTATCACATGCGGAGCGGCCAATGAGTGACTTTATTCTCGCCATAGACCAGGGCACTACAAGTTCCCGGGCGATCCTTTTTGATTTGGAGGGGACTCCGGTCGCTATTGCCCAGCAAGAATTCAAGCAATACTTCCCAGATGATGGCTGGGTGGAGCATGATCCGGAAGAAATATGGCAAACCACGCTTTGGGCATGTCGCGATGTGATGCGTCAACTCAAATGCTCGGCTCAGCAAATACTCTCTGTCGGCATTACCAATCAGCGCGAGACGGTCGTTCTGTGGGAGCGCGACAGCGGAGTGCCGGTGCATAAGGCCATTGTTTGGCAAGACCGCCGCACCCATGATCATTGTGAGAAGCTGCGCGCGCAAGGACACGAAGCACTTGTGCAAGAGCGTACCGGCTTGTTGCTGGATCCTTATTTTTCAGCGAGTAAAATCCGCTGGTTGCTTAATGAAGTGCCCGGTTTGCGAGAGCGAGCCACTAAAGGGGAGCTGGCCTGCGGCACAATAGACAGCTACCTCATCTGGCGGCTTACGCATGGCGAAGTGCATGCCACTGATGCTACCAATGCATCACGTACCGCCTTATTTAATATTCACACTCAGCAATGGGATCCTGAGTTGCTGAAATTGTTTGAAGTACCTGCGGATTTGCTGCCTGATGTGCTTGATAGCAGCGCTTCTTATGGCAGTGTGGCGGCGGAATTTCTCGGTGGAAGCGTTGATATTAATGGCGTCGCAGGCGACCAACAGTCTGCCATGATTGGTCAGGCATGCTTTGCGCCGGGTAATGCCAAGAGCACCTACGGAACAGGTTGCTTTCTGGTGCAAAATACCGGTACAAAATGTCTGAAATCGCGCAATCGTCTCTTGGCCACGGTGGGCTACAGATTGAATGGCGAAACTACCTATGCTCTGGAAGGCAGCATTTTTAATGCCGGTACAGCCGTGCAATGGTTGCGCGATGGACTGGGTGTTATCAACAGTGCAGCAGAGGTGGAAGCCATTGCCTTGCGCACGCCGGATACCCAAGGCGTGTATATGGTGCCCGCGTTCACTGGCTTAGGCGCGCCTTATTGGGATGCTCAGGCAAGAGGTGCTCTGCATGGCATCACTAGAGATACCAGTCACGAGCACATAGTTACAGCCGCACTGCAGTCGGTGGCCTATCAAACCCGCGACCTTATGGAAGCGATGGGCAAAGACGGTCGCTTACCCGAATTTCTCAGAGTGGACGGCGGTATGGCGGTCAATGACTGGTTGCTTCAGTTTCTGGCCGATATGTTGGCCTGCCCCGTGATAAGGTCGAACAATAACGAAACAACCGCGTTAGGTGCGGCGTATTTGGCGGGTTTACAATCCGGAGCTTACCAATCGCTTGACAGCATCGCGCAGAACTGGGGGATAGACAAAGAGTTTACGCCGGCCATGGCTGCAGCTCAGCGCGATGAGTTATACGCCGGGTGGCAGCGCGCCGTTGACAGGGTTCGCAGCTAGTACTCAGACACAGCAACTGAATCGGTCAAAATCTCTGTGCCGGGCTAGCAGAGTCCGGTTATGGTCGGGCGTCAACTGGTTTCGGCCTTAGCTATGTTTTAGGAATTTAGCAGAAATTCGAGCAGTGCTTTTTGGGCGTGTAATCGATTTTCGGCCTCATCCCAGATCACCGAGTCTTCACTGTCCATGATTTCAGCGCTTATCTCTTCGCCGCGGTGAGCAGGCAAACAGTGCATTACCAGAGCATCACGTGCCGCAATACTTAAGAGCTCAGCATTAATCTGATAGCCGGAAAAACTCTTCAGCCGAGCTTCCTGCTCGTCTTCCTGACCCATAGAGGCGAACACATCGGTAACCAGCAAATGAGCATTCCGGGCCGCCTCGGACGGCTTGCGCACAATGCGAACACGGTCTCGGTTGGCTTCAACCAGCTTGGCGTCTGGCTCATAGCCCGCCGGGCAGGCGATTAAGAGTTCGAAATCGCACAAACGAGATGCGTTGATGTAGCTTTGACACATGTTGTTGCCATCGCCAATCCAGGCCACCGTCTTCCCGCTTAAGCTGCCCCGGTGTTCCGCAAACGTTTGTATGTCAGCGAGTAACTGACAGGGATGGAAGGCGTCTGTGAGCGCATTGATCACGGGAACAGACGAATATTCTGCGAAGGTCTCCAGTGTGTCATGCTTGAATGTACGCACCATCAGCACATCCACCATTGACGACATCACCCTGGCACTGTCAGAAATAGGCTCACCTCGCCCCAATTGAGTGTCCCGCGGTGACAAAAATAAGGCGCTGCCACCGAGCTGCGCCATACCCGCCTCAAAAGACACACGAGTACGTGTGGATGACTTCTCAAATACCATGCCTAACACGCGGCTAGGGAACAACGCATGCTCCACGCCGTCCTGTCGCTCGCGTTTCAATACGGCGGCGCGAAGAATGATTTGTTGTAGCTCGTCAGAGCTTAGATCCAATAGCGAACGAAAATGACGAATAGCCATGGCAAATACCCAAATAAAAGGAGATCAGGAGCGTTTGGAGTGAAACGATAGAATGAGATCAGAGACCAGCTCGACCAGTTGATCGGCCTCGCAATCACTCATGTTTAAAGGCGGCAGCATGCGCAGAATTGACTCTGCGGTGACATTGATGACAACGCCATTTTTTAATCCTTCCGCGACCAGTTCGGCGCACGGCCTGCCTAGATTGAGCCCAATCAACAAGCCCTTTGTTCTCAGTTCCGTGATCAGGCCATCATTTAACAAGCTGGCGAACCCCGTCTGAATCCGGTCGCCGAGTTCAGCGGCCCGGGTGGATAAATCGCCCTGCTCAATGCTGTCCAACACGGCCAATGCTGAGGCAGCGGACAATGGGTTACCACCAAAAGTACTTCCGTGGCTGCCAAGCGTAAGCACTTCACCAGCTATACCTCTCGCAAGGCAGGCACCAATGGGTATCCCATTACCAAGGCCTTTCGCGGTTGTTATCACATCAGGCACAATGCCTTCATGCTGATAGGCGAAATATTGACCGCTGCGCCCGTTGCCGCTTTGTACTTCGTCAAGCATCAATAGCCAGTCATGCTGTTCGCATATCGCCTTGAGTTCACTTAGATAACCTTGGTCTGGTACGCAAATACCGCCCTCACCCTGGACCGGCTCTACAAGTATTGCAACCACCGAATTGTTGTTTCGGCCTATGGTTCGAACGGCTTCAAGGTCGTTGTATGGTGCGCGAACGAAACCCGCTACCAAAGGCTCAAATCCCGCTTGTATTTTGCGGTTTCCGGTTGCGCTTAGAGTCGCCATGGTGCGGCCGTGAAACGCGCCCTCCATCACGATTATGCTGGGCTTTTCAACATGTCTATGCTTATTGCCATACAGGCGCGCTAATTTAATAGCGGCTTCGTTAGCTTCCGCGCCAGAATTACAAAAGAACACGTTCTCCATTCCACTAACCGCACATAACTTTTCCGCCAAGGCTTCCTGGCGGGCTATGCGAAAATGATTGGAGCAGTGCAGTAACTCCGCCGCCTGGCTCTGGATAGCGTCGGTAACGGCCGGGTGGGCATGCCCAAGCCCGCAAACAGCCAGACCTGTCAAACCATCAAGATAGCGTTTTCCTTCGGTATCAAACAGCCAGCCGCCTTCACCCCGCGTGAAAACCACGTCATGCGGAGCGTATGTTGACATTAAGTTTGTCACAATCATCGGCCTGGCATGGTCACACCCAGACCTTCTTGCCAAGGGTGCGAGCCGTAAAACAAATAAAGGCAGCCAAAGCTGCCTCTGGGCCGGTATTTTACATCAAGTTGGCCGGTGGAAGAAGAGGGGTATAACGGCGGAAGGCGGTTTACCAAATCGTGTAATTCAATAGATGGTTTAGCTATGATGTAGCTGTTTCTAGCGACTTGCTCATTTTCTAGCTAGTCAATTCTTGGCAGCATAGCGATATTTAGCCAGTAGTCTCGAACTTGTTGCACAGCGCTAAAAAATCCGTCCAATTCTACTGGCTTGTAAATACAGGTATTGGCGCCAGCAGAATAACAGGCGTCAATATCCGTTTGAGCATTTGACGTGGTCAGCACTACCACAGGAATGTGTTTAATAGAATCGTCGGACTTGATGCGCTTAAGCACAGCGCGGCCGTCAATGCCAGGCATGTTCAAATCCAGTAAAACGATGGATGGGTTCGGGCTGGTTCTGCCACTGTGCGCGCCATCTCTGAGCAGAAAATCCAGCGCTTGTTGACCGTTGCTGCAGCGTATCAGCTCATTGCCCAGCTTTCCATCGCGCTTTAATGCTCGTTCAGTGGCTTCATAGTCGTCGTCGCTGTCTTCAACAATCAGAATTGGCTGAGCAAAATCATTTTGGTTCATCGCGTTACTCCTGTTTTACCTGTTCTGATTATTAGGGGTTACCTGTTTCCGGTAGCGCTTTATCATCCTTCGAGTATACGCATCTTGGCTAAATTTGGACACGAGCAAGCTGCTTGGCCGGTTGATTTATTGGATTCGTTCAAACCTGGTTCTGCAGTGCATCAGGTAAAGAGAAAAATACCGTGGTACCGCCGAAATCATTGCCATCTAGCCAGATTTCACCCCTGTAGCGCTCGACAATCTTCTTTGCGAACGTAAGCCCCGAACCGGTGCCGCCTGGATACTCATCGGGTCCGTGCAAACGTTTAAAAATCTTGAAAACATCCTCACGAAATTGAGGCGGGATGCCAATGCCATTGTCTGCTACTGAGAAAACAATAGTGTTACCCAGTGAACTGTGTTGTCCAGCCGAACAACTCACCAGCACTTGTTTTTCATCAGCATTATTGTATTTCAATGCATTGGTGATTAAATTCCGAAACAACTGTGCGAGCTGGACTTCGCTACCGAGTAGTGTTGGCAAATCACTGGTAACGGTAATGCTGGCTTTTTCTTCCTCTACGCTTAACGCTATGTCGCGTACCAGTTCGTTGAGATTAACTTGACGCTTGCGCAGCTCTACACGACCTAGTCTAGAGTACTCGAGCAAATCATTGATGAGTTTTTCCAGGCGTTTAACAAGGAATTTGAGTCTTTCGATTCGGTGCTGGCCATCCTCTCCTAAAACCGCTAGATAATCTTCTTCAAGAAATCGCACGTGATTGTGAATGCCACGCAATGGTTCCTTGAGGTCGTGTGACGCGATGTAAGCGAAATCGTCCAGCTCCTGATTAGAGCGCAGTAACTCCTGCATGGCGACTTTTTTATCGGTAATATCATCAATGGAGCCAACCACACGCACTGGGTTACCAAGCTTATCCCAGGCTGCCTGGCCTCGCGAATGAATCCAGACATAGTTGCCATCGTCATGGCGCATCCGAAACTCAACATCGAAATGCGGTTTGCGTTTTGAAACATGGTCCTCCATGGCCCGCAGTGCACGATCGCGGTCGTCTGGATGCAAACGCTGGATAAACTCCTCGTCTCTGGGCTCGACAGAGTGTTTTATTCCAAGAATAGCGCAGTAGCGATCTGACCAAAATGTTTTGCCGTTTACAAGGTCCATATCCCAAATGCCCACTGACGTGCCGTGCACCGCCAGCTTGTAGCGTTCTTCGCTGCTGATTAACTTTTCTTCCGTTTGCTTCAGCGCGGTGATCACTCTTCCAACGCCGAGAATAAAGGCATTGCCGCTGTCGTCATAAAATCTCAGTTTGCTTGTTAGCAAGACTTCACGTTTGCCGTTAGGGAACATAATGCTCTCCTCTGTTTCCGAGCGTCCCTCAAGAAAGGCAATGCGGTCAAAACGCAGAAACTCCTCAGCTTCTTTTTCATCGTAGTCTTCAATCGTGGTGGTGCCGACTATGTCGTCCAGGGATTTGCCTGGATACAATGCCAGCATCGCTTTGTTCATCTGGCGAATCTTAAAATTGGCATCCTTAACGAAAATCAAGTCAGGAGTATGATCCACAATCAGCTGCAGAAAATGTTCTGATTCACGTGCGCGTTGCTCGGCGCGCAGTTGTTGTTTGACCTGGTTGTAATTCCGCATAGCCAGAAAGGCCAAACCAGAAAACAGCAATGAGCCGATCACACCAACGGCGGCGAAATTTCGTACCTGAACATGTTGCATGGGATTAAAGTCGGCGTAGCGGCTTGCACGTACAGTCCAATTTATGCGGCCAAAGCGCACCAGGTTTTTAAGCTGAACCGGTTCAACTCTATCACGGGCCAAAGTGCCGTGTTCCCATATTAACCGGTTATTCTCCATTATTAAAACGTTAGGCAGAGTGTTGAAATCTTTGCGCAATACATAGCCTAAGAAAGTTTCGGCATCCATAAACGAGACCAGGTAGCCGCGAAGAACGTCATTGCGAAACAGCGGAAATGCAAGCGCCAATACCCGGCGACCATCGCTCATTTGAATAGTACCGACAGCATTGGCCTGAGCTGCGCGTTCGCGACCAGGTACCAGCTTATCTGGATTCTGTTTTTCGAAATGTGCATACAGTTCAATGGACACCTTAGGTTCGAGAACCGGCATGGTGACTAATTCATTAACGTCAGCATCAAGAATCTGCAGTGCAATATAGCCAGGTTGACTGGCAAAAAACTCGCGTGCATCCAGTCGCCAGGCAACCAGGTCCAAGGTGTCGCGATGTATCAGGTCGCGCTGCAGCCGTCGCGCCATTCGTTCGAGCGCCCGTATGCGGTAGACGATATGGGTTTGAACGCTAGAGGCCACAATCTCGCTGCTGGCTTTATTGCGTGCGCCAAGTTGTGCTTCTGCATTCTTGTGCACGGCAATACCGGCATAGTATGTAATGCACAGGCCGAGTAACAACACAGAGGTGGCAACGGCAACATGGTATCTGGTTTTCGTGACGCCAATCTTCATAACGGATGACTACTGTATTGCCGTTGGGCGTTATGGGAATTAGGCGCCGACTTGTGTTTGACCGGTTTGATCACTTTGCATCACGTCCTTGATACTCTTTCTCAATATATCCGGCGTCAATCGTTTTTTGTCGAGCGCGGGCACGGCGTTTGTGGTGAGCGAATGATCCTCAATCACGAGATCCAGTAAATCGGAAACAACAACAAACGCAGTATCGTATCGGTTTTCGGGCAGGGCATCGAGCAAGCCAGAAGCAGTGATATCATCCAGGCGATATTCCAATAGGCACAAATCGAATTGCTCCTCGGTGAGAAGGCTCATGGCTTCACCGGCGCTGGCCGCTTCGGACACTTGGTATTGCTCACCAGCTACCTCGCCCAGCAGGGCCCGCATCAACGCCCTGTCGTTGCTGTCATCATCCACTACTAACACATTAAGTGGCGTCAAGCGGTTTTGCGTGAAGGTGTCTTCCTGCGCAGCGTGCATAGCCTGCAGATGATTAACTTTGCTTTCAAGGAACGCAATTCGCTCATGGAGCTCTGCATTCATACCGCGCAACACTTGCTGTTCGTTGGCCATTGGGCGCGCGGCATTACCGTATTCGGGCAAGGCTTCATTTGCGCAATGCTGAACTCGGCTGGTGTTTGAGTCTTTATGTTGATTTAGTTGATTAGCGAGTCCATCAGGTGCCAGCACAAAATCAACGGTGGTGCAGGCATTCAGTATGCGTGCTGGCAAATTTGGGAAACGCGCTGTTTCAGGCAACTGCACCAGAACTTCATGTCCGGCCGATTTCAGAGCAACGGCGCCTGCGCAGCCGTCATCACCCACTCCAGACAGGAACACCGCGCTTGCCAGTGCCTCAGTTTGTTCGGCTATTGACGTGCAGAATACGTCGACTGGATGCGCAAACGCTGCGTCGGGTGCTTCGCTTACGAGTAATTTGTTTTCTACCAGACGGGCGATGTGCGCAGGAGGTAATACATAAACAACATTCGGCTGCGTCAAAATTCCGTCGCTCATGCCGATCACTGGCATTCTGGTGTGCGCTCTAAGCCTGCTGACTAACGCGCTCTCACTGTCATTGGCCAGTTGCTGCAATACGAAGTAACTGGCGTTGTTGTCATCGCGCAGTGCGCAAAGCAGCTCGTCAATGGCTGTAAGTCCGCCCGCCGATGCCGCGACCACAACAATCGACGACTTGGGTGTTTGCCGCACAATCGAATTGTCCGTGATTTCCATAATATTTTTTGCTATTCCATTCGCATAAGTACGTTAGCAGTATGCACATTGTTAGGCAACCTATAGCGCTGCGAAAATATCGCAGTGTAACAATCACACACGCAAACGTGCATTGACGGACGACGTTTACCAAAGTGGGCAGCTAGCCTTCCTCTACCAAGCTTTCTGCGGCCATTTCTTCATCCAAAATTTGCTAAAGTGGCAAAGTAAAAACGGTAAAGAATAAGCGCCAGCTGCCTGAATCGCGTCGTGAAAACGATCAAAGCGCAAACCGCTGGTAAGGGCGGGGGAAATAGCTGCTGCACAGCAGATTCGTAGGCTCTGGCGCTGCCTGACGGCGAGCGGCGCAAGCATTTTTCTGCCAAACTGAGTACAATAGCAGTATTAATTGGTCGCAGTATTGGGTGGTAACTATGGACATAATGGAAGAAATTAAAGCGCAGGTTGAAGGTAACCCCGTGCTGCTGTATATGAAGGGTTCTCCCAACGCCCCTCAGTGCGGCTTCTCGGCACGAACAGTGCAAGCGTTAATGGAGTGCGGTGAACGATTTGCTTATGTTGATGTGCTTAGCAATCCGGATGTTCGAGCAAACTTGCCCAAGTATGCCAATTGGCCTACATTCCCACAATTATGGGTGAACGGCGAATTGCTTGGTGGTTGTGACATCATCACTGATATGCACGAGCGCGAGGAATTAAAAGCGGTAATAAGTGCCGCGGTAAGTTCGGAGGAAGAGTAACTTCCACGCCCGATAGTGGCTGGCTTAGCTCTGCCAGCCCCCCAAATCTTTCCAGCGATTGACGATCAGGCAGAACAGCTCGGCTGTTTTGCGTGTGTCATAAAGTGCTGAATGCGCGCTGGAGCCATTGAACTCTATCCCGCCGGCTTGGCAAGAGCGGGCTAATACGGTTTGGCCTAAAGCTAGGCCGGATAATGTAGCGGTATCAAAGCAGGAAAAAGGGTGGAAGGGGTTGCGCTTTAGCTCACAGCGTTCGGCCGCTGCGTGCACAAAGCCCTGATCAAAATGCGCATTGTGCGCGACCATAATTGCTCTTGTGCAGCCGTGTGCCTTGACTTCGCGACGTATGATTTGGAAAAGCTCCTGCAAGGCCTCAGTTTCAGGTCGTGCGTTACGCTCAGGGTCCGCGGGATCGATACCGGTAAAATCCAGCGCTGACTGCTCCAGGTTGGCACCATCAAAAGGCTCAATTGCTGCGTGAAATTCCGATTCTTCAACCAGGTAGCCGCGTGTATCCATGGTCAAAGTTATAGCTGCTATTTCTAATAGCGCGTCTTTTTCAGCGTTAAAGCCTCCGGTTTCTACGTCGACAACAACTGGAAGAAATCCGCGAAAGCGGCCCGCCAGTGGTGTTTTCTCCGTGCTGCCGTCTTCTTCCACAAAACGGTAACCATTGTCACCACTCACGAAGCAGACTCATTCACAACCTGCCAAGCAATTTGCTCACCGTATTTTAGTGGCCGCAAGGTTTGCGATCCAAACTCCATTTGCTCAGGTACCCGCCAGCTTTCTTTGAGTAAGGTAATAGTGTCGGTGTTTCTGGGCAGCCCGTAAAAGTCAGGCCCGTGAAAGCTGGCGAACGCTTCGAGTTTGTCTAAGGCCTGCTGCTGTTCGAACACTTCCGCGTACATCTCTATAGCCGCATGCGCGGTGTAACAACCGGCGCAGCCGCATGCTGCCTCTTTGCTGCTTACTGGGTGCGGCGCAGAATCTGTGCCCAAAAAGAATTTGGGGTTACCACTGACAGCGGCAGCAAGCAGTGCTTCTTGGTGGCTGGCACGTTTCAGTATGGGCAGGCAGTAATAATGTGGCCGCACGCTGCCGGCAAGCAGGTGATTGCGGTTAAACATTAGATGGTGTGCGGTGATAGTAGCGGCGATATTGTCTGGCGCGTCACGAACAAACTCAACGGCTTGTTCGGTACTGATATGTTCCAATACCACTTTTAAGCCAGGATGGCGGTCCAACAAAGGTGTTAATACCTCATCGATAAATCTAGCCTCTCTATCAAATACATCAACGTCGTCATGGGTTACTTCACCATGCACCAGCAACAGCATGCCGCATTCCTGCATCGCCTGAAAAACGCTGTCCAGATCGCCTATACGGGTAACACCAGATTCTGAGTTGGTGGTAGCGCCCGCCGGGTAAAGTTTGGCAGCAACGCAGCCGCTTCCAGGTTTGGCCGCGGCACGTATGTCATCTGCGCTGGTTTGATCGGTGAGATACAGAACCATCAATGGCTCAAACACTGAGCCCGGCTCACGCTGGTCTATTATGCGCCTTCGGTAGAGTTGGGCTTCTTCCACGTTGCGTACAGGCGGCACCAGATTAGGCATAATGATCGCGCGCCCAAAGTAGCGTGCTGCGTCCCGAACAGTGGCCGCCAGGGTATCTCCGTCGCGTAGGTGTATATGCCAGTCGTCGGGGCGGGTAATGGTTAGGGAATGGCTCAAGGTATAAAGGTGCAGCGTATAAGTGTCTTGATCCTACAGTAATCGGTAGGAAAGTGATAGTTGTGAACTGGTAGTTGTTTTAGCGCTCGATACGAGCGTTAAATACTCAATATTGGGCTATTCTGATTAGAAGTTGCTCAATACCGGCGGTACCCCACAAGCGCCTGGCATTCGCACACAAGGATGAGAATGAACCGCTTGTTGACCAAAAGCCAGACAGTTGTGCTTTGTATCGCGCTGTTGTTTAGCACCACCCTGACTGCCCAGGTCTACGACCCGGTAACGCTTCAGCCAGTCGGTGTCTATCAGGATACCCGCCAGGCGCAGCAACTTGCTTATGCCCGCTCAACCACGCAGATTGACACGGCTGATTGGTATTCCAGCGGTAATAAACTCAGCTGCTCCCTAAGCCAGGACATCAAGCGTTTAGGCACAGCCACATTTACCGAACGTGCTGGCAGCGGCACTGATTTCATATTGCACACTCAGCGCAACCCGCTGGCAGCAGGGCAGGCCATGCTGGTGGCTGAAGCACCTGTATGGGCTCCGCAATTAGTCTCTCGAACACTGGGTCCAGTGCAGGTGTTTCGAGGCACGAAGGCTGTGCAAGTGGATAACCATCTGGCCAATGCGATGCTAGCGTCTTTGCAGCGCGGTATGGTGCCTGAGTTTCAGGGTGCGGCCTGGTTTGACACGCAACAGACAATTGACGTTAGTATCTCACCAAAGCACTTTCTAAAAGCTTACGATCAGTTTCTTAGATGTTCAGAGCAACTGCTGAGCAAGAACTTCGAGCAGATATCTCGTTCTCGTGTGCACTTTGACACCGACAAACATGCGGTGAACGCAGTGGCGCGTGCCCAGCTTGATCAAATTGTGGAATACAGCAAGGCGGACAAAAGCGTTAAACGTTTCTACATCGACGGCCACACAGACAATGTGCATGACCGAAACTACAACATCGAATTATCAAAACGTCGCGCACGGGCCGTTGCCGCCTACCTGACTCGCTCTGGAATCAGCCAAAAGCGCATCACCACTCGCTACCATGGCGAACGTTACCCGGTAGTGGCGAACACCAATGATGCGAATCGGCTCAAGAATCGCCGAGTTACGGTACGACTTGAGCGTTAGCCTGCTGCTGGGCAGCTGCAGGCTAACATCTTAAGGCGGGAGACTCAGAAGCTGTGCGTAAAGCCCAGCTTGAGTATGCGACCGAACGCGTTGTGCGTCTGTGCGTCATAACGCAGATCAGTTCGTACATACGGTGCATCTTCATCCGTCAGATTAACCACTGACGCAGAAATAGTCGAATTGCCTTCGTTCAAGGTCCAGGTGTAGTAAAAACTGCTCACCAAGTTAGAATCGACCTTGCGATCGAAAAGAGTATCTTCGAATGCAGTGCCTAGCAGCACGTTCGTTGCGTTATCAACGTAGTCATCGACATAGGCGGTTAACAATCGGAAGTTATGATTCTCCAAATTGTAGTTAATTGATAAGTTAGCCTTAAGTTCCTGAATAGGCCGCACAAACGTGGCCGCATTCAAACTACCAACCGCATCAAACTTTTCATTCGCCTGGAACGCGTCAACGTCATAATTCATCACGTAGGTGGCATCAAAGTTGAAATCCCAAAAGCCGCCCATGCCATCAAACCCATAGGCGATATTAAGGTCAAGGCCATCGGTTTCGATATCGGGTCCGTTCACATAATCTGTCAGGATGCGGGCAATGGTCACACCGCCAGCGTCACAGATTATGTCCGTGCTAACGCCGCAAATTGCGCCACCATTTTCGTTTGCCACCTGCCTAACCAAGGCGTTTGGATCTTCCCTGACAATCGCGTCAGAGAAGTCAAAGCGCCAGTAGTCCAAGGACATTGAAAGATTGTCTGTGGGCGACAACAGCAAGCCAAAGTTAAACGTATCCGCCGTTTCTGCCTCAAGGTTTGGGTTACCCGTTCTATCCACCGCCTTGAACAACAATTCAGCGCCGATAAACTCCAGGGCTGTACTTTGCCCGGTGGTTTGGTTTAGCGAAGGCGCGCGGAACGTTGTGCTGGCAGAAGTTCGTATGGTGACGGTGTCAGTAATATCCCAACGCAAGGCAATTTTTGGGTCGATCGTGTCACCAATCAGACTGCCGTAATCCTCATAGCGTACGGCCAGTTGCACATCAACGTTTTCTGCTGCCGGGATCGCCAACTCGCCGAACACCGCAAATACATCTTGGCTAACGGAACCATTTGTGCCACCGCGCAAGAACGTGAACGCACCTGTGGGGTTGCCAGTGGAATCCAGATCTCCGGGAGTGAGGTCGATGTTGCCAATGTCATTGAATTGAGTATCAACTTCCTCATCACGGTACTGGATACCAGCCGCGTAACTCACGGTACCACTTGGCATATCCCAGAGTTCGTCGGTAAAGATAGCCTCAAACACGGTCAAGGTACTGGTCAGCTCAACATCCAACGGGGTCTTAAGCCAATTCAGTAGCTCCGGGCTATTTTCCAGTGCGGCATCATGAAACTGGGTGCCGGGAATTGCGGAACTAAATGGATTGAAATATTCGCAGCCGTTTGCCCCCGCCATGGTGCCGGTGCAATTTGGGCCACCAAAGCCCAGCAGTGCGGCTTGGAAGTTATCCGTCAAGGTATCAATCGTGCTGCTTTCCGATACATTCTCTGCATAAATTAAAGAGGTTGAGTAAGTAGCACCGCCATCAAACTCGCCCTCTAGACCCGCTAGAAAGCGGAAGGTTGTGTGCTCGCGACTGCCCACTTCAGCAGGCCCTGTGACGGCAATTGGGCGGCCGACAAAAATAGCACCGCCACTGAAGTCAGCCGGAGACGGCGGAATAACGCCTGCCAACGGTCCACCAGCACCACCGGTGGTAATGCCAGGATAGTTCGCTACAAAATCAAGCAGCGCCGGGTGGTCGGCTGGCACGTAGCGATCGGTATCGGTTTCTAGTAACGGCGGATACGATGGCGATGTTTTCCATTCTGGCACTTCCGATGAGGCGTACATGATTTCGCCAAACAAACGCGTGCTGTCGTTGATATCGAAAGACGCCTCACTGAACACCTGTATGTGCTCTTCTTCTTCAATTGAATTACTGAAGTTGATGAAGCTGAAGCCGCAACGGTTAGCAGACGATATGACGCCACCGGCTGCGACGCATTCCGGATCTCTAACAAAATTGGTTCGAAGACCATTTGGTCTCAGAGACGCGGCAGACGCCTGGGTTACAGTGCCATCGGGTTCAAGCAGTGCGCTTGGAATGGGCAGAAATGCCGCCGGATTGCCGGTGGTGGATTGTCCGAACAACACCAGGCCATCCGGTGCGCTAATAAATTGCAGCGTGGTGTTTCCTGATTCCGCGGACGATAAGGTGTCAATTCTGGGTCTGACTGCATCCAGCCGCTCTGAGTGCGGTAATTCAGTTCTCGCGCGGTAGCCAATCGATGTGACCACATTAAAGTTGTCACCCTCGATACCCCAAATAGCCCCAAGGTCATAATCGCCGTCACTGCCATCTATGTCTTGGTACGAACCGGAAATTTCAAAGCCGACAAAATCGCTACGAGTATTGAAGTTCGCCACGCCAGCTACGGCATCGGAACCATAGGTTGCAGCAGCCCCATCTTTAAGCACTTCAATTCGGTTAATGGCCAAGGCCGGTATGGTGTTGATGTCAACAAATGCGGAGCCGTCGTTTGCCTGTGCCGCCGCCGTCACCAGTCGTCTACCATTCATTAACACCAGTGTGCGGCTTAAGCCCAGGCCGCGCAGGTTGATATTGGCCGTTCCTGCGGTGTTACCTGACGCAAACTGGTTAGTTTGATTCTCCGTGCCGCTGGAGAAGGTCATATTTTGCACGATGTCCACTGTTGACGGTGCGCCTTGTTGCATTAGGTCATCCCGATCAATGGCCGAAACCGGCGACGGTGCGTCCGTTGCGGCCCCTGCAATGTATGAACCCGTTATTACAATTTCTTCGAGCTCTGGCTCTTGAGCGAACGCGGTTTGGCCAATTGAAGTGGTCGCTGCCACGAGCACACTCAACAAGCTCGTTTTGGCTGTAATGCGATTAGACATTTTGATTTCCTTTTTGCACTTTGTTTATATAGCTGTATAGATTTGGCGTGGAGAAAAACGCGTCGTTTAACTCGTTTTTGGGGTCAATATCGGTAAGTCGCCAGCGTAGATTTATAATTAAGCTACGTTACCGCAATTTAATAGTAAAGACGGGCTTCTGGCAATAGCCAATGCGACTGTTACAGCCGCCAACATAACTAATTGGCTATTTTCTTGTTTCGTTACCAAGCGAAGACCGCTATGGTAAAATTGCTGGTTGGCCTTGCTTGGGCTGCTGTTCTTTTTTGTCTTCACAGGTGGTCATGCATGGAAAGAGTCAACAAAGTGGTATTAGCCTATTCAGGCGGTTTGGATACCTCCGTAATCGTCAAGTGGCTGCAGGAAAACTATGGCGCGGAGGTTGTTACGTTCACTGCTGACATTGGTCAGGGTGAGGAAGTGGAGCCCGCCAGAGCCAAAGCGCAGGCCTTGGGCGTGGAGGAGATTTACATTGAAGATTTGCGCGAAGAGTTTGTGCGCGATTATGTGTTTCCCATGTTCAGGGCCAATGCCATTTATGAAGGCGAATACCTGCTCGGCACATCAATTGCGCGCCCGCTAATTGCCAAACGCTTGGTGGAAATTGCTGCAGAAACAAGCGCTGATGCAATTTCGCATGGGGCCACGGGCAAAGGCAACGACCAAGTCAGGTTTGAGTTGGGGGCCTATGCTCTGTCGCCCGGCATAAAAGTTATTGCTCCGTGGCGTGAGTGGGATTTGTTATCACGCGATAAGCTAATGGCCTACTGCGAAGAACATCAAATTCCTGTTGAGATGAAGCGTGGGCAAAAATCACCGTATTCGATGGATGCCAATTTATTGCATATTTCTTACGAAGGCGGATGCCTGGAAGACCCTTGGTGTGAGTCGGAAGAAGAGATGTGGCGTTGGTCGGTAGCACCGCAAGCGGCTCCTGATCAAGCGCACTACATGGAACTGACTTACCAAGGTGGTGACATTGTTGCCATAGACGGTGAGCAACAAACACCTGCGGAGGTGCTGACCAATCTCAATCGCATTGGTGGTGAAAATGGCATCGGTCGATTGGATATTGTCGAGAATCGCTACGTGGGTATGAAGTCCAGAGGCTGTTACGAAACACCGGGCGGCACCATCATGCTCAGAGCGCATCGCGCGATAGAATCTATTACACTGGACCGCGAAGTGGCACATTTGAAAGATGAGCTGATGCCACGTTATGCGCAGTTGGTTTACAACGGTTATTGGTGGGCACCTGAGCGTCTGATGTTGCAAACCATGATCGATGAATCACAGCACTGCGTGAACGGCGTTGTCCGATTAAAACTGTATAAGGGCAATGTTGATGTTGTGGGTAGAAAGTCAGATGACAGCTTGTTTGACGAGAACATCGCAACCTTTGATGACGACGCCGGCGCTTATGATCAAGCTGACGCAGCCGGTTTTATCAAGTTGAATGCGCTACGCCTTAAAATAGCGGCGAGCAGGGGGCGTTCAAACAGTTAGTACGCTCGGCATGTGTCGTTGAAGCATCTCTGCACCTGGCCTTGCGGTATGAGAACAACTTCTAGATAATTACATCCAGAAAAATTAGAGAAGGGGCTTAAAAGCCCCTTTTTTTCGGCTGCTGCAAACCAAACATCGCGGCAGCGTGTGTTTGTACAGCACCTTAGGGAACACTGACATGCTGGAAAATCTGCAGGCAATACCCGCCGACCCTATTCTTGGCCTTAGTGCCGCGTTTAAGAAAGACAGCAATCCGAAAAAAATAGATTTGGGTGTTGGCGTGTACAAAGACGAATCGGGCACCACGCCTATTATGCGAGCGGTTACGCGGGCAACGGAGCGTATTCAGCAAACCGAAACCAGTAAGAGCTATCTGCCGCAGGCCGGCGTTGCTGAATTTAACAATGCCACTCTGGAGTTATTGTTCGGCGCCGGTAATTCCTTATTGAGCGATGGCCTGGTTGGCAGCGTACAGGCGCCGGGTGGTTGTGGCGCATTGCGTATTGGCGCCGAGGTGATCAATCGCTCACAAACCGGCACGCGAGTTTGGCTGAGTAAACCCAGTTGGCCAAATCACTTCCCTTTGCTGGAAGGTGCTAATCTTACGGTTCAAGAATATCCCTACTATGACCACGAGCAACACGCTATTGATTTTGATGCGATGATGTCGGTCTTGGCGTCTGCCGGGCCGGGCGATGTCGTGCTGTTGCACGGCTGCTGTCACAATCCGTGTGGGTCTGACCTTAAGCTGGAACAATGGCAGGCGTTGACGGAGCTTAGCCTGGACAAGGGCTTCACACCGTTTGTTGACGCAGCTTATCAGGGGCTAGCGCATGGCTTGGATGAAGACGCGCAAGGGTGGCGCTGGATGGCTGAGCGGGTTCCGGAAATGTTGGTGGCCAGTTCCTGCTCCAAAAATTTTGGTCTGTATCGCGAACGTGCAGGAGCGATCGTATTTTTAACGCGCTCGGCTGAGCAAACGCAGGTGGCTTGTTCGCAGGCAATGAATGCGGCGCGGCAAATTTATTCCATGCCGCCATCACACGGTGGTGCGATCGTGGGCACAATCATGAGTGATCCAGAATTAAAAGCACTTTGGCACACGGAGCTCAATGAGATGCGTGATCGCATCAACGGTATGCGAGATGCGTTGGTAGACCGGCTTGATGCGGCTGGGCATAACGGATTTCAGTTTATTCGCACCGAAAACGGCATGTTCTCTTTTCTCGGAATTAGTGAGCAACAGGTACAAAGACTGCGAGAGGAGTTTGCGATTTACATTGTTGGCTCCACGCGCATGAATGTTGCCGGCCTCACTTCAAGCAATATCGACTACTTCGCCAAAAGCCTGGTGACTGTTTTGGAACGTTAAGGCGATTGGAGCTTCATCTGCCAATAGTTGAATCGGTTTCAGCTGTTGAACACATAGCTACTCAATGCGATCTGTCGCATACAAGAATCAAGCGGTTAATGCAGTGTGGAGCGGTGTGGCGTACCCGTGGCGGCCAAACGGCGCGCTTACGCAAGGCCAGCAGTACGCTAGCTGTTGGTGACGAATTGCACGTTTACTACCGAGCGGACCTTATTGATGCCAAGGTGCCTGAACCTGTGTTGCTGGTGGATGAGGGTGAATACAGTGTTTGGCACAAACCGGCAGGTGTTTTATGTCAGGGCAGTAAGTATGGCGACCATCATACCTTGCAGCGCTTAGCGCATTTCCCGGAACACACTGATCGAAACAATTTGATTGTGCATCGTCTTGATCGTTTTACGTTTGGTGTCTGCCTATTGGCGCACGGTAAAACAATGCAAGCAAAGCTGAGTCGGCTATTTGCAACCCGAAAGGTGGATAAACACTACCATGCACTGTGTGATGGCCGTCCGGAGCAGGGAATGCTGCCGGTGAATGTTGACCTCTCCATTGACGGACGAACCGCGCACAGCGAAGTGAGTTTACTAACAGCTACCGATGCGCAATCCAGGCTAAAGGTGCGCATTACAACAGGTCGAAAGCATCAGGTGCGGATACATCTCGCCTCTCTCAAGCTACCCGTAATTGGTGATCGCCAACATGGCGATCCAGCCGATCAGCGCGACCTGCAGTTATGCGCGTACAGTCTTGGTTTCATCTGCCCAGTCAGTGGCGAGGACAAATTTTATCAAGTCCGGCAAGCGCAATTGCCGCCGCTGTGGCAAACTTTTGCATCATGAATATCGACAGCAAATTGCCAGATGTTGGGACTACTATCTTTACTGTGATTTCCGCGCTGGCGCAGCAACAAGGTGCGATCAATCTTGGTCAGGGCTTTCCCGATTACGATGGTCCGGATTACCTGTGCGCGCGTTTGGCACACTATGTGCGCGAAGGCTTTAATCAATATCCACCAATGATTGGCGTAGAGGCGCTGCGTGAACAAATTTCGCTTAAAGTGCAACGACTGTATGACCGCAGGGTGAGTGCGGATTCAGAAATAACGGTAGTACCTGGCGCTACCGAAGCCTTGTTTTGCGCCATTATGGCCAGCGTAAAACCCGGCGACGAGGTGATTGTATTCGACCCGGCTTACGACAGTTATGAACCGGCGGTTCAACTGGCCGGTGGTAAAACGATTCACATATCACTGCAGCCACCGCGATTTTCCATTGACTGGCAACAAGTAAAAGACGCAATTAACCCGCGCACGCGAATGATTATTCTCAACAGTCCGCACAATCCTACCGGTGCGGTGTTCTCTGCGGGTGATCTGGCATCACTGGCTGAACTGGTTAGAGAGACCAGCATTCTGTTGCTGGCTGATGAGGTATACGAGCATCTGGTGTACGATGGCATGTCGCATCAGAGTTTGTTGCTTATCGAAGAGCTGTATCAGCGCGCGTTTGTCGTTTCCTCATTTGGCAAAACCTTCCACGTAACCGGCTGGAAAACCGGTTATTGTGTAGCACCGCCGTTACTGACTGCTGAGCTTCGTAAGGTACATCAATTTGTGACGTTTGTTGGTGTAACACCGGTGCAGTGGGCGCTTGCCGATTTTATGCAGGCAGAGCCAGACTACTGCTTGCAGCTAGCTGGCTTTTATCAAGCCAAACGGGACTTATTCTGCTCGGCGTTGTCAGATTCAGGGTTTGAACTTACGCCATCAGCGGGCACCTATTTTCAACTGGCGGACTACAGCCAGATCACTGCGAAGCAAGATTGTGACATGGCAGAATGGCTAACTAAAGAAGTCAAAGTGGCCGCCATCCCGATATCTGTGTTCTGCGAGACGCCGAGTGAGCATCGGTACGTTCGTTTTTGTTTCGCCAAACAAGACGATACGCTGCTGGAAGCCGCAGCACGCCTGTCTGGCATTCAAAACCGCGCTTGATCCGCGGCCTGGCGACCGGCGCGACGCCCAAAAAATGTGGCGTCACCCACAGACATGCCGCTGGCATAACCTTTCGCCGTGCGCGGAATGCCCGCAACCGTTCTACCGGCAGCATAGAGCCCGGGTATTGGTTCGCGGTCAGGCGTTAACACCTCACCCGTGGGAAACACATCCAACCCTCCCAGGGTAAATATAGCGGGTTTTAGAATATCGAGTGAGTAACTAACTAACGCGAAAGGCGCGACTGCGATGGGCTTCAACCAATCGCGTGATTTATTAAACAGCGGATCTTCACCATGTTCAGCGTGCTTATTGTAATAAGCCACTGTGTTTTGAAGCACGCCCTGTGGAAACCCCGCGTCACGCTCCAGTTCTTCAATGCTCTCGCCCACCGCAATGATTTCAACGGACTCCTGATAGGCGGGCCGCGAAAAATGCTCGTTATCAATCAGCATAAATATTTGCTTGTCTGGCTGTTCCATTGCGTAGTGACCCAAGCGCGCCAGGTAAATATCCTCGTTAATGAAACGCTGACCGCGGTTATTAACAAATATGCCAAACGTTAATTCGGGCGGTGGATAATGCGCAACGCAGATAAACGCCTCTCCCATATTGATTGCGTGCCCGCCTGCCGCAACGCCTAGCAGAATACCGTCGCCCATGTCGCCAGGGTTTCCATGTGGATTGTCAATTGGAAAGTAGCGCGGTAGGTGTTGCCGCGTCATTTGTTCATTCATCACAAAACCGCCAGCTGTTAACACCACACCCTGGCGAGCTTTGATCGCGAATGGCTTATTGTCGATTTTTGCGATCACACCGCAAACGCGGCCATTGTCGTCTTGTAGCAAAGAATTGGCGCGTGCATCAACTCGGATGTCGGCACCAGATTCTTCTACGCGCTTTAGCAATGCTGACATAAAAACCTGGCCGCCATTGTGATCGGCGTCTGCAGGCAGGTGGCCTCTGGGAATGGGCTTGGCGACATCCGTAAACGGCCAGGAACGTTCGTTCCCAGTGTATTGCAGAGAGTCGCCTGTCATCGCAACCACATCGCGACCTGGAAAAAAACCGCGCTTGTATTTCACGCCAATCGATTCGCACCAGTCAAAATGCTCAGGACCTTCTTCTGTGTACATTTTCAAACGTGCTTCATCTACATTGTCGCCGAAGCACTCTTTCATATACGCGTAAAAATTTTCTGTGCTGTCGCTAAAGCCAAGATCTTTTTGCAAAGCGGTGCCACCACTTCCCCCCAGATACATCTCGCACGCAGACATCATGGTAGAGCCGCCGCCGGCGCTAGAGCGTTCCAACACCGTAACCTTCGAACCCGCTCGCCGAGCTTCTAAAGCGGCACTGGCCCCGGCGCCACCAAACCCGACTACAACCACGTCAGTGTCTAGATCGAATGCGATTACATCTTCAAACCGCGTTCTGCGCTTCATGGCGGCTCCTCTCAATATCAACCACGATGCCGGATAAATGCGACATGCCAGAAAGCTTCTCAGTATTTTCAATACCATCGCCGGCAAGTGTGTTGGAATTCACACCCGGGTGTTTCGCCGCATGCGGTAAGCTTTTAGCGGACTTATGTCCCCAACCATGCGGTATCGCGACGCTTCGTGGCATCACGTCATCACTGAGTTTGACCGGTATTTCAACTTCGCCGTGTTCCGATCTAACTGTCACCCAATCTTCGTCTTTTACACCCAGCTGTTCACCATCACGCGGGTGAAGCCAGGCATGGTTAGATTCTGCTTTCACCAATCGTTCTGAATTACCCATCCAGGAGTTGATGGTTTTGATTTCGCGTTTGCCAAATAATTTAAATCGGTCGCGGTTGTTAAGATCATACAAGTAATCTGCATCTATTTTGTCTTCAAAGGCCGCACAGATTGCCTCCGGGGCAAGGTTAACCAGCCCATCATCCGTTAGAACTCGCTCCGTACCCAAAAAATTGTTTACCTTTGTATCACCCAGTAAAAGGCCGTGTGGGTGCTTCTCAAGCATGTCTTCCCGGCCGGGCAAGCCGGATTTTTTCAACATTCCATCGATGAGTTTTTCCGGTGTTAACGCGATACGACGCAGTAAGCCAATGCTGGAGTCTGCTAATGTCGCATTCAGCTTTGACAGCCAGCTGACAATTGGGTTGCCAAACATGCGTACCTTGGCGGTTGCCGCCAGCCGGCTGTAAATCCACCATTCATTGCGCACGCCCGGCGGCGCTTCCACCACGGCATCAGAATAAGTGATATAGGGCATAGGTGTATTGGCGGTAAAGCTTTGCAAGGCGTAAGGCAGGTCTGGGCGCTCAAGAAAGCTGGTGGCGGGAAGAATATAGTGCGCAAGATCAGCGGCTTCGTTCTTGAACAAATCAATACTGACAATCAAGTCCAACGACTTCAGCGCGTCAACCATTCGATCTGGTCGGCTGCAGGCAATAATCGGGTTGCTCGCCTCTATGATTGTGCCACGCACACGATCAGGTGCGTCGCTGAGTATGTCATGCGTGAACATATTCGATGGGTGCTGGCCAACAACGCAGGGTAGGCCATCGGTTCTGCGATCAAGATTCAGGTCGGTGAAGCCGCCGGCTTTTTTGCTTTCCACGGCCATGTCGACCATGCCATCACCCATTACGGTGCCACCACGTGAATCAAGATTACCGCTGATGGCGTTAATGCTTTCCAGCAGCCAGAAGCACAAAGAGCCATTACGCCCCTGATTCACGCCGGTAGCCATATACAAGGCAGCCGCACCTAACTCGATGTGTGAACGCACCAGGCCTTTTAAGGTTTCAGCAGAAACGCCCGTCACAGATTCCTGCTTCTCGGCTGTCCAAGGTTCCACAAGCTTGGTCAGGCGCTCATAGCCTTTCATATAGCGGTCAACGCGTTCTTTATCAACACCACCTTGCTGGATTAGTTCATTGCAATACGCTGCCAGAAAATACACGTCGGTATCCGGACGAATAAACAGGTGTTCGCCCGCTTGCGCAGATTCAATCCTGCGGGGATTTACGAACACACACCGCCCACCGCGTGTAACGATGTCTTTCATGCGTGTTACTGCTCGAGGAAGATGAAACAAGGTATTTCCTGACACCGCCGGGTTGGCACCAATGACCATATAAAATTTCACGTGTTCTACATCTGGAAACGTCAGTCGCATGGCTTGGCCATACATGTCTTCGTTAACACGAAATTTGTTTACGGTGTCTGTTGTGGCCGTGCCATAGAAACGATGGCTACCCAGGCCTTCGTAAAAAGCGTTGCGAAATATAGGCAGCACTAAATGCGCGCCGGTGGGAGATCCCAGAAAATGCGAAAAGGATTGCGGGCCGTGTTTGTCGACCATAACCCTAATTTTTTGACCAATTTCTTTTAAGGCCTGGTCCCAACTGATTTCCTGCCATTCTTCACCGACTCGCTTCATGGGTGCGGTAACGCGGTCAGGGCTGTTTTGCACGTTTTCAAAGCGAGTGCCTTTCACACAGGCATATCCCTGGCTTACGACATGCTTTTCGTCAGGCTCAACACTAATAAGCGTTGAGCCATCCACTTTTACTTTCAATCCGCACGTTGCTTCACAAATTCTGCAGAATGTTATCTTTTCTTCAACTGCCATTTTGCTGTCCCATATTTTGGGTGTTTTACTTCGTAGTTCGGCCTGAGCATGCGTTTCCCATTTTACTGACCCGCCGTGAACCCATCCATGGGGGCTCGTTGAAAAGGTCCCTCTTTTCAACGGTCAGTAAAATGGGAAACGCATGCTCAGACCTTAAATATTGCGAAATTCGATTCCAAGTACTTTGTCGCTACTCCAGTGGTAGGTATGCGCAGCCTATATGTGCTTCAGAGACCTTCAAAAAGAGGGACCTTTTTGAAGAGCCCCCATGGATGGCTTTAAAGCTGGCCCCGCGAGCACAGCGAGTGCCTTGGGTCCGGCGCGTCACTGAAGCACATATAGGTTGTGCATACCGGATTTAAAACCCAAGAGCATATCTGAAGCTTACTCTGGCTTCTCCTCAGGCATCTCCGGCGCCCAAGCCGACCCATTAATATGACTCCCACCATCCACAAACAACGTATTCCCAGTCACATACTGAGATTCCTCACTCGCCAAGAATAATGCCACCGGCGCAATGTCGTCTTCAGGATCACCCATCCGCTGCATCGGTAATGCGGCCTCAATCGCCGTAAACATGTCCGGATTGGCTGCCTTCATATTATTAAACGCCGCCGTCGCAGCAGCTGGGCAAATTATGTTGCAAGTGACACCGGTAGCCGCCCATTCCCGTGCGGCGGTTCGGGTGATTGCGCGCTGCGCCTCCTTGGCCATGTTGTAGTGCACGGAATACATATGCGCATTTACGCCATTCAGCGAACACATGTTTACGATTCTGCCGTAGTGTTGCGCTTTCATATGAGGGAAGCATGCTTGCATCGCCCAGAAGGATGACATGGTGCCCACGTCGAACGCGGCCTGCATGGCATCGTCATCAACCCACTCAACGCGGGCCAGCCCAATAGTGGAGGACCATGCATTGTTCACGAGGACGTCAACCTTGCCCCATTGTTCAAGCGTTTGTTGCACCATGTCGTCGACCTGGTCTTTCTTGCCAACATCCGTTTGAACAAAGTGCGCATCTGCACCCATGGCGCGTAAATCAGCAGCAGCTTGTTCGCCACTTTCTGCGTTGTACTCGGCAACGGTCACTTTGGCGCCTTCGTTTGCAAAGCGTGTTGCTATGCCATAGCCTATGCCACCACCAGCGCCGGTCACAATTGCTACGCGGTTATCAAGCCTGCCCATAATTCGCTCCTGTTAGGATTATTGTTAGTCTGGTTTAATCCAGCTCGCTCATCGGCGGAAGTGTCCGTTCCATTAAGGCATTGAAGCGTGTGCTCAGCTGCTGTTTGTAGCTTGGCTTGGTTGGAATTAAGTACTCTCCGGTTTTAATGCCGTCCAGCACTGGTTGAAACGCGTCATCGGGTGAGGCTCCAATATCCAGCATTGATTGTAACGCTTCAGCGCAAGCTATTCCGTCTTCAGTAGTGTCAGTGCCAAGCTCTGCAGGGCGTAGATTTGCGGTTTTCGCAATGCCTGTATTGAAACTGCTGGGCGTGAGCACACTGGCCCCAATTTTTGAACCGGTCATTTCCAAGTCTAGAGCCAGGCATTCGGTAACAGCCATGGCGGTGCATTTTGACACCACATACGGTGCGGACATTGGGCCAGCTACGTAGGCGGCGACCGAAGCGGTATTGACTACGTGGCCTTCGGTGTCCTGGGCAATCATGCGCGGCACGAAGGATCGGATGGCGTGAATGATGCCGTATACGTTCACACCCATGGTCCACTGCCAGTCCTCCACACTGCGCTCCCAAGTGAGGCCGCCCTGAAACACACCGGCATTATTAATCAACAGATCTACCTGACCCAATTCCTTGAAACAAAAATCGGCCAGCTGCTGTACGGAGTCACCATTGGCAACGTCAACGGTAAAGCTGTGCGCATCGGTGCCCAGGCTTGCTGCGGTAGCGGCGGCGTTCTCGCCATTAATATCAGCAGCCACGACGGTCATACCCAGCCCGCCGAATCCTCGCGCCAGCGCCGCTCCTATGCCGCTGCCGGCGCCGGTAATCACGGCTACTTTATTGCTAAACTCTTGCAGCATGTGGGTTCTCGCTCAGTCGATAATTCCTCTAGATTACCGCAGGCGTTTAGCAGCGGGCTTAAATTCTCGAAAGTTTTGGGTTTTCTCGCTGGAACGATTACCACAAATTTATCTGGCAGCAGCTGTGTAGCCGTATATATTGATTCGGTGACTATTACTTTTGTAAAACAACAGCAGATCCTCACTACCTGCAGGGCATTCTCCACTTGGCGAAGTGCTGAATTGTCGGCGGTCGTTTGACCATCAAACAACATCTTGCGCGCGCAATCTTGCGGCTGTTCGGCTGGCGGGCGGAAGGTGAGCGGCCTGAGGCGCCACAATTTGTGATGATAGCGGCACCGCATACGTCCAATTGGGACTTCCCGCTGCTGTTATTGTATGCGGCCGCCTTCGACATCAATATGTCCTGGCTGGGCAAGCACCATCTCTTTAAACCGCATTTGGGTTGGTTTATGCGGTTGGTTGGTGGTGTGCCGGTTTACCGGCATGAAAATCGCAACCTTGTGGAAGACATGGCCGCTACATTTAAAGATCACGAAGATTTGGTGATCGTTATTCCTGCGGAAGGCACTCGCAGGCGCAGTGAATACTGGAAGTCAGGTTTCTACCACGTGGCACGCACGGCTGGTGTGCCAATTGTGCCTTCGTATTTGGACTACGGGCAAAAACGCGGCGGTTTTGGGCCTGTGTTAACTCCCACTGGTGATGTGGCCACTGATATGGATTTTTTCAGGGAGTTCTATGCGCCCATGCGCGGCAAATACCCTGAATACTTCGGTCCAATCAGGCTGCGTGAAGAAGCTTCGGAAAAATAACGCAGCTAGTCAGCAACACAGTGGCCAACTAGAAAGGGCCAGTAATCGCCAGGGTTAAACCAATATCCTGAATGTTCACAAACAACGTTTTGCCGTCCGGTGCGAAGCAAGCGCCAGCCAGTTCTGAGCGTGAACCGCGATGATAGGCGAATTGTGTGTAGCTACCGTCTAGCTTGAGTACGTACAAGCCGCAGTTTTCGGAGCGGTCTTCACACACTATCAACTCACCCCAGGGGGTAAAGCTCAAGTTGTCGGCATTGTGCATAGGTGACTCAGCGGTGGCTTCCACCAATAACTTTAACTCGCCCAGATCATCGTCAGTGCTGCGGTAGAGGAAAACCTGACCATTGCGGTCAGCACCACCTTCTGTGCAGGTAAAAGCGATAAGACCGTCTTGATACCAAATGCCTTCACCGCGAACAAATCGAGCGGCACCGGCGGCGCGTCCGCGCAATCTGAGATCATTGTCTTCTGCATCCGCGTCGTCTACGTTAATCCATCGAACCGCATTCCACTCGCCAATGGCGAGTGACTGGTCGCCGGAATAATTTGCGGTATCGTTTAGTTGTTCGTCAATAAAGGCAAGCGCCTGCAGTTGACCACCCTTGGCCAGCTTACCTGGCTCTTTTGGTACGCAACGATACAGAAGGCCGTCACGCCAGTCTTCGGTCAGGTACACAGCACCCGTTTTCTCGTCAATCGCAGCCGCTTCATGTATGAACCGGCCAAGCGCGGGTAACGGCACCGGCTCCTGAATTTCACCGGCGAGTGGGTCTACTTCAAATACATAGCCATGTTGTTTTTCGCGCGGTATATGGTGGGTTCTTTTCAGAGTTGCGGGGTCGAAACATTCTTCGCACGACAGCCAGGTACCCCAGGGGGTTGGGCCGCCAGCGCAATTCAGTTCGGTGCCGGCAAGGCTTAAGTAACTCTTACTGACTTGGCCGGATTTTGGGTCGTACAGCAAAGTGGTGGTGCCGCCCATGCCTGGCATCTCGCCCTTGCCATAGTCGTAGAAGAAACGCCTGTCCAACGAGGGCAGTCGCTCTAGCTTGGCGCCAAATGCGCCGTATTTATGTTGCCCTGCCAGGTTCTCATGGTTACGCACCAGCGCAATTTGTCCGTTGGGCGCTGCAAACGCGGCCATACCGTCCGGTCTTGCCGGTGTCAGCAAGCCATCACTCATTGGGTCGCCTGCGCGCGAGATAATGGAGTAGTTAAAGCCTGGTGGCAGGTCAAGAATGTCATCTGGATCTGCTTGCAACGCTTGTTGCATTGCAGAGTTGCTCACCTTAGTCGCACACCCAGCGGTTAGCAAAAGTGAAGAGTAAATAAACTGCCGGCGTTTCATAAAAGGTCAGCTACATGGCCAAAGTTCGATTGTACCATTCCATATCGATAGCGTTTACACTGCCCTATTCCAAGCAAAACAGAGGAAGCTCATGCAAATCATTAAGCGAGAAGACATACCTGAGACCATCGGTAAGCAATGCGAACCAACCAAGTGGTTCACTATGACGCAAGAGCGAATAAATCAATTTGCCGACACTACCGAAGATCATCAGTTCATTCATGTAGATCAAGAAGCTGCGAAAAATACGCCGTTTGGCGGCACAATCGCGCATGGCTTTCTGAGTTTGTCCATGCTGTCGGCCATGGCGGAAGAGTTTGGTGTTTTCGTCGAAGGCGCCTTGATGGGCATCAATTATGGTTTTAACAAAATTCGATTTCTATCGCCCGTTCCATCTGGCACGAACATCCGCGGCAGTGCCATCATCGCAGACATTGTAGAAAAACCAAACAATCAAATTCTGATTACCTACGACATGACGGTAGAGATAGAAGGCAGCGACAAGCCGGCACTTGTGGCGCAATGGATGTGCATGTTCCCTATGGGTTAATGGCTGACCATACCGTGAGCGGATTACCTTCTGCAAGGGAGTATCATCGCACACCCATAAAGGTGTTTAACGCGGTCGTACGTGGGCTGAATAAGCTTGGGCTTGCACGTTTCCCTTTGCAAGAGCCTAGCTTGATCGAAAATGCGCGAAAGCAAACTGGCTTGCAGGATTTTGGAGATGACTCTTTCCTTCCCCGGCTGCGCTTACTGATTGACGCGCTGAATTCCGAGGCGGACCTAAATCCGCTTGGGCGTCTGATGCAGCGCCAGTCCATCACCAGTATTTTGCGCGATCGATTGTATCTGCACGACTTGCTCACCAGGCACCCTGAAATTCTTGCGCGGGAGATCCCTTCACCAGTTGTGATAGTGGGCCTGGCTCGCTCAGGCACCACGCGCTTGCATCGTTTGATGGCATCTGACCCACAATTTCTCCATGTGAAGGCCTGGGAGTCTATGAATCCCGTGCCATACCCTGAAAGCTTGAAAGTACGCGACACAGGGCAGGGCATGGACCCGCGCATTACTGAAATAGAGCAAGGTCTTAAAATAGTGCTGTACATGAGCCCGCAAATAGCGGCCGTTCACCCATTGGGAGCGCATGAAGTTGAAGAAGAGATTGGCCTGATCATGCACGATTTTTCAACTCAAATGTTCGAAGTTCAAGCCAAAGTAGAGAGTTTCGCAGAGCATCTGATGACAAACGATCAGACCGGCGCCTATCGGCATATGCGTACCTTAATGCAGGTAACTTCCTGGTTCCGCAATGACCCGGAAAATAAACCTTGGATTATGAAATCGCCACAGCACGTGCAAGATCTGGATGCACTTTTAACGGTATTCCCTGATGCGAAGCTGATTTGCCCGCATCGCGATCCAGTTAAAGTGGTAGGTTCTTCGTGTTCCATGGCGTGGAATTCTATAGTACGCGACAGCGATTCCATTGACCCGCATTGGGTTGGCAAAGAGTGGCTAAGCAAAACCCGGCGCATGTTGACAAAGAATCTCAGTATTCGCGATGCATTGCCTGCTTCTCAACAGCATGATGTGTTGTATGCAGATATAACGGCTGATTGGGAATCAAGCCTGCAAGGTATCTACAATTTTTTGGACCTGGAGTTATCTGCCATTGCCAGGCAAGGTATGCGTGATTGGCTGGCAAGCAATGCGCAACACAAACATGGCGCACACAAGTACTCACTAGAAGATTTTGGCATTAGCAAGGAACAAGTCGAACAAGAATTGTTGTTTTATCGACAGCGGTTCGACATTCCCTTTGAAACAAAAAATCCGCACATTCCGCCCATAAAGTAGCGGTGTCAAACGATGGGCGACCCATCTTTGTTGTGGCTGAGTCTGATCTTGCCGGTTTGCCTGCAAACACAAACCAGTTTGTCATTCTGATCCCAAATTTCGCCATCTTCTTCCATTACACCATTACTGAGATGCCGCGTTAGAAACCGCCCTTTTAATGGTCCGTCGGCCGGAATACCACGAACTTGCACCGTCAATTCTACGGTTGGTACCCAGTCTTGCATGCCAAATACGGTGAATAACGGGGGCGGAAAGGCATCCGCAAACATCAGTAATGAAAACACATCAGCTGTGGCGCCATCGCGGTGCTGAAGCCAGCCGCCAAACACACCGGTGTCATCAAGTTTTTCACGGCGAAGTGTGGCATCACCTTCTACCATGCGAATTTCCACACGTTGCGTAAACTCACGCGCTTTGTTTGCTCTGGGTGCAGGACAGTCTTCCCATGCGGGGTAGTCAGGTGCGGCGACAGATGACCAAGTTTCCCCCTTCAAAGATTCTTGCGTGGTAAAAGCTGCGGTGACAAGCATGCGCAAGCTGCCGTTCTGAATCATTCTGCAGTGTGCAAAGCTGGTTCCCTTGCCGGTTCGCAACACTTCCACATCGCAAACAACTTCACCCAGTTCCGTAGGTGCCATGTAAAAGGCGTTCAAGGTCAAAGGGTCTTTGTGTGGTAAGGCGTCCGACAGTGCCCTGGCGGCAATTGCCAGAATATAGCCACCATTGGGCACCGCTCCGATACGCCAACCCGCAGCTATCTCACCACGCCATCGCGATTCACTCAGTCGTTCTACCTGTGTTTCATCGTCAAAAAATCCCACATAACCCTCTTTTCATACTCTACATTCCGTTGGTATCCCGATTCCGCGATTCGTGCAGAACAGAAAGACACCGAGACCTGTTGCGCCTAATGTTAGCACTGCGGGAACGCTCTGCACATTGGAAGGGAATAGTCATGCTTATTCACCTCTGCCTATATCCGCTAAGAGCGGCGCTGTGCCAGAGCTGGTGTATTTACTTGAGTTCTGCCAGCAATTCCTTACGGTAAGCTTGCAGGCTTTCGCTCTCGCCGGATTGCACTTTGTTCGCCCAATCCGGGTTGGCAATCATCGCTCGTCCCACCGCAACCAAATCAAACTCTTTCGCATCCAGACGTTCAAGCAAACGCTCCAAACTTGCGGGTTGCGCATCTCGAAAGGACGCCTCACCCGGCAACGGCACAAAGTCTGCATCCAAGCCGACGCTGCCAACTGTGATTGCGGGCTTGCCCGTGATTTTGCGCGCCCACCCTGCCAGGTTGAGATCGCTGTCTTCAAACTCAGGCTCCCAAAAACGGCGCTGAGAGCAATGAAACGCATCAATACCTGCTTCACTGAGTGGCAATAAGAATTTCTCCAGAGCGTGTGGCGTATCAGCGAGTTTGGCAGTGAAGTCTTGAGATTTCCACTGCGACCAACGCAACAACACTGGGAAGTCTTTACTCACTTGCTCGCGAACGGCCGCAATAATTTCCAACGCAAACCGTAGGCGATTTTCCGCGCTGCCGCCGTACTCATCGCTGCGTCGATTAGTGCCTTCCCAGAAAAACTGATCAATGATGTAACCGTGGGCGCCATGCAGTTCAACCGCGTCGAAACCAAGTTGCTCGGCGTCTCTGGCACCTTCAGCGAATGCGGTAATCACATCCTGAATATCGGCCTTATTCATCTCGTATCGATTGACTTTGCCTGGCACATTCATGCCTGAAGGCGTAAAACTGGGCGCGTCTACTTCGGGTGCGGTACCCGCCTTTCGCATACCGCCGCAATGCCACAATTGTGGGGCTATCTTGCCGCCTGCTGCGTGCACCGCGTCGGCCACTTTTTTCCAGGCAGCCAGTCTGTCGTCGCCATGGAAATAAGGGACATCGTGGTAGCCGTTTGCGCCGCTGTGATTAATACATGTGCCTTCAGTGAGTATCAGGCCAGCACCACCTTCTGCGCGGCGACGATAATAATTCACCACGTCCTCACCTGGAATATTGTTGGGTGACAAATTGCGCGTCATTGGCGCCATTACAATGCGATTCTTCAGTTCAAGTGATCCCAGGCGAGTAGGTTCAAACAGCACGTTGTGGTTGGTCATATTGGTCTCAGTCTCATCGTTCTTCTCAACACCCTATGAGGGGGCAGCTACTTTATGGCAAGTACTACGGAATGTACATGCAGTGCGCAAGGCGCAGGCGCTAGAATGGCCACTGGAAAAAGTGTGGGACTATATGATGGGTGATTATGCAGTCACTGGCGGTGCCAGTGGAATTGGCGCGGCGGTTGTTGCGCAGCTGCGTGAACAGGGCCATTCTGTATTGGTAGTCGATTTGCAGAATGCTGACATCACCGCCGATCTTTCGAGCGCTGAGGGTGTCGAACAAACCGCGGCGGCGGTGCGCCAGCAATGCCCACACGGCATTGACGGATTAATTCCCTGCGCCGGTGTGTCGGGTGTTCATCCTCCTGAGAGAGTAGGCCAGATAAATTATTTTGGAACGGTTCGCCTTGTTGACGCATTAAGAGAAGATCTCGTGCGCAAGAACGGCTCAGTGGTGCTTATTTCATCGATTACCTCCTCAATGCCCTCAGATGATGACGTAGTAGACGCCATGTTGGCGAACGACGCGGGCAAAACCGAACAACTTATTAAGAGCGGCAGCGGGGACCAGGCGTACGCCGCGAGCAAGCGTGCAGTGACCTGCTGGATGCGCCGCGAATGTGCCTCCTATCTTGCAGAGGGTGTGCGCATAAATGCAGTGGCGCCCGGTTACATCGATACGCCGCTAAACGATCAAATTCGGGAATCTGAAGCCGGCAGTGACATTCTGGATCAGTTCGTTAGCAGCATACCCATGGGCCGTCCTGGCAAACCCGATGATATAGCCAATGTGATCAGCTTTTTACTCAGCGAAAAGTCATCCTTTATGGCCGGCGCCAACGTATTCGTTGATGGTGGGCATGACGCCTTGTTCCGCCAAAGCCAATTCTGATACCGAGGATAATTATGAAATTCGCATTCCACCCCACCATGTGCCCTACCGAGCAGTATCTGCCGCTGTGTAAGGCTGCCGAAGAGCTTGGTTACGACACGTTTACCTTCCCAGACAGTATCTGTTACCCCAAAGAAGGCTCGGACGTTTACCCCTACAACAGCGACGGCACACGTGAATTTTTAGACGGCGTGCCGTTTCTGGAGCCGTTTGTAGCCATTCCCTATCTGGCCGCTCATTGCCCCACCATCCGCTTTTCAACATCCGTTGTAAAGCTGGCCATCCGGCAACCGGCCGTTGTGGCTAAGCAACTGTCCAGCATGGCCGCACTCATTGGTGATCGCTTCGACTTTGGCATTGGTATTAGCCCCTGGCCCGAAGACTTTGAAGCTACGCAAATTGCCTGGGAAAAGCGCGGCAAACGTATGGATGAGATGATGGAAATCATCAACGGTTTAATGAGCGGTGACTACTTTGGCTACGAAGGCGAAATATTTCAGATGGCCCCGATCAAGTTAACGCCAGTGCCAGACTTTCATGTGCCATTGATTGTTGGCGGCCATGCCAACCCGGCATTGCGTCGTGCTGCTCGCCTCGGTGATGGCTGGATCGCAGCGGGCGGTAAAGTGGCAGATTACGAAGTAATGATAGAAAAACTGAATGGCTACCTGGATGATTACAAGCGTGATCGAGGCAGCTTCCAGATACAAGCGATGTCTCATGACTCTTTCACAGTGGAAGGCTTAACCACACTCGCTGCATTGGGTGTTACTGAAGTCATTGTGGCCTTCCGCGATGTGTACTCTAGTGAGCCAGATATCAAGTCAGTGGAAGAAAAAATTGGCGAACTGCAGTGGTATGCGGATAATTTAATAATGCCCTATCGACAATCGCTGGCAAGTTGATGGACCCATTTGCACACAATGATGAGCAAGACAACAGAGCGTATTTGAATCCAGACTACGGCCATGGTGTGTTCCGTCGCAAGATACGCCTAACGGCCACGGGTAATACTGTGGTCGGTGAACTGGAAGACTGCGCCCATGGCTTTCGCTGCCGCCTTACGCACGATGGCCAGGTGCTCACGGACATTGTGGGTGAGTCACTTCGCACACCTTATGATATTTGCATCGGTGCGACAGAACCAATAAAGCTGTTTATAGGCCAGCCGATTGATATATCACTGGTCTCATTAAATCAGGAGGTGAATGCACGCTCAAACTGTACCCACCTTTACGACCTGAGCGCACTCGCTCTTGAGTTCTGTTATCTGTCATCAACTCAGGGAATTTCCGAACGCATTATTGATGTTCTTATTCCGGATGAAAATGAAGGAGCTGTTACGGCACGTGTGCTGATTGATGGTGAAGAGATACTGGCCTGGCAGTTGCAGTCATGGCAGATTGTGGGCCCCGAACCGATTGCCGGAAAGCCCATGCACCGAGGGTTTGCCGCCTGGGTAAACGAAATGTTCAGCGGATTGCAAAACACCGCTGCCTTCGTTTTGCAGAAAAGCTATCTCGTTGGTGAGGCGCGGCGCTATGACATCGACGCGGTCGCGGGTCAAACTGCCGTCACCGACAGTAAGATGCTGGGTATTTGCTACACCTATTCAGAGCAGCACATTGGGCAAGGCAAGCGTCTGGCTGGCACTATGCGTGATTTCACTGATTGCGAAGAGCAATTGTTGCAGTTTCGCTAGTGAGACATTGGTGGCACACATGGCGCTGCAACGGCTCCAAATCGCGTTCACAGCAAAAAGCACGGAAGATTTATTGAGATCAAGCAGTGTGGTTGTATGCGGCGGCATTTAGGGCACTGGTTTAGATTAGGGATGCATGAACTCCTAAACAGACGCCTGCGCAAACGCTTGGGTCCCTCAAATGGGCGCGCAGCAGGGGTTGAATTCAGAGCATTCGACACCATAGTCACAATAGTTGGTCGAACATGCTCTTTCTAGCCAGAATTAACGCTACAACAGGATTTGAACTTGTGACAAGTTTTGAAAGACGATTATTCGGTTTGGTGAGCAGACCTTATACAGGGAAAAGGCGCTATGGGAAATAAGGCAGCCAGCCAATTTTTGAAGGCGGTTTGGTTCACGACCACGCTTTTTGCAATTGCTGTTTTTCTGTTTCTGGCCCTACCCGGGGGCAATGGTGCCAATCAAGACCGATTTCATTCCGAAAATGGTCCACCAAATGTCGAGAAGCTTGATCTTGGGCCAAGCTTAGTTCTGAACACCTCAGACATTGCCAACACTCTTCCGGGCTACAACCCACCAGAAATTCCCCAATCGTTTCATGCGAAGAAGCCGCGGGTGAAATTTTTCGTTGAAGAGATAACGTCGCTGCCGTTTTGTCTATCACTGGAAAAAGATCAATACTCTCTCGCTGCACCTAAAACTCCTTGGTTTCACAAGCTAAAACGAACATCCCTGCATAGAACCTCCTCCTGGAGTGACTCCAACCTTCAATACAAAGGATGCGTTACTTACCACGCCCCACCTTCCCGTTTGACTTGAAACACTCGCAGTAGTCACTGCGAACTATTTCTCCGTCAGCTGGATCGGCCTCTGTTCGCGTTAGTGAATTCATAGCGAACGAATTGGCAAACCCATGAATGTCTCCAGCTGACGTGAATTACCGACGCCCGAGCGCTACCAGCATTTATTGCTACAAGACGGCGGTCGGCTGCTCAGATGGAGTCACATCATGTTAAACAAAACCCCAGTATGGAAATATCTACTCATCATCTTAATGCTTAGTCTAGGCTGCTTATACGCAATGCCCAATCTCTACCCGCCCGATTATGCGGTACAGATAACCGCGAAATCTCATTCGACGCCAGTGGATGAGCGTCAGCTCAAGCGCGCGCTCAACATGCTTAGCGACATAGAATTGCCTTGCCAGGGGTACGAGTTAAGCAGCAATCAGTTGCTATTGCGCTTCAAAAGCACGGATGCTCAATCAAAAGCACACGACTATCTAAAGCCGCGCTTTGGAGACGACTATGTAGTAGCTCTCAGCACAGCGCCAACTACACCTTCCTGGCTTACCTCAATCGGAGCCCATCCGCTGAAACTAGGTTTGGATCTGGCTGGCGGCGTGCACTTCTTGCTTATGGTGCAAACTGATCATGCATTGGAAACAAGAGCCAATTCTCTAGTGGCGGAAATTAAAAGAGAACTTAGAGACGCGAATATACCCGCTCAAGTCTCAAAGCGCGCAGAAAATATAGTCGTTAATTTTAAGAGCGAAGATCATCTGCGGCTTGGCAAGCGACATCTGAGGAATGATATGAAAATGCTTCTGCAGGAAACTGTTGATTCAGCGGACCTGCATCAGCTAATGCTGACTTTGTCCGAGGAGGAGCGATTGTCTGTTCGCAATCTGGCAGTCAACAAGAATCTGATCACCCTGCGCAATCGAGCGAATGAACTCGGTGTCTCTGAACCATTGGTACACAGACAAGGAGCCGATAAAATTGTTGTTGAACTGCCAGGTATCCAGGACACAGCTGAGGCGAAAAGAATACTTGGCAAAACAGCGACACTAGAGTTTAGGTTTGCAGCGGAATCAGATACGTCACATGCCAATAAGCAGAAGTTTCTTTTTAGGAGTGACAATCGTGGAGTTACCAATGCCTTTCTTGAACGTGATGTGATTATTTCTGGAGAGCACGTCTCTAACGCGCAGGGAAGTTTCGATGAATTTGGTAAACCAAAAGTTGATATTTCGCTGCAGGGTGAGGGCGGCGCACTTCTAAACTACGCGACAAGGAAGAATGTTGGCCGAGGCCTAGGGGTTTTGTTGGTAGAAAGGAAAATACAGACAACCTATGATTCAGACTTCATCGTACTCGATGAAAGAGCATACTATGATCGCACCATTATTAGCCTCGCCACCGTTCAAG
>JBCCIP010000043.1:0-46687 GCA_039111475.1 Pseudomonadota bacterium | reverse complement strand
GCCGGCAGGCCAATGTGCTCCGCAGTGCGTTGCGCGAGGCTGAACACCATTTCTTCCTGTTTTTCTCTGGGAGCACGAACGCCTACACCGTAGACGGGAATACCACTGTTAATGCCTTCCATGCCCAGTACTAATCCAGCTTGGGTACCGGAACTGCCGGTAGCATGCACCAGATGATCAATTTTGAGCGAGCAATCATTGGCCTGAGTAGTCAGTTCAATCGCTGCATTGACATAGCCCAACGCACCTATCTCGTTAGATCCTCCGCCAGGAATGATATAGGGTTTTTTGCCGTCGTCGCGAAGTTGTTGCGCCAGATCTTCCATCGCGGCATTCATATCGGTGTTGGCGGGCCGCTCGGAGATACTTGCTCCGTGAAGCTGGTCTAGCAACACATTGGCGTTGTGCACATAGGCTTCTTCAGTATAGCCAGTACGATCTTCCAGGAGGATATGACATTCGTAGCCCAATCTGGCAGCCGCGGCACAGGTTTGGCGGGCGTGGTTGGACTGGGTAGCGCCCTGAGAGATTATTGTGTCAGCGCCTTGTCGTTGAGCATCACCCATCAGAAATTCAAGCTTGCGTGTTTTGTTCCCACCTGAGGAAAGGCCGGTGCAGTCGTCGCGTTTTATCCACAAATTCGGCCCGCCTAATTCTGCCGACAGTCTCGGCATCGGTTCAAGAGGTGTTGGCAAGTGAGCGAAATGAAGCCTGGGAAAACGAGATAAATGCATGCTTACTTTCCAGAGGGTGCGCCAATAGTGACACGATTATACTGCCATCAGCTGACAAGCTGGTATTGAAACACTCAAGAAACGGTGCTTGTCTTGGTTGGTTGTCTTTTGTCTTGCACGATCGCTTTGGTGACAGAGATTGCCATCAATATCATTACAACCGAAAAGGGAAGGGCGCTGATTACCATGGTTGTTTGAATGGCCGTCAGTCCACCAGCGAGCATGAGCGTGCCAACCATACCCAATAGTGCCACTCCCCAGACCACAATGTGCAGGCGTGCCTGGCGGCCTTCTTTCCCTGCGGCGCTAATGGTATTGACAACCAGCACTGCTGAGTCGGCGCTGGTCACCAGATAGGTCATCAGTAGCACAACAATCACAACAGAAAGCGCAAATGCAGCGGCCGGTGGCGCTAGCAACTCTACCATCGCGTAGATCTTGTCGCCATGAATGACGGACAAAATGCTGCCATCGGCAATACCGCTAAGCTCGAGATCAATCGCAGTGCCGCCACCCCAGGTAAACCAGAGAAAACTCATCAACGAAGGCGGAATCAATGCGCCAACGATAAACTCCCGAATGGTTCGACCTCGCGAAATTCGGGCCAGAAACATACCAACAAACGGCGCGAACGCAACGCACCAGGCAAAATAGAAAACCGTCCAGTTACTCTGCCAAGTGGCCAGAGCCGCACCAGAAGGTGAAGTGCCGCTGGACCAAACCTGAATCGCCATGGCGGGCAGCTGAGTTACATAATCGAACAGACCATAGACCAAGGATTCGAGACCAAACCAGGTCGATCCAAAGATCAGGAAAAACGACAGCAAAAAGATGCTTAATCCCATATTGAGATTCGACAGCCACTTAATCCCTTTTCCAACGCCTGAAAAAGCCGATGCAATTGTTGCACCGCCAATCAAGGTAATCGCCATAATAATCGCCCATGCGGACGCCGTGCCATCAGTATTGAGCAACCAGTCACCAACGCCGACTCTATGCAGGCCTGAAACAAACTGTTGTACACCAAACCCCAATGCTTGCCCGGCTCCCAGCAGCGTAGCGACTACGCCTGCTACGTCGACCACATGTCCGAGTGTGCCTTCTAGTCGTTTGCCAAACAATGGCGTTAACGCGCTGCGTATGGTGAGCGGTAGACCGCGCCGATAGGAAAAGTACGCCATTGACAGGCCAACCAGCGCATAACAAGACCATGTGTGAACGCCCCAATGCAGGAAAGACCATCGGAACGCATTACGGAGGTTGTCCTCGGCTTGGGCTCCCGCGGTGCCCAGAATAACTTCCGGGCTATTGGCGAAGTGTGTGACGGGCTCAGCAATAGCCCAGGTCAACATGCCCACGCCAATACCTGCCCCAAACATCATTGATATCCAGGAAAAGTAGGAAAATTCCGGTGTATCTTCGTCTGTGCCCAGTTTCAGTGAGGCAGCCGCTGGCCAGATTGCAAAGGCAATACAGAATACCAAGAACCCCGCCAACAACCAGATGTACCATTGTGCAAAATTCGTGAGAATGTAGGCGTTCGTCGCGTTCAATATCTCGCCCGCATGTTCCGGAAACGCAACTGCCCATAATATCAGTGCACCAACCAGGCACTTGGACGTGATACTGATGGTTTTGGAAAAACCGTGGTAGAAGCCGCTGTCGGCTGTATTGATATGAACGCTTGCCAGCGGTGGTGACGTTTGCATGCTTATTGTTCTTATGAGTTGTGAGTGTTTGCCAAGAATCCATTGTGCGCTATATGGCTGCAGGAGTAAAACAACCGTCAGAGCATATGTATTATCTGTCGTTTTCGAGATTGCTTGGGTAGCTAAATCGTTGCACACTTGGCGTGCCGAATTCTTTCCAATGGAGACCGAAATGCAAGCAGTTCCAAACACAACGGTAGACACTGACGAATGGCAGTTAAGAGTTGACCTGGCTGCCGCGTTCCGGCTTGCGGTAGAGTTTGACTGGCACGAATCGGTTGGCAACCATTTCAGTGCTGCGGTGAGTAAAGATGGCACAAAATTTCTGATCAACCCCAAATGGGTGCATTTCTCGCGCATACGTGCCAGCGATCTACTGCTGCTGGATGGCAATGATCACTCTGTTCTGGAAAGGCCAGAAGCGCCGGACGTAACGGCGTGGTACATCCATTCGCATCTGCACAAAAGCATTCCCGAGGCGAAGGTATTGCTGCATTGCCACCCTCCATACGCGACTGCATTGGCCACACTGCAAGACCCAAGCATCAAGCCAATTGATCAAAATACGGCGCGCTTTTTCAATCGCGTCATCATTGATTCGCATTTCGATGGCATGGGTGACAATGAAGATGAAGGCTCACGCCTTGCCTCTGTATTCGGTCGCTGCAAAGCCATGATTATGGGTAATCATGGTGTGACCACTTGCGGTGAAACTGTGGCGCACGCTTTTGAGGAACTGTACTTTCTGGAGAAGGCCTGTAAAACACTTGTGCTGGCTTACTCTACTGGCCAACCTTTGAAGGTACTTAGTGATGATGTTGCCGAAAAAACAGCCCAGTCCTGGGATGACTTTGAAGGCAGCGAAGCCAGGCATTTTGAGCAACTCAAATTGATGTTAGATGATAGCGGCGCGGACTACGCGAGTTAATGAGCAGCAAATTGCTGCAGCGTTCGCGGGACAAGACGCCTGAGTTTAGCGCTGCCGGTTCGTCGCTGCACCACATTAATCTGGGTCCAGGCGACGCATTACACGCGCAGTGGCTGGCCGATGGGCTGGAGCTTCCCGATTTATCGGCCATGCGAGAGTACCGCTACAAACGTGTTGTGGATCAGCTCAATCGAATGGACTATGGCGGCATCATTCTGTTTGACCCCATGAATATTCGCTACGCCAGTGATTCTACTAACATGCAGATCTGGGTTATGCACAACAATTCCCGTTATGTGTGGGTAGGTGCGGATGGCTCAATGATCTTGTGGGATTACATGGACTGCGAATTTTTGTCAGCGCATAACCCGCTGATCCAGGAAACCCGACCGGCCACAAGCACCATCTTTTTTCTGGCCGGTACACGGTACGCAGAGAAATCCAGGCGTTGGGCCAATGAAATGCTGGATGTGATTCGAGAACACGCAGGGGATGGCGCACGTATTGCAATCGATCAGTGCGGGTATCTGGCGTATAAGGCGTTGGAAGAGGCGGGTGTAGTGATTGAGAACGGGCAAGAGTTGATGGAGTTTGCTCGTAGAATTAAAGGCGAAGATGAGGTTAAAGCCATGCGTTGTTCTGTGCATGCCTGCCAGGCCAGCATGCACGAGATGTGGGAGCAATTTCAGCCAGGCATGACCGAACGCGAACTATGGAGCATTCTGCACGCCGGTAATATAAAACGCGGCGGCGAATGGATTGAAACGCAAATTCTGGCGTCTGGTCCGCGAACCAATCCCTGGATGCAAGAAGCCAGTAGTCGTGTCATTCAAGAGGGTGACGTGCTGGCGTACGACACCGATCTGGTGGGTGCCTATGGCATGATGACGGACATATCGCGTAGCTGGATCGTCGGTGAACAGTCTGCCAGCAGCGAGCAACAACGTATTTTTGATTTGGCTTTACAGCAGGTTGAGCGTAATGCTGAGCTGTTAACACCTGGCCGCAGCTTCTATGAGCTTTGCCATGACGCCTGGACGCCAAGTCGTGATGATTACCGGCATTACAGCGTCATGTTTCACGGTGTTGGGCAGTGCGATGAATACCCTGAGATACCGTTTCCGCATGCCTGGGAAGACTGGGGTTTTGACGGGCAGCTCGAGGCGGGCATGGTGCTTACCAGCGAAGCGTTTGTGGGTGCACGAAGTGGCGGTGAGGGAATTAAACTGGAGCAGCAGTACCTTGTTAGGGAGCATGGTCCAGAGTTGCTGAGTGACTACCCTATGGATCTGCTGCGGTAGTACTTATGCAGAGCTATCTATGCGGAATGTTGTTTTGCTGCGCCATTGCAATGGCTTCGGGCGCGCTGGCCGCTTCTGAAAGTGTTCGCTTGATACTGGCCAACGAATCGGGTGATGCAGCATCACCTATGGGCCAGTCCATGGAAGAAATGGCCAGACTTCTGCACTCATCTTCAAATGGCAGGATTACCTCGCGTGTTTTTCACCGCGGCGAGTTGGGTGGTCAACAGGAAATGTTTGATCATTTGTTGAAGGGCACTGTGCACATAATGCTTGCTTGGCCTGGTACGTCCTACGACAAAAGACTGGGGGCAATCTACATGCCTTACCTTGTGCTGGGATGGCAAGACGCTATTGCCGCTTACAGTGAAGGAGGTTGGTTAAAGACTCTGCTAGACCCTGTGTTCCTTGATAATGGTCTGAAGTTTTTTGGCCCTTATCCGGAGGGTTTCGGTGGCATTGCGTCCAAGGGTCGGTATGCCACCCGTTTTGAACAAGCCGGTGGTTTGAAAGTTCGTTCACAACCGATATTTCCTTTGCCTCAAACCGTTCAGGCCATGGGTTTTGAAGCGGTTCCCATCGATTGGAACGAAGTCTACACGTCGATTCAAACCGGCGTGGTAGACGGCGACTCAAGCAACGTTATTTACTGGGACTACGAATACTTTGGTGATCTTCTCGAATACTTTGTGCATTCAAAGCACAACTTCTCAGCGTTTATGTTGATGATGAATCTCGGTGTATTTGAAACGATGAGTGCGGCCGATCAAGAACTGATAAATCAAGCCGCCGAGCAAATCGTGGCGGCACAGTTTGCAGCGGCAAAAGCGGAAGACGAGAAATGGATTCGTACCGCTCAGGAGAATGGTATGCGCTACATCGTACCTGCCGAAAAGGACATGGCCGCGTGGGTTGAGCGCGTGCGTGCCGACGTGTGGCCCATGGCCGAAGCCGCCGTTGGCACCGAGATCATGAACAAAGTGCGCAACAACGCGTCAGTGCCTGGGGACTAGGCGTTTGGATTCTTGGTATTTCGCTTTAGATGGCTTGGTAGACCGGGTAATCAGACCAGTATTAATCGTGTTGAGTGTGTTTATCGCGGGGCTAATTGTCACAGGCATCATTACCCGGTCGCTGCTGGGCGAACCTTTGTTTGGCGTTGAAGAAGTGGTTTTATTGAGTGTTATGTGGCTGTATATGTTGGGTGCCGTGATGGCAGCCAAGGAGCGTTCGCATTTGCGCGCAGACTTCTTGCCAATAATAATCAAATCAAAAAGCGTATTGGCTGCTTTGCAATTGCTGGCGAGCATTATTTCCTTGTTAATGGCCGCCGCATTCGTTGTGTGGAGTTTCGACTTGTTTCAATGGAGCGTAAGCCGACAGCAGAGTACGCCAGTATTCGCCGTTCCTTGGGCGGTATCGCAAACTGCGCCATTTGTTTGCAGTGTGTTGATGATGGTGTATGTGTTCCGGGATGTGCTTAGAGACGCACGTCTACTCGCAACAGGAGCGCGCGTGTAGTGGGTGCTTTGCTCGCGATTTTAGCTGTCATTGTGCTGATGATTATAGGCGTGCCGGTTGTGTTCGCATTCGCGGCGATGACCTTAGTTTTGACCATTAGCTATGGCATTGATGTTTCACTGGTGATGACCACCGGGTTTTGGTCTATCAACTCCATCATTTTGCTCGCCTTGCCTTTGTTTATTATGACCGGCTATCTGATGCAGGCTGGCGGTATGGCGGCGCGATTAATCGCATTCGTGGAAACGCTGGTGGGTAACTCTCGCAGTGGTTTGGGTTCGTCTATGGTTGTGGCCTGCGGCGTATTTGGCGCGATTTCGGGAACGGCATCGGCGGCCGTTGCATCGATCGGTACGATCATGACCGAGCCAATGGAGCGCCATGGCTATCCAAGACAATACACAGCTTCTCTGTTAGGTGTTTCGTCTTTGTTGGGTTTATTGATCCCTCCCAGCATAACAATGATTTTATACGCGGTTGTAACCCGTCAGTCGGTTGCCGCCTGTTTTCTTGCCACGATAGGCCCTGGCCTGCTACTGATTATCGTGCTCTGTGTGGCCAATGCGATTCGCTCGCGACGTTTCTCTGCCCCGGCAGATCAGCAACAGCAAAAGCGCTCAGTCGCTCTTAGCGCAAAAGCCGCTTGGCATGCGCTGCCAGCACTGTTGGTGCCTTTCATTATTCTTGGTGGCATTTATGGCGGTGTATTTACGCCCACCGAAGCGGCTGCCGTTGCCGTGGTATACGCGATACCTGTTGGCATGTTTGTGTACAGGGAATTGACCCTTAAACGCTTGGCCGATAGCCTGGTAGCGGCCGCTACGACCACTGGGGTCATTATGGTGATCCTGATGTTCTCATTTGTGGCCAGTCGGGTATTTACCATCGAGCAAATCCCGCAACAGCTAACGGAGGTTTTATTAAGCACTTTCGAAAGCAAACTGCTTATTCTGCTGATGGTGAATCTGTTTCTGATCGTATTGGGCATGATCATGGACGATGTCAGCGTTGTTGCCATCGCCAGTCCCTTACTGCTGCCTGTCATGGTCAACATCGGTGTAGACCCAATCCATTTTGCGGCCATTGTGGGTACTAGTGTCGTAATAGGCTGCAACAGCCCACCGATGGCACCGATTCTGTTTCTGAGTTGCCGGGTGTGCGACGTGAATGTTGCTGGTGTGGTTCAACCCGCACTGTGGTTTATTCTGGTGGCCGCGTTGCCTGTGATGTTGATTACCACTTTCTGGCCACCGTTGGCGCTGTTTCTTCCGCAGGCCTTAGGCTATTAGCTTTAGTAGAGAAGTCTGTGAACAGTTTGTCTTGCAAAAACTAAGTGAAGAATGCTGAAAACAACCAGAGCGAAATGCACCAGGGCTCCGCACTGGATTCATCGTACCGTATAGTCACGATTGACGAACGAAGATATCGCTACGGAGATCCTTGATAGTCTACCCGCATCGAGAAAAGTGAGCCATTTGTCGGCCTACCAGAATAATTGTTCGCAGCCAATATGATCCGGGCCAAATACATTGTGTCATGACGAGAAAAATCACATTCACATACAAGCCTGTCGTTAGCCGTTCTTACTTCTTTCATTGATATTAACCCCAAATGGCTCGATCTTGTGGGCGGAATGCGTTACATTTCGATAGCTATGTGCCCCAACTCACATGGATCTCATGGCTTGAATTCAGGGAAAGCTGGTTCGACTCCAGCGCTGACGCGCAACGGTAATTCGCTTCGAGAAGCGATAAGTCCGAACACCTGATCTTTTATGAGCAATCTCGCGAATAGATGCTTCATTGCCCGGCTATTGCACAGATAGCGTACCGCGGCATTGATCCCTTTCGGTCGGATTACTCTTTTTCCCAATGACCACACATTGCCAGTGTGAGTAGTTGATTGAGCATATTAGGTTTCTTGCAGATGACAAATTCCAACTTTAGAGCACGTTTTGCAGTTTTCATTGTTTGTATAAGTTTTTCGTATTTGTCGTTGGCTGCTGATATTCTCGCCATTGTCTCGCCACGCAATACTGCTGATGTGTTGAGCGGTGCGCATCAGTTTCTTAACAACACTAACAATCATAATATTCAGCTACGGACGACAGATCAGTTCCTTAGCTTAGATGAATTATCGCGAGACTCCTTGATAAAAAGCGCCGATATCGTCTTTTTAGGCGGTGTTTACGGCGATGCGGTATCCGTTTTTCAATCCTACTTGGAGCAGGGCAGCGCAATCAGCCCCCGCTCGTTTGTGGCGGTGCACAGTGATCGAAGCCTGGTAACCGCCTCTCGAGTTGAAGATAGATTGATGCTGGTAAACGCTGATCTTGACGAATTGATGAAAGATCCGCCTCAACAGGACGATACTGATCTTGCGCAATGGTCATTCTCACGATTGAAGCAGTTTCCTGATCACCGCAACTGGCTATTGAGCAAAACGTTTTGGGCTGACCGAGAGACCGATAATACTGAAGGCTTGTTTCGTCATTTAGCCCACCTAGCGGGTGCCAGTATAGAGGTACCGGATCCTATCTTACGGTCGCCTCTTCGTTTGACCATAGATGGTAAATCCGTAGTAGCGAATTCTTTGGAACTATCACCTGCAAAGCGGTGGGTGGCAGTTATTGATTACGAAACAGGCAGTCGACCCGGCGAGCTTGATTTAATAAAACGGTTGTGCCAGAAAATAGAAGAGCAAGAAAATACTAAGTGCTTAATCGTATTCGCCAAGTGGGGGGCGTCGTCTGTCGCTGCATCCGAGTTATTAGCGGAACAGAAGGGGAAAATATCAGCGGTAGTATCACTGCAGAACTTTGTGTGGGGCGGCGGAGAAGGACGTGTCGATGTTAACAAAAATCTGGCGGAGTTAAACGTACCGGTACTAAAAGGCTTGCGCTTGACCGAGAGTACGGCTGATGAATATCGTTTGTCCGAGCAAGGTTTGCGGTGGGACAGCGTGCACTATCGTGTCGCAATGCCGGAGCTTCAAGGCATCAGTCAGCCTTTGGTGTTAGCGGCAATGACTGAAGCGTCGATCGACCCGCAAACCGGGGTCAAACTTGCACTTTCAGAACCCATTGAATCGCAAGTATCATTAATGGCCAGGCGGGTATTGCGCTGGCTTGCGCTGCAAGAAAAAAGCAATAAAGATAAACGAATTGCCATTGTCTATTATAACCACCCTCCCGGGCGCCATAACATTGGTGCAGACAACCTAAATGTACCGAATTCCTTATTGCAAATTCTCCGCCATTTGAAGAGTGAAGGGTACCAAACCGGCCACATCCCAGAGAGCCGTGAGGCCTTGCTTGATCTACTGCAGGAAAAAGGTGTGAACTTGCCTGAAAATGCTGATGATCTCGCAAAGATGTCATTGAAGGTTGAGGCAGTTTCAGCCACCGAATACCAAACCTGGTTCAAACAATTACCCGAGGTTATTCAGGATGAAATGCAAAACGGACCTCTTGGATATCTGCACAATATGCTACAAACCGCGGTCAAGTTTGAAAACCCTGAGATAGCCCAGCGTTTGGTAAGACGGGTAATCGAAGACTTGAAGCACGCGATGGAGGGCGCAGATCACAAGGCACGCGACCGCGTTATCAACCTCCTGGCTCAGCTAGAGGGTTTGTATAATTCGAATACAACACCTTACGGCCAACACAGTATTGATTGGGAAAAGGCGCGAGCGATAGTTGACGCTATTGCAACGAGTGGCGTTGAAGGACTGCGCGGTTGGGGTAACGCACCAGGCGACGTGATGGTCCACGACGAGCAACTGTTGATACCGGGCATACGCTTTGGGAATATTTTTGTTGGCCCTCAGCCACCCAGAGGTTGGGAGCTCAACGAAGAAATACTGCACGCAAATATATCATTTCCACCCACACACCAATACATTGCGTTCTATCAATGGCTTCAACACACCTTTGTTGCCGATGCCCTGGTTCACCTGGGCCGACATTCAACCTACGAATTTTTGCCTCGCCATCGAGTCGGCATGGACGAAGTCGATTACCCGACAGCGCTAATAGATGACCTGCCCAGCATCTACCCCTACATCGTCGATGGCGTTGGTGAAGGTATTCAAGCGAAACGACGTGGCCTTGCGGTAATGGTTGATCACTTAACCCCACCGTTAGAAAGTACTGAGCTGTATGACCGGCTGTTAGAATTGCGTCAGCTGGTGGAAAGCTACGAAGCCGCCCCTGAATCTGCGGGCGCAATGCGTCAACGAGCTATTATTGCGATAAAAAAACTAGTTGATGAGCTAAAACTTGCCGATGAACTGACAAAGAGCATGGAAGGTGAGTTGGAGATACGCGGTGTCAAAGCATACGACCAAGTAGATGATGAACTGCTGGTGCATGAAGTGGGCCACTATCTGACCAAGATGCAAGAAGACTTTATGCCTCTGGGTCTGCACAGCTTTGGCACGCCATGGTCGGATAAGGCGATTGACACAATGATTGCATCAATGGCACAGGGCGACGGTAAAAGTGTTGCTGAAATGAGTCAGAATTGGCGTGCAAAACTCAGCGCCTCACCAAGTGCTGAAATCACGGCATTAAGCAACGCCCTGGATGGCCGCTACGTAAAGCCTGGCAAAGGCAATGATCCAATTCGCACATCTGAAGTGTTACCCACTGGGCGCAACTTTTTCGCATTGGACGGTGGCCTGATTCCATCGCGGTTAGGCTATCAGGTGGGTGTTGATCTAGCCACACAAGCGAGAGAATCCACGCAGTCAGACGATGCAGAAGCCGTTGTGCTGTGGGCTTCCGATGTGGTGAGAGATGAAGGCGCAATGATCGCTTTTGGCCTTGATATGTTAGGGGTCAAGCCGGTGTGGAGCAGTCGCGGCATCGTAGAGCGCCTGGAGCGCCTGGATGTAGGGTCGATAAGTGAAAACGACGCACCGCGAATCCGCCGAGATACTGTATTTACCACTTCAGGATTGTTTCGCGACCTCTACGGCGCACATATTATCTTGCTGGAAAAAGCAGTGCTTATGGCCTTGGACGCATCGTCGGATACCATCCGAGAACAGTATCCAGCCCTGTCATTGGCGCTGAGCTCAGCGCTGTCGTTATTGGGCAAAGAACAGAACCCAGGCCAGGAATCCCTGGAAGTAAATCAGATTGCAGCACAGTGGGTTAAGGATGCGCGTACCGCGATGCAGCAAGGCATTGGTGCTGAAGCAGCCGGAACCGCTGCAACGTATCGGTTGTTTGGCGATGCGCCAGGCACTTATGGCGCCGGTGTTAATCGCCTGGTAGAGCGTTCAGGCAGCTGGGATCAACGTTCGGAAATTGCAGATGTGTACATCCGCCGCATGGGGCATGCTTATGGCGCCAAGGTGCAAGGCGAACCGCAACAATCGGTCTTCATACAACGCTTAGGCACCGTCGGCAAAACCTATCTTGGTCGGTCAAGTAACCTCTATGGTCTTCTTGACAACAATGATACTTTTGATTACCTAGGCGGCTTGAGCTTGGCCGTTGAGACCATCAAAGGAGAAGTACCCAATAATTTCATATTAGCTCATGAGGACAATACGAATATCAGTGTTGAACCGCTGAGCACGGCCTTGTTGTCTGAGTTGCGTGGACGCTTTCTAAACCCTCAGTGGTTGACGCCGCTAATGGCTGAAGGTTACGCTGGGGCGCGAACCATGGGCAGCGAGTTCTTTGAATACCTGTGGGGCTGGCAAGTCACAAATCCTGACGTGGTAAAGAGCTGGGTTTGGGATGAGGTAAAATCTGTCTATATTGACGATCGTCACAATATCGGTCTCGATTCTTTTCTTGAAGAAAATCATAATGTGTATGTGAAGAGTAATATGCTTGCGGTGATGCTAGTGGCCGCGCAAAAACAATTCTGGGACGCCGATGCGGCGACCTTGCAACAAATATCACAAGAGTTCGCCCAACTCATCATCGACCATGGCCTACCTGGCAGCGGTCACACGTCGCCTGATAACCCAATTTTCAAGTTCATTGAAGACCACATTGATGCGGCTCAGGCGGCCGAGGTGCAGGCCATTTTGGCGGCAGCAAAAATCACCACACAGATTTCAGAATCACCATCGACTATCTCAGAATTGAACGCCACTGACTTAGAACAAAAAAATACCGATGATCAAACCACGGATCGAGAGAGCGAGAACCAAGCAGGGCAAAACATCGATTATCGCCTGCTATTCGCGTTACTGGCCTTGCTGATTGCGATTGGCGTTATACGTGGATCGGGCGCACCTAAAGCCAGCGCCAGAAGATTGGGCGAAAATCACTAAACATAGGAATAATCATGTTCGATGGCTCTACATTTGGCGTCATGCACGCTTTAGTAAGTTACCTGCTGCAGCCCGTGATTTGGCTTTTATTGGCACTCACCGCTTTGGCGGTGATTGAAGTTGCCACATTACTAACTGAGCGGATTATTGGCTTGAAGCGATGGCATGACAGCGGTCAAATAGGCGCATTTGAAGCGCTTGCCGAACGGCGAATAGAACGCACAGACTTTCTAACGCGTATTGCACCCATGCTGGGTTTGATGGGCACCCTGATCCCCCTAGGGCCTGGCTTGTCGGCCTTGGGTGAAGGCAATCTCAGTGTATTAACCACCGCTATGAGCGTGGCCTTTGATACGACAGTGCTTGGCCTACTGGTTGGCATTATCGGATTTGTAGTTGGTCGTTTGCGTCGCAGATGGTATGAGGCAGTATTGCGCTCAATGGAAAGCACAGGAGGCGAAGCATGATGCTCAAATCGATTGATGGTCGGCAATGGCAACGTAATCGATTTGGCCATCAAGACGAAGAACCACTGGGTCCTTTGGCAAATTTGCTTGATCTAATGCTGGTGTTTGCCTGCGGTTTGATTGCCGCTCTCATCAGCCTTAGCAAAAACGTGGATGCTCACTTTGATGCCAAGATACAGCAAGACAAACCACCACAGTTTGAGCGAGTTGTGGAAAAGGGTCGCGAGCTTCCTCGCCTGCCAAGCCAAGGCCAATCAGGGGGCAATGGTTATGAGGCCGTTGGGCAGGTTTATCGCGACCCAGAAACGGGCAAACTGATTTTGATCGGAAAATGAACCGCACAAGCAAACCTGCTATCAAGCTACACTGGCTACTAAGTCTAGCCCTATTGGCGAGCGCGTCGCTTCCAGCCTCATCGGGAGAACCGCCCACGCGCTCTGTGACCATACTGCATGAAACAGAGCATTACCAGGCGTCACGACAGGGTCGATACTTTGTTGTTACGTTAAAAAGACCTCATCTCGTTCTGTCGACTTCTGACATCAATGGTGGTCAGACCATGGGATTGAAAACCCTCGTCAATTTTCAAAGTGTTGAAGGTAATGCACACGATGCTCGCTTTTATCACATACTCAGTCTAAGTGACCAACAATATCACCAGGAGCTGGCCTCCGCATTACTGTTGGACGCCGAGAAAATGGCCAGCATGGGAACTGCGGCTAACATAAACAATACCGTTCACGTACAAAAGAGCTTTCGCGAAATTACCGTAGATGCGTTTGTTACGGCGGGTATTAGTAGCAATGCACTGAGAGCTGGCGACAATGCGAAGTGGTATCAAGCTGAGGATGGTAAGGAATTTTTGAAAGATGCCGGCACCATCAACGTCATCTTATTACTTAATCGCGCGCTGACAGCAGGCGCCCAGGCAAAGGCCGCCGCTGTTGCCGCCGAAGCGAAATCGGCCGCGCTGCTTGAACTCGCCATTCCCAGTACGCGATCTCAACATTTGGCAACCGGTACTGGCACCGATCAATTTGCGATTGCGTCACCGATAACCTCATCTTTAAAGACTATGGACAGTGCCAGTGGTCACCTAAAACTGGGTGAGCTAATAGGTGTGGCGGTTCGCGAGGCGGTGATTCAAGCCATCAGCATTCAAAACGGATTAGAACGCACGGGTACTCGAAGCGTTCTCCATGCGCTGGGCCGATTTGGACTCACACACAAAATACTGCTGTCTCGGCTCGAGAAAAAACTAAGCATCGATGACTTCGCGCTATTGCAAAACAATGAACGAGCGGTGTTCACCGAGCCGAAACTTGTTGCGGCTGCTTATGCCTACGCAAGTGTGCTGGATCGTTTGGAATATGGCACGTTGTCGCGCCACCTAGAAAACGATGTTCTGATCGATCAAGCGGTCAATGCGGCAATCGCCTTATCTGGTGCAAGCCAGCAATCACAACAATTTCGAGCACGGCTAGGCCGAACGCAAGCTGATCAGCTTGATTTCTTTGTGTCGGCAATAGCTGTCGGCTGGGAAGCAAAATGGCAATAGCAAATGACTAGGTTAAGTGAGAGCATAAAGTGGGTCATCGTTGTAATGATTAGCTGTGTGTTCTCGCCATCGGTGCTGGCGAGTGAAAAAGCTGTGCTAAAAATCGCGATGCTGCACTTAGAGCTTAAGTACGCTGATTTAGAGCATAACGCCAATCTTATCGAGGCTGGTATTGAGCGGGCGTCTAAAGAGGGTGCCGATTGGTTGCTGACGCCTGAGCTCGCTCTAACCGGCTATCGATTCGATCTGAAAATCGGAACAGACTGGATAACGCCAGGCCCCGATGCCTACGTAGAACGCATGCAGCGCTTGGCAAAAAAGTATGAAATTACGCTGTTTTTCAGCCACCTGGAGGGCATCCCTACAGCGCCCAAAGGCCTCCATACGTCTGTTGTGTTCAATACGTTGTTTGTAATAGACCGATCTGGCAAGATTATTGGGCGACACCGAAAAATAAATACTATCCCTGTTGCCGAAGACTGGTCTGCTGTCGGCACAGAAGCCACTGTTGTAACGGTTGACCAACAAAAGGTAGGTTTGCTGATTTGCGCAGATGCCTGGCCCCGTGAACATGCGCAAATTCTCAAACAGCAAGGTGCTGATATTATTCTATCCAGCGCGAGTTGGGCACCAGGAGAATACGGACCGGGTGATGTTTGGGAAAAACGGTCATTAGAGACTGGCTTGCCCCTGTTCGTTAACAATCGCACTGGAATAGAACGCCAATTTGATCTGCGCCAATCGGTTAGCGTTGTCTCACATGGTGGGCAGCGATTATTCTCGCATCGGTCAGAGGGATCTCGGCTGGTGATTATCAGCTGGAATTCAACGGAAAATGTCTTAGTGGAACATTCGACGTTTGGATTACCGTAATTGCGCGAAGCGCATTAGCGGCATTGCTCAATGGGAATCATCAACGCGCCATTGTTGGGGGTGGAGTCCAGGTGTTACAAGGCCTCTTTTTCAATTTGTCTTTTCAGCCATCGACTTGAATGCCCTCCGGTAGGGCTGCCTGTCATTTCGCCGGCAAGATCCGCTGCCGCCACGAGTTTCTTCAAATCAATACCGGTTTCATAACTGGCCTGCGATAACATTAGCGCAACATCTTCAGTGGCGACGTTGCCGGTGGCACCCGGAGCAAACGGACAGCCACCCAAACCGCCAACGGAGGCGTCGAAGTGGCGTATGCCGGCGCTAAGCGCCGCGTAAGTATTTGCAACACCCATCCCTCGAGTGTCGTGAAAATGGCAGGCGAGATTGTGCGCGCCAAAGCGTTCAGTCAACGAACTCATCAATTCGTAAACGGCGTCGGGACCAGCAGCGCCTATCGTGTCAGCAATAATGACTCGTGTTGCTCCCCATGCAAACATTTGATCGGTCATTTTAATCACGACTTCAGCGTCGACCAGGCCTTCAAAAGGGCACTCCCAGGCGGTGGAAATACACGCCAGTGAATCAATGCTATCGGTTTTTGCAAGGCTGATCATTTGCTCGCAGCCAGCCATTGCCTGCTCGGTTGTACGGCGAATATTTTCGGTGTTCATGGTTTCGGTACTGGCAACTACCATTTCAATACAGCGCGCGCCCGATGCCTGTGCAAGCTGGAACCCTTTCTGGTTTGGGACCAACACAGAGTAATACACGTCGGTCGATGCAATTCCTCCAGGCAAGCCTTCAATGACTTTGTCCGTACCCGCCATTGCAGGAACAGCGCTAGGCAACACAAAACTGCCCACTTCTATCGCGCTGAGTCCGGCATCAACCAGCGCAGAAACCAATTGTAATCGCTGCTCAGGTGTTAGAACCTTCGCCTGGTTTTGCAGGCCGTCTCGCGGTCCTACATCATTGATAAATACTTGCTCAGCCATTAACTGCTCGCTCTCACGCACTGTTGTCAGACTATGATAGCAGTCATTTGTGGCATTAGCGCATTGCAATGGGGGGCAAAGCGGTGTGCCGCTATACTGTAGGTCAACAACTAACGCAGAGAACTCCGGATGAAACTAGCCCTTTGTGCATTGGTGCTGCTGCTCGCTGCGTGCTCTGACAACAGTGATAACACGTTCTTTAGCGAGTTTGTTGAACCGGAGCCTGAATTTCTCAGCATAGCAAACCCGTTGGTGAGCTTACCGCCGGATGTGGGTGCACCTCTGAATTTTGGTATTTTCGATCTGGCGGCGGAAGGTTATGAGGAGCACGAGTATCTGCTGAGCGGAGAAGCGAGTGCGTTTACCAATGTCAGTGAGCTGGGTGAGGATGGTCAGTGGACGGTTGAACCCGGCGAGCAAGCTGACTATACGACGCGGGCCTTGGTTCGCAGACCCATTAATGCAGCGGATTTCAGCGGTACCGTTATTGTCGAGTGGCTGAATGTGTCATCCGGCTTCGACACCAATCCTGAGTGGGATAACGGCCATGTTGAAATAATCAGGGAGGGGCATGCGTGGGTTGGCGTCACCGCGCAGTTTGTGGGTGTATTTGGCCGCGACGGGGGCATAGTGCCTCTGCATTTAAAGGCATTGGATCCTGTTCGCTATGAAGAGCTTGATCATCCAGGCGACAGTTTTTCGTATGATATGTTCTCCCAGATTGCTCAGGCGCTGCGTTCTCCTGATGGTGAGGATATGCTGGATGGCTTGCAACCCGAATTACTTATTGCAGCGGGGTTGTCACAATCTGCGTTCCGTCTGACCACTTATGTCAATGCGATACACCCTTTATACAATGCCTATGATGGCTATCTGATACATAGCCGCGGGCAACAGGCAACGCCAGTCGCGGAGGCTCCGCAGGAAACAATAAGTGTGCCTGGATCCGTTTTTATTCGCACTGACTTGAACGTACCTGTAATGGTGTTCCAGACCGAAACAGATTTATTGGTTCCTGGGCTGAATTCTATTGCTATTCGTCAGGACGACACGGATTATCTTCGTTACTGGGAAGTGGCTGGTACATCGCACTCTGATCGATATTCTTTACAAGAAGGAAGAATCGACACTGGCGCTGACCCAGCCTTTGCGGCCGTTGATTTGCTGGACAATGTCAGCGGCTTTATACAGTGCGACTCACCCGTTAACTCTGGCCCAATGCACTATGTGTTTGCGGCAGCGATGAACCACCTCTCCCGTTGGGCTGCGGGTGGAGGGGCGCCGCCCATGGGCGATCCGCTTGCAACTGGGCCGGCCAATTCTGAGTTTGTATTGGACGATCTCGGAAATGCAACCGGTGGCGTAAGAACCCCTTATGTTGATGCACCGTCGGCGATATTGTCCGGGTTGGGTCAAGCTGGCGAAAGCTTCTGCGGCTTATTTGGAACCACCCAATTGTTTGACGCGCCCACGATGGCAAGTTTGTATGTGGATCAGGCGGGTTTTGTTTCGGCGGTCACCGCGGCCGCTGAAGAAGCCGTGAATGCCGGATTCCTGCTTCGCCTAGATGCCGACCAAATCATTGCATGGGCGCCCCAGCAGTGGGATATGCAGGTGCCGTGAGTAGCATGTTCAACACTTATCTCATTAGTGACCTGTGTTCACCTATTTCCTGGTTCACTAATTAAATATATAAATATCAATGCTTTAAGTGTGTAATCTGTTCTGATTTGTTGCTTGTGAGCAGAGCGTCATCTTTCTAATTGACAGCAGGACGCACCAACTGTACATTGCGCGCCAGATCCAAGGTCAACCCTGCACGTTCGCAGGGTGAATGGGAAGCCGGTGAAAGACCGGCGCTGCCCCCGCAACGGTAAGCTGAACCTATGTTTTGCCAGCCCGAGACCAGCCTTGAATCGTTCGAACGATGGAGCGGAGGGCTACCATCCAAGGCTGCTGCAACCTTGTGTTGCCATCCCTGTCCCCTCCCTTGATCGGCTGTCTGTCATTTAGCCATTGAGGTTTCCCCATGAAGTTAGCAATCAGAGCAACGGCGGTATTGTTGGCCGTAAGCGCGACCGTGCAGGCCGCAGAATCCGAGCTTGAAACAACGATCGTAACCGCTACCCGAACGCCAATGCTCTTGTCTGAGGCATTCGAGGCCATTACGGTGTATACGCGTGCAGACATTGAGAAGTTGCAAGCCGTTGATGTATTCGAACTGTTGTCCAGAGCACCGGGGGTTTCATTTGTTCGTAACGGCGGTCGCGGAAGCTCTACATCATTGTCCATACGTGGCAATCAAAGCGACCATTCGTTGTTTCTCATCGATGGCGTTCGAATTGGCAGTGCCACGCTTGGCAGCGCCACATTATCTGCTCTGAGCTTGAGTCTTGTAGAGCGAGTTGAGATTATTCGCGGGCCAAAATCCGCGCTGTATGGTGCAGACGCCATTGGTGGTGTGGTTAATATTGTGACGCGTGCTGTGAATGTTGAACAACCACTAATGTTGGAAGCGAGTTACGGAAGTAATGAAACCAGTGAAATAACGGCGGTGGCGGGCTTTGGTTCGGACTCATTATCTGTCAATGTGATCGCCAATTTTTTTGATACCGAGGGTATCGATCACACTGAAGCAACAACAGGTGTGAACGGCGACGAAGATGCCTACAGAAATAATTCCTTCGCCATCAACTATCAGCAAGAATTCAGCGATCTGGTGTCATTGAAACTCAGCTATAGCAGCAATGACGGTGAAAATGAATACGACTCTGCTTGCTCTGACGCGACATTTTTTACGCCCGTCGATTGTCTGATCTATTCAGAGACCAGCGTCGATTCCTTATCGGCATTGCTAGATCTGAATGTTAGTGATAGCTATAAAATGAGTTTCCAGCTTGGTCGAACCAACGACGAATCGAACAATCTCGCAGACAACGTTGACTTGTCGGGTACGTTTAATGGCGGTGACTTTAACACAAGCAAATCTGAAGCGAGTTGGGTTAACAACCTGAAGGTTGGAAACAATAATCTTGCAACGTTTGGAGCAGATTATCAGCTTGATGAGGTAGATGGTGCTACCGCGTACACGGTGGATTCGCGCGATAATCTGGCCGGTTTTTTGCAATTGCAGTCTGACTTCAGTCAATTGAACACGGTGTTTGGTGTTCGCTATGATGACAACGAACAGTTTGGCGATGCCACTACGCTATCGGCACTTATCGGCTGGGAGCTGAATTCGGAGATACGTGCCTATGTGTCTTATGGCGAGGGTTTTAAACCACCTACATTTAACGACCTGTACTTTCCAAATTTTGGCGACCCGACGTTTGTGCCTGAGGAATCTGAGAACGTTGAGCTAGGATTCAAAGGTGATTTTGATGGGTTAGCGTTTACGCTTGCCTTGTTTCGCAATGAGATTGAAAACCTTATTCAATTCAATAGCGCTACCTTCATCACTGATCAAACATCGGAAGCTGAAATCACGGGTCTGGACTTACACCTTGAGGCGACATTGCTAGGGCTGGATTGGTCATTGAGTGGCAGCATTATTGACCCGGAAAACAAGAACAATGGCTTGAATCTTCGCCGTCGTGCCGAGCGTACCTTCTCGCTGGACGTTGACAAACGTTGGGCGCAATTTGCACTTGGCGCGACTTTTCGCGCTGAAAGTGAGCGATTCGATGACCCCGCCAATCAGGTTCGACTGGCTGGATATGCCATCACAGGTATAAGAGCAAGCTATGAATGGTCTGACCAGCTGTCGTTCGAATTCCGTGTAGACAATGTGTTCGATCGACAGTATTCCACGGCGAGAGACTTTTCTCTGCTCAACTATCGAGCAATAGGCCGAGAAGCGTTTATCACCGTCCGGTATACTCCCAACTTCTAAGTAACAGGTAGCAATCACCATGAGCGACGAAAAAAAGAATCAGAAGCATAAAGCTTCTATGCAAAAGCAAAAAGAGAAGGTGGATGCGCGCATCGAAGAAGCGTCTGAAGAACGCGGCGTTGCTCTATTACTGACCGGCGACGGCAAAGGTAAATCCAGTTCAGCGTTTGGCATGGTTCTGCGTGCTCTTGGTTATGAGCAGCGGGTTGGCGTGGTTCAGTTCATCAAAGGCATGCAGTTGTCAGGAGAGGAGATTTATCTTAAGGAGAAAGCGACCGACGTTGACTTCTATCAAATGGGCACAGGGTTTACCTGGAACACGCAAGACAGAACGTCCGATATCGAAGCGGCAGAGCGCACCTGGGCAGAAGCGTCCAGAATGTTAGCGGACTCATCATTGGACTTGGTAGTACTTGATGAATTGACCTATATGTTGGCCTACAGCTATTTGGATGAGGCCATGGTCATTGATGCCATCAAGAGTCGCCCATTCGAACAGAGTGTGGTGGTTACCGGACGCGGTGGCGGATCTGCATTGCGGGATGCTGTTGATACGGTATCAGAAGTCAAAGACATAAAGCACGCATTTAAAGCCGGCGTAAAGGCGCGTAAAGGCGTCGATTTCTAGAATACAACCCCAATAACGGCTACTAGGCTGGCTATGCTGAACACAATGCTGATGGTGCAGGGCACTACCTCAGATGCAGGCAAATCAGTGTTAGTTGCTGGAATAGCTCGTGCACTTTATCGGCGTGGTTTCAAAGTGGCTCCTTTCAAGCCGCAAAATATGGCGCTGAACAGTGCAGTAACAGCGGAAGGTGGTGAAATTGGCCGCGCACAGGCATTGCAGGCGCAGGCCTGCGGCGTACCCCCGCACACTGATATGAATCCTGTGCTGATTAAACCCGCCAGCGACACAGGCGCACAAATCATCGTGCATGGTAAGGCCTTATCGTCTATGGAGGCCGCTGAGTTCCATGAGTTCAAAACACAACTCCTCCCCGAGGTTGTGCAGTCGGTCCAGCGATTGGTAGAACAACACGATTTTGTGGTTGTGGAAGGAGCGGGTAGCCCAGCGGAGATTAACCTTCGCGATAGAGACATTGCCAACATGGGCTTCGCCGAGGCGATTGATTGCCCGGTCATTATCGTGGCCGATATCGACAAAGGGGGGGTATTCGCGCATTTAGTCGGTACCTTGGAATTGCTTTCTACCTCAGAACAACAACGCGTGATCGGTTTTGTCATTAACAAATTCCGGGGCGATATTGAACTGCTAAGACCCGGTGTGGAATGGCTAGAACAGCGAACCGAGAAAAAAGTATTGGGTGTTCTGCCTTATTTGCACGGCTTGTATCTGGATGCAGAAGATGCAATAGACACTCGCCAGGAACTAAGCAATACCGACAGTCACTTGCGAGTGATTGTGCCGGTGTTTCCAAGAATTAGTAATCATACTGATTTTGATTCTTTGCGCTTACACCCATCAGTGCATCTACAGTTTATTGGTCCTGATTCACGCATTCCACCCGCGGATCTCATTATCCTTCCCGGTAGCAAAAGTGTTCGCCAGGATCTTGCCTGGCTTCGTCAACACGGTTGGGACGAAGCGATTAACAAACACTTACGATATGGTGGAAAGCTGTTGGGTATATGCGGTGGTTATCAAATGCTTGGGCGTACTGTCTCTGATCCACTAGGTGTTGAAGGAAAAGCTGGGGACGAACAGGGGCTTGGTTTGTTCGCAATGCGCACCGAGTTAAGGTCCAATAAGCAGCTTCGTAAGGTGAATGGCCACTTGATTGGCCTTAACAATGCGCTCGCCACTGGCTATGAAATACACTGCGGTGTCAGTACTTTTGAAGCGGCATACGATCATCTTTTGGCCCTGGACGACAACGTAGACGGCGTAGTCTCCAATGACGGTCAAGTGATAGGCACCTATGTCCACGGTCTGCTCGACAGCCCAGATGCCTGCGCTGCAGTGTTGGCCTGGTCTGGTTTGAGCGATGAAAACAACGCACCAGACATGGCTCAGATTCGCGAGCAGCAAATAAACCGGCTGGCGGATGCGATAGAGCAACATATGAACTTAGACGATTTGATGCGTACCTTGTCTGGCTTATGAATGTAACGGTAGCCCAGCGTCCAACCAGCCGGCATTATTTGCCCGCGCGAACAGCTTTGATGGCGTTGGTCGTTCTGCTTCCATGTGCAATACTGTTGGCAATTTGCATAGGTGCAGTCGCTTTGCCAGTGCTGGATACGCTATCGGCTCTGCTGAGTGTCAGTGAACAAGGGCAAACTACTGCGATCGTTTTGCAGATCAGATTACCACGTGCGTTATTGGCTGCGTTGGTTGGTGCATTGTTGGGTGTAAGCGGTGCAGCGACTCAGGGCTTATTCAGGAACCCACTTGCAGATCCCTCATTAATAGGCGTGACGGGTGGTGCTGTATTTGGTGCAAGCCTGGCCATAGTGCTGGGTGGTTCCAACCTGCTTGGTTTTGCTGGTCTTTCATTGGTTGCAGTGGGTGCTTTTCTCGGCGGCGCGCTTGCGGTCGTTATGGTCTATCGCTTGGCCACGACAGAAATGGGTACTTCGGTCACTACCATGTTGCTTGCCGGCATTGCGATCACCGCTTTGGCGGGCAGCTTCTCCAATTTTCTCGAATTTATTGCCAGTAATGAGATGCTGAGAAGAATCAGCCTATGGAAAATGGGCGGCCTTGACGGTGCGAATCACGCCAGGGTGATGCTGGCAGCAGCGGTGTGTTTGATTACCATGGTTTTCCTGCCGCGCCATGCACAGGCTTTGAATGCTCTGTTATTAGGCGAGTCAGAGGCGCGACATCTTGGAATAGATGTTGGCCATGTTAAACGTTGGTTGATTTTACTGGTTGCAGCAGCGGTGGGCTCCAGTGTCGCATTGGCCGGTACCATCGCGTTTGTCGGCTTGATCGTGCCACACATCATGCGCTTGATGATTGGCCCGGATCATCGATATTTGTTGTGGGCGTCCGCACTGGCCGGTGCGATTTTGCTGCCGGTCGCCGATGTATTCGCGCGGGTGATTATCGCGCCTACCGAGTTACCTGTAGGCATGGTTACGGCGGCAATAGGAGCGCCTTTCTTCATTCTGTTGCTGCGTCGCGGCCCGAAGCAGGGGCCTTGGTAACGTGAACGCAATACAACTGGATAAATTCAATGCTGGTGTGAGAGGGGTTCCCTTACTGCGTGATATTGAGCTAACCGTAGCGGTCGGTGAAGTGTTGGCCTTGATTGGTCCCAATGGCGCAGGCAAAAGCAGCTTGTTGAAAGCGATCATGGGTGATCTTTCCGGTAACAGCGGCAGAGTAAGATTTGCTGGTCAGGAGCTGTCGAATTACACAGTGGCAGAATTAGCCAGGCAGCGAGCGTATCTGCCACAGTCCAGCGAGTTGAACTTTCCGTTTGAAGGTTTGGATGTCGTCATGCTAGGCAGAATGCCACATGCGTCAGGCCGCCAGATTGATAGTGAAATCGCGATGGCGGCACTTGAAAAAATGGACGTCAGTCACCTAGCGTATCGGCTTTACACTGAGTTGTCCGGAGGAGAGCGTCAAAGAATACAACTGGCGCGCGTTCTGACGCAGGTATGGCGCGCAGCAGACGGTGCTCACAGAGTGCTTATTCTTGACGAACCATGTGCATCTTTAGACGTTGCTCACACCAGGATGTTAATGCGCTGTTTGAAATCGATGGCGGCCGATGGTGTCACCGTGGTTATGGTGCTGCATGATTTTACTTTAGCGGCACGGTACTGCCAGCGAATCGCCGCTATGAGCTGTGGCTCTATCGTTGCAATAGGTTCGCCATCGGAGGTAATAACTGGCAAAACAATGCGCGATTTATTTAATGTGGATGCAACTATCCTTCCGCATCCTGGCTCAGGCTACCCGGTGGTTTGTATTGATGACTAAGCAGTTGGTTCTTGGTGGGGCGCGAAGCGGAAAGAGCCGTTATGCAGAGCGGTTGGTAAACCGAGCCAAGCAAAAAGTGTATGTTGCTACGGCAGAGGCCTTGGACGTTGAGATGGAAAATCGCATAGCGCAGCATCGAATTGATCGCGGTGACGGGTGGCAATTGGTTGAGGAGCCCCGTAGGCTCGCTCACGTTCTCCGGCAGTACAATAACAAAGAGTACAGTGTGCTTGTGGATTGCCTAACACTGTGGATTAGCAACTGCCTCCATGCCGATTGTTGGGATGCGCAATCCGGTGAGCTATTAGCGCTCATCCCTGAGCTCGAATGCGAATTAGTTATGGTCAGTAACGAAGTAGGTTCAGGTATTGTGCCGCTAGGTGAATTGTCCCGGGAGTTTGTTGATGCTAGCGGTCGATTGAACCAACAGCTGGCGGCCTTATTCGACCGTGTGATATTGGTTGTTGCAGGATTGCCAATGACTCTGAAGGGTGGTGACATTGAGGGCACATGCTTGTGACGAACTCCAATCACAGTGCATGGTATGAAAAAACCAGTGCCGATCTCGATCTCAATGCACAAGCACTCGCAGCAAGCCGACAGTCGCAACTAACAAAACCACCGGGTTCACTGGGACGCCTTGAGGACGTTGCTTTGCAGTTTGCGGCGTGGCAGGGCGGCGAGTTGCCCGTTATTAATAATGTGTCCATTCGTATATTTGCGGCTGATCACGGCGTATGTGCGCAGCAGGTTTCTGCCTTTCCTCAGGAAGTCACGCATCAAATGATTGCGAATTTTAGTGACGGAGGTGCAGCAATAAGTGTATTGAGCCATCAACTGGGCGCAGATCTAAAGACGATTAATATGGGCACAGTGAATTCGTTGCCAGAAATGCGCGATGTTATCGATGTGCAATTAGTGGCCGGTACGGAAGACTTCACCTGTCGACCGGCCATGCAAGAGGACATCATGCAACGCGCCCTGCTTGCTGGCGCCGAACAGGTAGATTGCTCAGCCGATCTATTAGTTGGCGGCGAAATGGGCATAGGTAATACCACATCCGCCGCCGCAATCATTGCCGCTTTGCTGGATTTGCCCGCACGTGAAACAGTAGGGCGTGGTACTGGCGTGGACGATGATGGGATCTCTCGCAAAGTCGAGGTAATTGAAAACGCGTTGCAGTTACATAATACCTGCGGCTCGGAACCACTGGAAGTAATGAGATGCGTCGGCGGATTAGAGATCGCTGGTCTAGTGGGCTACTACATCAAGGCCGCGCAAGAAGGTGTTCCGGTTGTGATTGATGGCTTTATCTGCACGGCGGCAGCGTTGCTCGCTACGCGTATAAATCCGACGACCCGTCAATGGATGCTATTTGCTCATACCTCTGCTGAACAGGGACATGCCGCAGCGCTGAGTGCATTGGCTGCAAAACCGTTGCTGGATATGAAGATGCGTCTTGGTGAAGGCAGTGGCGCTGCAACTGCTATACCTCTGTTACGCCTTGCTGTTGCGTTGCATGCACAAATGGCCACGTTTGATGAGGCAGGCGTGAGTGATGGCTGAATACACCATCATAGACTTGCTCCGCCATGGGCATTGCGAAGGCGGTGATATTTATCGCGGCTCAAGTGATGTGTCACTAAGTGATGTTGGCTGGCAACAGATGTGCGTCAGCAGCGCCAAGTTTTCCGCTGATTGGCAAGCCATCATATCTTCACCCATGCAGCGGTGCGTGAACTTTGCCGGTGAGCTTGCACAGAATCTTGAATTGGAACATGTGACTGAAAGCGATTTACGCGAAACGCACTTTGGGCAATGGGAAGGGCAATTGGTGCAAGATGTTTGGGAAAATGACCGTAAACGTGTGCAGGCGTGGATGAATGATCCAATGAAGCATGCACCGCCCGGTGGTGAAGCGACTGATGAATTCATCAATAGAGTAGAGCGCTTGTTCAAGCAGGTCAGTCAGCGACTGCGGGGAAAGCACTGCGTACTGGTGACCCATGGTGGTGTCATTCGCGTCATATTATCGCATGTGACTGGCGGAACAGTGTCTTCGCTAAATCGCTTTGAAGTACCGTATGCCAATGTCAGTCGTATACGCATCTGGCATTCAGATCGAGGTGACTTCCCGCAGTTGGTGTTTCATAATCCGGTCGGCTGCTCGTGAACAGTTTTTTTATTGCGTTGAGTTTAATGACTCGTCTCCCGATGGCACAACGTGTGTCTACGTCCGCCAGCAAGGACGAACAGCAACGATCGATGTATTACTACCCGCTGGTTGGCGCCGTATTGGCTGCGCTATTAATCATTGTTGCCTGCGCTACAAGTTTCATTGTCGATCCGCTATTGAGTGCCTGTGTGCTGCTGCTGTTCTGGATCGGTTTGACAGGTGCTTTGCATCTGGACGGTTTGGCTGACTCATGGGATGCGTATTTTGCCCACCATGGTGATTCAGAAAGCACACGGCGTGTTCTGAAAGATCCCGCCAATGGAACAATGGCCGTAGTGTCAGTAGTGATGATTATTGTTCTGAAACTAGCGGCTCTCAATTATTTATTTGGATCCGCAGACGAATTCGCACCTGCGCTGTTTGCAACGTTGATGCTTCCGCGGACGGCGGTACTGCTGTTGATGCTTACTACCTCTTACGCTAATGACGGTGGTTTGGCGACGACCTTGAGTGATGCGCAATCGCCACGAATTACCTATAGCATTGTGGCAATCACCATTGTCTTTCTGGCGTTGCTAATCGGCCCAGGACCGGTTTGCATTGCCTTGTTGCTCATCGGATTCTTGTTGGTTTGGTGGAGACACCGCTGGCTTGCTATGATCGGCGGCTATACCGGGGATGTGCTGGGCGCGTACATAGAAATGTCTGAATGTCTGGTTTTATTGGTTCTGGTCGTCTCTCTCGTTAATTGATTCCGTTAAATAGATGATCTGCAGGGTAGTGTTTTAATGAAAAGAGGGTTCATACTGATACTACTACTTACCGTTACATTGCAGGCACATGCCGTTGAAGTGACCGATTTTCTTGGGCGAAAAGTTGTGCTCATAGAACCTGCAAAGCGTGTTATAGCGCTGGCACCACACATTGTTGAGAACGTCTATTCCGCTGGTGCGGGCGACCAATTAGTAGGTGTTGTCAGCTACAGCAACTATCCCGATGCGGCGCAATCTATTCCTATTGTTGGCGGCTACAAATCGTTTAGCCTAGAAGCCATCTTAACGCTGAAGCCCGACTTGATCCTGATGTGGGCTTCTGGCAACGGCATGAAAGCGCTAAGTCAGCTTGAGGCATTAGACTTGGCTGTCTATGTGGACGAACTTCATAAACTAGAGCAAATTGCCACGTCAATCAGAGACATTGGGTTACTGACCGGCCACCACGCAGAAGCAGATGCCAACGCCGCAAAATTTCTTGAAGGTCTTGCTCAGCTCAGAGTACGTTATGACAATTCGTCCAGCGTTAGCATGTTCTATCAAGTATGGAATGAGCCACTGCAAACGCTAAACGGGGAGCACATAATCAATGACGTTATTGAGCTGTGTGGTGGCCGCAATATTTTTGCGGACGCCGTTGTGTTGGCGCCCAAGATCAGTCTGGAATCGGTGATTGTTGGAAATCCAGATGCCATTGTGGCCAGCGGAATGGGAGAGGCCAGACCGGAATGGCTTGATGAATGGCATTCCTGGCCAGCGCTTTCCGCGGTAAAAAACGATCATTTGTTCTTTGTACCCCCTGATATTCTGCAACGTCATACACCTCGAATACTTTTAGGTGCGCGACAACTGTGTGGGCAGCTTGAGCAAGTGCGGGCTGCAAAAACAGCGTCTATGCGATGAATGAGATATACAAGAATATTTACACTCGGCGTGACGTGCGTAATGAATTCGTTAACACGCCGATACCGGATGATGTTATAGCACGTGTACTTTGTGCGGCGCACCACGCGCCCAGCGTTGGCCTCTCACAACCTTGGCGTTTTGTAGTGATCGACAAACCGTCGATAAAAAAGGCGGTGCACGGTTTATTCGAAGAAGCAAACCTTGAGGCAATTACGCTGTTCGATCCTGCGCAACAGTCGCATTATGCGACGCTTAAATTAGAGGGCATACTCGAATCGGCCTATAACGTGTGTATTACCTGCGACCGTCGGGATCAAACCCCAGTGCTTGGCCAAACACATCAACCGGATACCGATATTTACAGCACAGCCTGTGCGGTTCAGAATTTCTGGCTGGCAGCAAAAGCGGAGCAGTTGGGCGTTGGCTGGGTTTCTATCTTGGATGCCAACAAACTGCGTGATGTTCTTGGCATACCGGAGGGCGTAATACCTTTGGCGTACCTGTGTGTAGGGTACGTATCTGAGTTTCATCAAATACCGGATTTAATTCGAGAAGGTTGGTCGCGACGTAAACCACTGGATGAAGTTGTTTCGCGTAATCATTGGCATTCTGAATGTGACAATGGCCTGGCGAATGCGCTAAGTAATGCGTATTCGCACAGGGAATCATTGTTGGGAATCAGTGAGGCGGAGGAATAAGTTGTGCTCTATGCCGGATAATCCCGCGCAAACCAAGCATCCCGCGCCCAGCGTACAATAATACCCAATCCGACTATGAAAGCGATCAATCGTACCGCTGGTCCCACAAACGGGATGCTGGTCAATGCAAATAAGATCAATAAGCCTAGAAACAAAGCAACTATTGGCCTGTTTTGCTCAGCATTGGCAAAAATAGCATCGCCCACATAAGCGCTTGCTACAATGTGTGACGCGTATATCGCGATTACCCACAGAAATAGTGCTGCAATTCCAATCGGTAATCCTATCAAGGTAAACATCAACAGGAACGCGAGCAGCGGTGTTGTTATTAAGGCAACCGCGCCCAGCGCGCTGGAACCCAGTAGCTCTTTTCCATCTAAGGCGGAGGCGAATCGCAATGAAGGAAGCAGCCAATACAAAGCCAGTCCAAACAAAAAAGCCGCCAATAGCCGCATAAAACGTTCAAACAAATAATCAAATACACTGTGTTCACTGGTTTCCTCAGGAATAGTGTCAATGCTGCGTTCACCGGCTATTACTGCATTGTCATCAATCCTTAGAGACGGTTCGTCAGCGATCATTACCCTAAAATCGCCGCCTACCTGTGCTGTGCCAGACAATTCCAATTCTCCGCCATAGTAACGCAGGTCTTTCGCCGTTTTTCCGGAGAATGTCAGGCTTGATGCTGCAGCCCAAAGCTCTCGACCTATTTGTGCACCTAACTCTGCGTCTTTTGCAGCGAGCAAAATATTTCCACCAACAACAAAAGGCGTATCGTTGCGAACCTTTTCGCCTGCGAGGAACAGATTTCCCTCAATTCCTGTTTCGTTAATAGCGATACTTTCGCCGAGAGCGAACACTGTGCCATTGATGGCAGATTCAATCTCCAACTCCTCAGCCAAGACGATAATGTTACCGCCAATCTTTGAGCGAATCGTTACCTTCTCGCCTGCGGCAATCAGGTCACCTGTTATGTCGCCGTCTATGATCACCCGTTCAGCCGCGATAATCACTGTGTCATCAATCACTTCGGCAGCTGCAACGATGATGTTATCTTCAGAGTGACGAATATCCAGCGCAGAACTTTCAGATGGGTAGCCAAGCGATAACGCCGCGCACAACATCAAACCAGCGGTTGGTGCGCGGCTAACCAGTTCTCGATTTGCCAATGCAAACAGTAAGCCCGCTGGAAGTAACCACCACAACAGGGTCTGAATTGATGGACTGCCATTGGCGAGAGCTGATCGCAGCGCGTCAGCGAAGTAATCCAATGCAGTAAATGCCGTATCAGCAAAGCTAGGTGCAAGCCAACTAAGCCAGGCTGGTAGCGCTACGACGATTCCCAGTTTCTGCCAAGCTGTGTCAATCAGCATGCCACTTGCTATCACCAAAGCAATGGTAAGTAATACCGTAGACGCTGACGGCCCGGTAATAAGTTGAGGTACGGTAAGTGCCTCGGCATCGGTATGCAGTGCCGTCCTTAGCGCCTTGTTTTCCTGTTCAACAGCGTGATGTCTTGCCTGGCAGGAATTACACTGCGACATATGGGTTTCGAATGCGGTGGTTTGCTCATCGTCTAGCTCGCCATCCGCATACAGTGTGTGAACCAGTAGATTAGGGCAGTTCATATTAAATCTCCGCGATTGTACTGTGCAAAACGTGGCGCAGCTGTTGCCGCGCACGCAGCAATAAAACACCGACATGGTTTTTCTTAATACCAAGTTTGCCAGCAATGTCCTCGTAGCTGGCGTCAGAGTAATAAGCCATCACTATCGGCAATCGATATTTCTCAGGCAGTGCGACCACCGCTTCATTGATGGTGTGGGTGTCGTGTGCATTGATCAGCGCGTCTTCAGTCGCCAGCGCACTATCAATCGGTTCCTCGCTCTCGGTGTCGATATCGGAAAACACCGCAGCCAGGCGTTTGCGACGCCGTAAAAGGTCTATGCAGTAATTGCTGGCAATACTCTTTATCCACGGACCAAAAGGCCTGTGCTGACGATAGTGTGCGTAGGATCGATAACCTTTCATAAATACCTCTTGTGTGGCGTCCTCGGCGTCTTGAGTGCTGCCCAGCATGCGTCTGCACAAACCAAACACCTGATGGTAGTGCGTGCGGTACTGGGCATTGAATGCCGCCTTGTTCATTAAGGAGCCTTGACGTCCATTGATGGAATTTGCTGTCTTAGTAAGTAATACGAATCCACTGGAGGTTTATTACAAGTAATTTCAAATAATTGGAATTGGTTAAAAAACGTACTATTATCAACCACTTACAGTCGAAACTCTTTACAAAAGTTGCTGGTCAAAAATTGACAATGGCTTATAAGGGCTTGTTATTCAGTGTGTTTTTGGCACTGGCACAGTTGATGCATTAGTGTCTGCAGAACGAAAAACTCTTTAGGCTGCAACACAATGAAAACAATACTCTGGATGACTTTATTTATCAGCGCTGGCATGGTGTTCGCAGATGCATCCATCAAGTCGCTCACCTCATTGTCGATCAATGCCGCTATAGATCACGCTACTGATCTTGAAAACGCTGAGAAAACCTCACGCAGTGAACACAACTACTATTCGGGTTTCTCCAGGCTGTCTTCGGTCAGCAGTGCTGATTAATGACGCCAGTGATGCTTATACGCTTTACGCTGCTGTGCTTGTTCGCTTGCAGGAGGTAAGAAAGCCGCGTTGTCTTGCTCAAAGAAAAATGGCATACGTCGTTTTTGGCTACCCACTTCGTTCATAGTGCTTACCTCATAAACGCGACCGTTAATTACCGTATGGCTCACATGCTCACTCAAGGCGAGATCTGAGAGTACGTCACCATCGATTAATACGAGATCCGCGAGTTTACCGACTTCAATACTGCCTATCTGTTGGTTCATACCCAGATGCTTTGCGCCGTCGATGGTTCCTGCGCGAATTGCTTCCCAGGCACTGAAGCCACCTTGTTGCATGATCCACATTTCCCAGTGCGCACCCAGGCCTTCACGCTGCCCATGCGCACCTATATGCACGGTCACCCCCTTGTCACGTAACTGTTTGGCGTATTTGGCCACGCTGAAATGATTGTATTGCTCATCGGGTGCTTTGGGGCGGCGAATGGCGCGGCTGTCTAGAAGATAGTGCGGGGTGTAACGCAATAAGCGCGGGTTGTCCCAAACATTATGTCGGTCGTACCAGTATTCTTCCCCCATCAGGCCGCCGTAGGACACTACAAAGGTCGGCGTATAGCCGAACTTGGTGGCGGACCAAAGCGTTGTTAAATCCTGGTAGCCGGTTGGTATTGGCAATGAATGTTCTAGGCCCGTATGGCCGTCTATTAGCATGCTGATGTTCTGGTGCAGTTTTCCACCACCCTCAGGCACAACCATCATATCCAGCTCGCGCGCCGCCGCCAGAATTTGCTGGCGCTGGTCCCGGCGCGGCTGGTTATAACTTTTCACTGATATTGCGCCAACGTTTTTCATTCTCTGCATATGGAATAGGGCATCATCGTAATTATCGACAATTGCTTTTATGCCCAATGCTTCTGCGCCATAAAGTATGGAACCGGTTGAAAAAATACGCGGAGCCACAAGCTTGCCTGCCTTCTGCAATTCGGACGCCGCAAATATCTCTGACGTGTCATTGGACGGATCATGAATGGTTGTTACGCCGAACGCCAAATTGGAATACTGCATCCAGTTTTGCTGTGGAATGATCTCTTCGCTGCCCATTGAGCCGTGCGCATGTGCGTCGATTAGTCCGGGAATCATTGTTTTGCCAGTGGCATCTATGATCAAGGCATTGTCTGGAATCTGTGCGTTCGCCATTGAACCCACATAACTAATCCGGTTTTTGTCGACAATCACGGCGGCTTCTTGCAACACCTCTTGCTGGGTATTGGCGTCGCGCATGGTGACAACCGTCGCGTTGACTAAAGCAACGGTTTGCTGTGGTTGGTCGCTGTCTACGCTAAATGACAAGGATTGCGCGGCCACGGCAGTTGGCTCATCCAGGTAAGCGTCAGAGACATCTCGCTCGTAATAGTTTGGTCCATAAGACCAGCCAATGCGCAAACTGTCTTTATTCCAATGCAGAAACTCCCCAGCGTGATCCGACAATTTTGCAACCTCGAATATTGTAGTGTCTGGCCCTAGCGCGCGGCGTTTGCCGTTTATTTTGAAGGGGGCCACATAAGCCTTGAATTGATAAGCGAAAGTGACCCAGTTGCCATCGGGCGACAAACGATACTCACTTACCTTATCTGCGCCATACAAGTGCTCGCGCCTATCATTGCCTTGCGCGTTAACACTAACAAGCTGAGTTTCAGGGTAGGGTGAGTCAGGAATAAACTCGGTAAAGAACACTCGATCACTGCCGTCAATAAACTGCGGGGCATGACCTTGCGAAGACAACTTAACTGGCGAACTACTGTTATTGATAGAGGATATGTAAACGCCTGGCTCAACCGACCATTCAGGACTTAGCAGATAACCGCCGGAGAACTTCCGATAGGCAAACGTATTACCATCGGCAGCGAAGCTCGGTTCTGCGTAATGTCCCGGTTGATGACTAACTGTCTTGCCTTTTCCACCACTTGCAGTCACCACTTTGATACTGCCCAGCGTTTGATCACTCCAGGTGGTATATATGATTTTGCGTCCATCCTTTGAATAACGAGGATAAAATTCGTCATGATCATTTTGGCGTGTTAAACGTTTTGACTCACCCCTGTTGATGTCATGCACATAAAGCTTGCCCAGTGCCTGAAATAAAATGCTTTTTCCATTCGGTGACTTTTGTGCCCAGCGCGTCATCTTTAGATCAAATTGAACGGGCGCTACATCAACGGCAACACGTTGCGCATCAGCGAAGCGTACAGTAGATTTCACCCGTACAGGTATTTTCTGCACGCTGCCATCATTCACATCAATCTTATGAAAACCACCACCTGACCAAAACACGATATGGCGAGCATCAGGGGTCCAGTCAAAGTACGCAAAATAGCCCTCGCTGCCAAAGCCTTCCTGCATATCGCGCTCAAGCTGATTGTAGATTGATCTTTCAGAGCCACTTTCCAGATCTTTAATGAACAGCGCGGTCGATTCGCGGATGCGCCTGATAAAAGCGAGGCTTTTACCATCCGGTGATGGTGTTGGAACGATGGCGCCTCCCACGCCGCCAGCGATTGTTGTTTCTTCGCCATCGCTCAAGTTATAACGCTGAATGCCGAATACGCCTTCCAGTGGGTCACGGTTGTAACTGAAGGTGCTACCAGGTGTGAGATCTTGCGTGTAGTACACGTAGCGCCCGTCATGAGAAAATGCGGGGTCGGCAATATTCTTTTGCTCCTTCTTACCATTATTGCGCTCTTTCAACGCCAAGCCGTCGCCCCCATTTTTGTGATATAGCCAAATCTCTCCTGCAGGAATACTGCGGCGGGACATAATGCCTTTATTGGCCAACAGGTAGTTGCCATCAGGGCTCCACTTTGGAGAGTGAATCAGGTTTTTCTTCTCGTCGCTTACGGCTTGTATGTTTTGGCCGTCCAGGTCCATCATCCAGATGTTGGAAAGGCCTCCCCGGTCTGAGACAAACGCGATCGATTCCCCGTCGGGGCTAACGCTGGGGTGGATGTTCCAGCCCAAGTCCTGGGTGAGTGCTTTTGCATCACCGCCGTCTATGCTAACCACAAAAATATCGCCTAGCATATCGAATACAATCTGCTTGCCGTCAGGTGTAATGTCCAGGCTGGACCAAGTGGTGGAATCTGTATCAATCTCGACCCTATTGAGCTCAAAGGGAGGGTTGAGAACATCCCATTTTTTTTCGTCTTTCTCCTTTTGCCCTGCGATCTCGCTCGCCTCATTGGTGCCTTGAGCAAAACTACTAACGGACAGAAATGTACTTGCAAGAAACAATGCGAATACTCGAAAAAATACTAACATGTGAACTCCACAGCTCAATCTTGTGCATGGCCCTGCGGCTGTATACGCTACGCCTTGATTTTGAAATAATGGCTCTAAAGACCGGGCTGCGCAGTCTCATCATCTAGCAAAAATCGCTTAAACCAGTTTAAGTTCCTTTGCATTCGATCTTCTATGTAACTCGGTATATCCAGGCCATGATATTGATCAGGATAGATTACCAATCGAGTTGGAATGTCCAGTATTTTCAGTGCCTGGAACATTTGTTCTGCCCCAATGCATGGCACATTAAAATCCAGTTCTGTGCACTGGAACAGAGTAGGTGTTTTGATTCGGTTTGCCTGTAGAAAGGGTTGACTGAGTCGTTGGTAAGCCGCCATGTTTTCCCACGGCGCGCCCAGTTCATAAAGATATTCGCGAATGTACATGTCGTGGCCGAAAGTTGCGAATACATTGGTAGCACCCGCACCACTCACGGCGGCCTTGAATCGCGTATCGCGCGCTATCAGATAGTGAGTTAGCATGCCGCCGTAACTCCAGCCTTCCAGGCCAATACGATTTGGATCAACCAAGCCTTTGGCCTGAAGGTCATCCAAGCCTGCAAGAACGTCACTGCTGTCTTTATTTCCCCAATCTGCGTATATGGCGCGCGCAAAGTCAAAACCTTGACCTGACGAGCCGCGTGGATTGATTGAAACTACCAAATAGCCATTGTTTACGTACAGCTGCCTATCAATACTGAATTCACGCGAATACTGGTAAACGGGGCCACCGTGTAATTCGACAATGGTAGGGTATCCTTGTGGCGGCTTTTCGCCCAGGGGTTTAGTGATGAAGCCATGCACAGTGACGCCGGCATTCTCAAACGCGATATTTTCTGCTGCCTGTATTGTTTTATCAGCAAGCCACTTATTGTGATTGCTCAACTGACGTTGCCTTGCACCTTCAAGCGCAAATAACTCGGGCGGCTTTTCATCACTGGAGGAAAGAGCAACCAAACGATCGTTCTTACTTACAGCGATAGCGCTTATGAACTGCGGGCCAGCAGACAGGTAAGAAATGCTGCCTGTTGCCACGTTGATCTGCTGCACATGTGCCTCAAGGCTTTCCTCAGCAATGGCATAGACTGATTTTCCATCTTCAGACCATAACGGCTGATTCATCCATCGGTCCTGCCACGCCAGTTTGCTGACCTTACCTGTAATCAGGTTTGCAACTGCGAGCTGTAAGGGCGCGTAATAAATCCATTTGGATTCTTCGCCCTGTAACCAGAGCAGCTGCCGGCCGCTCGGCGACCACTGTGGTCGGACCGCCCAGTAGGGATCTGCATCTACGCCACTGAATTGGCTTACTTGTTTCGGCGCTGGAAGCGAGTTTGCGCGACCGTTTGTGTTTTTTGTGTCAGCCGGCTGAACCATGGTCTGTACATACACGTCATAGTTGAAATGTCGGTCCGCTTTTTCTCCGGTTTTTTCAACGTAAGCTAACTGCGAGCTATCTGGTGACCAGCTTGGCAGCCAGGTATTGCGATCCGTTTTGCCAATGATTCGGGTACTGCCGTCGCTAATTGTGCGCACAACAATCAAGCTTCTGTGCGCATCTAGATAACCACTGTAATCTTCCTTGAAATAAAAACGCTCGGTGACTATTGGCGGCGGTGTTGCATCTTCCTTAGTTTCTTCAGCGCTTTCCTCTGCGTGCACACTAACGAACGCGAGGTATCTTCCGTCAGGCGATAAACTGAAATCCTGCACGTCTTCAGACCATTGGGAAAGATTCATTGGGTCGCCTCCGGCGACAGGCATCATCCAAACCTGGGTTGATTCTTCCTCGCCGCGATCCGATAAAAAGACTACATGTGTACTATCTGCAGTATACTGCGCGCCCCATTCGCTGGAATCAGGCGTGTTCGTTAAGGCATGCTGTTGGCCTGTGGAAAATTCGACGGTGAATAGATCACTGCTACTGCTGTCGTCCTCAATACTCTGCGTTTCAACCGTGTAGACAAGCTGCCGTCCGTTTGGTGAAAATGCGGGCTCGCTGACGGTTGCCAGCTTGTGCATGTCTTGTAGCTGCAAAGGACTCTTTGCGACAGCTGATGCCGCGGAGAATACCAATATTAACTGAACGAAAATCGCGCACTGGGCGGTAGGGCTAAAAAAACATTTCACTATTTAAACTTTCCTTATTTAACGGCGGCAATATACACTGAAGCTTACCAAAGTGTTAACCGTGGTGACGATAAGTTGTAAGGCTTTTACAGTATTTGCATTGCCTGCAATTCATATAGATTGGAAAAAGATGCCCCATAAAGTAGTTGGTGTGATCGGCGGGATGGGACCGGATGCGACGGTAGCTTTGATGCAGAGAGTGATTGCGCTCACCCCAGCTGCAGATGATATTGACCATATTCACATGCTGGTCGACAGCAACCCCAAAGTACCTTCCAGGCTAAAAGCCTTGCTAAGTTCCGGATCTGAACAGGCAGAAAACCCAGGGCCAGTTATTGCCGAGATGGCAGCCCGTCTTGAGGTAGCCGGCGCAGATTTTTTGGTGATGCCATGCAATACAGCGCATCACTATTATCACTATGCTGAGAGCGCCACGACAATACCCGTGTGGCATTTAATTGAATTGTGTGCATGTGCTATTCAACGTGCACGCCCTAGTTGCAGTAAGGTTGGTCTATTGGCATCCAGCGCTACGCATGGCATCCATTTGTTTGAGCCCGCTTTTGATCGGTGTGGTTTGTCAGCTGTTTATCCCAATCAAGAGGTACAAGCCATAGTAATGGATTTGATCAATGCAGTAAAAGCCGGCAGTGCGAATAATGCATTAGTCAAACAGTACAATAAGGCAGTTGCCAGTTTTGCCGAACAAGGTTTGGATTGTTTGTTTTTGGGCTGTTCGGAGCTATCAACACTATTATCGCATCACGAGCAATGCGTACCTTTGTTCGACTCAGTGGAAATTCTCGCAAACGCTATCGTTGCTGAGGCGGGCTGATGGTAGCCACGTTTGCTCTATAAAAGCTTCGGGTTGCGCTCGGCAAGAATATCAATTTCGAAACTGAATACGCGCTCATGGTATTGATTGAACGCTTCGTTTCGACTGCGAATTATGCCCCATCTACCACGCACTACTTTGTCCGGCTTGTCGATGATTTCATAGGTATAAGTCAATGTGTGCCCGGGGCGCACAGGGTGGAACCAGATCATGTCTTCAACACCTACACCGGCACCGTTTCTACGCCCATCCTGCACACCATCAGCGAAGCGCTCCATGTAGGAAACCATTAGCTTCATCCATATGGCCGCCACATGAAAGCCGGAAGCGACTATTCCTCGATGTGGCGTGTTGAACGCCGCTTCGGGGTCTGTATGATAAATCTCTGGCGCGTATTTCTTGCCAAATTCAATGATCTCTTTTTCGCTGAATGTGTGTGAGCCGAATACATGAAACTCACCTACAGGAATATCGTCGAACCATCGGCTGCGTATATATCTGTTCTGCGTGGATAGCTGAGGTTCTTGCTTCTCCATCTCTATGCCTGCTCACCATGCGCTATATAGAGACTCGCCTGCAAGGCAATCACATATTCATTTTTCTGGTTCTTAACCTTTACATCACACGTCATCAAGCCACTGTCGTTTCGGTCAGATGAAGCTTCCAGAGTCGCCACATCAATATCACCCGATAAACTGTCACCCGCGAACACGGGGATTTTCCAGCGCATTGACGGCACACCTTGTACACCCATCAGCGCTATATCATTGCTTTTGAAGGTGTCGATGAGTAATCGCATCATCAGAGCGCACACCTGCCAGCCGCTGGCACATAAGCCACCGAAGATTGACTTGTCACCGGCTTCGCGGTCCAGATGATAAGGTTGTGGATCAAACTCCCTGGCAAACTCAAGAATGTCTCGCTCACTGAGAGTGATCTGGTCAGTGTTAAATGTTTCGCCCGCAATACAGTCGTGCCAATAACGCATGAAATAACTTCGCTTTGTATGTGTCGGTATTCTACCTTTTAGCGCTGAAATTATCCTGAAAAAATACAGACATGGGGTTTCGTTGATAAATGCCTGAGCTACATGCTGTATCATGTGATTGTCACAACAGCTTTTGAATAGGCTGCTTGCAACGCCGTTTCACAGAGAGTTATCCATGCCCGCAGGGCTGCACCCACCGCTATCCTATATTTTGGACGACGCCAACTGGCTTGATTATGCGCAGTTCAAAAATTTGGCCACATTCAAACCACACTGTGAGTCATTGTCCTGGCGAGGCCTGTTCACAGATTACTTATCAGAACTCATGCTTGGTAAGGTTGGTGTTGAATTGGTTCAGCAGGGCGGAATAACAGACATGCCGGAGATGAATCGTCGAGATGTTCGCATCAGTGTGGGGGATGTATTGGCGGCTGTTGCCTCAACTCTTATATCTGAGCACGTGTTGGCTCAGGAATACTGGCTGCAAACTTTGGGTAACAGACCCATCGGCGAAATGCTGGAAAGCAAACTGGGTGCTGAGCGCGCTGATATTCGCTTCGCGGCGATTGCCGCCGATTCAGAATTGTTCCGAAATTTTCCGGATGAGCAAGCTCTGTGGGGGCGAAGATATCTCTACAAGTTCAATAGTGGCGAGCTCAGCATCACCGAAATAATCGCGGACAGTATTACCGCACGCCTTTTTGACCGTTCGGCAGAGCCACCGCGTACATAGTGAGCAGATTTCTTCCAGCCTTGATCTGTATTCGAATTACTCGTCTACCGAAACGCCATTGCGTTCATACGCCCTGCCAAGCATAACACCGACCAGCGCCCACAGCGCGGCGATACCTGCTCCTACGGCAGCGACAGCTGCTAAGCCTAAGCCAAGACCTTGGGTCAAACCGGTGAACAGCCAGCCCATCATCACATCACCACCGCGATATGCAACGATGTCAATCACCGGCTTCGTTTTGAAGCGGCTGGCGTGGTCAACCTGAGTAAACAACATCTCTCGCGCTGGACGAGTTAGGCCGTAGTTGCCGGCGCGTAATACTACATGCAAGCCAACCGCGATCATAAGCACGGGTGAAAACGCCAGTATCAACATGCCCGCAATAATGACAATGGGCACCAATGGTAATGTTGTTGGCATACCAAGCTTATTCACCATTCGACCTGTTACAAAGAATGCCAGAACAAAAGTGAGTGTGTTTACCGCCAAATCACGCCAACCGTAAATGGTAGTACGCGCAGCACGGTCGTAGTCAACCAGCAAATTCTTCTGCTCGAAATACACAAACGAACCAATGCCTGTGTACAAAATAATGAATAAACCTATGCCTAAAAGATAAGGGTTAGTAAAAAATTCTACAAACCCATTCAAGGGATTGCCGCCAATGCGTTTTGTGCTGTCATCCAACGTTAAGGATTGGTTTCCCAACTCAGTCGTCTTTAAGCGCTGCAGCGCAATGATCAAAGGGATAGGCAGCAATAGCATGGTTGCCGCAATCAGCATCAGAGATTGAATGCCGAGATTATTCGCGAACAATGCCGTGAATGCTGGGCCTGCAATAGCCCCTAAACTTGCACCCGCACCGATACTGCCGAACAAGCGGCCGGCCTGATTCTTATTGAATGTGTCAGCCATAAAACTCCAAAACACTGACACATGAAACAGTGCGAAGACGCTGACCCACACATAGAAACTCTTGTCGACGATGTCACCCGCCGCGTTACTAACCATTACATAGAAAACAACAAAACTGGCAGCGAAGCCCAGGTATACCGTAGGCACCAGTCGAGAAAAGCGCACTCGTGATACCAGCAAGCCATACACGGCCACAATGACGGTGCTGATGAAGAAATTGATCGTCCACAACCAGCTTACTTCAGCGTCAGTCCAATCGCTGGCCATTGCGTCGCGAACCGGCCTTAACACGTAGTACGCCGCCATCAGAATAAATACGAACAGAAACGAACAAACCGTTGCTTTGAGTTCGTTATCACGAACGCTGATGCTGCGCTGCAGTGCGCTAAGTAATGCGTTGTCACCTGCGGCCATAGGCTGCTATCCCCTGTCGTGGCTAGGACTTCTTCAGCCATAGAGATAAATAGTCGCTATGCCGAGATGCAGGGTACTCTAGGGCTGCAATGGCTCAGAGTAAAGGGCATAGATGGAGATATTGGCGATTTAGCGTGTTCAGGTGGTAAATCGACCAAACTGACAGCATTAACCCCATCGAATCTTTAGATTGACGTTGACGTTAACGTCAACAATACCTATAATTTGCGATTCAACCGGAATCCCCAAATGCCAGACGCTACGCATTTCACCATATCCGAACTCGCCAAAGAGTTTGACGTGACCAGCCGAACCATTCGCTTTTATGAAGAAAAGGGTCTGCTTAGCCCTGCGCGCAATGGTCAGCATCGCATTTACGACAAAGCCGACAGAGTCCGACTGGAGTTAATTCTGCGTGGTAAGCGTGCTGGCCTATCGCTGGATGAGAGCCGAGAGATCATAGATATGTACGCTCCCGGCAGCAGTAATGAACGACAGTACCGGTTCTTGCTCGATAAAGTGAACGATAAGCAGGCGCAGTTGCAGCGCCAGATAGATGACATTCAGCAACTCATAATGGGCTTACAGGAAGTTCGTAGCCGATGTGAGAAAGCTCTTAAGCTAAACAAGCATTGAGGCAACCATGGCGATTACTTACCCCACACTGAATTTTGATCTAGGCGAAGAGATCGACATGCTGCGCGATAGCGTGCGCGCTTTTTGTGATGCTGAGCTGGCTCCCCGTGCTGCAGATATAGATCACAGCAATAGCTTCCCCATGGATATGTGGAAAAAATTTGGCGATATGGGATTGCTTGGCATCACCGTCAATGAACAGTACGGTGGATCAGACATGGGATACCTGGCGCATGTAGTTGCGATGGAAGAAATTTCTCGCGCCTCAGCGTCCGTAGGTCTTTCCTATGGAGCGCACTCGAACTTGTGTGTGAACCAGATTTTCAGGAACGGCAACAACGCGCAGAAAGAAAAATACCTGCCAGGTCTGTGTTCGGGTGAGCATGTTGGTGCATTAGCGATGTCAGAACCCGGTGCTGGTTCCGATGTGGTTAGCATGAAGCTCAAAGCGCTGAAGCAGGGTGATAAGTACATACTCAATGGCAATAAAATGTGGATCACCAACGGTCCCGATGCGCACACCTACGTGATCTACGCCAAAACTGATCCAGACGGTGGGTCGCGGGGCATAACGGCTTTCATTGTAGAACGTGATTTGCCAGGATTTTCGCAAGCGCAAAAACTGGATAAGCTAGGCATGCGCGGATCTAACACCTGCGAGTTGGTGTTTGAAGACTGTGAAGTGCCAGCCGAAAATGTGCTAGGCCAGGAGGGCCAGGGCGTAGGAATATTGATGAGTGGCCTGGATTTTGAGCGCACCGTTCTGTCCGGTGGGCCAACCGGCATTATGCTTGCCTGTGTGGATGCGGTTTTGCCATACATTCATGATCGCAAACAATTTGGACAACCGATTGGTGAGTTTCAGTTGATTCAAGGCAAGGTTGCCGATATGTACACCGTGATGAATGCGTCACGCGCATTTCTGTATACGGTAGCCAAAGCATGTGACCGTGGTGAAAGCAGCCGGAAAGATGCCGCCGCCGTTATTCTTTATACCGCAGAACAGGCCACCAAAATGGCGCTTGATGCCATTCAGCTGCTGGGCGGTAATGGCTACATCAACGAATTTCCGACCGGGCGTCTTCTACGCGACGCAAAATTGTACGAAATTGGGGCTGGTACCTCCGAGATCAGGCGCATGCTAATCGGTCGCGAATTGTTTAACGACACTCAATAGGGGCGTTTACCATGCCGATTATAAAAACGAAGTTGAAAACCAGAGCTGCTGACTTTTCCGATAATGCCGCGCATATGCAGGTGCAAGTGGATGATTTGGGGGAGAAGCTGGCTGCGATCAGCTTGGGTGGTAATGAAAGATCGCGTGAGCGTCATGTCAGCCGAGGAAAACTGCTGCCAAGAGATCGTGTTGCCGGCTTGCTTGATGAGGGCTCGCCTTTTCTTGAGTTCTCACAATTGGCCGGTTACCAGCTATATGGGAATGATCAGGTCAATGCCGGTGGTGTGATCACCGGAATAGGCAGAGTCAGAGGGCAAGAATGCTTGATTGTCGCAAATGACGCGACGATCAAAGGCGGGAGTTACTACCCAATCACCGTAAAGAAACATCTTCGTGCGCAAACCATCGCTGCAGAAAATCATTTGCCGTGTATTTATCTGGTGGACTCGGGTGGTGCAAACCTGCCGTTGCAAGATGATATTTTTCCGGACCGCGATCATTTCGGGCATATTTTCTTTAACCAGGCGAATATGTCAGCCAAAGGTATTCCGCAAATTGCAGCGGTTATGGGTTCTTGCACCGCTGGCGGCGCTTACGTGCCGGCAATGGCGGACGAATCGATTATTGTCAAAGAGCAGGGCACTATTTTTCTTGGCGGCCCACCTCTGGTGAAAGCAGCCACAGGTGAAGAAGTGACGGCGGAAGAGCTGGGTGGTGGGGATGTGCACACGCGAATCTCTGGTGTGGCGGATCACCTGGCACAAAACGATCATCATGCATTGCAATTGGTGCGTGACGCTGTCGCCAGACTCAATCGCAAAAAAGAAATTGGTTTGGATGTTGCCGACTCCACAGAACCTTTGTACGACGCCAAGGAATTATACGGTGTTATTCCATATGACAAACGCCAACCCTATAACGTTAGAGAAGTCATAGCGCGTATAGTGGACGGCTCAGAATTTGATGAATTCAAAGCACGCTTTGGCACAACCTTGGTGTGCGGCTTTGCTCGAATATTTGGATACCCCGTTGGCATTGTTGCGAATAACGGTATCCTGTTCAGTGACTCGGCGCAGAAGGGTGCGCATTTCGTAGAGCTTTGTGGGCAGCGAAAAATACCTCTGGTGTTCTTACAAAACATCACCGGGTTTATGGTGGGCAAACAGTACGAGCATGAAGGGATCGCCAAGCACGGTGCAAAAATGGTCACCGCGGTGTCTACGGTAGCGGTACCAAAATTCACTGTGCTGATAGGCGGCTCGTTTGGCGCAGGCAACTACGGTATGTGTGGCCGCGCTTATGATCCGCGGTTTCTGTTTATGTGGCCAAACGCACGTATATCGGTAATGGGCGGTGAACAAGCGGCGGGCGTACTTGCACAGATCAAGCGTGAACAAATGACCGCCAAGGGTCAGACCTGGTCAGAGTCTGAAGAGGTGGAATTCAAACAACCCATCATTGACAATTACGAGCATCAAGGCCATCCGTATTATGCCTCTGCTCGATTGTGGGATGACGGCGTGATCGACCCGGCAGACACCAGAATGGTGTTGGGCTTATCTATATCGGCCAGTCTGAATCGTCCAATCGATGAAAGTCGATTTGGCGTTTTCCGAATGTGAGTGCGGTGATATGACGAAGCGATCGTTTGACAAAATTCTTATCGCCAACCGTGGTGAAATCGCTTGTCGCGTAATGCGCACCGCATCCACGCGGGGTATTTCTACAGTAGCGGTCTATAGTGACGCTGATCGCGATGCTTTGCATGTGCGCATGGCGGATGAGGCGGTACATATTGGCGGCTCACCGTCGAGAGAATCGTATTTGCAATTTGACCGCGTGCTCGACGCGGCGCTCAGCACGGGCGCGCAGGCGATTCACCCCGGCTATGGATTTCTTTCGGAAAACGCAGAGTTTTGCAGAGCGTGCGAGAAAGCCGGCATTGTTTTTATAGGCCCCCCGGTGGCTGCAATTGAAGCGATGGGCTCGAAGTCAGCGGCCAAGCAGATAATGGAAAAAGCCGGCGTACCATTGGTACCTGGTTATCACGGCGATGATCAAAGCGACGCGATATTGAAGCAAGCCGCTGACGAGATGAATTACCCCGTACTGCTAAAAGCCGTTGCAGGTGGCGGTGGCAAAGGCATGCGCCAGGTGTGGTCTGCAGATGAGTTTGATGAGGCTTTGGCGGCAGCCCGCAGAGAAGCGAAGAGCAGTTTTAACAATGACGACATGTTGGTGGAGAAATATTTAACCCAGCCGCGTCATGTTGAGATACAGGTGTTCTGTGATTCGCGTGGCAACGCTGTGTATTTGTTCGAACGCGATTGCTCTGTGCAGCGCCGCCACCAAAAAGTAATAGAAGAGGCTCCAGCGCCGGGCATGAGTGCAAAGTTGAGGCAGCAAATGGGAGATGCCGCCATTCGCGCGGCTCAGGCGATTGACTATGAAGGTGCTGGTACTGTGGAGTTTCTGCTCGACAGCGATGGCTCATTTTACTTCATGGAGATGAACACACGATTGCAGGTTGAACACCCGGTGACTGAAATGATTACTGGTGAAGACCTGGTCGATTGGCAACTGCGAGTAGCTGCTGGAGAAACTTTGCCGAAAGCGCAGAGTGAGTTGAGTTTGTCAGGTCATGCTTTTGAAGCGCGTATTTACGCAGAAGACCCTGATAATGATTTCCTTCCAGTCACAGGGCAACTGGCGTATTTAAGCACTCCGGAGCAATCAGAATTTGTTCGTGTAGATACTGGCGTTGTGCAAGGTGATGAGGTTAGCGTGTATTACGACCCCATGATAGCCAAGCTTGTCACCTGGGATGAAAGCCGCGAAAAAGCGTTACAACGACTCGTTAAAGCGCTGAGGCAATACCGTATAGCGGGCATGAAAACCAATATTGAGTTCTTGACACATCTTGCGGATAGCGAGCCTTTTCGACTCGCTGATCTAGATACTGGCTTTATCGAAAAACACAGCGAGTTGATTTTTAGAGAGAAAGAATACCAGAGCAACTTGGTATTGCCGTTGGCTGCTTTGTATCTGAACTTGCGCGCACAACAGCAACTGGAGAAAGCGCGCCGACAATCTAATGACGCCAATTCTCCCTGGTTTAATAGTCAGAGATGGCGCCACCATAGGCCCGCCAAACGCGAATACCGAATTTCGCTGGGTGGCGACGAACATGCGGTTGCGATCACAAGTCACAGCGAAGCGCGTTATAGAGTCGCATTGAATCACTCTAGCTTTAATGTGAGCGGCGATCTACAAGATGATTTGTTACATGCCTCAATAGATGGCCGCATAGTTAAGCTTGCAGTTGTGCAGCACAACAATGAAACCACGCTGTTTCTTGAGGAGGGTGTACACTGTTTTTCTGTGATTACAGCTGACCTTGGCGTCGGTGAGGATTCCGCCGGTGGTGATGGCTTGCGCGCACCAATGAATGGCACGATGATAAGCTTACTAGTGGACGAAGGCGCACAGGTGGATGCAGGGGATTCGTTGCTAGTAATGGAAGCCATGAAAATGGAACACACCATACGCGCGCCCAGCGCAGGTACAGTGAAACAGTTTTATTTCAAACCGGGTGAACTGGTGGACGGTGGAGCGGAACTGCTGGATTTCGAAGCGGGCGAATGACCGGCTTCGGCGAGCATCCAGTCTCTAACGGTTTCAGTATATGAAGTTAGCGGTATATTGGACGGGCTGACCAGATAAAAACTGTGTTCTGTGCGCACCGATTGCCGGCAAGCCGGTACCAGTTGGCCGTTTGCAAGTAGCCTGTCCACAATATACCGCCAACCCAAGGCAATGCCTTGCCCTTCAATGGCCGCCTGTAACACAATTGCATAATCATTTAAATTCAACGCCAGGTTCATGGCGTGAGTTTCTATACCCAGGTTCGTGAACCAGCGCTGCCAATCCATTCGTGTTCTATGCGGTTCGTCCAGATGGATTAAGGCGTGCCGCTGCAAGCTCGCCGCATTTCTGATCGCTTCACCGTCAAGGTAATCCGGGCTGCACACTGCCAGCACTTCCTCGTCGAAAATGCGCCAGCTGTGATAGTTAGGCCAACGTCCGTCTCCATATCGTACACCCAGACCAATGC
>JBCCIP010000042.1:0-47722 GCA_039111475.1 Pseudomonadota bacterium | reverse complement strand
CTGTTGGGAACAAGTAGAGCTTAGATTAGGTATCGAGCCCACATATTGCGTAATCAACGGTGGTGGATTAGTAAATCCATTTCAGTTTAGCCACTACAGCTTTGCGCTATTTCCAGGGCACGTAGTTCAACAAAATGATACAAATTACTTTGCTACCGTACTCGAAAATACGAAAATAGTCGCAACACAATAAGTGCAATCACTAGTAACCCGAGAATTACGTAGAAGTAAGCGAGCAAGTCTGATTTCGCCTCGCTGCCAATTAATAGAGCATGAACAATTCCCAAACATACACCAATAGGGGCTATTTTATGAGCGTGCATCCAAGCGCGCTTCATGTGTTTCCTTGTTAGACCAAAGAACGCCGCAATGAGTACCGAATATAATCCGATTGCCCCAAGACTTATTGCTCCTCGGTAGTACCCAGAATTGAAATCAATTGCTAGATAACCGATTTCGATCTGTCCTGAACGAATAGATTTTGCGAGTAGAAAAAGTACGACATGAGTGACTAAAAAAAATACTACTAACAAACCAAAATTGCGGTGGACAAGTGAGTTCCAGCTGAATTTCGTAAATTTTGGCGTTAGGTGCTTTGTAAAACCGAATATTACTTGAATAGCAGCTAAGATCGCGGCATATAGGCCAGCGAGTTTTGACAGTATATAGATTCCCTGTCCGGGCGGTGACTGATTGTCGATAAGTGATTGAGAAAAATTAGTTGCATCGAACCAGAAAATGCTCGGCAATATTAAACATAGAACCACAATTGTTGTGAGTCGTTTTTTCAATACGTCGTTAGTTAATGGTCTGTAGAATGACTAGAGCAGTTTGATATTGCGCACTCGTAAAGTAAGCTTGTTCCAAGTCTGTCAGTCATTCGACTTTTCCCGGCGGTAGGCAAGTCATTCGCAATCCAGCCCGCTAACCCGAAGGGATTAAGTGTACCGACGTTAAAAACATCAACAGAGCGTAGCTTTCGGGCAGCCTCGTATGCACGGAAATCCTTCACACAATAGGGAATAACAAGATCGGCCCCAATAAGTTGTTCGGCAGTTTTAGAATTGATCTTCCTCAATGGAATATTTAGGGCTCCTGGGATCCTTCTTTCTGCAAATTCATCAGATTCTCTAACATCGATAAAGATAACTTGTTTATGTTCTGAAATCTGACGCAAAACTTCGTCTATTGGGAATGTTGACGGAGTAGCACTTGGAGGTCGATGTTCATCAGATTGGCAACTGGGCTGAGATAAGACCACTTTAGTAAAATCGTCACTACTACTAATTTGACCTCCCGATACAGCGGTGGATGCGAATTCATCGAAGAGGGCCTTTACGCAATCTATTTGAGATATAGGGTCTTTGCGTTCAATAAGTGAACGAAGGCTCTGTTCAAGTGCAAGAGAATTATTAGTAGGCATCTTCGCCCAGGGAGCTATTTCAATTATCGAAATAGTTTTATCTAAGGCAAAGGCTTCCTCAGCATCGACTTGATACTTTTCTAACAACATTGAGAACATAGTTTGTTCACCAGTTCTTCTAATACTACTATTTTCAGTGCCAAAGACTACTTCTGCATTAAATTCGGAGCCGATCGGGTGCAGCGCAACATTAACTCCTGGGCTAATGTAATTTTCTATAAGCCAAATTGAAGCAAGAGTATCTAAGCCAGTATTTGACCATGTAGCAAACTCGTCCAAATGATGATTTCGGCTTGACCCCACAAGAAACATTGCACTTGTGATAGAAATTGCTGAAATTGCGATTGCAACCCTATGAAGCATAATATTCTGATTTTTCTATAATTTAATAATTCAAAACACCCTGTAATTTACCGAAGCTATCCTAATTGTGCACCAAATGAAAGCCGAAATTCTTCGTATAAAACAGAGTTAATTGAATTGATGAGTGCGCAGTTCTTATAGTTTACTGAGAATTGACATAAGTCTATATGAAAGTTCATAGTGGAAATAACAGCAATATCTCTCTCATTTGTCAAACTGCTAAAGAACAAATCCTGATCGATATTGCTACTGCAAAACAAGTAGAAACAAGCTAATAGGGACGTGTCTGATGCGAAAAGTTTTGCTATCGCTTATTTTAGGTTTCCTTGTTCTTCTATGGTCTACAACGACAAGGGTTGTCGCGAATTCGATCGACGTCACTGCAAGTCATAACGGAATTTTATGGCTTGCTAGCAGTTCCAAACTGGTCGTTCTCGATAAAAAATCCGGTAATGTCCTACGATCTTTCGATAAGAGAGAAGAAGCCAGATTGGTTGGGCTAGATCATAATCGCGGTTTAGCTTGGGTTGCGGACTACGGAAAAAATACGATCAGGGCCTATTCAGCTGATGGTTTGACGGAAGAACAAATAGATTTGAAAGATCCAATCCCTTTTGGTTCCGATGTTCTGTTTGATCCCATCAGAAGGGAATCGTGGATAACGAATAATAACAGTCTCTTGCACTACGACCAAAATGGAAGTCTTCGAAACGATTTTAAGCTCCGTGAAAATATCACACACATCGAGTACGATGAGCGCAACGACCACGTCATTGCAGCAACCCCTTTTTCCTTGAGTTTCTTTTCGCCCGAGCGTGGTTATGGCGCTGTGCTAGAAGATATATTTGGAGATTCATTAATAATCGCAACAGCAGCTAGTGTCTCTTCAGATAGAGTCTTTGTTTTAGCGGAATCTGAAATTGCAAAAGTGGGTTTCAATGGCCGCGTTGATTTTGGTCTAAAGTTACCAAGATCAATTCGCTATAGCGAAGTACTAAGTGACGGTAACAATGGAGCCTGGCTTGTGGGGCCTGTGGCTATCGCCCACTTGTCACCTTCTGGCGAACTGAAAAAGTTCACTGACCCTTTTTCTGGTAGTCGTGATCCTGTTATTCGTCTCTCTTCAATTGAGCATGCCGATGGTTCTTTGTGGGTAGCGAGTCGTGATCGCGCAATTAGAATCGACAAGCAGGGTGGATTACTTCAGTACATCCGACTGTCAGAGGAGGGAGAAGATTTAGTAAGCAGCAGAGAGTTCGCCAGTTTCGGACCGCCTACAATTTCGAGGAACGAGCTTCCAGATAACGACGGAGATGGAATTGAAAACATATACGACAATTGCATAGATATCGTAAACCCGAATCAAGTCGACACCAATGGAGATGGCATTGGTAATGTGTGCGATCCAGATTTCAATGATGATGGAATTGTCAATTTCTTAGATGTGCCTGTTATCACGGCAGCATTCAATAGTATCCCCGGGGATGCACACTGGAACGCTGATGCCGATCTAAATGTAGACAATGCAGTCAACTTTCTTGACTACGTCATCTTCACAAATTCTTTCTTACAACCTCCAGGCGCTTCTGCCCCTATTGGTAATATACCAGTTATTGATGTCCTACCAATAGAGACGACTGAAAACCCTTACACGATATCCGGAACGGTGGATCCTCATTTGTTCGCTCGACTGTATGTCGATGGCGAGCTTCAAGATGTCGTACCAACAGATCAGTCCGGTCAGTATAGTTTCGAGGGCTATTTAGATGATGGGTTTAATGTAATTACGGTCGTCGCTTGGAATACAAATGTTGAAAGTCCTGCGACGGATCCATTTGTGGTGAACTATACCAATAACATTCCTCGGCAACAGTCTGGGACAATTTCCGAAAATACTGTTTGGACGCGAGGTTCTGGCGACCCCTATGTAATCAGCGGGAACCTTACCGTGCCGGCAGATAGATTCTTAGTTATTCAACCGGGTGCGCGTGTTGAGTTTGAGGGTTTAAATACCTATGAGCTTGTAATTGAAGGTGAGCTTAGAGTGCGGGGGCGGGGGCAGAGTGTTTTTATGCAGCCCACTCTTGGCATGAATAGATGGGGAATCGAAGTAAGAGGCAACGGTACTGCCTATATTGATAGGCTTGAAAGCAGTTACGGAAGTATACATGCAAAAGATAGTTCGTCATTGTCGCTGTTTGACAGCCAGTTCAATTATGAAAACGAATCTGGAACCATCATTAGACTAGATGATGATGTGAGCGCGATGATCGATAGTAATCAGGTGTTAGCTACGAAAAACACAACTCACCAAGTTACCGCGTTCTATGCACAAGATACGTCAACTGACGCGATGATTATTATTTCTAATAACGAAACACTAGGAGTCTGCACAGCTGTGGCCTTAGAGGGGGTCTCTACACCAGTTATAGTAGCAAGTAATGTTTTCGATGGGTTAGGTTGGGGGACTGGAGGCACTTCGGATAGGTGTGAGGCGATTGATCTGCTGGACACGGCGGATATCGAAATTCGAGAAAACACGATTATAGGCCATTATTCGGGCGTACAAATTAGCCGAGAAACTGGAGTCCTCTCCAATCCCATTATTGCTGGTAATACGATCTACGGTAATGCAAGAGCGAATATTGAGGCCAGAAATAGCGGGCCGCAATATACGATTGCCGCCACTGGGAACTATTGGGGAAGCGCCGATCCTTGGGAAATTGGTACGACGATGGATGATCGCGGCAAGGACACTTCGCGGGCAGCTCTAGTAGATTACTCAGATTTTTTGGACGCGCCAAACGGTAGTCCTGTAGATGTGGATATCGTGTTAGGTGGGGTGCTGCAAGTAGGATCAAACGTCACCTTTCAGGCGCCTACATTTGTTATAGGGTCGATGATAGTCCCATCTGGCGCGCCTGTCACGTTGGATGCCGGTGTCGATTTGCGGTTCGACCGAGCCGAGTCGTCCTTCATTCTTCAAAATGGTGCGACGCTCATTGCCGATGGTACTGAGGAAAATCCAGTGCGTCTCACGTCTGGACATGGAAATTCATTGGAAGGCCTTTGGAGTGGCTTTTCATTGATGAATGGATCAACTCTTGAATTGACACATAGCCAAATTTCGAATGTTCTGACCGGAATTCATGCTGATGGAGCTAACGCGAATGTAATACTCCAAAATGTCGAAATTCATGGTATTGAAGAATTTGGCATGATCGTTGAAAACGGCGCTAATGCAAGCGTCGAAGATAGTAGTCTTTTTGGTACGAGCCCTGTACCCACCGCTGTTGAGTGCGGGACATCGTTCCTTAAGTCAAGAGGAACTGGGCTCCATATCAAAGACTCGGGGTCTGAACTCTCGCTCACAAACTCTCATATTCAAGATTTTTGTGACGGTGTCGTCGTTGAACAATCGACGATTAACTCAATCAACACGACTATCCTAGATAACGTTGCAGGATTGCGTTTGCAAAGTGCTGTCGACGTAAACTTTTCTCCCAATAATAAGATTGTTTCTAATCACCTGGGCGTAGTAATAAACGATGCGTTTCCTGCATTTACTAATAGCCTATTTATAAGTTTTCAGGGGAATGAGTTTATCGACAATGACGATCATATTGTGGCATCTGGAGTCTGCCCAATTTATTCGTATGACTTCACGGGTAACTATTTTGAACCCAATAGTTCATGGCTCGATATAGCAAATCGAATCGTTGATGATACAAATGAACTTTCGGGTCATTGCAGTTTCGTTAACTGGTCAAATTTTTTGGAATCGCCGGCTGGGAGTGCAGTAGTTGGAAGTTTCATTCCATCTGGGCCAATCTTCGACTCAATTGACGGCAGTGGTGGTGATGCCTTCGTGTCAAATGCCGAATATATAGCACTTGGCTCGTTAGTTGTTCCTGATGGCACGGGGCTTACAATACCTTCGGGCGTGAAAATTGAGTTTAAGCCAAGTACGACTGCAGGGTTGTATGTTAACGGTTCACTCTCTATAAACGGCAATGAAGATGCGTTTGTGAATCTTACTTCCTATGTACCAGGAGTCTTTACTCCTTGGGGTGGGGTAACAATAAATGAGTCTTCCGGAGGCGCCCCGTCAGTGCTCAATAATATTGAGATTTCATATACTAGAAACGCTCTTCAGATTTTTGATGATGATGTCGTAATTGACGGTTGCTATCTTCATGACAACGACTCTCTAACGCAACCTTATCACATCGTTACTGTAGAAGACTCTGCCAATGTGCAATTACGTAACTGTATTTTCGAAAACAATTATCCGGATGATGTTGCGATTTCAATACTGTTTAACGGTGACGGTGTAACAAGTAGTCTTGTAGTAGAAAACACAGTATTTGATCCAAACTACATTTCTGCGTCGGGGGGAAGCCTTACGATACTAAATAGCCTGCTAAGAGAACGGATTGATTTGTCCAATATGCTTGATGTAACTATTCAAGGAAATACTCTTTCTGGCCCAAGTGATCAAACGCAGGTCATTCGTTTTCTAAGTGGCACATCTAACACTATTGCAATAAACGATAATGATATCTATGGGAGAGTAAGGTTATCCAATCAATACAATGGAACGCCTATAAACTTACGAGATAACTACTGGGGTAATGACCCATTGCCTCCAACTGTTGGAAGTGGTGAGCGAATTTTTGGTGTTGACAATGAATCGCAAGTTGATTTAACGGGTTGGGACGGTGGCGTCAGAGTTGGACCTTTTTTTAGTGGCTTAGAAATTTCAAACCCATTTATCTCGCCCTCTCCGGCTAGTGCTAATGTCAAAGATTCTACGGATGTTTCTATTTCACTCACTAATCCAAGTGAGTCGAACCTCGCATGGACCGCCGAAATTGTTGAGAGTGTGCCAGGAGGGAACTCAGTTGCTTCATTTTCGGGCACTGTGACAGATTTAGTTTCACCGATTTCCCTAAACTGGTCGGGCGACGGTGCACCAGATGGCGAGTATAGATTAATCTTTAATGCGCCAAACATGGCAGGGTTCAGTTCGACTTCTGAGGCATCGATTACAGTCGATAGGATGCCGCCAACCGCGGATATTATTTCTCCTACTGACCTGGAAACGATTGGGCAAGATAGTTCCGTTGTTATTCAAGGTACTGCGGCAGACGATAACATCGAGTCATATTCCTTGAAATTAATCGATCCAGCAGGATCTCTAGATGAAATTTCTATTGATGAAAAGAGCGAGAGCATTCTCGACGGGATTTTAACTGATTGGGTGTACACAAGCCCCGATACAGGAGTCGTGTCACCAAGTGGAGACTATACGCTCAATCTTACAGTGTTAGACAAAGCGGGAAATACAGCGGAAAAAAATGTAGCTATTTCGTTGCAAGCATTCGGTTTTGTTTCTGTTGAACAGCGGGTTCCAGGTAACTCTACGCCCTATGTAATGAAACCATCACAGGGGCAAGAGCTTCACCTCGACATTGAACTGACAACAACCTCAGATGTTTTTTTGGAAATTTTGACCGAGGCTGACGAGCAAGTTATATGGTCAAACTCATTTCCAAATTTAGCTGCAGGAATAGTTCATACGCTCACTTGGAACGGTCTTGATGGTGGCGGTTCTCATGTGGTTGATGAGGCTTATGCATATCGGCTGACCGCGACAAGTGGTCAAAACGTTTCCGTGTTTGATCTCTCGAGACCGGAGCCAACTCCTGGGTTTAAAGCATTAATTATTAACACGGACAACTCACCGGTGATAGATAAGTACAGTGTTTATGAAAACAAGTACGCGAAGGTTCGTGTCGAATCACCTGTGGCAAGTAGGCCAACAGTACGATTTTCCAGTGAGGGGCAAGCAATTACTTATAACTTGGGTCCAATGGAGCCAACAGTGTTCAATCCCAATGAAGGTAGACTAATTGTATGGGATCTCCGAGCGGAGGACGGTACATTAGCGGGTGACAATTTTGCGACAAACTACTCCGGTACTCAACCTAGCCTTAAACCAAATTCCGTTATTGTCAGGGGTAATTCGCCAACAGTTTTTGGAGTTCAAGATGCCCCTGTTGAGTATATCCCACTTGAGAACAGTGCTCTGCCAAGTATGAATGTTGAGGTGTTATCAGATCCATATCAAATTGAACATAGTTATGGGCAGAGAAGTGTCATCAAGTTTCGCGTTGATCATGACGCTATTGTGAGTATTTATATGCTGCCACCCGGGGTGGTGGATTTTGGTAATCCCGCAGTTTTGGTTATTCAAGAGGAAGAAAGCCTTTTAAAAAATGAAATAGGTCAGTTCACGTGGAGTGGTTTGGTTGAGAATAGTTCGAACAAATTTCAAGTTTCGGATGAGGGAGCATATACGTTTGCAATTGTTGCTACGAGTTCTCTCACGAATCAATCAACTACCTATAAAGGCACATTGAACATCTATCGCTAGCACGCAATAAGGGATCCCATGAAGAGAGCAGAATTTTTTCGCCTAATAATTGCTGTGTTTTTAGTAAATAATGTTGTTACTAATAGCAAGGCTGATATCGCATTTCTCGGACAGGTAAATAACTATTGGCAAGTTTTTGTGATTGACGAGGAGTCGCGTGAACTATTGCAGGTCACAAATGATCATGGTGACAAAGCTAAAATTAGTTGGTACCCGGATGGAAAGAGTCTGCTGATTAATGAGCTTGAAGGTCGACTATATCGGTATTATCTACGCGAACAAAAAAAGGTAGAGATAGTAACTAAGGTCAGAGGTTTTAGTGATGCCGTACTTTCTCCTGATGGAATGAAGATCGCATTTTCGCTTAGCACGGCTGGCAGTATTGACGCAAACAATATTTGGATGATGAATTCAGATGGGAGTCAGTTAGAGCGTATTGTTAATAAGAAAAACCTGCAACACGAGCCTTCTTGGGGGCCCAAAAGCCTCGAGCTGTATTATTTATCTGGTCAAGGAGGCCAAGAACACAATATTTGGGTTTTCAATTTGTCGAGTAGAAATACGGAAGCGTTAACATCTGGCCAGCTATACAATTTCGACGTGGATGTTTCGCAGTCTGGGCAGATAGCTTATTCCAGTAATCGACACGGAACATATGAGATTCGGATAAAAGATATTCAATCTGATCTGGACAAGAGCCTGACTGAACATAGATATGGGATGAGACCCAGCTGGTCGCGAGATGAGAGCGAAATTGCTTATGTCTCACTTAGGGATGGGATACCAAATATCTGGATTTTGAGCGTGCAGAATCCTCAAGAGGAACGGAGACTCACGGGCTTTGACGAGGGGGCAAGGATGCCGGTTTGGTATCGCGGAAACGATCAATGAAGAATTTGAAAAACTTGATTTTGATCGTCTGCCTATTTCCGGGTTGTTTGGCATCTGCGCAGGTATTCGAACAAGTTAGGCATACTTCTGACAGATTTGATCCCGAACAAAACGAGTTATTCGAGATTCTTTTTTCATTGAATCTGCCAGCACGAGTAGTGCTTAAATGGTACGACGACAGGGAGATGTTGGTATCGCGTGTGTCTGTTCCAGGCATGCTTCCTGCGGGCGAACACAAGATGTTTTGGGATGGGAAAGATTTGACTGGCAATGCTTTGCCAAATGAGGCTTATCACTATGTGCTTGTTGCTGAAACAGCGAATGGAGAGGAGCAGGTATTTGACCTTACGGATACGGTTGAGGATGAGTTCATCGAAGTAAAGAGTATCGACTATGATCCGGATGAGAAGATCATCAGCTACAGGATCGATAGAAAAGCTCGAGTGAATATTCGAATTGGACTACGTGATAACGGCCCGTTGCTAAGGACATTAGTGAACTGGGTTCCGAGAACCGACGGTGAAAACCAAGAGAATTGGGACGGTAAGGATCAAGATGGATTATTAGACCTTCTTGAACATCCAAATCTTTCGTTTTGGATTCAAGCATATCCGCTGAGCAAAAATACGATTCTAGTAGGGGTAGATACTAACAAATCAGAATATGCATCATCAGATTTGGTGCAAGGAAAACGTTCCGTTGGGCGAATTCGGAAGAAGAAAATGTATGCACACATGCAGCAACCGGCCGAATCGCGAAATGATTTCGATTTGAAACTAGAAGTGGTCGGAGTCGAGCCCGAGTCAGCGTCAGGTGTATACAATGTGCAGGCGGGTCGAGTGCCAATAAGATTGGAAGCGAAGAAAAAGGATAGAGCTAGAGCATATCGGCGAAGGTTAGAGCCAGTTTTTTATGTAGATGGTGTTTTCGCATTTGAAACCGAAGTCGGCTATTTGCCAATGGTTTGGTCGTGGAATACAAAAAATGCACCGGCTGGACTTCACTACGTAACCGTGAATGTTCGAGGATATGAAGGAAACTTCGGAGTTGCCACTATTAGGGTGAAAATTATGCAGAAGCAGAGTGAGGATGCTCATGCGCCAATGCGAGGAAAATAGAAATGTTAGCTAAATTACTAGGCAAGATTTCCGAGCAGTGCAGACTCATATTGGTCCTAAGTACTATTCTGGGTTGCTGGGTAATTTCCAACCACCTGTACGTTATGGCTGGAGTAATTTTGACGATCCCAGTAAGCGTTAGTGCTAACGATTTCGGTGGAAACGACGATGAGAACGGACCGCCACCGCCACCGCCACCGCCTCCACCTCCACCGGGCGGTTGTGAGGGGCCGACATGTTCGAACGGGTGCGATAACGGAGGTGGGGGCTCAGGTGGTAACAAGAAATGTAAGCCTGAGGGCGGAACTGCATGTGCTGGAGATCCTGTCGAACTTTCTAGCGGTAGATTGCAAATGAGTGCGGTTGATATGGTTGTACCAGGGAACTTTCCAATTGTTATCCATAGAAGGTATGACAGTATGAGCAATTACGACAGCCCGCTTGGTGCGGGTTGGGCCTATGTTCATGATAGGAGGCTTTACGAATATTCTGATGGGTCTGTACTCATTCGGCGCGGCTGTGGTGACAAATTCAGATTTTTCAATGTATCAGGAACATTTGTTGCTGAAACTGGTGATGTTTCAGGCGACTTAAGCCTCTCTGTCGACGGTACCTATATGTTTGAGTACTTGAGTGGTGAGAAAGACTACTTTGATCAAGAGGGGCGGTTGACTGAGCTGGTTGATACTTACGGAAACAAGCACGTGTTTACGTACTCGACAGAGCAAGTTGGGATTACAGGTGTTTCAAAATTTTCTGTTGATCCATCACAGCCAATGCAGTCAACTTGGACCTATCTCTTGAATCGAATCGCACAGTATCCTGCGGATGCTGCTCCCGAATCAGAACCGACTGGTTATGTTGATTTCACTTATGATTCTGGCGTAACTAATCGCTTGTTACACATAACCGATAGTAGTGGCCGTCAGGTAATATATGATCACGACGAAACTAGTGGATCTACTCTGGGCAATCTAGAAAAGGTGAGCGGACTAAATGCCACAGTTTTTGAGTATCGATATACAGATTCGAAAGACCCTCATAACCTGACCAGAATTCAAGAATCAAGTGCAGATGGGGCATACGTGATCGAGCCTTTTATCAATACATATGATGAGTTTGACCGCGTTGAATCTCAGGTATATGGGGAAGTCGATGATCCGCATAGAACTGTGTGGACTTTTGATTACGTCGACTATGGTGCCCACACGAGAGTAACTCGACGAATCGTTGATGAAAATGCCGAGAATGAAAGACTCGCAGAGGAGGATTACTTTTTTAATTCGAGAGGCAGCATTGTTAGGTACGTAGATGAAGTTGACAACGAGTATATCTATCAGTACACACCGCAAAGTTGGATAGACAGGAAGGAGGTTTGGCAGAATACGAGTACAGGGCTAGCTTCGATCTTGGTTGAGGATTACGAATACGATAGCTTCGGTAATGTTATTAGCAAAGAGACGGTTATAGAGCCGGGAGAGAAAATTATCGAATTGTGGGAATATGACGGGCCATGGCTTGAAACCTATAAGCGCTATTTGAGCAGTGAGCCTGGTGCAATTTTTACGACCAATTACGAGTATGAGTTTCATGGTAGTGGAGCTGTTAAAAATCGGAAAAAAACTCAGATTTTCGAAGAAAATGGAACGATCGTAACGGAAAAGGAATTTTCCGAAGCTGGCAGGTTATCGTCAGTCATGTTACCGAACGGCGTAGAGATGCGTAATATTTACGATGGCTGCAAGGTTACGACTGAAATATATGCTTCAGATATTTTGCAACAGCATTTTAACACTATCCGAGATTGTGATTCCTTAGGTAGATATGATCGTATTTGGGACGCGCGGGGGAATCTTTCTAGTATAGAATATGACGACAAGGATAGAGTAATCTTGTCTACAAATGCAGTTGGAGAGAGTACGGTTTTTCAGTACGAAGGAATTCAGTTGAAATCCGTCGAAATTGGTAAGACTAGTCTTGCTGCTGGTGTCAAATACGAGCTCGAGTATGACTCCAGAGGCCGCCGAGAAAAATTATTTAGAATAGAGGATGGCGAATCAGTTTTATTGCAGCAGTATTGGTATGACAGTGACGACAATTTAGTGCAGCTGTCAGATTCTCGCGGCGATAAAGTAGTTCGGAATTATAACTTGAGTGGTAGATTAAATTCGATATCTGCGGACACATATGATGTTCAGATTTCGATTGATGCGTTAGAGCGTATTACTGAAGTTATTGAACCAGGAGGAAAGATAACAAAAATTGGATACGATGGGGCTGGCCGGATCGTAAGTGAAATCAATATGGTTGGATCAGATGTTTACGAGACAGCTTACAAATATGATGCGATTGGAAATGTGGTCGAAGTAACGGACGCAAGCGACGCGACAACAACTTACGAGTATGATCTCGTTTCGAGATTGAAAGCGATTAACAGTCCTGGCTTGCATAGAGAGGAGTATCGTTACAATGATCTTAACCAACTCCTTATGGTGGTCGACCCTGACGAAAAAGTTCAGCAATATACGTACTGGCCATGGGGCGGTATCCAATCAGAGATCTGGTATGAGAATGAAAATGACGCCCTTGCTGATCAGAATAGGATTAAGACCTTAACATTTGAGCACGACTTTGATGGAAACGTAGAGGTAGTCTACGATGACGGGTTTGATGCTAGCACGCCGATATTAAGTCGATCCTATGATCCGCTGAATCGGATAGAAACTGAGACTATTAATTACATCCCCGGAGGTTCTCGAGAGCTCTCTTATAAGTATGGTAGGTTTGGCGAACTGTCGGGGCTTGAACTAATTGAGCCGAACGGTGAGCTCCTAGTTTACGATTATCTATACGATAGCTTAGGCCGATTGGATACTGCTAATCTGGGTTCGGGGCAGAATTTCCAGATGACCTATACGGCAAACAATCTAATTGAAGAAGTCGTTATCCCTAACTCCGTTAACACGTCTTATACTATTAATGCGACCGGATTTTTGAGTAAGATTGCCCATGGATCGGGTCCTAATCCTATAGAGGAGTATGTATTAATACCGGATGAGGAGCTAAACATAGATGAGATTAACATCCTGTCTGGAGATAGTGTCGGGTACGAGTTTAATAATTTTGATCGTGTTACAGCTGTTGTTGATATTGCGAATGGTGTTGAAACAACTAGGGAGCAGTACTTTTACGATATCATGGGAAATTTGGAAGATGAGAGTAATCCAGACGCTTATCAATACGACGTGACTGGCCGAATAGAGTCTTCTCCTGGCTTTTCATACGATTGGAATGACGCTGGAAGTATGACTATGCGAACAGGCCAGCAGCACTCAGAGTCGTTCGCTTACGATAATCGCGATCGACTAGTTGAGTATAGCGGCCCGATGGGGGTTGTGACCTATGAATACGATGATCAGTCGCGTCGGATATCTAAAACGCAAAATGGGCAAACGGTTTATTATGTTTGGTTCAATAGTCATTTAGTCGCAGAGTATGATGATAATGGAATAAGAGCGAGGCGTTACGGTTATTTGCCTGGGGAAATGACTCCTCGTATATACGAATCCGAGGGAGAGATTTATCAAGTTCACTCCGATCAAATAAATACACCGATTTTTCTCACGAATTCAGATGGCGATATAGTGTGGACAGCTCAACATTCTGCGTATGGACATACTACTGTTTCCGAAGATGCTGATGGTGACGACAATTTGGTAGTTTTTAACTTTCGCTTTCCCGGCCAGTATTTTGATATCGAAAGTGGTCTTCATTACAACTATTTCAGGTATTACGACCCTTCAATTGGCCGATATATATCACGTGATCCTATCGGGCTGGCTGGTGGCCTCAATGTTTATCAGTATGCCCTAGGGAATCCAATTCAGCTTTATGATCCGTATGGACTATGGGTTCCCCCAAATGCTCCGCAGTGGCTAGTAAATGGCGCTGCAGGATTTGGAGATACGCTGAGTTTCAATGTTACAAGCCATATCAGGGATTGGGTTGGTTGGGGTGATGTTGATAAGTGTTCTTCGGCCTATCAGAATGGTGAATGGGGAGGCCTTGGGCTTAGTTTAGCCTTTGGAGGTGCCCATTTAGGAAGGGGCGCTATAAATCAATCGCAGAAAGGTGGAATTTCAAGAGGATTGAAGAGAATATTCAAAGATTCTCGCAAATATGGAACTGTGCAAAGAACTTGGTCGAAAGCTGTTGGAGGATACCGAGGTAAATATCAGCTCCATCATTGGTTCTCTCCTCAGTCTGCGGGTGGTTCAAATGCAATTTGGAATTATTTGCCGGTGTCTCCCAAGCTCAATAATATGATGAGTGACGGTGGTGCCTTATACAATGCTTTCAAGTCCTCGGTCCTGTCGATATATGGTGCCACCCCTACAGCCGCAACCAAGAAGCTGAGTTCTGATGACTGCGAATGTGAATAAAATGACTAAGAGTATTCGGCACGCTGGATGGGCGTTCGTTCACGGCACGTTAGCAATAGTGTTCTTCACTAAATCAATGATTGTTTGGTTTCCATTTGCTGTTTTATGCCTTCATAATATTTACAAGTTCTTTACGATTAGCTCGGATACTTCTCGCATGATGAATTCAGAAGATTCTATTCCCTCTGGAGGAAATGAGGTTCAGCTAGGGGTTCTTGATGAGTATGAAGTCGATGGAGATTTATGCTACGGGCTATACATTTCCATAGAAGAAAAGTCAGTGTTCGTGGACGTCAAGGAAGACCATAAAATTGATGAGCGAAAAGAGATTGCGATGCGCCTATTTCATAGTCAAAAAGAGCTTGAATTAGAGTATAGACAGTTCGTCAGTTCACATCGGGATTTTGAAAATAGAACCATAGACTCAATCGGACTGCACTCGAAAGACTTGAGTGAAGCTGAAGTGTTCTGGGATCCAGATGGCCTCACTGGCTTAGATATTAACTCGAAGAAGTTCATTGCATAGCTAATTGAGTGTTTCTGCTATCAAGTTACATTTTTTTCTCCAAGTTCAACCGCGAAGGGATGCTGTTGATTGTTCAATTTTTCGGGTGTCAAGCCGATTTGACATCACTAAGCGAAGTCTTGCGATGTATCATAACAATGCCAAGGAAATTGCTCTTATTGATGCAAAACTAAAAAGTAAGTGATGAGCCCTCAGCTCGTGGGAAACTTGCAAATAGGAATTGGCCATTAAATGGGCTTTGCTTTTTTCGCCAGAGCGACAAATTCAGATGGCGTTAAGTGCCAATGTCTATCATGGAGGGTTACGAAACCTGAATTAAGTCGAAATGGTCATGCTTCAGCGAATCATCGAGACATGAGATTTGATCCCATGTTCAATGTAAGCTGAATAAAGATGCGCGCATAGAGAGCTTTAACGGTCAAAGATTGGATGGGTGCTTAGGCTGAAATGATAGTCTCAATTGGGCGTTCAGTGCTGTTAATGCAGTTAAATTAGTGACAAATTAATAACTATAATTCCGAGTTATGAGTACTTGGCCAACTCTCAAAGACGGACTGTCTGTTGTCATCGTTTCGGACGTACGGGATGTTGAAGTTCCTACGCCTATTGAACTTCGAGCCGATCTTGAGATGACTGATCCGGCCACACTAGCTAGCCTGATTCAAGCATGTCGGGACCTCGGTGTCAGGACAACTGTATGTTCTGGACCAACTGAACTGGGAGAGAATGCTGAATCGTTCGAAGGTTCTACGGTTCTCTCAATTTACGGTGGAAGCGACTCACGCAACCGGATGGCGTTGGTTCCCGCAATATGCGAAGCGCATCATTTAGATTTCATTGGTCCGGACGCGTACGGAAGAATTATTTGTCAAGACAAACGAATTTCCACAACTTTAGCCTCCGAAGCTGGTTTCTTGACTCCAAAACAGCAGTTGTTTCACTCCTTCGATGACGAAAACCAGCTGTCGAAATATGACCCTCCATACGTCCTAAAACCGCTCCTTGAAGGCAGCTCAATCGGTATTACGAGGAGAAATCTAATACGTAATAAATCAGATGGAATACAGCTACTGTCCGATCTATTTGCCCGATTCAAACAACCAGTGCTCTTGGAGGAATTTATACCTGGCCGAGAGGTTTCACTTAACTTTATTGAATGCCCGAATGGAACAATATGGTCATTCACCGAAATATGTATTCCTCACGAGCCTCTCTACTTCGATACAAATCTCTTCGACGCAACGGAGAAAATACATCATCATACAGATAGACGTGTAGTCTCGATTGATTCTGAATTACCCAAAGGGCTATTAGAGAAGGCAACACGACTCCTACAGACTGTTGGTGTGATTGGCTACGGCCGCATCGATGGAAAGTTCAATGATGGGCGCTTCACGTTCTTGGAGTTAACGCCAGATGCGTGGCTAGGCCCGACTGGAGCTTTTGCAGCGGGCTTCATGAACAACGGTAAGTGCTATGCTGAGATTATTGCTGCGACTCTGATGTCAAATCGTGCAATCCCATCCTATCCAACTGCCAATGACTGAGAAAGAGCGGATGATAGGGCTTGCACAGCATATGATCAAACTTCGGATTTACCGAGGCTTTGGATAGCTCAAATCGCCTTCTCCAGTACTCTGGGTAGACGATAGGTTCATTCTCCTGCGTTGTAATTCTATTCCGTAGGTCTGTTGCTTCTTCCGCGAACCCACCAAATTGGAGAACAGAAGCAATGTTGAAGCCCGCCGACCACTGTAGATCGCGGTCTCGGTACGAAGGGTCTTCAAGAATTGCTAGAGCTCTTCGCGCCAATTTGACTGCAGGCACCAATTGATCAAGTTGCCAATAGCAGACTGCTTGATTGGACAAGATCACCGTCATCGCAAATTCGTCTCGCGCGAAATCAAGCGCAGAGCTAAGTAGTGCGGCGCATGCCGAATACTCTGGACTAAAGCTGTTTAGAAGCGTCGCGGCTCTGTTATTAAGGACAACATATGCAGCGCTAGGAGTGCCGTCTAACAAAACCTCGGCCCTGTTGATTTGTTCGATGGCTTCAACAACATTACCTTCTCTGGCGATATGCATTGACGCTGCAAGCCGTGAATACGCTTCCGGTTGTGTTAGACCCAGTTGCGCGAATATTTGAGCACTATCTAACGCATGTCTGGTTGCAGTAGGAAACTCTGAAACAGACTCAAAAAATCGATGTGCAAAGGCAACTAATGGATCTTGCTGATTCTTTGAATCTGAAACTATTGCGGCTAGTCGGTCTCTCGCCTCCTCTGGATGGTTGTTGAAACGAGCTAGCATGGCTCTGGAAAGTTCAATGCCAACTCGCGTGCGACCGGTAGGCCAGATAGCCTGTGCTTCGTCCAAAATGTCTTCTGCAACGTCATGTCCGTTTGTCTCTAACAGTCCCGCAACGTAAACTAATGCCATCCATGGCGACTTTCGCCACCGTTGAGCAAGCAGTATCGTTGCTTCAGAGAAGTTGCCCGTATCGTAGGCTATGGCAGCAGCCCACTCTGTTAGAGAATCTAAGTCAGAGCTGAATCCGGTTTTCACTGAGAAAATTGCCCGTGAAATGATTTCTACAAATGCTGCTTGATCATTGGATTGGCCAATTGCATCAGTTAACTGTGGAATTAACTCGATGAGCCCACCAATTTCTTTCGTTTCAGCCGAAAGATTCACCGCTTGACGAAGACACACCGCGGCAGACTCAACTACGTAATCGGCCTCTCTGAGCCTTTCGATATAGATCTTTTTTAAGTATTCGGCCGCAAGCTTTGACAAACCACGGCACTCTGGTACGCGTTCAATTGCTGAAGTTATATCGTCGTTCTCGATTCTGAGATACTCTCCCTCAGAATGAACGAGCCGATGTTGGTTACTGAGTGACTTAAAATGCTGGCCTAAGTCCAGAGCCGCGGCTACAGCTTCCCACTGACGAACGAGCCGTGTCAGAGTTGCCTGATGAATGGGTGACACATGGCAGGAAATCGCTACTAATAAGAATTTGTCATGTCGGCTCAGCGACCGGATCCTCTCTTCGAGGTGGTCTTGTAGGTTCGGGAGTGCTGCGACGAGATCCGCACTACTCTCTATCTTCCTTGGAATTCCGACTCGATACTTTAGCTCAGAGAGCGTTCGCAAGTTTCCATCCCACCTACCATAGAATTCAGATGAAATCGTGACGCTCTTATCAAACTGTGATCGGAGTAAGTACTCCAGGTGATTCTGCCCTAGTGGTTGCAAGTCCAATATGTGTACGTTGTCGTATCCGCAGAGTTCGCGCTGCAGTACTTTCGCATGATCGGAAGAAAATGCGGGCGTATCTGTCGTATATTCAACTAAAAGGTGACAGCGTCGGGCCTCTTGTTGCAGCCTGACGAAAAACGACAGGCTCTCAAGATCAATGTGTTGTGTTTCGCGAAGGACAATTAGAATTGACGTTACTTCAGCAATTGAACTTAAGTATTCTCGACAAATCTGTACTGCGTGGTTGGCATCAGACGAAACGAGTTCCTTTGGTGAGTAAGCTCCCTTACCGGTAAGCCGGTCGACGTAATCAACTAAGTAGGCATATAACGCAGTAGCATTCGGATATCGTCGGACCGCATCGCTAGCCTTTTTCTCACGTATATTTCGCCAAGCTCGCCGGCGCACAAACTCAGAGAATGTCGGAGTCGCAATATCCTGTAGCGCTTGGACCGCCCTTTGAATGAAGTAACCATCATGCAAAGAGGCCTCACTGGTTCGAACATTAGCGTCGACAATAGCGACCACCGGCAGGTCATGTGCTCCCCGTCGAAGCGCCTCATCGGTCAAACTCGTTTTCCCGAAACCAGTTGGTGCGCGTACGAAAATAATGCAAGACTCCGATAACTTCAGGTGCTTTGATAAATAGGCTAACTCGCTGTCCCTATTCACAAACGGATGGTTACCCAAAGTACTCATAACTCGGAATTATGAGTACAACTTCGACGGGTCTAGATCGATGCAAATCTTTCAATCGTGTCAGCTTTAGATATTGCTCGACTAAGTGCGGAGTCAGACACGTGCGTATAAATTTCAGTAGTAGAGATTGATGCATGGCCTAGTAAGCGTTGAACAATCCTAATGTCAATGCCTTTTTCAATTAGCAATGTGGCAGCAGTGTGGCGAAGCATATGTGGTGTAACATGAGGACTGCCCGGGATACGGCTACAAAGATTTCGAAATCGCTTTCTAACTACTTGAGGTTTCAGCGGATTTCCTCTGTTGTTAATAAAGAGAGTATGTGTCTCAGTCCTTTCCTCCAGCGCTCTTTCCCTGCGGCAAATTAGGTCTCTTTGTAGTTGGTTATTTCCTATAAACACTATTCGTTCTTTTGCACCTTTGCCGCGAATTCGGATAGATTTACCATCCTTAGCGAGGTCTTGGATTCTGACTCCACAAAGTTCAGATACGCGAATCCCAGTAGCACCCAAGAGCAGAATTATACTTCTCGTCTCTTGATCAATAGCACGATTTGTAGACGAGGCTACTATAAGGTCCGCCACATCAGAATCAGTTAGATGGCGAGGTAGCCTTTTAGGTCTGGGGAGTGCTGGCTGCCAGCTTACAAAAGGGTCAGGAAACTCGAAATGAGATCCGATGTATTTGCAAAGTAAACGAAGGCAAACGATTCTTCGTCGAATTGTTGCCGGCGAACTCTTTCCAGTTCGTATATTTTGAGCTAAGTATGATTTAAGCATTCTACTCGTGAGTGCGAATTCAATCTGCGAGTTGCTGGCGAATCCCGTGAAATGTCGCAAGTCTGCTCGATAAGCCATAATTGTGTTAGGGGAAAGTCGACGTTCAATATCGCAATAGTTTACGAATCGGTTTATCGCTTCATCGAGCATAATTTTCGTCATTGGAAAGTTCCTTGTAAATGCAAAGACCGATAATATGCGTAACAAAAATCTTTCGCGCTGAGACTTGAGTACCAAAACTACTTCATATATGAATGTTTTCTCCCAGCTTTATTTTTACGAGCAAAGTCGCACATTCCTTATGCAATCGTCGCCCAATCGATCAATTTTATCCTCTTGATCGAAACGACCCATGGTTTAATAGTCGATCACCGAAGAGAAGCGGAATTGGCTAGATCATTCGAAGAACACTGAAGCACTAAGTGGCATCTCGACTGCGAAGGTCATTCTTATCGTAGAACATGCGACTTGCCTATTTACCATTGCTTTCTTTGAATTTGGGGTGTGCTAATTCAATAATATTCCTAATTTTTAGTCTGGAGCGCTGTTGGATTTTTGGATTCTTGAGGTCCTTTTCCCAAGATAAGACAGTGGTTGGATCTACACCGATTTTCTTAGCCATCTCACTCGCAGACATACCTCTATAGGTTCGATGCAATCTCAGCAATCCTCCAAGGCTTCTGGGTTTCTGTATTGGGCAGAAGCCCAGCCAATTCATGATTGCGGGATAGAATTTAGTCTCAGGTTGATGGGCATTGATTTCCCAATTGTGAACTGTCCACTCATTGGCACCAATAGTGCTAGCTACGTCGCGCTGCAGCAGCCCTCTGTCCATCCTGGTCTTTCTTATATGATCTCCGAGTGTCTGAGGGTCCTCAGGATATGTTGGATCCTTAGGTATATTAATCAATGACTTATGAGGTTTGAAAAAGGCAACAAACCCTTGCCCGTGCGGTTATGCGCACGACACCCACAAGGAATGTTCGTGCAGTCCTAATTTGATTTCACGCTACCTCAATAAAATTTCGGGACCGCTGCATGATCGCATTGATTTGCATTTATCGGTGCCACGACCCGGCGCTAACATCCTCGCGGGTGGCGGTGAGCCATCCGAAACCAGCGCTGCGATTTGTAGACGGGTAGAGCAAGCCCGAGATATTCAAGCCCAACGTGGGATGCTCAATCGCGATTTGAGTGCGAATGAGCTCAATAGGGATAATCTCGTTAAACCAGAAGCGCGAGCGTTGCTGCTGGAAGTGGCCGAGCGTAAAGCGCTGTCGGCACGCTCCTGGTTTCGAGCGTTGCGCGTGGCAAGAACGGTCGCCGACTTGGGTGGGCGTGCGCGCGTGAACGAGACGCATGTTGCGGAAGCGTTGACGCTTCGGATGATCGATTTGAACTGACGGGTGATAGCGTTCGTGTTTGGTAGGGTTGTATCCTATTTTCTATCGACTCGCATTGATTTACGGACGGATGCGTGTGTTCCACCGATACTGCGCCGCTAGAGCTTGTTTGAACACCAATCGCGTTAGCCAGTCACCGTAAATTGCCCCATCATGCCGGCATCTTCGTGTTCGAGTATGTGACAGTGATACATGTAGGGGTGTTGGTCTGTGGCTTCAAAGTCGAACTTCATGATAATGTCCGTCACGCCTTCGTCGACAACGACCACATCTTTCCAGACTTGATCTTCTGGGTTTGGCAGAGCACCGTTGTGCTGCAAAATCATAAATGATGTGCCATGCATATGAAACGGATGTTTCATTTCATCGACTTCAATGCGCCATATTTCGATGTCGCCCTTTTTTATTCTCTCGTCTATCCGCGTTCGGCTCATTGACTTTCCGTTGATGCCAAACATATGCATCATGGCGATGTGTGCCGAGGCTTCTTCGCTATGTGCTGCATGATTCGGATGGTTTCCTTTTTGCTGTGCCTTGTCGTCCGTGTTGTCCATGACCATATTAAGCATAAAGTTTCGGGTTACGCTTGCGCGGTCTGCTTTCCACGCTTTTTTAAACGAAGAGGTTGTATGCAATGTGTCGGGCAGTGTTCCCTCGCCCTTTTTCGAAGAATCGGGCCTTAATTCAAGCACACGCTTTTTATCTCGAATAAATAAAGGTTCATTGTCCGCAGAGGGCGCGCGAAAAACCGCCATAAGCGCTCGTGTTTGACCGTCAGAAAAATCAACCATAATCTCGTTGCGTTCACCGGGCGCCATGGTCATTTTAGTGATCGGTACCGGCGATTCTAGAAATCCACCTTCCGTTGCGATCTTGAAGAAAGGCAAGTTCCCTTGAAAGTAAAACTCATAGATACGCGCATTTGAGCCATTGAGTAAACGCAGCCTTACCCACCCTGTTGGCACATTGACAAACGCATTGACGGTGCCGTTGACGGTTGGCGTACTCTCGAGCACGCCGCTCATAATTTGATCCATCGTCGCGCTATAGGGTTTCATCCTGCCATTTGAAAATGTGCGATCCTGTATCGTCAGCGGAATGTCGTCTACCCCGTAGGTTTTTGGAATAGGTAGGCTTAACGAGTTCTCATCTTCAATAAGATAAAGTCCGGCTAAGCCAGCGTGAACCTGTTCGGCTGTCTTCCCCATAAGATGAGGGTGATACCAATTGGTGGATGCCTGTTGTCGTATGGGGAGGGTTACGTCCCAAACCTCGCCGGGTAGTATTACGTTGGACGGGCCGCCATCCACGCTTCCTGGTACATGTAAACCATGACCATGCACGGTGGTTTCCTCACCAATATTATTGGTGAAGCGCATCCGAGTGTCTTGGCCATCGTAGAACCTAACCGTAGGACCCAAGTAGTCACCGTTATAGCCTTTCGTTGTGCTTTTTACGCCATCAAAGAACGCGTGCGTACCGTGTTGAATATTGATGTGAACGTCTAAATTCTCCTCGCGACTATCAATCAATGATGGAATACGAAGTGGCTGTGTCGCGGCTGGGATACTCTGTCCCGAGCAACCCGACAAAGAGCTGGAAAAGGACACTGCACCGGTGCCCAGCAAAATCGATTTCACGAATTGTCGACGTTTCATTGTTGTCTTGACCAAGTGACCGATAAACACGCTCTAACCGTTAAGCATAAAGCAGGAATTGTCGCGCAATTGTGACACTGAAACACACGTTTCATTGGAGAGTCTGTCGGTTGATGTGGTCGGTTCGCCCCTGTGACATTTGGTTCACAATGCGTGCTTTAGTCTGCCGACCACACGCATCCATCGCCTGGTCCGATGAGCCCGTGGTCGTAGAGTCAGAATATCTCCTTCACAAATTAAGCTGTGTTGTAGGTGTTCTCTTGACAACTACTTGTTCGCTTCAATGGGCAATCGTGGGTGATCGGCGGCGACAGCTGTCTCGATGACCGTTGGCCGATAATTGAATTAGGGGTCAGAGTGAGTGTCGATTTGACTGTCTCTCGATTGTGCGTGTTGTGACATTCTCGAGCGCTGCGCAAGTCGATGGGGTGAGAGAATTTTGTTGGTAATCCGATTAACAGTATGTCGTCAGAACGAAACGATACCAGATGAAATAAATCCTGGTCGTTTCGCTTTGTCTGGAGAACTCAATGGCGATGAAGGAAGAATTTGAGCGCACTGGAAACTGGCTCTTTCGTTGGCGAAGCTATTTACCATTGATCATGCTGAGCTTATTTACACTTGCGCTATATCAGTACCCTGGTGGTAGTGAATATATTGGTCATATGTGGGAAATCGCCTGTTTATTTATTAGCTTCGTAGGGCTCGCTATTCGTATCAAAACGATCGGCCATACGCCTAAGGGTACTTCGGGTCGGAATACCAAATCTCACGAAGCGCATACTTTGAACACAACGGGAATGTACTCGATCGTGCGTAATCCTCTGTATTTAGGTAATTATTTTATGGGGCTGGGGCTGGCGTTATTCGCGCATTTGTGGTGGTTGGTGGTGATCTATACGCTGCTGTTCTGGCTCTACTATGAGCGCATAATTTTTTCCGAAGAGGGGTTTTTGAGAGAAAAGTTTGGCCAGGAGTATTTAACTTGGGCAAATCGAACGCCGGCAATGATTCCAAAAATTCGCCGCTACGAGAAAGCAGAATTGTCATTCTCGTTGAAGAATGTCTTGAAACGCGAATACAACGGCGCCTTTGCTGTTGTCATACTCGTGTTCTTTTTGGATACAATGGAAGAGTATTTCCACGCGGGAATTTTAACACTCGATAAAGAGTGGCTGCTGTTTGTCAGTGTGTTCTTTTGTATATGGCTAACCTTGCGTTCGTTAAACCGCTATACGCGTATCTTGAACGTTGAAGGGAGGTGAGTATCTGGTTGTGAGCTCGCTCAGTGAGCGGATGAAATGAGCGATAATGAAACGCCTTAGCATTCTCGTTGCCGATGACAACTTCGAACTCGCTCAGACGCTGGGTGAGTTCTTTGAATCCCAGGGTCATCAGCCCGATTTTGCCTATTCCGGCAAGGCCTGTCTCGAGCTACTGAAAGCCAATCACTACCATGCACTAGTCCTAGATGTTGGTATGCCGGGTATGAGTGGTTGGGAAGTGTGCGGGGAGATTCGCCAGAAACTCCTCCTCGATATACCGATTGTTTTTCTGACGGCGTATGACACTTTGCCTGACAAGGCGGCCGGCTATAAGGCGGGCGCAGACGATTACCTTGGTAAGCCTTTTCCCCCTGAGGAATTGCTGATGAAAATTGAAGCAATCACCAAGCGCGGTAATCGACAAGACTTAGACACATTAAGGGTGGGGGACTTGGAAATCGACTTCCGGCGAGAGAAGGTCTCACGTCGAGGGGTGTTGATCAGCCTATCACGGCTAGAGCTGGCGCTGCTGCGTGTGATCATTCGCGCCTATCCTGATGCGGCGAGCAAAGAGGATATCGAGACGACTCTGTGGCCAGAACAAAAGCAGGGCGCGCTGCGTACGCATGTCTACCGATTGCGCAGGGCGCTAGAGAGTGAATGCCCAGATGCACCGATAATAGAGACCGTTTATGGTCAAGGCTATCGCTTCATTAACTATGGCGATGACGCCGTATAACGGACAGCTATCCTCACTATGAAGCGTATCGAGTACAAAGTACTGTTTGCATTTCTAATGTTCTCAACGCTGCTTGGCTTGTCGTTCTTCTTTGCCATGAACGTTGGTATCAATAAGACGGAAGACTATGTGTTGAAAGGCCTACTGCAGGGCGCGGTCGATGCATCCGTAGACAGCCCAACGCCTAAAATGCCCACTAGCTATGCCATAAGAAGTCGTCTAATAGACAGTAACGAACTCGAACTAATTACAAAAGACAGGATGAAGTCTGTCGATCAAGATGTATTTCTATACGAGACAAAGGACAGTCAACAGTTAACGTATATTCGCCCATGGCCCGAAAACGATCGGTTCATCATCTCGATCATTGATGAGACGGTTGTTTCTGACTTTGAGAAAAAAGACCTCGCGATTACTAGTTTACTTGTTCTGTTATGTCTATCGATCGTGTTTCTGTCTTGGATTATTGCGGTTTGGATCGCGCGTAAAATAGCGAATCCGATTAAAGAATTAACTCGTGCGGTAAAAAACACAGAAGCGGCTTCTGAGTCTGAATCGGGCGGAAAGCTCTACGGTGTACAGCGTGAAGATGAGATTGGGAGTCTGAGTCGTGCGTTCAGCAAACTATTGCATCAAGTGCAGCAGGCACTCCGTCAAGAACGGAGTTTTAGCTATCATGTGAGTCATGAGCTGCGCACACCTTTGGCCCTTATTCAGAATGCCCTAACACTTCTTAGCCAATCAGTTGATCCGCACGATCTGAGCGTAAAGCGCAATATTGAACGCATTGACAGCGCGTCGAGTAGATTGGAGGCTCAGATAAAGCTCTTTCTGAATTTAGGGCAGGAGAGGCACAATGCGGAAACGGTTGATTTGCAAAACATTTGGCAGGGTGCCTTCGACAATATACAGAATCGCCTTCCGATCGATATCACGTTTGATAAAAAGTCGATCGATGGAGGCGTGCTGCACACTAATCCAACCCTCTTCCAGGCGTTGTTAGAGAACAGTTTGTTGAATGCCTTTCAGCATGGTCAACAGGTTGAGGTTGAGCTTAGCGCGGATCAGTATCGAATTCGTAACCAGATCAAACAGCGTAATTCTGAGCGGGAGGAGGGTTTTGGATGCGGCCTCTCGATCATTGAGCGAATTTGTACGGTAAACAAATGGACGATGACACGGATTCAAAAGTCCGATTATTTTGAGTTGAGCATTGTCTTTTGAACGCTGTCTTTTTTAAGACCATTCAGTAGGCACGGGCCCATTAGGTTAGCGATACGGCATCCGGTTTTTCTTACCGTTTCCTATTGAAGTGACGAGACCTATGAGCAATTGAAGTGTTTGGTTTTATCAGTTCATTCTCAATAATTTTCGTAGATTATAAGGGAATGAATCGTCTGCGACATTTGTGTCACCTCCATCGATTTATACTACGCCTATTCCATGCGCGCAGGAGCGCTTGGTTAGAGCCTAACACGAGGTCTATGATGGGGTTTCCGCGCGCCTTCCTAATTCAATGCATTCTTGCCGTTCAAGCACTATCTGTTGCTCAGGCCGACAGCGGTGATCGCGACATCAGTGATACTGTGTATCGTCCTTCGTTGATCAGTCTCGATACGGCCTTGGATATTGCGATCAAAGCCAACACGGCATGTCGAGAAGAAGGATTCCAACCAACGACGACGGTGATTGACAGTATGGGGCAGATAAAGGTGCAGTTGCACAGTGACCACGCTTTTCCGCACACCATACAAACCAGTTATCGCAAAGCATTGACCGCTGCGTCTCGCCGTACCGCGACATCTCAAATTGTTGACAACAATGAGCACGAATCGGATCTGGTGCATACGTTTAACGCGATTGGTCTAACCACTATGGGTGGCGGCGTACCTATTTATCAAAAAGGGGTGATCATCGGTGGCATTGGGATTGCTGGCGCGCCGGGAGAAAATGAGAATAATAAGGGTTTCGACGAGATCTGTGCTGAACAGGCCATTCGTTCAATAAAGTCGCTCAGCACTACGGAATAAACCGCCTGTTCATGGCATCTGGCTACAGGCAATCTTTTGACGTTCACTGGTGAGGGTCCGAAGCGAGTCGATACGTTGAAATAAGGTCGAGACCGAAGGGCTCGATCTTCGTTTATTTGAGGTTATTCGTTAACGAGTTGAAAAATTACCGCCTGGGGGCGATTATTTTCCGACGGATTACAGCATAACCAACAAAATGGACGGCGCATGACTCACTCAATTCGGTTACTCCTTCTAGCGCTTGTATGGGCGTTTTCTGGCTCGGTTTTGGCAGCTATTGGCGCCGCAAAAGACGATTTCAAATTCGATCTGGAAGCGCTCAACCGAGGCATCGCGCCTGTCACAGATCACCAAGTCATGAAGCAAAAGGCCGAAGAATTGTTCTTCACGGCCGTTGAGGTCAGAGAAGAGCTTGATTCTGAGTTGATGGAAGCTGTTCACATTTACGCCATGGTGGTAAGGCTAACCGAGAAAAAGGAGCAGGCTAAAGAAAAGCTCAAGGCCGCGATAGATAAGCTCGAAGACCGATTTGGAAAAGACACGTACAGTATTGCACTAGTGCTTATTATTCTGGGCGAAATGAAGGAGGGTGCAGAGCAAGTAGAGATTTTTCAGCGCGTGCTGGCTATTCAGTACCGTTTCTATCCCGATGCGTTAATGGGTTATGCCATGGCTGCCAGAAACATGGCGGATGTCTACATCTATCAGTCCGGTCAGTTCGAGCATGGGTTACAGATGCTCGGCGTCGCGTTCCCCGTATTCGAGCATGAGTTTGGCCCCGAGAGTGAAGAGGTGATGTGGTCGCATTTAGCCTTTGGTCGGGTGTACGCAGAATTCGATAATTCGAGCTTGACCAACGCCAGCGTTAACACAGCATTGGCAATCGTTGAATCAATTGATAACCCAACATTGCAGGCGGATGTCTCATTGAATGTTGGCCTGAGCCTTTCAAGACTCGAGGACTCGGTCGGCGCATCGGAGCATTTTGAACGTGCAATAGCGGGTTTTGAAACGCATCTTGGTGTTGATACGTTTCTGGCCGTGAAATCGCGTATGCAATATGCGCAGCACCTTCAAACAAAAAGGGAGCATGCAAATGCGGTCGAGCAGCTCGAAATAGCGCTGCCCTTTTTTGACAGAGTGGAGGGTCACAAGAAGCTGCAGTTTGATGTGCTTAAGCTGCTCGTTGAGGCGCACGAAGACCTCGGAATGAGAGACAAGGCTTCTGAGTACTGTCTGGCTATTAGTCATGCCCGGGGCGATAAGTCGTTTATCGATTATCAACCCGTGCTCAAGCGAGCACCAACGTACCCGAAACTGGCGTCTGGAGTCGACAAGACGGGGTACGTCATTGTGGAGTACACAGTCGATGAGAAAGGGATCGTTCAATCCCCCAAAATTGTTGAATCAAAAGGCTCAGAAGCTTTCCACGCCCCTTCGATAGAAGCCTCTCATGGATTTCGCTACGCTCCTCGGATTCGGGATGGTAAGCCCGTTGCCGTTCCCGGTGTCAGGAATAAATTTACGTTCAAGTCGTTCTAATGTGGAGGTGGCTTGGCGCAATGCGTGGAAGTTAGCGTCGACTCAAGACTCAATGCTGGTCCAGCCTTCCTGTTCTTATACACACTCCACGGGCTCTTTGTTTGGGCAGGATCGATTATGAACGCCGGCCCACCAGTTACGAATGTCTTTGAGCGTCACATTCGGATTGCTCTTATTACCTTCAACAAACGCATGAAGGTTGCAGAACATATAGATGCCGCCTTTGTTGCCCCAAAGTTTGTAGTTAATTTGTGCCCACTGCTCTAACTGATCTTTATCGCGAAAGCCCAGATCTTTGGCAATTAGATCGGCGCCCTCGGTGTAGTCGTCGAGTGCGTATTTCGAGGCGCTGGCATACCAGCCACCGTGGCACATTGGCGTGCGGCAAGAATGATCGATGTCGGTGCGACGCATTTTCATGTGCCCATCAAAATCAGCAAATGGCAGAACTTTATCGAAGTTGCGAATGACCTTTTTGAATTGACGGGAAGAGGGTGTTCGAATAGGCATATTGATCTGATCTCACTGACAAAGGTTCTTACTCGAAAAAGACTACCACAGATGATTGTGGTTACAGAGTGAAGCGCTACATATCAATATGGTTGCTCCTGATTATGTGCTCGCGCGAATGTGCCCGGCCCTGGTTTTATTGTTAAACTCGAGCTTAAGTTGAGAAAAATAGTCGGAAGCCTTGTGAGTGCTGTCTTGTCAGTGAGGTCATAGAGAGCGGGGTGATGCGAGCCGTAAGCGGACTGCCCAATACTCGCTATGCATACGATCATCAGAGTGGGGAGAATTTTGAACGATCCATCGTTACCACAGCCTGAACCGCAAAAATCGCGCCTGCAGCCGACCCGGTTGCTCATCGAGTCGGCCGCTATTTTCTTTAGCGTGCTTCTAGCGTTCTTTGTGGAACAGTGGCGGGAAGACATTAATGAACGTCGCGAAGCCGAGGCCATTTTGAATCTGGTTCGAACGGAGCTCATGCAGAATCTGGCCTCTCTAAATGCCGTCGCGTCCAAGCGCGAAGCGATGTTGGCCGACTACCAAAAGGCCATTATGGTGCTGCGTGATGAGGGGCGCTTTCCGGCGCAGATGCCCAATTTTCAGTCGCCTGAGATAACCGTTCTCGCGTATGAGTTAGCCACTGACGTTGGCGCGGTTACCACTGTTGCGCCTGAGGAGTTGCTCGTCGTAGCGCGCGCCTACGAAGCACTAGAAGAGGTGCGGCGCAATGATACGTTTTTGAGCGAGCGCAATGCGCAGGTTCGCTTTAATGACGGAGAGCAGTACCTGTCGGGTTTTATCTATTACATCAATATGGCGATGGGTAACGAACCCGCAGCCATTGAGTACGTGCGCGACGCCATCGAAATGCTTGAGGCGCGCTAGAGCTGTGTGCTGATTATCGAGTGTCTCAACCCACACCGGTTCGGTCGATAAAAGGCGCCTGTGTCACGACGGAGTACGAGTGACGGCGCCGCACCGCATCCCAACCGTGTGCGATATCGACTTTCTTTTGGCTCGGTGCTTTTCGCAAGTTTCGCGACAGAGCGTCAGCCTTCAAATCGCATCATCGCACCCGTGGGGCGGTTCTGAGCGTAGTCTAGGCTGCGACAGAGTCGAGACTGGGTTGAGTCTGGATTGAGCGAAGAATCTGTCATGTTACCCATTTAAAATGCAGCAAAATGGTTGCATTTCTGGTTTAATCTCGATATCTTAAAGGCAACCAAAAGGTTGCATGATGAATAATCAAGATAATCAGAATCAGATTCAAAAAGTGGTGGCGCTCGCCGCACCTGTCGATCGCGTATGGAACGCGTTGGTCGATCATCGTCAGTTTGGGGAATGGTTTCGTGTTGATCTGGATAACCCGTTTGAAGTGGGTGTCACCACGACCGGCCGAATGACCTTCCCTGGCCACGAGCACGTAACGTGGGAGTCGGTCACCGAAGCGATGGTGCCGATGAAACGCTTTGCGTTTTCATGGCCCCCCAGTGCCGTTGACCCGGCCACCGAATACCCAGCTGACGCAAAGGTGATGGTCGAGTTCATCGTGGAGGCAACAGAGCGTGGCACGCAACTGACCATTATGGAGTCGGGGTTTGAGGTGTTTCCTGAGACAACGCGCTTGGATGTACTTCGCTCAAATGCCGAGGGTTGGGCCATCCAGTCGGCCAATATTCGTCGCTATGTCGAACGTTAGCCGTCAACGCCAGACCGCGCCGGTATTCGCTGCGCTTGGTGATGTGACGCGTCTTGAACTGATATCGCGATTAAGCGACGGGCAGTCTCAGTCAATTGTGCAGTTATCAGACGGGCTGTCCTTATCACGCCAAGGCGTGACGAAACACCTTGCCGTATTGCAGAACGTCGGGTTAGTCGCCGCGCAACGCGTTGGACGCGAGTGTCGTTACCGTATACAGCCCGAACCCATTGCAGACGCCCAAGACTATTTGGCAAAGGCTTCCGCACAGTGGGACGACGCGATCGTACGGTTGCGTGCGGCTGTTGAGACGTGATGGACTAAATGCCAAAGTGCGCGCTAGGGTGTTGATTGATTCATTCCGCACATGTCGGTAACGGAGTGAAGGCCGGAGGATAGCGTGGATCGCTTGCGCGCTGATACCGCAAGCTGGAGAACGCACAACGCACAACGCACAACGCACAACGCGAACCGCAATGGCCCTTTGACCGTCTCAATATCAGGGTAAACCACGAGTTATCACAGCGAACGGCGCCTGCCGTTCCGTTCGCGCCGCCTATATACTACGGATTAACTGTTACGTAACAGGGGTGATGTTGGGGCATGTGGGTGGCATTACTGGATGGGTTCTTGAGGGGCGTTGGGCCGTTAGTTCGGACGCTGTCATTCGTTTTATTCATCGCCTTTAGTTTAACGGCCAGGGCGGACGCGTGTCGGCACTCACCGGAACGAGGCGCCAACTGTTCGGTGTTGCTCGTTCATTCTTATCATCCCAGCATGATTTGGGTCGACCGACTTTCGAAGAGCTTTAATACCACCATCCGTCAGTCAAGTTCGGTCCGCATTGACGTCGAGTTTTTAGATGCAAAACGACGACCGTCTTTAGAGCACGGCGACACGTTTTTGCGTTTGTTACGCCAAAAGTACGCGGAGCGACCACCCGATGTCTTAGTTATTTCGGACGATCCAGCGTTTGACCTGATGTGGCCGGTGCGCGACGAACTGTTTCCGCAGGTTCCGGTCGTGTTCATGGGATTAAACAGCGAGCGCGACGCGCTCGCCGACGCATCAAGGCAAAACGTGACCGGTATCTATGAACTGCATGATACGAAAAAGACGGTGGAGCTTGCGCTGGCGTTGACGCAGGCGACGGGAATGATCGTGCTCAACGATACTTCCGAGACCGGCCTTGCCAATGAAGGACTGATCACTAACATCGTAGAAAGTCACCCGTCTATTGAGTGGGTGATTGAACGCGATATGGGTGTTCAGGATATCCAGCGGCTTACTGCGTTACCTGCGGATTGGCCAATTCTTGCCATGTTACCCCTCAGGGAAGCTGAGCCTACAGGGCCGATGTTGTCAAAGTTCGATTCCATCGCGCGGCTACGGGAGGCGTTGCCGAATCCGCTGTTTTACGACGCGGAGTGGTGGATGGGGTCTGGGCTGGTCGGTGGATACAGCTTGTCGAGTGCGGACCATGCGCGCCAAGCTGGGGAACTGGTATTGGCAATTCTCCGAGGCGCGGATGCAGGCACGCTACCCATTCGCGTCGAAACGGAGAGCCACTGGGTGTTTGACCAGCGAGAACTGGATCGCTTTAATTGGACACACGCCATGCTGCCGGAACCGGCCGTCTTTTTGTTTGGCACAGAGAGTTTTTTCGCAAAACATCGTGAAGCAATCTTTCCGTTGCTGGTAGCGCTGCTCGTGGCGATGGGCGTGATTGCTCTACTCATCGCAACATTGAAGATTCGGCACAGGTCCGAGCGCCTACTCATGACACAGAAGATCCGATTGTCTGCGGCACTCGATGCCAGTGATGCTGGTGTGTTCGAGATGGGTCCGCAGGGACACTATGCGTCTGACCGATGGTTGGCGCTCACTTCAGCGGAAGGCGCTAAACGAACCGATGATCAAACAGACTGGCTAAGAAGTGCTTCGGAAGAGAGTCGTCAGGACTTTCTGACTGCGGTCGATGATCTCAAAGCGAGTTCAGGCACTCGGCGATTAGAGTTGAATATCGAATCGACGCCACCACGGATTCTGGATGTGCTGATCACGCGACGTGTCGACAACGGAAATCACACCGGCGCTATCGTTGGGGTGGCCACGGACATCACAACTCAACGCCAATATGAGGAGGAGGCGGCTCGCCGCAATCGTTTCGAACTCTTCGGTGAACTGGCCGGGAGCGTGGCCCACGACATTAACAATTTTCTGCTGACGGTGCGATTTGGTGCCGACATGGCGAAGAAAATCGATGATGCCGATGAGCTAAAAGCGATTGTTGGCGACATTAGTCTGGCGGGGCAGCATACACGCGATTCGCTCCGCCAGATTCTTTCGTTTGGTCATCGCGGTGCGTCAAAGCAGCAGGTGATCGACTTAAACGCCGTGATTCGTGACATCGTTCCGTTTCTCAAGCAGATGGCAGGCCCCAGTTGCGAGGTGCAATTTGTTCCGAGCGATCATCCGTTGGGCGTCTGTATCGATCGTGCACAGTTGGAGAGCGTGCTCTCTAACCTGATTGTCAATGCACGTGACGCTATTGATGGTTCGGGTTCGATTAGCGTGACGCTGGCCAGCGAGACGGTGGGGGATAAGGCTACTGCGATTCTATCGGTGCGAGACAACGGTGTGGGTATGAGTGAAGCGGTGCGCCAACGGGTGTTCGAACCCTTCTTTTCGACAAAGCCTGCTGAAAAGGGAACAGGCTTGGGGTTGTCCACGGTGTATCGCGTTGTACGCGATTCGGGTGGGCGCATTACGGTCGACTCGGTTCCCGATGTTGGGACGGTGTTTGAGCTGATTTGGCCGCTTGACCGCATCAAGGCCGAAAACGTGATGGAACCGGCGCAGGAGCTCTCCACGCTCGACGGTAAGACGATCTTGCTCGTGGAAGACGACCCGCTGGTTGGCGCCATGACGCAAAAGGCGTTAGAGGACGCCGGCTCAAAAGCGTTACTTGCTGTCGACGGTCGGGCTGGTCTTGAGCTTTTTTCGAATCGACAGCACGGCGTCGATTTGGTGCTTTCCGACGTCATGTTGCCCCACATGAATGGCATCGACATGGTTTCTCGAATACGCGAAATCCATCCCGCCATTAAGGTCGGTTTCCTGTCGGGATCGGTCAATCACGCGTCACTGCGGGGCGCAACGTTACCCGACGATGCGAAACTGCTTAAGAAACCGTTTTCTTGCCGGGAATTGCAGTCGTTCGCGAGCCGCACGATGCGTTGAGCCACCTGTAATGTGAAGATGGCCAACGCCATACTTGCCCGCCGACGTATTCAATCTCGGGGCGTTCTTAGCGGCCCTAGTGATGATAACCGGGAACTTTAGGCGTAGGCCGGCGCTTTAGGCAAGGTTGCCACCAGATCACCGGTAATGGTGACACCCCGTTGAGTTAACGCTGACGCAAGCGAGGCGATATGCGCCGGTCCAACTTCGCAGCAGCCACCAATCAGTTGCGCGCCCTTTTCCACCCAGTCCAGGGCGAACGTTGCATACGCCTGCGGATCGAGGTCTCGTCTGGCTTCGAGTGCGGCCACCGTACCGCCGGGATCGAGCGCGCTGATCGATGTAAACGCGTTCGCATAGGCGCCAACCGGCCCGCGATGCGTGGCCAGTTGTGCCCAGCTTGCTGAGATGGACTCGGGTTGACTGCAGTTTATTAGGGCCGCATCTACGCCAATTGAGTTGAGCGTTTCAATCGCGTCGACGAGCGGTTCGCCGCTTCGTAGGCGGCCGGTTTCATCGTCGGCGATCGTCAGCCCAATCCAAACTGGCTTGCCGCTTGCTTTCGCCGCCGTCGCGCATGCCTTCGCCTCGTTCACCGAGGCCATCGTCTCGCCCATAAAGCAGTCGACATGATCCGCTTGAGTGTCGACGATGTGTCTGTAGTTGCTCAAACACTCGTCGTAGCTTGGCGCCACATCCGGTCGATAACTGGCAACGAGCGGTGGCAGGCACCCAGCGATTCTGACACCCTCGACGCCCGCGCGATCCCGAGCTTCGTGTGCCAGGTTAATTGCGGACTGCTGTAGCGGTTTGAACAGCGCCGCGTCGCTGTCCCTGGCGAGTCGATTTGGCGTGGCGGTGTAGGTATTGAGGGTGATCACTCGTGCACCGGCGCGAATAAAATCGATGTGCAGATCGCGCACTAGCTCTGGCTGATCGAGCAACACTTGGGTCGACCACAATGGCGTGGGCGCTTTGCCGCTTCGTCGAACCAATTCCTGGCCCATGCCACCGTCAAGCAGCACCACCTGTCTAGTAGTCATAAATCGTTTCATATCCTATTAGGAAATGTAAAAACCGCAGAATGCTGATGAGTGAGATGGGTTTGCGGTTGGTCATTGTAGTCAGGTGACGGCGGCTAAACCAGCGGTTTGCAATGTTGCTCTTATTCAAGTCAGCCCACGTTCGCCTGTTTGCACTTGTGCCAGTGATCGAATGACGGCCGGCGTGGTTTGCGCTGGCCGTTCACCACAGACTTCCTGACGCGCGAACTCGTTTGTGGCCATCGATTTGCGATGAGCGAGTCGATTAACCGTCGCCCGAGCCATCTGACCAACGCCTACCTCGTTCACACAGCCCACTACGACGCCGGGAAGCACGCGGCCATTGATTCGCCGACGTTGCGGTCCATGGGCGAGGTTGGAAGCGTTGCCATACTACTATGATATGTTATAACATAACCAGGTTCGCGGGTTTGCCGAGAGCACCCTATACGCGAACAACGGCCGGTTAGCGCATCCGCCCATCTTGGTTCGCGGACTCATAGACCGATGGGATCGGTGTCGTCGCCCAACTCCGGCCGTTTCTCCAGGAAGTGCCATGAAAAAGTCCGAATCTGAGGCGAATCTCGACGCTCCAACGCTAACTGGCATCCATGCTGATGGTCGTCGTGCCTGCACGCTACATGTTTGCACATCGTGCAGACCGCGTGGCGCGCCACGGGAACCACGCGAGCAGCGGCCAGGCTTTATCTTGTATCACCGTCTTCGCGAGGCGCTGAACCGTTCTGAGATTCGTCAATCTGTTCAAATTCAACCGGCGGATTGCTTGAGCCTGTGTCCCCGTCCGTGCGGGATCACGTTGTCTTGCTCGGGACGCTGGACGTATTTGTTTGGTGATCAAGAGCCGGGCAAAAGCGTGGAGGACATACTCGAATGTGTGTCGGCCTATCTGGATTCGGCGGATGGCATGCTGGCACGCACAGAGCGACCTAGATCGCTACGTGCCAGCATTCGAGGTCGGATACCGCCTATGGGGCCTTCACCATGCTGAAGTCCTCCTCAACACTCGGACAGACCCACCGGCCAACGTGCTTGACCGAGATGAGCACCCTCATGCTGATCGCGGTGGCGGCGGCTGTCTCGGCGGTTATCTGGGCCGCTATTTTTGTTGTGATCTAATGACGGCTTTGCTAACCGTGAGTGATTTAGCGCTCGGCTATGCCGGCCGCACGCTATTTGACGATTTATCCTTTGATATCGATAAGGGTAAAACGCTTGCTGTGTTGGGTCACAATGGCTCTGGCAAGAGTACGTTTGTTAAGGCGCTGCTCGGACTCATCAGACCAATGGCGGGCCAGTTTCACTGGCATGATGGCCGACCGACTCAGATCGGTTACTTGGCGCAAATGACCGAGTTTGATCGACGGTTTCCAATTCGTGTTCGTGATCTGGTGGCGATGGGGGCCTGGAAAGGGCTTGGTCTGAGAGCTGGACTCTACGGCGCCGCTCGACTGAGAATGGAAGCGGCGATGGATGCGACAGGCGTGCTGGGGCTTGCGAACGCGCCATTACATACGCTCTCAGTCGGGCAGCTGCAGCGCACACTCTTCGCCCGGGTGATGATGCAAGACGCGCCATTGGTGCTGCTCGATGAACCGTTCGCTGCGGTTGATCAAACGACTGAAGCGCATCTTCTTTCCATCATTCACCAATGGACCACGGAGGGGCGAACGGTGGTGTTGGTTGTGCATAGCCTCTCTTCGGTATTGCACAATTTTGATGAGGTATTGCTGCTGGGCAGTGGGATGGCGACGCACGGCCCCGTTGACCATACCCTGTCGCCCGAGCGGCTCGTGGTGCATAACTACCTCTCACAGAACCAGGCCGATTGGATATTTCGCCGACCGCCCGAGCCGATGGTGTCTGGCGATGCTTGATGTCGTTACCGAGATGTGGAGTTTTGCCTTCATGCGGCGCGCGTTCGTCGCGACGACCGTGCTATCGGTGTCCGTCGCACCGATAGGGGCGTTTCTCGTACTTCGGCGGCTGTCGCTCGCGGGTGAAGCGATGGCGCACGCCATTACGCCCGGTGTTGTTATCGGCTTCGTGACGGCAGGATTGTCCGTAACGTCGCTGCTTGTCGGTGGTCTGATTGCGGGTATTGGCGTAGCGGGTTTGTCAGCGCTGGTCGCGCAGCAAACAATCCTGCGCAGCGATGCAAGTCTTGCGTCAATGTACTTAATCTCGCTCGCAGCGGGCATTTTCATTCTGTCGGTTGCGGGATCGCCCGTGCCGCTGCAGAGTTTTTTGTTTGGCTCGATTCTTGGCATCGACGATGCATCGATGATGCTACTGGGGGGCACGGCGACTCTAACGCTGATCTCGTTTGCCGTGCTCTTGCGTCCGCTGATCATCAGTAGCTGCGACCCGGTATTTTTTGAGTCGCAGACCTCTAAACCCTGGATAGTTGATCAGGGATTTATGCTGCTGCTGGTGCTTAACCTTTTGGCCGCGTTTAGAACCTTAGGCACGTTAATGGCGGTAGGGTTAATGATTCTTCCCGCTACGGCGGCGAGATACTGGGCTAACACGATTACCTGGCAGCTGCTACTGGGTTTTATTTTTGCACTGATGAGCTGTTGGATCGGATTGACGTTGTCTTACTTTTTACCTCAGACGCCATCGGGCCCAGCCATTGTTCTAGTTGCGGGTGGCTTATTTTTCATTTCAATGTTGCTCGGACCGTATGGGTTTTCAGAGCGGTTCCGACGTTCCTCCGACGCGAGCAATACTCCACGTTTCACACTTTCTAAAGGCAAAACACCGTAATGGTCAACAGACTTTATCAATTCTTAATAGTATTCTTGCCACTGGCACTTGTGTGTCCCTCTGTATCGGGAGACGAGCCCGTTATTCGAGTTGTTGCGAGCTTTTCAATCCTCGGAAACATGGTCAAAGAAGTGGCGGGAGACCTCGCGAGCGTGAGCACCATTGTTGGTCCGGACTCCGATGCACATCTGTATCAACCCACCGTGTCGGATGCTCGTGCCGTGGTTGAGGCAGATGTAATATTCGTCAATGGTCTTGGCTTCGAAACGTGGACGGATACCCTTATTTCGGAGTCCGGAACTAAGGCGGTGGTGAATGTCGCCACAACCGGTATCGAGCCGCTTTATATAAATGGTGAAACCGATCCGCATGCTTGGAACTCGCTTGAAAATGGCGTGGTGTACGTGCGTAACATCGCCACAAGCATGAGCAAGGTGATGCCGGAGCACTCGAGTACATTCGCCTCTAACGCTGAAGTGTATATCGCCCGAATTAAGGCTCTAGATAGCCAGATCCGTACGCGGATCGCTGAGCTGCCAGCAGACGGTCGCACTGTGGTAACGGCGCACGACGCATTTGGTTATATGGCGGCAACTTACGGCCTGAACTTTCTGGCTCCTCAAGGCATTGATACAGAAGCTGAGCCCTCCGCTCGCGATCTCGCGTTACTGATCAAACAGCTCAAGTCTCAGCGCGTGGCGGCACTGTTCATTGAAAACATCACCAGCCCCGCGCTGGTTCAGCAAATCTCGAATGAAACCGGCATTTCTGTGGGGGGTCGCCTGTTTTCGGATGCCTTGTCTGAACGCGGAGGTCCGGCGACGAGTTACCTGGCGATGTTTCAGCATAATTTTGGCGCGCTCCTTGACGCACTCGAAGCGCACTGCTCGGGCAGCGGTGCTGGCGTGGAGGCGGCATGTTGATCGGCAAGCCGAGTCGGCAGTCGAATCTTGAGCGGATTCGCCGCATTAAGCAGAGTCTTCATAGCGCTCTTGAGCTCCCGGAAGAGGCGACGATTACGCTAAACGAACTGGCCTGTCTGGAAGAGGGGTGTGAACCGATTGAAACGGTGATTGGTTTGCTGCGTCCCAGCCAGTCTGCGTGCCAATACACACTGCATAAGGGCGTCGAGGCGATTGACGCGAGTGATTTGGCGCGGGTGTGTAAATCGTGGGGGTTCGACGTGAACGCTCGCGCTCTTAGTTCATTTACGGAGGAAAATTGAATGGATGTGTCTCAAAAGGTGCCTGTCACCATACTCACGGGGTTCTTGGGTTCGGGTAAGACCACCTTGCTCAATCGAATCTTGAGCGAGGAGCATGGTAAGCGTATCTCCGTGATCGAAAACGAATATGGCGAAGTAGGTATCGATCAAGGTCTTGTCATTGATGCAGATGAAGAGATTTTCGAGATGTCGAACGGTTGTATTTGCTGCACCGTGCGAGGTGATCTGATTCGCGTCTTGGGAAATTTAATGAAACGCCGCGACAAGTTTGACTATGTGCTGGTCGAAACGACAGGGCTTGCTGATCCAGGCCCGGTTGCGCAGACGTTTTTTATGGATGATGAAATACGCGCCGAGTTTTCGCTCGACGGAATTGTGACCCTGGTGGATGCGGCGCATATCGATCAACAGCTCGGTCGCAGCGATGAGAGTACCGAGCAAGTGGCGTTTGCCGATGTGCTGGTGCTCAACAAAACCGATCTGGTCAACGATGAAGATCTTGACGACGTAGAGGCAAGGCTGCGCGACATGAACCGCATGGCGCGAGTGTTAAGAAGCGAGCAGGCGAATCTTCCGGTTGACACGGTGCTTCACTTGGGTGCGTTCGATCTCGATCAGGTGCTTGAGCGCCGTCCGACGTTTTTGGAGCCAGAGTACCCGTTTGAATGGACCGGTGTGTATGCGCTTGCACCCGGGCGCTATGAAGTCAGCTTGGACGAAGGGCCGGATCCGACTATGTCGCTTGTGGTGGTGCCGGACCAAACGGGTGATGACGCGGCGCTGAGAGACAGCGCCGAGTGGTGTGTGCGCCGCTACGCCGAGCCCGCGCAACGTGTTAATCCAGGAGAGACCATTCCGATTGGTCAGCACGTTAGTCTTCAGCTTGACGGACACGGGCGAAAGTCCTTTTACTTGGAGACCGACTCGGCGTTAGAGGTTGGCCTCTATGCGCAGCACACCGCCGAAGAGTTCGATCTGAAAGTGATCGATGCTGAGGGGCAGGCGATGACTGAACAGGCCGAGCGTACATGGGTAGCCCAGCACGAGCACGACGATGAAGTGGGTTCAATCGCCATCGAAGTCGACGGTGATGTGAATGCCGATAAATTGAATGCGTGGTTGAGCACGCTGCTTCGTGAGCGCGGCGTTGATATTTTTCGGATGAAGGGCTTTATCAGTATTGAGAACGAAGAAGAGCGCTTTGTTTTTCAGGGGGTTCACATGTTGTTTGACGGACAGCCGGATCGCCCATGGGGCGACTCGCCGCGGCGCAATCAGCTGGTGTTTATCGGGCGCAACCTCGACGAAGCCGAGATGCGAAGCGATTTCGAGTCGTGCCTAGTGTGAGCACGGATCGAGCCAAGGGGTCCCTCAGTCAGCGTTGGTCTGCGTCGGTTGACGACTACGCGATAGCCGGAAGCTGGGCGAAAGAGAAGGGCGCTTTAGTTGTGTGCGATGTTGCCGGCAGTGTCTATGCCTTTGATGGCAAATCCGGTGATCGTCTCTGGACACATCAAAGTGCGCATGAGGGTGGACTGCTTATGATGGCAATGCACCCCAGCGGCAAGGTGTTTGCAACTTCTGGACAGGATGGTCGCGTGCTGCTTTGGCGAGTTTCCGACGGGAAAGTGGAGCACGTGATTGAAGTGGGTCAAGGATGGGTTGAGAGTTTGGCGTGGTCTCCGCGCGGTCAGCGACTGGCCGTAGCGTGTGGTCGCCAGGTGCACGTCTATAAACCCGATGGCGAGGAAGTTTGGCATACCGATGATCACCCGAGCACCGTCAGCACGATTGGCTGGTCCGGCGGTAGAGAGTTGGCGACGGCTTGTTATGGACGAGTCGCCTTTTTCGATGCGATGACCGGCGAGTTACGCCAAAAGCTAGAGTGGAAGGGCTCACTGGTATCGATGGTATTGAGTCCGGACGGTGATGTGGTTGCTTGTGGTAGCCAAGACAATACCGTGCATTTTTGGCGCCGCTCCACCGAAGAGGACTCGATGATGGCTGGTTATTCGGGTAAACCATCGGCCTTATCGTTCGACGCGTCAGGCACGCTGCTGGCCACGGGCGGTGGACGATCCGTGACGGTTTGGAGTTTCAAGGATGGCGGGCCGGAGGGCACGTCTCCGGGCGTGTTGGATTTGCATACCGACGCGGTCAAAAAACTGGTGTTTGCTCCTCGTCGACTCCGACTGGCTTCGGGGTCGCGAGATGGCAGTGTAGTGGTGTGGTCGTTGGCCAGTGACGGCGCGGGTGATGCCGAGGGAATAGCCCTGTTGCCCGGTGCCGTGGCGGAATTATGCTGGCAGCGAGATGGCCGTGCGTTGGCCGGGCTTGATGCGCAAGGTGGTGTCACCGTTTGGGACGTGGCGGCGTGAACGCATGCGGTTGGCACGGATGAGTGCGACCTCAATAATCCATCACCGCGTCCCACAATAGGCAATTTGTTAGTTTTGACTGAGAGGATCGATTGTCATGATGTCTTCCCCTTTTCCTTCACGATATGAAGAGTGGCTGCACTGTATTACCGTTGAGTGCGGCATTGCGCTGACGCCGGAATATGTTGAGGAACGCCTCAGTGTGTGGCGCGATGAGCAAGCTGAGGAAACCCAACGATTTCGCCGTCTCTATGGCGATGATTACTGGCAGTTTATGATGAACTGCTTTGAACGGGCCAAGGCAGAATTAGCCACGCGACCCTCGTAAAGCGATTGTTCTTGCTCGCAGGTTGGCGAGCGTGTTGAGTTGGTTGTGTCAAAAGTCGATGCTGAGTGTCCTTGAGCGGCCTTTTACAAAGCGCACAGCAGGGCGCGGTAAGGTGGTGTGCGTCACTCACCTCTTGGCGTCAGAATCGTTCACCGCCGACTGACTCCATTCCGAATGCGGTTGCGACGGCAACGCTCGGTTTGATCGACATCGGTGGTTGCTGATCGGAATTCACCGTTTAAATCAGGTGGGACCAAGGGCCCGTGATGGCCAATGTGCGGGTCGGCGAGTAGACATTAACAAACAAGTAGCGACCATCTGGGGAAAAGCACGCACCCGCAAGTTCGGTGTTCCAGCGCAGTCGAGCGAATGGATAAGCGATGCCGTCTTGAGTGATGCCTCTAAGATAGTTGTCAACTGGGTCTATGTATTGATCCTCACAGACGATTAAATGGCCATTGGGTGCAACCGTCAGATTGTCACCGAAGTTCAATTCATTCGCCGCTTGGCTTTCGAAGAATAGTTGCACTTGGTCAGGCGTTTGCGCATCGCCGGGCACAAGACGAAAAATCTGGCCGAGTTTTTCGCGGCCGCCGCTTGTTGAGCAGATGTAGACCTCGCGCTCGCCCATATGGATGCCTTCGCCACGGGCAATTAGGGTGGCGCCTTTTGCGCTAGCTTGCCGACGCAAGTCGTCATTCGGCGCGCTGACTTCGTCAATGTCGACCCATTGAACGGGCCATTGCGATCCAGTCTCAATATTCATACTGCCCCAGTTGCGCGAATCGGGCACCCCAACCATTTGCATGGCTTGCAATCGACCACCCTCGTGCAACCGCTGGGGAACGGAAGGGATAAAACGGTAGAGCACACCATCGTTTCGGTCTTCGGTCAGATACACAATCCCGCTGTGTGGGTCGACGCACGCGGCCTCGTGATTAAATCGACCCATCGCGGTTAACGGTGTCGCGGCGACTAAACCATCGGCACCAGCGGGAACCTCAAATACCCAGCCATGCTCTTGTGACAAGCCCTCGCCACCGGGTTGATCGGGCCGAATAGGCGCTTCTTCGCACGTAAGCCAACTGTTCCAAGGTGTCACACCGCCCGCGCAGTTTCGTACGGTTCCGGCAAGCGAGCGAAATTGACGCCGCACGTCCAACGTGTTGGCATCCACAATGATATGTGTAGTGCCGCCCGGCAGTATCGCGTTATGCTTCCTGCCAAATCCGCTCGATAAGAACGCGTTGGATGGGTCTTCTAAGTGCAGTTCGTGATTGCGAACGAGGGCGAGTGTGCCGTCACCCAGATCAAAACACCCCATGCCGTCGGCTTTGTCCGGCACGGGTTCGCCATCATTCATCGTCTCGTTAAGCGTCGACAACACGTGATAGCGAAAGCCCGGCGGTAGGTCGAGAAGGCCATTTTTGTCTGCGATCAGCGTCGGTGCGGTTTTGGTCGGCGAATCGGGGTTCGCTACGCCGCGATGTGTGGAGCACCCTCCAAGTAGCAGTGTGGCGAAGGCGGAAGTAGTGGCTCGAAGAAACTCTCTGCGATGCATCGGCTCAACTCCGTTTGAAAGACAAACCGTCGGAAACTAGTTCTGCGTACAGGATTAAAATCTGTTCGTTGTATTTTATGCTCAGCAGCCGTGTATGGGGACAAGGTTGCTGCGATACGCTATAATGTAACACTACATCGCGAAGACATCATCGATCTTTTTATGACGTTATGTTCTTAGACGATTTTGCCGATGACGGCGCGCTGAGTACGCCAATCACGGCGGTAATGGTTGAAACCGGTCATGACGATTTTCAATCTAGAGTAGAGTGGTCAACGTCAATCATTCAATAACAACAATGTGGAGTGGCGATAATCGTGAACGAGCAAGATCCCTATACACCACCTAGTGCCGAAATAAGAGAGCATGTTAATTCGGAGGAAGGGGAGCTGGCCAGTCGGCCCTTACGCCTTCTTGGAGCGATCATCGATGCGCTGTTGCTGATGGCTGTCATGCTCGCGGTGCTCGTGCCATTCGGCTATTTTGACGATCTCGACAGCGCCGATTCAGCGTCCTCACTATCCTTGATCGGATTGGTCGTGTCGATTGCAGCGTTTCTGATACTCAATGGGTATCTGCTAGCTGCGCGCGGTCAGACCATTGGCAAAGTGCTTCTTTCGATGAGAATTGTCTCGGTCGACGATCGGCAGCTGTTGCCGTTTGGGAAGCTCATTGGCCTGCGCTATGCGGTGTTTTGGCTATTGTCCTATCTGCCGGTCATCGGTTACGTCGTCAGTCTAGTCAATGCGTTGGCGATATTTAGAGAGAATCGACGGTGTTTGCATGATGAATTGGCGGGTACTATCGTGATTAGGGTGCCCAAGAAAGCATGACGTCGCGACAGCCAGACTCGAGCGCGATCACTACCTTCAGATCTCGGCGGCCCGTTTCGGGCACTGATCGATAGCGATTCGTCGCCAGACGCATCGCCGCTCTCGTCGCGTCATTGTTCGGCGCCGGGCATGGTTGTACTATTTCGGCCGTGATTAAACGAATGTTTCGAAGTTAATGCGCCAGCCTTCTGTGCTGATCATCGGCGCGGGTGCGACCGGCATGCTGGCGTACATCAAGTTGCGCGAAGCCGGTATTACAGATCTCACCATTATCGAAAAAGCCGATCGCGTTGGCGGCACTTGGCGTGAAAACACCTACCCGGGCATCGCGTGCGACATTCCCGCTCCACACTATTGCTACTCCTTTGAGCCCTACGTTTGGACGCATCATCTGGCTCACGGGGCAGAGCTTCAAGACTATATGGAGCACGTTGGCGACAAATATGGCATTTCGCGTGTCACACGTTTTGGCGAAACCGTTACGGCCTGCGTATGGGGTGACGATTTAAAGTGGCACGTATCCACGGATAAAGGGACACAGTGGGTGGTCGACTTAGTCGTGTCGGCAACCGGAATTCTTCATCATCCCAAGTGGCCCGATATTCAAGGGCGTGACCGATTTGCCGGTGCGCATTGGCACACCGCCCAGTGGAATCACGATGTGGCATTAACGGGTAAACGGATCGGTGTCATCGGAACGGGATCCACCGCGCACCAAGTGATTCCTGAATTGGTGAACGCTGGGCATGATGTCACTGTGTTTCAGCGCACGCCACAGTGGGTCGCACCGGTGCCGAATTGGCGTTTCCCCGATTGGTTGCGTCGGCGTTGGCACGAAAAACCAGAGCGCATGCGTGTGTGGAAAGCGGGCTATCGCTGGCTCGTTCAAAAAGTGTTTATCAACGCGACAGTCGGCAAATGGCTACCCAATAAGATCATGAACGGATTATGCCGTCTTCATCTAAGGCGTATTCGCGATCGTGCGTTGCGAGCGAAGCTTACGCCAGACTATGCCGTTGGTTGTAAGCGCTTGGTGATCAATACGACGTTTTATCCGGCCATCCAAAAACCAAATGCACATCTGATCACAGAGGGTATTGCGGGCATCGAGGAAAAAGGAGTGCGTACGCAAGACGGCAGGCTGCACGAATGCGAAGTCTTGATCTACTCGACGGGGTTTCATAACTTTAACTACATGCGCCCAATGGAGTTGGTGGGTCGAGACGGGCATACCATCGAAGACAGCTGGGGCGCGGGTCACTATCCGAGCCATCGAAGCGTGCTGCTCGAGCATTTTCCCAACTTTATACTGATGTTGGGCCCGGGTACGCCCGTTGGTAACAACACCATTATTGGCATTGCTGAGCGGCAAATGGGTTACGTGCTCAAGCTCGTCGAGTTATGGCGTACAGAGCAGCTCGACGCCATTGAGCCGACGGCCGAGGCGGTGAGTGCATTCGGTGACTACATTGCGCGCGGTATGTCAAAAACAGTGTGGGTGGGCGGCTGTCAGAGCTGGTATCTTGACGCATCCGGTCAACCAACGATTTTTCCCTACGACTGGTCCGAATTCTTACGTATGACCGAAGCGCCGGAGCGTTCTGAGCTCGTCACCGCTGAGAATCAGGCTGAGTAACGAATCTGAACCAATCCAGGGCGGTATTGATACCGGTACCTACAAGGGTAGAGCAGGCATGATGTTCAAGAGACAGGCATGAAACAAACCAACACAACCATGACCACCGACGAAGCGATCGCCCTGTTTGATCAACTGGCGCCCGCCACTCCGGAGCAGATGATCGGTAATTGGCGCGGAGAGGGTGTGAACACGGGGCATCCAATGGATGGCATGCTCGAATCGTCCTACTGGTATGGCAAATCATTCGATGGGCCGGAAGCGGTTCATCCGCTCGTGCACCATATGCCGGTGTGGGGTCGACTCTCGGTGAATCCCGCCTTGGTGCCCATGCGCTTGGCCACGATTCTACCGTTTCGAGATTCAGTTGCGCCACTATTGTTTCCCGTGCTGGCGCCGTTTGTGCGCACGCGCAAACCGCGTGCTCGATTGCGCCGAATTGAATTTCGCGGCCGGCAACACGCCGCGATGGTCTATGACGCCAAGGCGATTATTGATGTGTTTGCCAAATTCGATGACGACAGCGTCTTGGGATGGATGGATAGCAAAGGCATGGCGCAGCCTTACTTTTTTAAACTCTATAGAGACCGCGCACAATCCTAACGCCCAGAGCGATCCCCACTCTGATTGAGTGCGGTAAACTCTTGGCCCACGCACGGTCAATTATTCTTTTTGGAGGCCACTATGAACGCGCACATTGCCAATTTGCTTAACGCCATCGTCTTGCTCGCCATGTCGGCCTGGGCGTATTTTTCATCCGACGCCCCATCCGTCACCGCGCTCATTCCAGCTGGCTTTGGCCTCGTGCTGCTACTGTGCTCGCCCGGTGTTAAGCGCGAAAATAAAATCGTGGCGCATGTTGCCGTTCTACTCACCTTACTGTTGCTCTTTGCACTCTTTATGCCCCTAAAAGGTGCCTTAGTTCGTGACGATACCATTGCCGTGCTTCGTGTGGGCATCATGATGACCACCACGGCGCTCTCATTGGTATTCTTCATTAAGAGCTTTATTGATGTGCGTCGAGCGCGCGCTAATTCGTGACGCGAGCGACAGGGAATATTTCGATGCGTTGCACCGTTTTTTCTGCAAGGTTGGGAATGGCTAGACGGTGATTTCGTCACGCATCAGGATGCGATCTCTCAATCGCTTCGATGATCAATCAATAAAATAGATCGCTAAACCGATCAGTGCGATGACCACTGCCAGCCAGGCGATGCCGTTTGGGCTTGACGTGCGGGGGCCAACGCGAGGTGGATGGCCTTGCAGATAAGCCTCAACCGCCTCCTTGGCTTCCTTGAGTCCGAGCGATCGTGCTCGTCGTAGGCGCTTAATGGCTTCGATCGTATGGCCGGCATCAATCGCTTCGATCACTTCGGGCGGGAGTGATTGATCGGTACTCGATGGGTTCATATTGTCACACCTCTTTTTTCGTCAAGTTGCTGAATGCATCGTTTTTCGAGGATTTATTCAGCATCTTGCTGGTCACTTACCCAGCAACTCAATATAGTCGATACACAATCCTCTTCCTCGACTGATCATTGAATGGCGCCAGCGTTTGCGATGCGTTTCGCGATGACATTTAACGTTAATCTACGCCCACCGGCCCTCCGCGACAATGGAGTGGGTTAGGGGGCCGAAGTGCTGCGACGCACGACAGAACGAATCAAGATCGTTCATATACGCCGGGTTAGACTCAATAAACCCAATTGAGCAGTAAAATTAGCGGCGTAGGTGCTTTTCAAGCGGCGCTCAACGAGCGCATACTGACAGTCAGCACGGCAGCTTGGAATAACAATTAACGCCGCGCAAAAAAAAATCGCCTTTTTTATTTCTTGCATTGGGGGGAACATGCAAAACAAATCCTTTTCTTACTTCACCTTCCGGCGGTGGCTCGGTGCTGCACT
>JBCCIP010000041.1:0-47765 GCA_039111475.1 Pseudomonadota bacterium | reverse complement strand
TTTCGAGATTACCTGGCGCTCGATTGCGTTACCTGTGTTGGCGGGTCTTGGATGGTTAAAGCTGAAATGATCGAAAACGATCAATGGGACGAGATTGAGAGTTTGGCACGCGCCGCAATGGACGCGTAACGTTACTTAGCACACTATCAGGAACGAATATGAGTAAGCGCACACCTATACGATTGGGTTTGATGGGCTTCGGTCAAACCGGCCGGCAAATCTATGAACTGGCATCGCGTTGCGATGATATAGAGATAGTGGCTATCGCCGATATTGGCGATCCAAAGATTTTGCACTATCTACTGGGTTCAGAGACCCGAAGCTTGAGCACTCATCAGCTGGAAGGTAATTACCTGGTTAATTCGAAATTCAAATCGAGGTTGATGCCAATAGATCGACCAGCAGAAATGCCATGGGACGCATTTGGTGTTGATGCGGTTATCGATGCGACCGGCATTTACCGAACTGAGCATTTTATGCGGTCTCACCTGAACAACGGTGCACAGCGGGTTTTCCTGCGTACCTTGCCAGTCGATGACATTGACCGAATCATTGTGCCGGGTGTGAATTCGGCTGCAGCATCTGCCAGTGACAAAATGGTCTCCGCTGGTTCGGCCACTTCAAGTGCCCTGTGCTTGTTGCTGCACATTTTATCAAGTCATTTTGACATTGAGTGCGCGAGCATGACCAGTGTACATGCCTATACCAGTGACCAGGCTTTGCAGGACTATGCCGGTAGTGACTTTCGCCGTAGCCGCTCCGCGGCAGAAAACATTATCCCGAACACGCACGAAGCTCATTTGTGGTTGAACCAAGTACTGCCACAGTTCAGCGACCGAGTTCTTACTTATGTGCTGAACGTACCCATCCATGAGGGCTGTTTGCTAGACGTGAACCTTGTCATGGCAAACTCAGAAGTTAGCGCAAGTGACGTGAATGACGTAATGCGGCAAAGTGTGCCTGACCACGAAGGTATTGTTGGCGTTACGGAAGACCCGATAGTGTCCTCCGATGTTATCGGCAGCTCATTGTCCTTGTTGTTTGATAGCAAAGGCACGATCAAAGCCGGGCAAACAACGATTAAAACCCTGAGCTGGTACGAAAATCTCGGGCATGCGGCAAGACTGCTCGATGCCGTAAGACTCTACGATGATCTTGATCAATCAGAGGAGGCCGCGTAATGAAGGTTGCAATTAATGGCTTTGGACGAATTGGTCGAGCAGTTTTCCGAATTTTAGAAGAGCGCGATGATGTCGACGTAGTAGCGATCAATGATCTGTTTGATCCTGAAGCGTTGCGCTATCTGCTCAACTACGACACCGTAATGGGTCCGTTTGGAAAATCTCTTAAGTTGGAGGATGGCTTCTTCGTAACACCTGGAAGTCGAGCCAAGCTTTTGTGTGAACGCGACCCAGCCCTACTGCCTTGGGCCCAATTAGGTGTGGATGCCGTGGTTGAATCTACGGGCGTATTCAGAAAGCGCGAGCAGCTTGAGCAGCACCTTGAGGCGGGTGCAAAGCGAGTGATACTGACAGTGCCTGCGGCCGAGCCAATCGACTATACGGTAGTGCTTGGTGTCAACGACGAGGGTTTGACCGAAGATCATCGGATTATTTCAAACGCCAGTTGTACTACGAACTGCCTGGCACCCATGGCCAAGGTGCTAAACGACTCCTTTGGCATTGTTGAAGGTGTTATTAATACGGTTCATGCCTATACCAACGATCAGCGCCTAGCCGACGTTCCGCATTCGGATTGGCGCCGCAGCAGAGCGGCTGCGGAAAACATCATTCCCACGTCTACGGGAGCGGCCAAAGCGGTTGGTGAAGTGCTTCCTGAGTTGCAGGGCAAGTTGCATGGCATCGCTGCACGTGTGCCTGTACCTGACGGGTCTGTGGTCGATCTATTTGCCACCTTAAACACGGATGTGCATTACCAGGACATACATGACGCTGTGAGAGAGGCTGCCAGTACCGAACGCTTGCAGGGCATTTTGGAATTCACAGACAAGCCCATAGTGTCGTCAGACATCATCGGCAATTCGCATTCATCAATTTACGACTCCGGGTTTACCGGGGTTACCAACGGCCGCTACGTGCGCGTACTTAACTGGTATGACAACGAGTGGGGCTACTCAAGCCGAGTGTGCGATTTGCTTGCTAAACTCAGCACCTGGTAGCGCCCTATGAGTGACAAGCAATATCAACCATTGCGACGCAATATCAGTTTGCTGGGTAGCTTGCTAGGAGAAGTGATCACCGAAGCGGAAGGCAGCGAATTGTTTGACGCGGTTGAGCAAATTCGCCAGTTGTCAAAAGCCGCGCGGGCCGAACAATCGGTGGGTGAGTTGGCCGACTACACTCAGCTGCAGCAAGTACTTGCCAATTTGGACGAAGAGAAACTGCTACCCGTGGCGCGAGCCTTTAGCCAGTTTCTGGCACTCGCGAATATCGCTGAGCAGCGCCACGCGGTTTCCCGCGCTATGGACGAAGAATTCTCGGCCACCAGGGAACTGAAAAACGTATTGTCGCAGCTGCAGACACAAGGCCAACGTGAAGCAGATATTGTTGATGCTGTTGATCAATTGCGCATAGACCTGGTGTTGACAGCGCACCCTACCGAAATTGCGCGTCGTACAATGATCAACAAATACGAAGAAGTTGACCACTGTTTGAATCAGTTGGAGCTGCAAGGCCATACTGAACGCGAAACAACTACGATTACCAACAGGTTACGCGAACTGATTGCGCAAATTTGGCATAGCCAGGATTTTCGCGAGCGTAGGCCAACGCCAATAGATGAAGCTAAGTCTGGCTTCGCTGTGGTCGAAAATTCGCTTTGGGACGCCGTGCCTCAGTATCTTCGGAGACTGGACGCCACGATGTTGGAGGTTACGGGAACACCTCTGCCCATCACAGCAGCGCCTGTTATTTTCAGCTCCTGGATGGGCGGCGATCGCGACGGTAATCCAAATGTAACCGCAGACATTACCCGCGAGGTGTTGTTGCTGAGTCGCTGGCAGGCAGCAGATCTTTATTACCGAGATGTGGACCGGCTGGCAAACGAATTATCCATGACTCGCTGTAGTGATGTATTTCGCGCGCAGCTCTCGGGGAATGAGCGAGAACCTTATCGCGCGGTGCTGCGCCAATTACGTCAGAAATTAGAAGGCTCTCTTACTGCCATTGAAGCACAACTGAACAGTGGTGTGATCAATGAATCTGCCATGCTCACGGATATCGATGAGCTATGGCAACCGCTGCACAATTGCTACCAGTCGCTGCACGAATGTGGCATGTCAAGCATTGCTGACGCAGCTCTACTGGACACCTTGCGTCGAATCCGTTGTTTTGGTTTGCACCTGGTACGCCATGATGTGCGTCAGGAATCATCGGTTCATACCGATTTCTTTTCCGAACTAACGCAATATCTCGGGCTGGGTGATTATGGCCAATGGGATGAGGAGCAGCGCCTGGCATTTTTGGCCGAAGAGTTGCGCAGTCCGCGACCGCTGATTCCAGAGGACTGGCAGGCCACACCCGCGTCTGAAGAATTATTGAATACCTGCCGTTTGGTGGCCAGTCAGCCTGTGGAGTCGTTAGGCGCTTATGTGATTTCAATGGCATCGTCTGCGTCTGATGTATTAGCGGTTGAATTGCTGCTCAAATCCTGCGGCAGCAATTTTAAGATACCGGTGGTTCCGCTGTTCGAAACGCTGGATGATCTCGAGAATGCTGAGGGAGTAGTTCAACGCTTGCTCGGCGATGCCTGGTACGTTGAGCAAATCAATAATCGCGCAATGGTGATGATTGGCTACTCTGACTCGGCAAAAGATGCTGGCGTGATGGCCGCCGCCTGGGCTCAGTATCGCGCTCAGGAAAAATTGCTCGCAGTGAGTGACGAATTTGGCGTTGAACTGACTCTGTTTCATGGGCGAGGTGGCACCATTGGCCGTGGTGGTGCTCCCGCGCATTCAGCGCTTTTGTCGCAGCCACCGGGCTCTTTGCGTGGTGGACTTCGCGTAACTGAGCAAGGCGAAATGATTCGCACAAAATTGGGCTTAAGCTCCATTGCCGTGAAAACCCTGGCGCTGTACACCAGTGCAATATTAAAAGCCAATCTGCTTGAGCCTCCTAAGCCTGAGGCTTCCTGGCGTGCTCAGATGGATGAACTGGCGGAGTCTTCCTGCAAGCACTATCGCGACGTTGTCAGAGGCCACCCTAATTTTGTCAGCTATTTTCGCCAGGCGACCCCGGAGCAGGAATTAGGCAGTCTGCCGATTGGTTCGCGGCCATCGCGCCGTAAATCGGACAACAGTATCAAAAGCCTGCGCGCAATTCCTTGGATTTTTGCGTGGAGCCAAAATCGATTGGTGCTACCTGCCTGGTTAGGTGCTGGCAAAGCAATGGCTGAGGCAATAGATAATGGTCATGGTGATCTGTTGCGGTCTATGCGTGATCAATGGCCGTTCTTTGCTACGCGTCTGTCCATGCTGGAAATGGTGTTTGCAAAGTCTGACGCTGGTCTTTCAGCGTATTACGATAATCGATTGGTTGATGACAGCAATAGAAACATTGGGGAGCAGCTTCGCGAACAACTGGCCAACGATACAAAAGTTGTGCTGCAACTGGCAGAACATGAAAGTCTATTGATCGATCAGCCCTGGGCCTTAACGACTATCGGTTTACGCAATGTTTATACCGATCCCTTAAACGTACTTCAAGTCGAGCTACTACAGCGAAATCGAGAAGCGCCCGACTCCGTACTGGCGCAAGGCATTATGGTCACCATTGCAGGCATCGCCGCGGGTCTACGGAATACGGGCTAAGCCACCTGGATTTAGGCAACAGCGGTATATGGTGATCACCCATATCGGCAGAAACAATACTCGTTTTTGCAGCTGCTACCGATCGGGGCGTGGGCCTTGCGCCATCTGCGGTAGTGGCGCAATTGCAGGAAAATAATGATAAGGTCTGCAGTAGAATATCCACTACTTCCCTACAGCGATCAAGGCGAGTTACCTTATGGCCCCGTCAATAGCCGTCATTGGCGAATGCATGCTTGAACTTTCTCGAGCTGATGGCAGAATCGATGACCGTGGTCTTTCCATGACGATGAACTATGGAGGCGACACGCTAAACACTGCAGTGTATTTGAGCAGAAATGGCATTGCCACTCGTTACGTGACGGCCTTGGGTGACGACAGTATGAGTGACTGGCTGTTACAGGAATGGCAGGAAGAAGGCATAGATTGCTCGCTCGTGTCTCGCATGCACAACTCTGTGCCAGGCATGTATATGATTGATCTGGCGGATGATGGTGAGCGGTCTTTTTCCTATTGGCGAGAAAATTCGCCAGCGAGTCGATTGTTTGATGACAGTGAGCGCGTTCGAACGCTATTTGCATCTCTTGGAAGCGCTAGCCATTTATATCTTTCAGGGATTAGTTTGGGGATTCTCCCGGAGCAATCCCTGCAGCGCCTGTTCGAACATCTCGCTTCTTTTAGACAAGCGGGTAAAAAAATTGTTTTTGATGGCAATTATCGACCCAAGTTGTGGTTAAGTAAGACATTTGCGCAGCAGACGTACACTCAAATGTACGGTATGACTGATATAGCGCTGCCAACTTTAGAAGACGAATCCGTGCTGTTTGGCGTTGATTCAGCAGAACAGCTAGTGCAGAACCTGAAAACCTTTGGTGTGCAGGAAGCTGTGGTAAAGATGGGCGCCGAAGGCTGTTTGTACGCTCACGAGCAGATTGTTGAACAGGTGCGCGCGGTACAAGTCACTCCTGTTGACACCACGGCCGCTGGCGACAGCTTCAATGCGGGCTTTCTTGCGGCGAGACTAAGCGGCAGTAGCGGCGCAAATGCTTGCCAAGCAGGTCATGCCCTGGCGTCACAGGTGATTCAGCATCGTGGTGCTATCATTCCTCGCTGATCCCGGCGTTACTCGCAATTGCACAGTCAATTCGCGCTTGTTAGACTCTCGATATAAGCAAGCCGGCCCTAGGAGATTTTTATGGTTGTTGATGCCGTAACCTCCGGGTTTATTGCGGGCGATCGTTAGTTTCCAGTTTACCCTTTTTCGTTCCCCCTCAACTCTAATCCCGGTTGATTCTGTAACCGGGGCTCACCGCCCCTTATCCATCGTTACTGCGCACCGAAGCGCATGGGGCAATACAATGAATTTTACTGAACTTCAGCCTTTCGGCTGGCACCTATTTTTTCAACAACAACTGTCACTGGAAGAATGGGAGGTTTGCGCTCCTGCACGCATCGTTGATTACCAACGAACAGTGTTTAACTGTGTAAGCGAGAAGGGCGAACAAACACTGAATATTAGTTCTTCCATGCCTTGTATGACCGAGGGAGACTGGATACTGCTGAATAAGGTAGGTGCATTTAGTCGATTGTTGGTGCGCTCTTCGGTGTTTGTTCGAAAATCAGCAGGTTCTAAAGTAGATACTCAATTGGTAGCAGCGAATATTGATGCGGTATTTGTCGTCTGCTCAATGAATCAGGATTTTAGTTTGAACCGAATTGAATGCTATTTGGTGTTAGCGCATGAAGCTGGCGTTGAGCCAGTGATTGTTCTTTCGAAGGCTGATCTGGCGGACGATAGGCAGCATTATCTGGATGAGGTAGCCACTCTAGGTCAGAAATTATCGGTCATAGCAGTGAATGGATTGGAGACTGCCAGCGTAGAGTCACTGCTTCCCTGGTGAAACAGTGGTAAAACAGTGGCCTTGCTAGGGTCCTAGGTGTGGGCAAATCAACGCTGGTGAATACGCTGCTGGGTGATGCGGCGCAGCTAACCGCTGAAATTCGTGCGGGCGATGAAGAAGGGCGCCACACAACTACTAGCCGCTCTCTGCATTCGCTATCAGGTGGCGGCTCGCTGCTGGATACACCGGGTATGCGTGAGTTGCAGTTGGTGTATTGCGAGCAAGGCATTGAAACAGCGTTTTCCGACGTGACCAAGTTTGCGCAGCATTGCAAATTTGCTGACTGCCAACATATGAGCGAATTGGATTGCGCAGTAAAGCACGCCATCGAATCGGGTGATCTGGATGCACGGCGATTAAATAGTTTTAGGAAGCTGCAGCGCGAGCAGATAATCAATTCGGCAACGCAGGCAGAAAAACGCCGCCGTAGTCAAAAATTTGGGAAAATGGTTCGCAATGCCATGGCACACAAAGCTGATCGCCGTTGACATGGGGTAGTCGCTGGCTGAGAATCACCGGCTATCGATTTAAGACGCAAACTTCACCCAGGAATTGCAGTGGAACAGCCAAAAGCAAAAACCAACATCTACGATGTGGCAGAGCGTGCTGGTGTGTCGATCAAAACGGTTTCTCGGGTGGTGAACAATGAGCCCAATGTAAGGGCTAATACCCGCGAAAAAGTGCAGACTGCAATTGAGGAACTTGGCTACATGCCCAGTGCCGCGGCGCGTGAGCTAACGGGTAAAGGCTCGCGGGTGATCGGTTTGCTCTATGAAAACTCCGAAGATTTTAGTTACACGAATAAGATTCTAACGGCTGCACTTAATGCGTGTGAAGAGGAAGGGTATACGCTGGTTTTGCGCCCGTTTACTTTGCCAAACCCTCGCCTGGCCGAAAGCGTTAAACAGTTGAAAGAGAATGCTCGCGTTGAAGGCATCATCGTGCTGCCCCCGTTGGCCGATCATAAGGCACTCCGTAAGCAGCTAAAGGAAATGGCTATGCCGGTCGCATTGATCGCGCCCAAAACAGCACCTAAAGACGCTATTTGTGTGCGCTGTACAGATGAGCAAGCGAGCTATGATTTGGCCTGCTTCGTGATAGACAGAGGGCATCAAAGAATTGGTTTTATAAAAGGTCACCCGGATCACTCGGCCAGTGCAGAACGGTTTGCTGGCTACCTAAGAGCGCTGAAAGAGCGGAAAATAGAGCTGGACGAGCAGCTTATTATGCAAGGTTATTTTGACTATGAATCGGGCAAGGCGGCCGCGAAGGAATTGCTTAGCCTGCCTTCGCCACCCACAGCAATCATTGCCAGTAATGATGACATGGCAGCCGGCACACTGTTCGAGGCCCGCGAGCTCGGCCTGGGTGTGCCACATCAATTGTCGATCACAGGTTTCGATGACACTGCGTTAGCTTCGCATTTGTGGCCACCGCTTACCACCGTCAAGCAGCCTATTACCGAGATGACGACAGCAGCCACGCGCGGCTTGATCCAGCGATTACAAGGTGATGAGCCGTTGGTATTAGAGCCTTTTAACTGCAAGATTGTTGTTCGCGACTCAACTACTTAAAGCGCCAATGCAGATAATGCCGGGCGGGGTATTCCATTTCGTTCAAATGTTGTAGTATTAAATGACAGCGTTGTCATAACGCATTACGATGTATAGAAAGGGAATGGCGAGAGGCCGATGAACGCAGAATTCAAGCTTGTTGAGAACGCGATTGCGCGTGCTAAGGATCTGCTCAAACAACTGAGTTTGGAAGAGAAGATTGGCCAGCTAACCCAGCTCAATGGTGAAGGTGGTCACATACCCAATGACTTGCGCGACGGCATTCGTGCAGGACGGGTGGGTTCGGTCATTAACGAAGTTAATCCCGACACTCTGGCCGAGTTGCAACGCATAGCGCGCGACGAAAACGCGCATGGCATTCCGTTATTGATTGGGCGTGATGTGATTCATGGTTTCAGAACCATTATGCCTATCCCGCTGGGTATGGCTGCCAGTTGGCAACCGGAATTAGCCCGCCATTCTGCAGAGATTGCGGCCAAAGAGGCGTCAATCCAGGGAGTGAACTGGACGTTTGCGCCTATGCTGGATATTTCCAGAGACCCGCGTTGGGGCCGCATGGCGGAAAGTTTTGGCGAAGACCCGCTGCTAACCAGCGAATTTGGTGCGGCCATGGTTAGAGGTTTTCAAAATGGCAGCGAGCATCAACTGGTCAGTTGCTTAAAGCACTTCGTTGGCTATGGGGCCAGCGAGAGCGGCCGCGATTACAACACCACCTATATTCCTGAGGTTGAGCTGCGCAATGTGCACCTGCGGCCGTTTCACGCTTGCGTGAAGGCAGGCGCGATGTCGTTAATGCCTTCGTTCAGTGATTTAAACGGCATGCCACCTTCTGGGAACAGCTGGCTGCTGCGAACCATACTGCGCGACGAGTGGGGTTTTGACGGGTTGGTGGTCAGTGATTGGTGTTCTATCACCGAGCTTATGAGTCACGGTGTTGCGGACAGTCCTGAGCACGCGGGGCGAATGTCCGCTCTGGCCGGTGTTAGTATCGATATGGTCAGCAATGCTTACGCAGACCATTTAGCGGAATTGGTTCGCAGTGACGCCATTTCCGAAGCGCTAGTCGACGACTTGTGTATCGAAGTGTTAGCCGTTAAATACGCAGCTGGCTTATTTGATGCTGCAACACGCGACTACTCTTACGCTGCGCGCACTGAACATGCTGACGCCTCGGCACGTACGATGGCCACTGAAAGCGTGGTGTTATTAAAGAATGATCACCAAACGCTGCCAATACAACGCAGCGCCAATCCCTCCGTATGCTTGATTGGGCCGCTGGCAGATCAACCCTACGAGCAACTGGGTACTTGGGTATTTGACGCTGACACGGATCGCAGCGTCACTTTGCGCCAAGCGCTGGAAGCTGAGTTTGGCGAGCGCTTAAGTTTTGCTGCAGCTCTTGAATTCAGCCGGGATCAGAACCAGCAGAATTTCGATGAAGCCGCCACCCTTGCCAGCTATGCAGACATTATTGTGCTGGCGCTGGGCGAGGAAGCGATTTTGTCTGGTGAGGCACATTGTCGTACTAACCTCGGATTGCCAGGCGCGCAAATGGCCTTGCTTGAGCGCTTGAAAACATTGGGTAAGCCTATTGTAGCAATCATCATGGCCGGCCGACCGCTCACCATTGAGCCATTGTTAAACCAGGTGGATTCAGTGTTGTACGCGTTCCACCCTGGGTCGCAGGCCGGCCCGGCATTGTGTGAGTTATTGATGGGGGACGCGGTGCCTTCGGGTAAGCTACCCGTGACTATGCCAAGAGCAGTTGGCCAGATTCCAATGTATTACGCACACGGCAACACCGGCCGGCCACCATTAGAAGGCACAGTATTCGGGCTTGATGATATTGAGATTGGTGCGGGTCAAACATCCGTCGGGAATACCTCCTTCCATTTGGATGTTGACCCAAGTCCCTTGTACCCATTTGGGTTTGGTTTGTCTTATACCTGGTTCGAATATTCTGAGCTTGAGGTGCATGAGGCCATGCAGCAAGCGAATGGACGGCTGAAGGTGGGTGTGCAAGTGCGCAATTGTGGCGAATACGCTGCGTATGAAACGGTGCAGTTATACACGCGCGACCCCGTTGCCAGCGTTACTCGGCCAGTGCGCGAATTGAAGGCGTTTCAGAAGGTGTGGCTGGAATGTGGTGAAGCAAAGCAGATCGAGTTTGCGCTCAGCGTTGAAGACCTTGCGTTCTTTAATGGACAACAATGGCTTGCGGAACCAGGTGCGATTCAACTGTGGGTTGGAACCGATTGCGCCGCGCCGCTTGGAACGGAAGTTCGTATTCTCGAAAGCGAAGTAATTCCTCATGTTATCAAGTAAATCCAGGCTTTTCGTTTATAGCAGGTATGCAGCACGTTGCAGTCTTAATGGTTTGTTGGCGCTTGTTCTCTCAGCCTGTTCGCCGGGCAATGTCGACAACAATGAATTGGCTGACTCTGCTGCAACGCACCCCGGCCTTGGCAGTATTATGGAAGTAAAGCGCTCGGGCGATGCCTACACCTTAGTACGTGACGGAAAACCTTATCTTGTCAAAGGTGCTGGAATGGGTTTGCTAGACGCAACGGCCATCCCCCAAATAGAGTTGCTTAAGAAATCAGGTGGAAATTCGTTTCGCACCTGGAATGTGCCTGAGCGTAAAGTATTGGACCGTGCTCACGAGCTAGGTCTCACTGTTGCGCTTGGCCTGGACGTTCAGCGTGAGCGTCATGGCTTCGACTATGACGACCCGGTAGCCGTAGAACAGCAATTTGAGCGCATAAAGAAGGAAGTGCTGGACTACCGAGACCACCCGTCGATTATTGCCTGGTTTATTGGCAACGAGCTGAATCTGAACCTCAAAAACCCAAAAGTGTACGATGCAGTTAACGATATTGCTAAGTTCATCAAAAAGGTGGACCCGAATCGTTTAGTGACCAGTACCACGGCCGGCATAGACCCGGAATTGGCTGCAATGATTCAGCAGCGTGCGCCCGCCCTGGATTTTCTCAGTATTCAGGTATACGGCGGCATTTTTGATCTGCAAGAAGCCCTTGATGAGATCGATTGGAAATTTCCGCTGATGGTGACGGAATGGGGTACGGAAGGGCATTGGGAGGTGGACGCAACCACCTGGGGCGCACCCATTGAGTTTAACAGCCGTGAAAAGGCAGACCATTACCAGCGCGCCCATGATGAGGTACTAAGTAAAATGAACAGTCGCCTGATCGGCAACTATGCATTTCTTTGGGGGCAAAAACAGGAGCGAACGCCTACCTGGTACGGCATGCTGACCGAACAAAATGAGCCCACCGCTGTGGTCGATGTGATGGTTAAGATATGGACCGGACGCTGGCCTGCGCAAACGGCGCCCAAGATTAAGCGGTTGCTGCTGAACAACTCCCCGGCAGCAAGCAACCTGTCGCTAAGTGCCGGTCAAACCGTAGATGCAAAGCTAGAGCTGCTGGATGACCAAGCCGGTTTAGACTATGAATGGTTGTTAAAGCGCGAGAGCACGGCCACGCAGTCAGGCGGTGATGCCGAGGACTTGCCGGATGATTTAACGGCGGTGCAGAAATTTGCCAATCAATCATCAGTCACCGTTACAGCACCTGATCACCCCGGAGCGTATCGTCTGTTGGTGTACGCCAGAAACACGGTGGGTCAAGTGGCTCATGCCAATTTTCCATTTCAGGTTGTGTGCGCATCAAGTGGCAACTGTGAAACACCCAATGACTAGCAACGCTTAGCGAGCGAGAGATAACTGGAATGCTAAACGAAGAACAAAAAGAACGATTGCAGCACATAATGTCGCGCATGACACTGGCGCAAAAGATTGGTCAGATGACCATGGCAGAGCGCATGTGGGCCACGCCCGATGATGTGCGTGAGCATGGCCTGGGTTCGATATTGTCCGGTGGCGGGTCGGCGCCAGGAGAAAATACAGCGGCTGACTGGGTTGAAATGAATGATGCCTACTGGCAAGCCTGCATGGAAGCAGAGGGTGGGGTAGGTGTGCCCATTTTGTTTGCGGTGGACGCGGTGCACGGGCATAACAATCTCAAAGGTGCGACTATCTTTCCGCACAATCTTGGTCTGGGTGCGGCAGATGATCCGGAGCTGGTTGCGAAAATCGCAGAACTGACGGCACTGGAAATTCTTGCTACCGGATTGGACTGGAACTTCGCGCCTACCCTGGCGGTGGTGAAGGATGTTCGCTGGGGGCGAACCTATGAGAGCTTTGGTAGCGACCCTAAGCGCGCGGCAATTTACGGCGAAGCCTATGTGAAAGCATGCCAGGCGCAAGGTGTGTTGGCGTGCGTTAAACATTGGGTAGGGGATGGCGAGACACACCATGGTATAGATCAGGGTGACACACGCCTGGATTATGAAACCCTTGAATCCACTCACATGACTCCGTATTACCCTGCGCTAAAAGCGGGCGTACACAGTGTGATGGTTAGTTTTAATAGCTGGAATGGAGACAAATGCCACGGGCATCGGTTTCTAATTTCAGAAGTACTAAAAGAAAAACTGGGTTTTTCAGGCATTGTCGTCTCTGATTGGAACGGCATCGACTACCTGAGCGAAGACTATAATGTGGCTATTCGTGAATCTGTGAACGCCGGACTTGATTTGTTTATGGTGCCCGAAAACTGGCGTTTGTTTCTATCGGGCTTAATGGAACAGGTTGAGCAAGGGCATGTCAGCGAGTCGCGAATTGATGATGCGGTTAGCCGAATTCTTGCCGTGAAAATAAAGATGGGCCTGCTGGACAAACCCAAACCTTCGAGCAGGCTGGGTACGGATTCAATTGAGCCAGGCTGTGCCGCACACCGCAATGTCGCGCGTGAGGCCGTGCGCAAGTCACTGGTGTTGCTTAAGAATGAGCAGCGGGTATTACCAATACAAGAATCCCAGCGCATTCTGGTGGCCGGAAAAAACGCCAACAACCTGGGGCATCAGTGCGGTGGCTGGACGGTGAGCTGGCAGGGCGAACCTGATGGGCGCAATATTGAAGGAACAAGCCTATGGCAAGCTGTGTCGTCGCGCGTCTCCCAGGCCGAATTAAGTGCCGATCTTGGTGGAAGTGATGCAGACCCTGCCAAGCACGATGTGGCAATTGTTGCGATAGGTGAAACGCCGTATGCAGAGGGCTTAGGTGACATTCGGATTGACGACGAAGGTCTTATCCAGACCGGTTCAATGATAAGAGGCCTAATGAAACCGCTGGAGCCCTATGGTCACTCGCTGGCGTTGAGTGATTTGCATCCAGAGGATCTGGCGTGCATCAAATGTATACGTAAAGCGGGTGTGCCCGTAATTGCAGTATTGATGTCAGGGCGACCATTGGTGATTGAACAAGAGCTGGATGAAAGCCAGGCGTTTGTAGTGGCATGGCTTCCAGGAAGCGAAGGCGATGGTGTCGCTGATCTGTTGTTCGGTGATTTCCCCTTCACCGCAAAGTTGCCGCTACCCTGGCCAAGCGGTGAAGGCATAAATTCCCACCGCTCAGTATTTGAAGCGGGATTTGGCAGTGATTTAACCGTTTCGACTGTTGACAGCGCTGTCGAAAAAAAGTATAAATTGTCTTGAAGATATGACAGCGCTGTCAAAAATGAAGATTCAGCGCAGCACGTATCCGAAAGATTCGTTAAAAAACCCGTCTGAAAGGCGGCAGAAATCAAATAACGTGAGACGAGTTGGACCCAAAATATGAAAGTACAACGATTTAGTAAAAAGCCATTGGCAGTTGCCATTTCACTAGCGATGAGCAGTCCTGCAGCACTGGCCCAGGACGACGCGGTAGTCGGCGCAGGGTCTCGCGATGACATGATGCTGGAAGAGGTTGTTATTACGGGAATTCGTGGCAGTTTGACCCGCTCTATGGACATCAAGCGAGACAGCCAAGGTGTTGTCGATGCCATTTCCGCAGAAGACATTGGAAAAATGCCCGATACCAACCTCGCTGAATCTCTGCAGCGCATCACCGGCGTTTCTATTGACCGTGTCAACGGAGAAGGTAGCCGGGTCACGGTTCGGGGCTTTGGGCCTGATTTTAACGTTATAACCCTCAATGGTCGCTACATGCCAGCGGCCAACCTCGAGAACACAACGGCTTCAGCATCTCGATCGTTTGATTTTGCGCAGCTTGCGGCTGAAGGCGTGAGTGGCGTTCAGGTGTACAAAACAGGCCGGGCTAACCTTGCAACGGGCGGCATTGGATCGGTCATAAATGTCACAACCACGCGCCCGCTTGAGTTGCCAGAAGGTGCGCTGAAATTTGGCGCCAAAATTCATAGCGACGACTCGAATAAAGATGGCGGCGACGACTATACGCCTGAATTTTCAGGTATCTATAGCGGCACCTTTGCCGAAGACACCATTGGTGTAGCAATTAGTGGTAGCTATTCAGAGCGTGATAGTGGCTATGCAAAAGGTGGCACCACCTCTGGATGGTATACGATTCCGGGCGCACAAGGCGACTGGGGTTCAATTGCGCCAGATGACCCAAATTGGGCAAACGCGCCACAATTGGGCGATGTTTATTCTGTGCCAAGAAACATCAATTACGCCTTCGGTCAGGTGCAGCGAGAACGAACCAACGCACAACTAACGTTACAGTGGGCGCCCTCTGATACAGTCACAGCCACTTTGGACTACACCTATTCGAAACTCGATATTGAGGAACAGGCAAGTGATATGGGCGCCTGGTTTAACGGTAATCCAACTGACGGAGAATTTACTCCTGGCGCGGGTACAGGCGCTGTTCTATCACCGGTGATCTATTCAGACAGTACTGGCTCCGACGTCACATTTGGGATCGGTGAATGGGGTCGCGAAAACGAAATGGATTCTGTCGGCTTCAATGTCGAATGGGCTCCAAACGATAATTTAACATTGGAGTTTGACTACCACAGTTCGCAGGCTGAGAACGGTGCTAAAGACGATAGAGGGTCGAACAATATCGTCTCAGGCGTACAGTTTGGGCGGGTTGGAAATACTGTCGACTACAGTCAAGACCTTCCAGTATGGACATTAACATTGGATGATGGGGTTGTACTGGATCCTTCTCAAATGTTGAGTTCTGGTACGAGCTTCCGCAACAGCTACATGAAGCACGAAATTGAGCAGGCACGCTTCGGTGGCGCTTATCATTTTGACAGCAGCGTTGTCAGCAGTATTGATTTCGGCGTAATGTTGACGGATTCAAGCAACCGTTCAGCATTCTCGAATGCGCAGCGCGATACTTGGGGCGGATACGGAGCTCCGGCGGATTATGATGACAGTATCTATACCGCGGCCAGTCTTGGCGGACAGTTTGATAAACTCTCTGGAGCCGGCAATGCCAATTTGCAGCCTTCTATCTTTTTCTCCAGCTTTGATGGATTGCGTAATGCCATTTCCGGTATCGCCACAGCCAATGGTGAGGTCATTAGCCCCTGTGGAACGATGCTTTGCGCAGATCCACAGTTTACAACTGACCGCACAGTGGAAGAAGAGCAGATAGCAGCCTACTTTCAGGTGAACTTTGCCTGGGACGAAGGCCCAATGCCGATAAAGCTAACCATTGGAATGCGTTATGAGGAAACGGATGTAGACGCTGTTGCATTGGTGCCACAGTATGACTCTCTGGTTTGGGCGGCTGACAACGAATTCACTGCCGTATCCAGCGGCGTTGGATTCATCGAAAACAGCGGTTCCTATGATAATTTCCTGCCTAACGTCGACTTTAGCATCCAGACAACTGATGACCTTGTGTTGAGGGCTTCTGCCAGCAAGACGCTAACACGTCCAAGTTTCAGTGATTTGCAGGCAGGTGTCACAATCAATAATCCTGTGCGATTTAACGGCGGGCAAGGCAGTTCCGGCAACCCAAATCTGCAACCATTTGAATCGACAAACCTGGATTTCTCGGCGGAGTGGTACTACGGAGAAAGTAGTTATATTTCTGTCGCTTACTACGATAAGGATGTTAAGAACTTTATTGGCAATACCACCGTCAGCGACACAGTATTTAATCTAGCTCACCCTGCGCAAGGGCCTAGGTATGACGCCGCAGTTGCAACACTGGGAACCGATGATGCGGCAACTGTTAGAGCTTACATGGAAGGCCTGTATGGTGCCCCGGTTGCGGGAGATGCTGCTCAAGGCGACCCAGCGACCGTGTTCGCCCTTGTGACGGGGCAAAACGCTGAAAAAGCGGCAATTGATGGCTTCGAAATTGCCTTGCAACACATGTTCGGAGAATCAGGTTTCGGTATGATCCTGAACTATACGACCGTTGACGGAGACATCAGTTACGATAATTTCAACACCAATAAAGGTGACGGCGTGGAGAACCAGTTTGCCTTGTTGGGGCTGAGTGATTCTTACAACGTAGTCGGTTTTTACGATAAAGATGGGCTTCAGGCTCGTATAGCGTATAACTGGCGAGACGATTTCCTAAAGAACACTTTGGACGGAAACGGCGAACGGAACCCGGTGTATAACGAAGATTATGGCCAATTCGACATTAATGTCAGTTACGAAATTAATGATAATCTAACCTTGCTAGCCGAGGGCATTAATGTCACCAACGAAACGCAAAGGGAGTTTAGTCGAACCTCACAGATGGTGATTGGAGCAATCGAATCCGGCGCACGCTACAGCGTCGGTATCATCTACGAGTTTTGATTCCAGGCGGCCAATCATTGAGTCAAGCGCAGCCGTTAGTGACCTCGCACTAGCGGCTGCTCTTTTTTCAGCTTGGCGTGTTGGCCTGCCAGCAGTGTTAACATACTTATGATGAACGACCCAACCACAAAGGTGCTCATTGTTGGCGGCGGAGCAGCAGGGTGGTTGGCCGCTGGCATTATTGCGGCTGGCCATCGATCATCGCTACAGGTCACGCTTGTAGAATCTCAGGATGTTCCTACCATTGGCGTGGGTGAAGGCACTTGGCCGACAATGCGGGAAACCTTACGCCGTATAGGCGTGTCCGAGAAGTCTTTCCTAAAAGAGTGTGATGCTTCCTTCAAACAGGGTACCAAATTCGTCGGTTGGCAAAATGGCGATCATGATGAGTTTTACTACCATCCATTTTCGCTACCGCAAGGGTTTCTTGACGTAAATAGCGTCCCTTATTGGCAAGAGCACATGCCAGGTTTCTCATTTGCCGCTGCGATGTCGCCACAACAGCAAATCTGTGAACATACACTGGCGCCCAAGCAAGCGGCCACTCCTGATTTCGCAGCGGTGGTGAACTATGGCTATCACCTTGATGCGGCAAAATTTGGTTTGTTTCTGCGTGATCACTGCGTTCGAAAACTCGGCGTTACTCATGTAAGCGACCACGTGGAATCTGCCAATCAGGATGAGCACGGTTACATTACCTCAGTGTGCACGAAGCTAAATGGCGCTTTGACGGCTGATCTTTTTATCGATTGTACCGGCGGCGCAGGACTTTTAATCGACAAGCAGCTAGGTCAGCCAATGCGCGCTCGGCGCGAGACGCTGTTTAACGACCGAGCACTTGCCGTTCAAGTCCCTTATCAAAGAGTAGATCAGCCGATCGCATCAGCTACTGTCTCGACCGCTCTTCGTGCTGGTTGGGTTTGGGACATTGCACTTCCCACTCGTCGCGGTGTTGGATATGTATATTCGAGTTCGCACAGCAGCGATGAGCAGGCTGATAGTGAGCTGCGCAATTATTTACAGCGCGGTAAGGCAAGCTGTGAAGCTGATAAGTGCGAGTTCAGAAAATTACGCTTTGAGCCGGGACATCGAGACTCGTTTTGGTATAAAAACTGTGTTGCTGTTGGAATGTCTGCAGGATTCATCGAACCTCTCGAAGCGTCGGCTTTGGCTCTAGTTGAGTTATCAATAGCTATGATCCGCGATGACATGCCGGCTAATCGTGAGGTAATGGACATTGTCGCGCGGCGATTCAATGAACGATTTCAATACCGATGGGATCGAATAATAGACTTTCTCAAGCTGCATTATGTGCTCTCAAAACGACGAGATACGGCCTATTGGAAGGATCATCAGAGCAGTGAGACTATTCCTGACCGCCTGCGGGAACTGCTTGCACTGTGGCGACACAGAGCGCCTGCGCGCCTCGATTTTTATCAAACCGAAGAAATATTTCCAGCAGCAAGTTACCAATATGTTTTGTATGGAATGGGCTTCAGGACTCACTTCAATGAAGCCGCCGATGAGTACGCCTCGTTGGCGCGCAAACATCTTGAAGAAAATGCCCGGCAGACTGAAAAGATGCTGCATGGGCTGCCCACAAATCGCGAGTTACTCGCACAGATCACTGACGGATAGTCGTCGATTCTGGAGACCTTTATGGCCAAGCTTGCAATGCTAAACAATGTTGAACACCGCGAGCTGCGAGTGAACACCTGCTATGGTGAAGAGTTTGGCGACAACATCATGAACACGTTGGCAATTCCTTCCGAATTCAGAAGCTTGCAGGCAGATTACCCTATTGTTCTTCACAAGAATGAAGATACCGGGCAGTTTCTGCCAATGGTTCTGTTTGGCTTTGAGCAAGAAGAGAACCTTTTCCTTAAAGAAGATCAATGGCAAGCGAGCTACGTCCCTCTTATGGTACGACGCGGTCCGTTCCTGATTGGCTTTCAGGAACCGCGCGGTGGCGATGAAAAAAGCATGGTGATTTCCGTGGATATGGATAACCCACGCGTTGGTCAGGAAGGCGAGCGTTTGTTCGAGCCATTTGGCGATAGCACTGAGTACACCAATCAAGTCGCAGACATACTGCAGCAGATAGATAAGGGGCAGGCTGCCATTGAAGAGTTTTCTCGAGCGCTGGGCAATCTCGATTTAATCGAACCATTTTCATTTGAAGTAAAGCTCAATAGCGGTGAGACACGGCGATTGGAAGGTTTCTATACGGTTCATGAAGAAAAGCTCGCAAGCCTTGGCGGCGTAATTCTCGAAGATTTTGCGCAGCGCGGTATTTTGCATGGAGCCTATATGATGATTGCGTCCTTGGGCAATTTTCCAAAACTGATCGAATTGAAGAATCGGAGCGTATAGATGCGCTTAGAGACTGACTAGAATATGTTGCCAATTGAACGGAAAGTGGCTGAAAAGCACGGTGTAACTCCGAATGCTATTCCATTTGATGTTCAACATTCGTCAACCCCACTTGTTTTAAAAAGGCTGGTATCTGACTGGCCAAGCGTACAAGCGGCCGCTCAAGGCAGCGAGATATTGTTAGATTATCTAGAAGAGTTTTCAGTCAACAAACACGTGCTCGCATTTCGGGGCTCAGCAGACAGTGCTGGGCGAATTTTTTATAAGGAAGATCTGAGCGGTTTCAATTTTGACCGCATAACGACCACTCTTGAGGCCTTGTTTGCAAAGTGGCGTGCACCGTCTGAACAGGAGTGTCTTTACCTGGGTTCTACCAACGTTGACGGGTATCTTCCAGGTTTCCGCGCGAGCAACGAGATTGCCATTGCAGATGCTAATCCGCTGGTTTCGATCTGGATGGGCAACCGCACTCGTATAGCTGCACACTTTGACACTCCAGATAATCTGGCCTGTGTGGTGATGGGTAGACGTCGCTTTACGCTGTTTCCGCCCGATCAATTGAACAATCTGTACGTTGGGCCGATCGACTTCACGCCAGCCGGCCAGGCCATTAGCCTGGTTGACTTTGCCGATCCGGATCTAGAACGCTTTCCACGTTTTGAACAAGCCATGAAAGCCGCGATGGTTGCGGAGTTGGAGCCCGGTGATGCCTTGTTTATTCCGAGTATGTGGTGGCATCAAGTAGAAGCCTTAGATACTCTCAATATGTTGGTTAACTATTGGTGGAACCGCAGTCGCTCACATGTCGATAACCCAATGCATGCCTTGATTTACACGTTGCTCGCTATTAAAGAACTACCGCAGGAGCAACGTGCGGCATGGCAAGTGCTGTTTGAGCATTATATTTTTGAGGGGGATTCACACAAGGTAGACCATATTCCAGTCGAGCGTCGCGGCGTTTTGGGGGAAATGGACGAATCCACGGTGCGTGGCTTGCGAAGCATGCTAATTAAAAAGCTACAGAGTCAGGTCTGAGATAAAGGTAACAAAATGCAAGAACAGGCTGTTAAACGTGTCGTGATTGCTGGCGGTGGTACTGCTGGCTGGATGGCCGCTGCGGCGATTTCCAAATTGATGGGAAAGAACCTGGAAATCACGTTGGTTGAATCGGAAATGATAGGCACTATCGGCGTTGGCGAAGCGACGATTCCGACAATGGTGTTTTTTAATCGTTTGCTAGGTATTAAAGAAGCCGACTTTATGCGCGCCGTAGAAGGCACTTACAAGCTTGGTATTCAGTTCAAAAATTGGGGTGGTCTTGATGAGGATTACATCCATGCCTTTGGTGTCACAGGAAAAGACTGCTGGGCTTGTGGCTTTCAGCATTTTTGGCTGCGCGGCAAGCAGCTGGGCATCAGCGATGATTTTGGCGACTATTGCCTAGAGCGCGCAGCGGCGCAGGCGCATAAATTCGCTCACTTGCCGAAAAATGGATTGAATTACGCGTTTCATATTGATGCATCGCTCTATGCCGCCTTCTTACGAAAAATGAGCGAGCGTCAAGGCGTTATTCGCCAGGAAGGCAAAATATCCAAGGTGAACCTCAATTCATCTAACGGCTATGTAGAGTCACTTGATCTGGACAACGGTAAACAGCTAGCGGGTGATTTCTTTATCGACTGTACCGGCATGCGAGCGCTATTGATAGAACAGGCCTTGCATACCGGTTACGAATCTTGGTCGCAGTGGCTTCCCTGTGATTCTGCCGTGGCAATTCAAACCAAGTCAGTTAGCGAGCCCATTCCTTATACGCGGTCTATTGCGCGCGAGAGCGGCTGGCAATGGCGCATTCCCCTGCGGCATAGAGTGGGCAATGGCATTGTGTATTGCAGCCACTATGCAGATAAGGAAGAAGCCGAGCAAACTCTGCTGCAGAATATAGAAGGCGAAACACTGACCAAGCCTTTGCACATCAAATTCAGCCCCGGGCGCAGACGAAAACAATGGACCAAAAATTGCCTCGCGGTCGGATTATCCAGTGGATTTCTTGAGCCGCTGGAATCCACCAGCATCCATTTGATTCAGCAAAACATTGTGCGCTTTTTGCGAATGTTTCCAGGCACCGGAATTCAGCAAAGCGAAGTGGATGAATTTAATAAGCAAGCGGATTTTGATATGGAGCGTATTCGTGACTTTATTATTCTGCACTACAAGGCCACAGAACGTACGGATACCGAATTTTGGCGCCATTGTAAGTCGATGGATGTTCCAGATAGCCTGGATCATCGAATTCGAATATTCAAGGAGACCGGTCACGTATTTAGAGAAGCGGCTGAGCTGTTTGATGACTCATGGCAACAAGTAATGATAGGGCAGGGCATTGTACCGGATCGCTACCATGCTTTGGTGGATGCGATGAGCGTTGAAGAACTGACGCAGTTTTTGCAGCAGATTAAGTCAACAATTGATTCAACCGTTAATGGAATGCCAATGCACAAGGACTACATTCGATCTCTCGCGACCGCCTAGTATGGTTTGTTTGACTAATGATCCACTTTGATGATTTCGTCATAGCATGTAACAGAATTGTGCAACCGTCGCAGATTGCGAAGAACCCTAACTACTTAAAAGCAAGGACATAGAAATGTCGACACTTTCGCAATCTGGACACCTGAGTTTCAAAGAAAAACTGGGCTATGGCCTTGGCGATTCCGCCTCTAATTTTTTCTTTCAAGTATTCAATATTTTCTTGCTCTACTACTACACCGACGTTTTCGGCCTGAGCCCCGCAGCCGTAGGAACAATGTTTTTGGTCACCAAGTTGGTCGATGCGTTCACTGACCCTGTGATGGGTATGATTTCAGACCGCACTACGACTCGCTGGGGCAAATTCAGACCATACATTTTATGGGGTGCTATACCCTATGGTCTGTTAGGCTATGCAATGTTTGCCGGCCCGGATTTTTCAGATACCGGCAAGCTCATCTACGCTTACGCTACCTATACACTGATGATGTTAGCGTACACTGTTATCAACGTTCCTTACGGCGCCTTGATGGGCGTGATCTCTCCCTCATCTCAGGAGCGCCTGAAAGTATCCAGTTATCGTTTTGTTTGCGCATTTAGCGCGGCATGGTTGATTGGAACCTTCGTCACGCCGCTCAAGGCTTTACTGGGTGGAGGCAATGAAGCGGAAGGTTTCAGGATTACCATGATGATCTTTTCGATCATCTCGATTGCCTTGTTCTGGGTCACGTTTGCCACGACCAAGGAGCGTGTAACAACGCCGCCCGTGCAGTCCAGCATTAAGGATGACCTTCGCGCCGCTGCCCAAAATCTTCCCTGGATCGCCATGCTCGTATCTGGAGTGTTCACGCTTGCTCAAATTGCGGTAAAAGCCGGAGCGCAAATCTACTTTCTCAAGTATTTCGTTGGTGATGACGGCACTCCTATTTTCTGGATCTTTGATAAAACAGCTGTCTTTCTGTCGCTGGGGATGTTCGCCTTCATTGCTGGTGTGAGCGTCACACAGTTCTTGAACCGGTACATAGACAAAAGGAATTTACTCGTACTGGTGAATGTTCTGGGGGTTGCCCTGGCAGTACCATTGTTCTTCATTGGCGCAGATCAATATTGGTTGTTGGTAGCGCTTAACTGTTTGATGCAATTCGTTGCCGGGCCGGGGCCAGCCCTGGTATTCGCTATGTACGCCGATTGCGCTGACTATGGAGAGTACAAGAGCGGACGGCGAACAACAGGCTTGATCTATTCGGCGGGCGGTTTTGCTGCCAAGTTTGGTCTGGCGATTGGTGCTGGCTTGTCTGGCTTCATTCTCGCGGGCTTCGGCTTTGTCGCCAATGCAGAGCAAACTGAAACTTCCATGTTTGGAATCAGGCTGATGTACATCGTCTACCCAGCCATACTCCTGATGCTAGGCACCGCAGCACTATACTTTTATCGGCTTACTGACAAGCAAATGCTCGATATAGAAGCGGAACTCGCCAGCCGTCGGTAAGCGGCATGTCCTGGATTTCAGCTGATCGAACCGTCTGATAGTGGTAGGCTTGTTGCATCAAGGTTTATCCGGAAACTGCAATGACCCAATCGGTACATCTTCACCACTACAGTCTCGCCGCTCCCGCCGCTGTTATTGATGACATCGTAGATTTCTACGACAAAGCCCTGGGCCTTAAACCTGGCTACCGTCCGGACTTTGGCATTAACGGCGCCTGGCTTTACTCCGGCGACCATCCCTTACTCCACCTAATTGAAGACCCTGGCCGTCCCGCTGAAAAGTCCGGCTATTTCGACCACATCGCCCTGCGTTGCGAAGACCTTGAGGGCACCATCGCTGCGCTTGAGAAAAACAATATTGAGTTCGGGCGTTTGGATATGGATGTTATGAAGCAGGTGCAGTTATTTTTAACTGATCCTGCCGGAACAACAGTGGAGCTAAACTTCATCGCTTGACTTACGCGGCCTTAGGTAGCGGAGCGACCTAGGCACAGGTGTTTTGGAACGAAGACCCAAAGCGCTCGCTCCGCTCGCGGGGCCAACCTTAGCGCATGGATGGCCCTCTGAGCGGAAAAACACCTGTGCCTAGGTCGTTGCGCGGGGTACATGAAGGGCTCTGTTAGCTCGAGATCTAGCTCATCCGTCTAATCAACGCCAGCCCTAAGACCATCTTATTAACCTGGTCTAGTCCATCCGCCGACCTACAGCAAGACGCATGATACAGCCCGGGTTCTTTCACCTTGCGCGCGACTTCACCCCGCCAGCAAATTGGTAAACAGTCCTTTGAGAGTAAGTGGCGCCGGCTTCAAGCAGTATTGATGGGAAGCTCGGCTGGTTGGGCGCGTCAGGAAACCCTTGAGTTTCGAAGCATATGCCCTGTCGCGCATTGAAGGGGTTCGACAGATAGTCTCCGGTATACACCTGAACTGCAGGTTGCGTTGTTAATACGCTGAGTTGCAGTCCCGTCATCGGTGATTCGAGCTGGCTCGCGAGTCTAAGCGCACGCTCGGACTCCCCAAGTACGAAATTATGGTCGAACGTGCGATTGCCCAGTGTTTGCATTTCTCGAAGATCGAATGCGGACCCATCAACGTCCCTCAGCTCGCCGGTCGGTATCATCGAGTCGTCTACCGGTGTATATGACTCAGAAAACACGCGAAGTTTGTGGTCATTGAGCGGGCCGCCGAGGTTGAAATACGTGTGATTTGCGAGATTGACGACCGTCTCTCTGTCTGTCGTTACTTTGAAGTCGATGGCGAGCGACCAGTCGTCCACGAAGTGGTAGGTCACATGAAAACCCCGGTTTCCTGGAAACCCACCAACACCGTCTTCTAATTTCGCGCTGCATCGGATAATCGGCTCATTTTCTTCACATTCCAAGGTGAAACGTTGCCGGTGCAAACCGGTAGAACCGCCGTGCAAGCAATTGCCGCGATCCGAATCATTGGCGTCCAGCCGGTATTCGATACCCTTCAAGCTAATGGCCGCGTTACGGATACGATTAGCCACGGGGCCAACAGTCGAGCCAAGATAATGGGGGTCTGTTAGGTAAGAGCTCAATTCCCGGTACGAAACGACCGCATCCACTACCCGATCCGACTGCGGTATTGTGATCGACCCAATTGTGGCTCCCACATCAATGATAGAGACGCTAAAACCACTGCCGTTCGTAATCGTGTTTGCGATCGGCTGCTGAGTATTTCCTTTAGCTTGATCCATCATGGGGTAATCAATATTCCCTCGCGTAGCTGCAATAACATCGCTGATCGCTTACATATGAGCAAGGCAGGAGTAACACATACAAATCACTAGCTGGTGTTGGGCAGAACAGGCTAGCTCATTCGTTTAATCAACTGTTTGCCCAGCGCCATCTGATGCACCTGATCCGGCCCATCTGCCTGCCGACACCAGCGCGCATAATTAAACGCCTCAGCCATGCAGTAATCTTCCGTTAGCCCACCTGCACCATGCAACTGCATGCATCGGTCTATCACATTCTGCGCCATCAGCGGTACCTTGATTTTTGCCGCCGCAATCATATCCCTGGCCTCAGCAGCACCTACCTGATCCATTTTGTGGCAGGCTTTCAAAACCAGCAAGCGCATCATTTCTATTTCTGCATAGCTGTTCGCAATATCTTCACGCACAGACTGATGCTCGCTAAGTTGCTTGCCGAACGTTGCGCGACTGCTCGCCCGAACACAGGCCAATTCCAAACATCGTTGCGCCGCACCCACCAGGCGCATGCAATGATGCATACGACCAGGTCCAAGACGCCCCTGTGCAATTTCAAAACCGCGACCCTCGCCAAGCAGCATATTTTCAGCCGGCACTCGCACATTTGTGAAACGCAATTCGGCATGACCAAGTGGCGCATCATCATAACCAAGTGTTGTTAAAGGCCGGATGATGTCCAAACCCTCAGTACCCTTAGGCACCAGGATCTGACTCTGCTGTAAATGTCGGTTACTGTTGTCGGGGTCAGACTTGCCCATCACAATAAATAGTCGGGTTCGCTCATACATTGCGCTGGTGATAAACCATTTGCGACCATTCAGCACATAGTCATCACCGTCGCGCTCTATTCGCAGCTCAACGTTTGTCGCGTCACTGCTTGCCACCTGCGGCTCTGTCATTGCGTATGAGCTGGCAACCTCACCTTCCAACATAGGCGTCAACCATTCTGCTTGTTGCTCAGGTGTGGCGTACTTCATGAACACTTCCATGTTGCCTGTGTTCGGAGCGTTGCTATTGAACACTTCGGGAGACCAAAGCACTCGGCCCATTAACTCCGCAAGAGGCGCGTAATCGTAGTTACTGTAACCTTCATGATCCGCAAATTCCGCATGCGCGGGCTGAATAAACAAATTCCACAAGCCTTGCTGCTTGGCCTTGGCTCTTAGCTCTTCCATAATCGGCACTAAGGCAAAGCGATCATCAGCATTCGCAATTTGTTCCGCGTAGGTTTCTTCGTTCGGATAAATGTGTTCTTCGAAAAACGCGTTGAGCAAAGAAAGAGTGTCTTCAGATTGCTGGCTGAAAGAATGCATAGAGAAGAGTCCGCGTAGAGTTGGGCGCACCAGTTTACCAGCAATCACTGCATAACGTGGTCTGAAGTCAGGATTTAAAAGAGCAGCCGACGGCCAGAAACTTCAGCCGCCACGCAGCCAGCTCGCAGGAATATTGCTCTCAACCAATTCAAGAATGCTGATATTTATGATGTCGTGCTCGTCACCCAATTCACTGGCAAAACGCGATCGGTTATTGTTTCTGGCGATAATGGTTGCCTGCGGGTATTTACGCCGCAACCACAATGCCGTGCGCAAATTTTCTTCCTCACGACCAGTGCCTAGCACAAACAAGGTGTTGTCACCTTCAAGGTTGGTTGCATCAGCGGCCTTGCGCCACACGTCAGGATGCGAAACATCCCCCTGTAATATCTCGCGGCGGTAGCTGCCCAGTAATTTGTCCTGCTCTTCGGCAACCAATATCCGTCTATCGGCATCAACATCAATCACCACCACAGTATCCAGTTCCGAGGTTGCCGTTGCTTTCAATTCTTCCAGCACGGACTGTCCAAAGCGACCAAAGCCAGCTATTACAACAACGTCTTTACTCTTGGTTTCTTTAAAATGTTGCAACATTCTATTGCGCACTAAACCCTTGGCCGCAAGGTGGAAAGCATTAAACGTGAAACAGTGTTCTGCTACCTTGGTATTTTCCATTGAGCGCATGAAGCGCAGACGTGAACAATGGATCACAATTCTGTCACCCATATCTGGCTGCATAGACAATAAGGCGGCCGCTGTTTCATAACAAGCAAGACTGCTTTCTTCAAACAGAAACACCCGCGCGGCGTATTCTATTCTGAGATGTTTGAAGCAGTGTGGTTGCGCGATATCTCCCGCGACAACAATGGCCCCAAATGCTTCTCTGTAATGATCAGCCTGCAAACTGTCAGGATTTGAGGAAACAACCACCACTTTGGTCTTGTTGCTGATTCTGAGCGCGCGCAAATAGCTTATCGTTAACGGATTGTCGCCAACGATAACAATGTGATTGCGCAAGCGTCGCACTGACCAGCTTCTGGGCGCCAACGCCATTAACAAAGCGCTCATTACGGTTGACGCAGTAAAAGCGGGCGCTGCGAAGTAGGCGAACCACAACAGGGAGCGCGCCAATGCCGAGCCACCCACCGGTGTGCCCAGATCTACGCCGCCCACAACAAACAAGCTGAGGCTGTAATACGCTTTTACCAGCAGGCCGCTGTTTTCAATATCGCCACGCTCTGTGGTACTAACGCCGAGTTCAAAGCCAAGCAGTGCAGAGGCGAAAATACCCAGTGGTATCACAATGCGCCATTGAAGCCGGCGCAGATCTACGTCGAGTGTATTCAAGGCAAGTGAATCGCTAGCCGCCCATCATTGCCTTCATAGCGGCAGCTTGTGAATCGGCAACCTTTGCAGTGCTGTCTTTGGACGCAACCAACTCATACCACTGTGTCAAACCGTCTACAGATGCCAATATATCGGTGTCGTGCATGGTCTGCATAATTTGCCGTGCCAGAAACAGTGTCCAGAATGCGTAGATATCAACCACGCTGTAGTTATCACCCAGCATATAGGGTGAGAGCTTTGCGCGTCGTCCCAGAGCTGCCATGCCTCTAGCCACCGCACCCGGCACTTCCTGATGCGCGCGTTCGTCACGTTCGCCATTGAATATGGCTTCTGCCAGATGACGGCGTGCTTGCGACTCAATGTACAGATCGCAAATGCTCATTAATTCGTCGGCGCGCGCCATGTCCCATGGTGAGGAAGGAAACAACGCGGAATCGCCTAAAGTCTCACGAATGAAAGTTAAAATCGCGCGGGTCTCCGCCAGGGGCCCAAATTCAGTTTCAGCCGCTGGGATTTTCCCCATCGGGCTGATGGGTAGAAACTCTTCTTTGGTGTTTGGCGTAACATACACGGGCTCAAACGCAAAATCAGTTTCCAGCGCTACTTGCTTAACAATGTTGTAGTAGTTACTGATATCAAATCCGTGGACTTTCATGTTTTTCTCCGGTGATGTGGCGGTGTATCTGGTGAGGTCGACAATGCTAGCAGGTATTGCCAGCATGTGAACCTTTGTTAGTCGATACACATCCGATTAATGCAACAGCAAGCCGCCGCTGGTACGATAGCGGTTGAATTCACCGATGTGCTGGAAAGTGAAAACACCGTTACGCAAATTACCGCGGACATTCTGGATATCCCACCGCGCTGATACAGAGCGTCTATGGAACTGATGTCCATTGCCAATATTCAGGGCGAGGGTTATTACTCGCCGCTGGCCGACCAGGCCGTGCTGACCCGCGGTGTGGTTATTGCGCACAGTCGCCGTGGCTTCTTTATTCAAGACCCTGAGGGTAAGCCAAATGCGCTCACGTCCTGCGGCTTGTTTGTGCTCAGCAGAAAACACCGCCCACCCATAGGCAGTTACTGTGAAGTGGGCGGCAAAGTACTGGATTACTTAGCCACAGAATTCGATCGTCCTGTTACTGAGATAAAAGCAGTTAAGGTAGATGTTGTAGACGTTCACGGCGCGCCAATTGAACCAGTAAACATTGGGGCTGAGCTGCTAGAGGAGAGCCCGGAAATTTTGGCGCAGTTTCTGAATTCGCACGAAGGAATGCTGGCCTGCATTTCAGCCGGTGCCCGTTTTGTTGCGCCCAGTAACCCATTTGCAGATTATGTGGTTGCACCAGCTGGACTTTCGGAGCGCTTTGTTCGGTCAGAACACGGTGGCGTATTGATCGATGCCATTGTACCAGATCAGTGGCTACCAAGTTTTCGAGTGGTTGATTATGACCAGGCGTCACTGGTTAATGTTGGTGCAACGCTGGCGGCCGACATTACCGGCGCGCTGAACTACCGCTCGCAATCGTGGCAAATTGCTTGCAACCAGGCGGCAAGCATTGCAACCGGTCCGAAAATTACTGACACCGTTACCTCACTGCGTAGCGATGAGAACAGTCTAACGGTAATGACTCTGAATACACTGAATCTTGACGTTAAAATTGAATCCAAAGATAAAGTGCTGGACCCGCGCCGCGACATTGACGATGACGTAGGAGAGGGTCGCTTCTTGAGACTTGCCAGAGCCATTGTCCGCCAGGCCCGCTCTCCCGACGTGGTCGCCCTGCAGGAGATTCAAGACAATGACGGCGCAGAAATCAGTGAAGTGGTGGATGCCAGTGAAACCTACAAACTGCTGATTAAGGAAGTGCTTCAACTGGGTGGGCCGCGCTACAAATGGCTGGATATTCCACCGGAAGTTGGAGCAGACGGCGGCCAACCAGGCGGTAATATTCGCAATGCGTATTTGTACAACCCGGCACGCGTAGATGTTGTTGCTGGCAGTCTTCAGCGCCTGGCGGTTCATCAGGAAGCGTTTGAGTCATCACGCAAGCCTCTAACGGCCACATTCAGTTTGCAGGATAATGCTAGTGCGCAATTGACTGTTATCAATGTTCACCTGGCGTCGAAGCGTCATCAGCGCGGAATGTTCGCACCTGAGTTACCCGGCCATGACCCGAAGCTGGACACGCGTATTGAACAGGCGCGTATTGTCAGAGCCGTGCTGGATCAGCTGGAAGAGCTGGGCAGGGACTATTTTGTAACAGGTGACTTTAACGACAATGAATTTAGCGCACCCATAAAAGCATTGCTCGGTGATAACAGCGCCAATCTGGTTGATCATTTGTCGCCATCACAACGCTACGACTATAACCATCGGGGCAAGTTACAGGTATTGATGCACGGCATAGTGTCTTCGCGTCAGCTGAACGAGAACAGAGTGAAGTACGAAATTCTCCACGGCAACGAACTAGTAGGCGTCACGCCGGGTGACGCTGGCGGCAAAGCGAGTGATCATGCCTATACAATGGCGCGACTGAGCTATACATAACAAGGCTGGAAACCATGACCGAAGAGATCGCTTACAACAGTGCTCATGCGCTTGCAGAGCGCCTGCGAAATAAAGAACTCGGAGCGCTTGAGCTATGCGACTACAGCATTGATCGAATCGAGAGACTGGACAAACATCTAAATGCCGTAGTGGTTAGAGATTTCGAACGTGCGCGCGAAGCGGCCAAAACCATGGACAATACGCCGGTTGAGCAACGTGGCGTACTTGGCGGCATGCCGATCACCATCAAAGAATCTCACAATATCGCTGGCCTGCCGACTACTTGGGGAATTCCTGAATACAAAGACGTATTAGCGCAAGAAGACGCAGAGATAGTGAAGCGTTATAAAAATGCCGGTGCGAATTTTTTGGGTAAAACCAACGTGCCAATAAATTTGGCCGACTTCCAAAGTTACAACGAAATCTACGGAACTACCTGCAATCCCTGGGACTTGGAGCGCACACCAGGCGGCTCCTCAGGTGGTTCGGCGGCGGCTCTCGCGGCCGGTTTTGCTGCTCTGGAAACTGGGTCTGACATTGGTGGATCGATTCGCAACCCAGCGCATTTTTGCGGGGTGTATGGGCACAAGCCGACGCATGGGATCGTGCCACCACAAGGGCATGCGCTGCCCGGCTCAGTCGCCTCACCGGATATTGCCGTATGCGGGCCTTTGGCACGCAGTGCGGAAGATCTGGCGCTGGCAATGAGTATTATCAGCGGTTCCGAACCTCTGGACGCACCCGGTTGGCAATTGCACTTGCCGCAGCCCGAAAAGAAATCATTGTCTGAGTTTAGCGTGGCGGTTTGGTCGAGTGATGAGCAAAGTCAGGTAGACGCCGAAACTCAACATAAACTCACCATGGTTGCTGACGTACTTCGATCTTCAGGAGCTGAGGTATCATTCACGGCGCGCCCTGATTTCGCTGTGGAGAGGTCGCATCGAACCTACATCACGCTGATGCAATCGATTATGGGCGCCTCAGTGCAGGAAGAAGTGTTTCAACATTCCAAAAAACTGGCCGCAGAGTTTGGCCCAAGCGATATGTCAGGACCTGCAATCCTTGCCAGGGCAATGGCGGCTGAGCACCGTGACTGGCTGCGAGCGAATAATGTGCGTGAAAAGCTTCGCTACCAATGGCGCGATTTTTTCTCACAGTGGGACATACTGCTGTGCCCGCAGATGGCAACAGCCGCGTTCAAGCACGATCACAGTGAGAGTTTTTCGAATCGCACCATTATGGTAGATGGCGAACAGACACCGTATTTTCAACAAGTGTTTTGGTCTGGCCTAATTACGGCTTCCTACCTACCCAGCACAGTGTTTCCCGCTGGTTTGACAGCCAGCGAGCCGGTCGCTGGCTTGCCAATTGGCCTGCAAGCGGTCAGCGCCGAGTATAATGACTACATCACAATTGATTTCTGCCGACTGCTCGCTAAGGAAATAGGTGGGTTTCAGGCACCTGCTATGGATTATGCTCAATGAGTAACAAATACACACTAATTGGCGCAGATCTGTCGCCGTATTCAATAAAAGTGCGTTCGTATTTGCGCTTTAAAGGAATTGGCCACCAATGGAAAGTAGGCGGTCCTTCGAAAAAAGGTGATTTCGGGAAATACGGAAAGCTTCCTATCGTTCCTCTGCTGATCACACCAGAAGGAGAGGGATGGCAGGATTCAACGCCAATCATGGATAAGCTTGAGGAAAAATTTCCGCAGCCAGCGGCTCTGCCGAGTAACCCTGCATTGAATTTTTTATCACAACTCATCGAGGAGTACGCGGACGAGTGGGGTAACAAGCACATGTTTCACTACCGCTGGAAAGCGGAAGAAGATCAAAATTCTGCAAGCCTGCGCCTGGCGGAAACGAGAATGCCTTTATGGCTGCGCTATATCCCGATAGCCAATTCCGTGATTCAGGCGCGTATTGCCACTATGGTTAAAGAGCGCATGAGCGGCAGAGGCTGGGTGATTGGCTCAAACAAGAATACCGAAGGTCGAATAGAAGATTCATTTGAGAATTTGCTGGGCTTGTTGCAAGATCATCTGTCCGCGCGAGACTACATTTTCGGTTCGCAACCAAGCTACGCTGATTTCAGTTTGTGGGGGCAAATCTACAATGCCTGGACCGATCCTACTGGAAGGCGGATTATTGAAAAACACTTTGCTGGTGTAAAGCCCTGGATAATACGTATGGAAAACCCAGGGAACAACGGTGAATTTGAAACCTGGGTTCAGCTTCAAGCCACGTTGCAACCAATTCTGGAACAGGAAATAGCAGGCACATTCTTGCCCTGGACAGATGCGATTACCAAAGCCATGAACGCTGGCTCGGAAGAAGTATCAGTAGAGTTATCAGGCGAGGCATTTACGCACAGCATTGGCGGACCGCAAAAATACCACGTGAAATCTCTAGCCGTACTCAAGCAAAAATACGCTGCCGTAGCCGCTGATGTTGAGCTGGATGAAATTCTGATAACTACTGGCTGTAAGCCTTATCTCGTTTGATAAACTATTCGTCGGTAGATGATTCCGCAGATTCTTTGGTTCTCTCTGCACCGCCGGCAATACTCTTAACGCTGTGCCGAATATGTTCTTCCAGCAGCAGACTGGCCTCTTGTTCAACGGCGCCGATGTTCGCCAGCCAATGCAGTAAACCGTCTTCGTCAATACGCAGAAATTGTTGGTCTTTCAACGTTTGTACGAAGTTTTTGAACAGCTTGCGTTCAAAATAGTCAGGCGAGCGCAGACCGTGCATTACTGCAAGACGCTCCGCACACTGTTCGCACAGTGTTTCCAGTTCGCTTTGTGTTAACTGACCACTTCCCTGCCGGCCTAAAATTACCGCCGTGAGGTAATAGCGCTGCAGTGCTGGCATGGTGCTTTGCGCAAGCAACATCAGGTGCACCATGGCGCCATCGTCTTCGATGTTTCTGGAGTACTCGGCCGCGTTGTATTGAATTAAGCCCTGCGTACAAAACAGTGTCAATACATCACTAACATGCGTATCTAACTCCTCATTAGACCAGTGCAGGAACAATTCGGTTTTGAGGAAAGGGTAAGCAAGCGTAACAAGTCTAACGATTTCATCTTTTGGTAGTCTGTCACGGTTTAAGAAGCACGCAGCCACTGTGGCGGGTACCGCAAAAAGGTGCAGAATGTTGTTTCTGAAGTAGGTGAGTGCTATTGCCTGGTCCCGAACCGTCAGTACCAGTTCTCCCAGAGCATGCGGCTCCACTTCTATGTAACCCATACCCTCGCCATGCTTGATTATTTGTTCAACCTCAAGCTCTGGTAGAAACACTTCCTCCGAGTACGGTACAGTTTTCAGCAGTGTCAGCAAAAGGTTTAACTGGCGAGTGAGGTCCTGCTTCGCCAGATTTTGTCGCGGAGCAGACAGTAATGCCAGAGCCAGCACGCTCACGGGCGTGACTGCAGCAGCCCGATTTATTCGGTACATGATCTCTGAACCAAGAGAATCTACCACGGGGCTGAGCCATTTGGGCTTGTCACCTGAATCCGCCGCTGGCACTTGTTCACGCCAATTGCTGTTGTGTGCGTTCAAAACTTCGTCGAGATCAATCGGTTCACCAATGTTTGCGTATACCTCACCAAATTGCTGGCGCAAGGCGCGAAGTGAGCTAATGAAACCAAAAAAACTCTCTTTCTGTTTTTTCGCTCCACCTAATTCAGAGATAAATGACTGGCCCTCTACCATTCGCTCATAACCGAAATACACGGGTACGAATGCGATTTGTCTTTCGGTGTCTTGCAAATAGGCTTGAATAGTCATCGCCAGCATGCCGCCTTTTGGCGAGAGTAGGCGACCACTTCGGCTACGGCCACCCTCAATGAAATACTCCATTGAATGCCCACGCGAAATAATTTCCTGCACGTAGGCATTGAACACAGCGGCATACAAACGATTGCCGGCAAAGCTGCGCCGAACGTAGAACGCGCCACCAAAACGCAGGAATGGGCCCACCAAAGGCATGTTCAGGTTGAGTCCTGCTGCAATATGCGGCAGCGAAACACCCTGCATGAACAGCGCATACGACATTAACAAGTAATCTATATGGCTTCGATGGCAAGGCACATAGACCAGCTCTTTACCATCCTCAATAGCACGCAGTCTCTCCAATCCCTTGAATTGAACACCATCGTACAAACGGTTCCATAGCCATTGCAGCAAGCGCTGCATAAAGCGTACAGTTCTATAAGACATGTCAGCGGCGATTTCAAAGGCATAGTCGGCAGCAATGTCCGCTGCTGTTTTGGGCGGCAGTGAATACCAGTGCTTTCTTTTGCCATAGCCGGGCTTGTTTTCCTCGCTAGCAATCGCCTTTATCACAGCCGGGTTGCGCAACACCTGAGCAATAACAGTGCGCTTGTGCGATTGATCAGGACCTAGGCTGGCGATGCGGCGTTGTCTAAAGTGCACGCGTAGAACTCTAGACAGCTTTCTCGCAAGACGGGGGTAATCGATGCCATCCGATTGTTTAGAAACGCCCTTAGTTTCAGTTGTAGAATGCAATGGAACTGATTCATCGAGCAAACTGGATACCGCAAGAGGTTCGCTGAAACGAGCCAGCGTTTGTCTTCCGTGTAAAAACGTGGTGAAGAATTTACGCGTTCGCCCAGCAACATCCCATTGTTCGCTGAACAGTAACTTGATGAGCGAGTGTTCCTTGTCTGGCGCTCTACCCCAGTAGATAGCCGTAGGCAGAAGTACTAATTGCTGCAGCTCCGCGCGCCGCAATAGTTCCTCCATACGCGGCAGCTGCGGATGGGCCCGGCGCAAGAAAAATCCGCGACCACGGCGAATAACCACCACTGCGCCCCAATCATCGTCGTTATCGCTTTGTTCAGACCAGGACAGCATTGCCGATCGTCGATAAGGCAGCGGCAGGCCGTGTTGCTGACAAATGATGTGCAACGCTAACAGGTCGGCGAGACTGCCCGTTTCCAACACATAGCAAAGCTGACAATCAGACTGCAAAAGTTCAGCGGGAGTTTCGGGCAGAACGTCAGGTCGAACCCACAATGACGCGATGCGCGCCAGCAACGCGTACCACAAGCGCTCTAAAGATCTCATTGACTACAACTAACTGGCAGTAATGGTGCTGAATTTAACCACTTCCGCTTCGGGCGTAACAATATCACCCTCCGGTAGCAGAAACCGCCAATACACCATACCGAAATTGCGCCCTTCGGTGTCGATCCAGTTCGGTACTCCCGGGTCGTTGTGAGCAAGTACCATTCGGAAATTACCTTCTGTGTCAGTTTTGGTTTGAACGCGATTCAACGATATTCGGCGATTTGCGTAATCGTAGGATTGCAAGAAGCGGTTCCAAAGTGCCACATTTGCAAATGCACACTTGGGAAATCGACCCGTTATTATAAGCGCTTCATCATCGCCAAGATAATAAGGTGCCATGCTATAGGCATTGTCTACAGCCGAGAACGCCATATTGCCCGGTTTTTCCGGTGGCATGAAATGATTGGGAATACGCGACACCCAAGTTGGAGACTCTTTCTCACGTTCCATCATACCCAGAGTTCGGCCAGCAACTTGCGCCGTTACGCGCCGAATACCAGCCGCAATACTTGCATCATCTGGTGTGGGCGGCGGCGGTAGTTGGTCGGTGGGCTCAATCGTCATAGGAATGTGCCGGCCAAGATCTGCCGCCACACTGATCTCTTCTTCAAAATAATGCCGCGTTGTAATTTGCGCCGCATTGTCAGGCAGCTTTAAAGAATTTCTACCACTAACATTTGGCCCCAGCCGCAATTCAAATGATCCATCTTCTGACACATCAAACTCGGTATTATTGATGGCCGCTACAACCCCTGTAGCGTAACTGCCGTCCCCGGCACCACCTTCAATTGTGATCGATGTGTACACCGCACCAGCCATATTGCTGCGGATGGTGTAATTGCGCACGCCACGAATGCTCGCGTTAAAGTAAACCGCATCCGGATTATCGCCAAGCCCTTTGCGCGTAGGCGTCACAATGCGATGAAAAATAGGGTGGTCGCGCGATACGTCCATCTCTGAAACCAAAGACCATTGCAAAGTATGCATTATCGCCCTGTGGCCATCAGAAACATCAGCGGCACGAGTGATACCGCCTTCTTTACCCAGAAACTGCAGATCTGCTGCTTGCAACGTACTGATCAACTCGTCGAACGCAGCCCGGCTTTCCGTTTGCAATCGTTCGTCTTTTGAGGTGGCGTTGCCGTGGTCGTCAGCCTGACTATTTCCAGTCAAAAGGCTAGCGCCGCTTATCGCTCCTACAGAGCCGATAAATGCTCTTCTCTTCACGATCTGTTCCTGCTTTTATTCGAGTGACACGATGGTACCAACCTTGCAGGTTTTGTTCATCTGCTTAACAGTATTTAACGCACTTGCATGGAATGACGCCCAAGAACTTAGCCAAAAACGGGTGCTGTGGGCTGAATTTCAATTGTACGGTTGTAGGCCACCGCGTTTGTCGCTGGTATGATCGGCTTGGATGCTGTTTGTACAGCAGGCTCCATCACTGCTGTTCGGTCAGGCAGCAATCCGGGACCGGTGTCCAATATTGTCAGTCACCACTAACGGCCCGAAAAAACCGCACAACCTCTTCAGCGCCATCGATATCCCCCGCTGCCTTCCCAACAACTGCACGGTACTCTGGCGGAATGCTACCCCCTGGAACTGGAAACACGTGGCCAGACCCATGCATAGTAATCAATGAAACAGTATGACTACCCTCGCTTGACCAGGTTTTCTGCTCAATCGACGTTTTCTCATCACCATCGCGTTCCGCAAACGTTTTCACCTGTGGCGGACGCCTGTGCCCGGCAAGCCCCGCCCAATACAACGCCGTTTCCCTGGTAGACAGAACCGGTCCGCGAGTGGAATTCTCTCCGATGCTCACTAAACCACCCTTATATGGATTAATCGGATCTTCCGAGCCATTCATAATCATCATATTCACCGCTTGCCTCGATTGCTCACAGTCAAGATTGCGCTCCTCAGGCAAGGAAGCGATCAGCGCTGCATACGCCCGAAACAAATCTGGCTTCTCAAGCGCTATACGAAATACCAGGTGCCCGCCATTGGATAATCCTGCAATAAAGGTTTGAGTCCGGTCTATGGATTGCGTGCGCGCGAGTTCATCGATCAAATCTTCGAAAAACAAAGGGTCATTGATATTGCGCGTATTGGCCGCGTAGTCTGCCGAACCACGGCAATCATTCCAGTGGTTTTCAACGCCATCCGGGTAAACCACAACAAAACCATGCTGGTCGGCCAGTCTCTCAAAACCTGCACCCACCAGTGCTCGCATATCCTTGCCAGAGCCCCGCGAGCCATGCAAAACGAAAATTGCTGGCGCTTTGGGTTCGGCCGTCTCAGGACGATAAAGTTGATAAGTTCGTTCCAGGCTATCTGAATGCAAAGAATGCTCGCTATAACCCAAAGGATGGGAAGTTGGTGTCGTGGCGCATGCGCTCAGTGCCAATAGGAGTGCACTACAAAATAAAAACTTGCTCATCACTGTTACCCGCTAGCCCTAGTATCATTGATGGTAACAGACACACAACAGGGATCCACGGGCATGAACGAACTTCTGGAAATAGAAAGAATCAAGCAGCTCAAAGCCCGCTATGTGCGCGGCCTGGATACCAATGACTGGGAGACCTTTGGCAGCACATTGCGTGACAGCTGCGTGGCTGAGTATTCGGGTGGAAAGTACAGCTTTGAGGGGCGTGAGGCCATTGTTAAATTCATGTCGAATAACCTCTCCGGCGACAATATGTTAACCATGCATCAAGTCCACTCACCTGAGATTGAGTTCTTCGGTGAAATAAAAGCCAAAGCCCTGTGGTACCTGGAAGATACCGTCATCAATATCGAACACAACACGCGAATCTACGGCGCCGGCATCTACCACGACGAGTACGAGAAAGTGAACGGCCAGTGGCTGATAAGCCGTACTGGTTATCGGCGAACCTTCGAATGCGCGGAACCTTTGGACAAAGATCACAAGGTGATACAAAACATGTTCGCCTAACAGGCTGTTGAAAAAGGCGTCCTGCCTTTTTCAAAGCGAGCAAAGGAAAAAATGCGATTTTTCCTTTGCTCTCAAAATCAACGACTTGCAGCCGTCGATTTTGCCGATACATCCTTGTATCGCACCCCGGCACTCGAAAAACTGCGTTTTTCAACCGCTTCTTAGACCTTATTCTGAGGCCTGGCGACCTGACCCGCGGGCCAAGACCTGCTAAAATATCCGGCTGACCAATACAGCCGGGGAATGAATACAGTGGCACTGCTAGATACCTATCGTGAACACATCAAGGAACGTGAGCAGCAGGGTGTAGTGCCTAAGCCGCTGAGCGCCGAGTGGACCAATGAACTGGTTGACGCGCTGAAAAACCCCACCGCAGGCGACGAAGAGTTTCTGCTGGATTTAATCGCTAATCGCGTACCACCTGGTGTTGATGAGGCGGCCTATGTAAAAGCAGCGTTTCTGGCCGCACTGGTCAAAGGCGAGGTTTCATCACCTATCATTGACAAGAAAGCGGGTGTAGAGCTGCTGGGCAATATGCACGGCGGATATAACGTGGCGACTTTGGTTGAGTTGCTTGACGATGCCGAACTTGCAGATGCCGCAGCGGAAGAGCTGAAAACCACTATATTGGTATTCGACGCGTTTCATGACGTGGCTGAAAAAGCCGACAAAGGCAATACAATCGCAAAAGATATTTTGCAAAGTTGGGCCGACGCCGAGTGGTTCACTCGACAGGACGCCGTGCCTGAGTCAATCAAGATGGCGGTATTCAAGGTATCCGGTGAGACCAACACGGATGATTTGTCACCAGCACCCGATGCCTGGTCGCGCCCCGACATTCCTTTGCACGCCAGAGCCATGTACAAAATGGCGCGTGATGGCATAACGCCGGATGAGCCCGGAGTAACCGGTTGTCTTAGCCAAATCGACGAAGTGAAAGCAAAAGGTTTTCCGGTCGCATTTGTTGGCGACGTAGTAGGTACCGGCTCATCTCGAAAGTCAGCCACCAACTCCGTGCTGTGGTTTTTTGGGGAAGACATTCCCGGAGTGCCCAACAAGCGTTCCGGTGGTGTGTGCATTGGCTCAAAGGTAGCTCCGATTTTCTTCAGCACCATGGAAGACGCGGGTGCCCTGGTATTTGAAGCGCCGGTAGATCAGATCAGCCACGGTGCCGTGGTTGAAATTCGCCCCTACGACGGCAAAATTTTTACCGAAGATGGTAGCGTTGTTAGCGAATTCGAACTGAAATCAGACACCATTCTGGACTCTGTACGCGCTGGCGGCCGGATCAATCTGGTGATTGGTAGAGGCTTGACCGCGCGAGCGCGTGAGCATCTAGGCCTGAAGGCGTCCGACGTGTTCCGTCGTCCGGAAACGGTGGAAGATACGGGTAAGGGCTATACCCTGGCACAAAAAATGGTGGGTAAGGCCTGCGGTCTTGATGGCGTTCGCCCTGGTACCTACTGTGAACCAAAGATGACCACTGTAGGTTCGCAAGACACTACGGGTCCAATGACTCGTGACGAACTGAAAGATCTGGCGTGCCTCGGTTTTACCGCCGACCTGGTTATGCAGTCGTTTTGCCATACCGCGGCTTATCCGAAGCCGGTGGACATTGAAACGCAGCACACGCTGCCTGATTTCATCCGGAACCGTGGCGGCGTTTCATTGCGTCCTGGAGATGGCATTATCCACAGCTGGCTAAATCGCATGTTGCTGCCCGACACAGTGGGCACCGGCGGAGATTCGCATACTCGATTCCCAATGGGTATTTCGTTTCCTGCTGGTTCCGGCCTGGTTGCGTTTGCCGCGGCCACTGGTGTGATGCCATTGGATATGCCTGAATCAATATTGGTTCGCTTTAAAGGCGAAATGCAGCCCGGAATCACTCTGCGTGATTTGGTGCATGCAATTCCGTACTACGCGATTCAAAAAGGATTGCTGACCGTTGAAAAGAAAGGCAAGAAGAATGCCTTCAGTGGTCGCATTCTGGAAATTGAAGGCCTGGAAGATCTGACCGTAGAGCAAGCGTTTGAACTATCAGATGCCTCAGCGGAACGTTCAGCAGCCGGTTGCACCATCAAACTTGGTGAAGATACTGTTTCAGAATATCTGCGTTCCAATGTCACCATGCTGCGCTGGATGATTCAACAGGGCTACGGTGATATGCGAACCTTGGAACGCCGTGCCAGAAAAATGGAAGAGTGGCTCGATTCACCCAGCCTGCTTGCTGCTGATGCGGACGCTGAGTATTTCGAAGTCATTGAAATCGATCTGGCCGAAGTGACCGAGCCTATTGTTTGTGCTCCAAACGACCCGGATGATGCGCGCCTGCTTAGCGAAGTAGCTGGCGATAAAGTTGATGAAGTATTTATCGGTTCATGCATGACCAACATCGGTCACTATCGTGCTGCGGGAAAGCTGCTTGAGCACGTAAAGGGTGGTATTCCTACGCGCCTATGGATAGCGCCTCCCACACGAATGGACGAGCACGTGTTGATGGAGGAGGGTTATTACAATACCTACGGTGCTGCGGGCGCCCGAACCGAGATGCCGGGTTGTTCTCTGTGCATGGGCAATCAGGCGCGCGTGGCCAAAGGGTGTACTACTCTGTCAACCTCCACACGTAACTTCCCGAATCGGCTTGGCGAAGGCGCCAATGTCTATCTAACCTCAGCGGAGTTGGCCTCGGTAGGCGCGATTCTTGGCAAGTTACCCACGGTTGAGGAATACATGGAGTATGCAAAGAAGATTGATTCCATGTCGGATGAGATTTTCCGCTATATGAACTTTGATCAAATTGAGAGCTTCCAGCAAGCGGCGAATGAAGGCAAGGAAATAGCCGTCCAGCAGATTGATGTGGTCGGTAAATAGCGGGTATTAGACAGTACGCTATCCATTTTCTACGCTAAATAGAGGGCCAGTACTCAGGAAGAACATCAGTGAAAGACGTCAACGATCTCGCGTTGCTGATCGATGCAAAGATTCCGATCATTGTGGTGGAAACCTACGACGAGCAGCGTGCGATAGCTTTGTTGATGAAGACTGCCGTTGCCAAAGACCTTGGTTTTGCATCTTGGACGATCACTGATGGCCTGAATACCTCTGGCACCAAAAATCCGTTTCTGGAACCGGGCGAAACTACCAGTAATTCGCCTGAGCATGTGCTGCGCGCTATTCGCACCACTACCAAGCCCACGCTGTTTGCGCTGTGCGATTTTCACCCGTATCTGCAAGGTCAGCCAGAGCACGTAAGGCTGCTCAAGGATATTGCGCTGGCTCACGAAACCTTGTGGCACACCGTGGTACTGATCAGTTGTGAACTGGATATTCCAATAGAGCTTCGGCGTGCCACCGCACGAATGTCTATGAGTCTGCCGGACGATATGCGCCTGATGAAAATTGTGCAGAAAGAAGCAAGCCACTGGTCCAAGCAGAACGAAGGTAAAAAAGTGAAGGCGTCTATGGGCACAGTTAAAAAACTGGCCAGGAACCTGCGCGGGCTTAGTGAGAACGATGCAACCCGTCTTGCTCGAACGGCGATTCACCAAGACGGTGTGATAGACGACAGCGACATGGCGCCGCTGAATAAAGCCAAGTTCGAACTCATTGATATGGAAGGTGTGCTCAGCTTCGAATACGACACGGAGCATTTTACCGCGGTAGGGGGGCTCAATAATCTTAAGGAGTGGGTCAAGCTTAGAGAGCATGTATTCCTCAGCAGCTCGCGACCTTCAGCCGATTCGCCCAAGGGCTTAATGCTGCTTGGAGTGCAAGGCAGCGGTAAAAGCCTGGCAGCGAAAGCGATTGCCGGTGTGTGGGGTATCCCATTGCTGCGTTTGGATATGGCGGCGTTGTATAACAAATACATCGGTGAAACCGAAAAGAACTTGCGCAAGTCGCTGGAGCAGGCTGAGCTGATGTCTCCTTGCGTACTGTGGATTGACGAGATCGAAAAAGGCATCGCGGCCGGCGATAACGACAACGGGACGTCGGCGCGTATTCTGGGCACCCTCCTAACCTGGATGGCCGAACGTAAAGCACGGGTGTTTGTAGTGGCCACCTCCAACGACGTGAGTCGTATGCCGCCAGAATTAATGCGCAAAGGTCGCCTGGATGAGGTGTTCTTTGTTGATCTGCCGGAGCAAGATATTCGCAATAGTATATTTGAAATACACCTTGAAAAGCGCCATTTCGACCCTATGCAGTTCGACTTGCACAGACTGGCGGAGCTGAGCGAAGGGTTTTCAGGGGCAGAAATTGAACAAGCGGTGGTATCAGCTGTCTATAAAGCATCGGCACAGCGTGCGCCACTTGCAATGGAACACCTGGAATTTGCCTTATCTAACACATTTCCAATATCGATTGTGATGGCAGAGAAGGTTGCGCAGTTACGCGCCTGGGCATCTAACCGAACGGTGTCGGCAAACTAGTGAGAACTTGTAACAGCGGTATGCATTGTATTGTGCTGTTGGCAGTACGATACTCAAAGTAGTCATGGAGAACCAATGATGTTTGAAGCCTCGGATTGGCTGAACAATTTGAATAAGGTAGTTGAACGCAAACCATTCAGTTTTTGTGACGAAATGCTTGCCCGCAATTATCGCCGTGCCGCGGTGCTGGTTCTTTTCTGGGATGAGCAAGGCCAGCCTGCAACCGTGGTAACCGTTCGTTCCAACAGCATGCCTACTCATGCCGGCGAGGTGAGCTTCCCCGGTGGTCGGCTTCATGAAGGTGAAACCTTTGCGCAAGCCGCGCTTCGCGAAGCTCAGGAAGAGGTCGGTCTTGATCCAGACAGTGTCAAAATTCTTGGCAGGCTTGACGACGCCTGGAGTGGCGCCGGCTTTGCATTAGTACCCATTGTTGCCGTTAGTGACTCAAAGCCCAATTTTGGGACCAGTGACGAAGTGCAACGCGTCGTTACCATGAACCTCTCAACTGAAGCGGAAATAATCGAGCGCAAGGTAAACAAATTCGGCCACGAATTTACCGAGCCAGTCATTCGCACCGAAGGCGCTGACGTGGTTGGTCTAAGTGCCGATATTCTCAGCGAGGCCATGGAAGCCCTGAACGGCGAATACACGGCGCGCGGCAAGCGCCGCTTTGAACATTTTCAGCGCTACGCGAAACAGCTTGCCGCTACGTAACCTGCATTGGTCGCCAGACCGTCTAATACCCCATACAATTCCTACTTCATCCAAATCGTGGAGTAATAGCCTATGGGCCATAACGCCGATGCAGCGCACCACCTCGAAGATGAGCGGCGCGAGCTAGAAGCCATTAAGGGAATGACCCGCTGGGTTAGTGACAACCTCGGCGGCGACGTTCTGGACATCACCCGCCTGGAACGCTGGCGACCGCAGTGGAAGGTAAGCTATTCGGCCGATGGCGAGAACAACGCGGTGCTGTTCAGGGGCGATCGTTCGATTGCCGGACAGAAAGACCTTAGATTTGAAATGGAAGTGATGCAGGCCCTGGAATCCAATGGCATCAAAGTGCCGCATATCTTTGGCTGGTGTGATGACCCAAAAGCCTTTGTGATGGACTGGATAAACACAGAAGATCGCGCGCCAGGCATGTTGCATACCGCCATCGACAACCCATCGTTGATGAGCGATGAGCGTTGGCAAGCCATGTTGAATTACATGGATCACTTGGCGGCCGTGCACGCTGTTCCTGTGTCAGAGTTTACCCATATAAGCCGGGTAAGCACTGTGCCGGAAACGCCAGAGCAAATTGCTTTGGGTGCTACCGAGCGCATGTATATGGTGGGCAATCACGCCTCCCATATAGACCCGCCACTTGAGTTTCTGCAGCATTGGTTACGCCGCAACGTGCCAAGGCATCGCACACAGGCACGCTTCATTTGCGGTGATGCTGGACAATTCATGTCGGCCGGTACCGATGTGCTGGCCTTGCTTGATTTCGAGATTGCCACCATTGGTGATACGCATTGGGACCTCGCTTGTTTTCGTGGTCGCCACCCTTATGAGAACATGGGTGACATTCCTGCTCTGTATCGTCGCTATGGCGAAGTGACTGGTACCGAGGTTGACTTGCCTGTGGTTGCTTATCACACCGTGGCCTTCCTGCAGCTCTCGGCCATCGGTGCCACGTTTTTCATGAACCCGAACGCACACGGCGGAAACTGGATCGAAGGGGTGTTGGAATACAGCAGTATCACCCGGCGTGCCTATGAGGCGATTGCCGAGTTGCAAGGCATTGATCTGAACCACGACCTGCACTTGCCTGAACCAAACATCAAACGTTGGGAAGATTCTGGGCTGAGCAAATTAATGGTGGACATAGAGTACCTGCAAACCAGCAGCACGTTTGAGCCGTGGGAACGAGGTTTGCTGCACGCCATTCCTGAATTTCTGAGAAATCACGCGCGGTACCGGGATTGGTTCGAGCGTGAGACCATTGCAGACCTGAACCAGCTCACGGGACAAAACTGCGCAGACCTGAACAGTGCAGAAGCAGCCGCAATGACAATGATCGCAGATAACGACGCGAGCCAGGATGCGGCCTGGGTTCAGGCAATGCATAGACGCATTCTGCGCTTTTCTATGCTAGTGGCCGGCTCAGACCCAGACAGCGCAAACCCGCTGTTTCATCGCCTTGACCCGATACTGATCTAAGTAATAATAGCCCAGGGGTGATAAACGGCCACCATGGCGGAGTACCGGTTGTCGGCGTGCTTGAAACTAAAGGTGGACGTATACTGGCGTGGCGCGAGTATTATGATCGTGCCACGCTAGAAAAAGCGCTTGCACCCAAGCAAGAAGCCGAGAGTGCCTATTAATAACAATCCAGGAGTTCCAATATGCCCGCAACTTACACCGATTACCTGAACAAGTGGAGTACCGAATGCCCGGAGAAAATGTGGCTTAGAGAGCTGGGCGAAAATGGCAACCAGGACTGGAACTGGCTCGAGGCCCACCAGGAAATAAATGCACTGGGCTCGTGGTTGGAGTCCCATTTGGACGGTGCCGGTCAACGCGTTGGGCTGCTTTCTAAAAACCGTGCGCATTGGTACTTCGCTGATTTCGGTTCCATTGCAGCGGGACATGTGGTTGTGCCCATGTTCACCACACTGGCTGGTGAGACGGCTGACTATGTAATGTCATTTACCGACATGAAGCTATTGTTTGTTGGTGAAACCGAAAACTGGGATCAAATCAAGGCCGTGCTTCCCGGGGGCATTCAATTGGTGTGCTTACCGGGTGTTGAGCTCGAAGAAGATCACCTTCGTTGGGAGGACGTAGTTGCGCCGCATAGAGGTTCTTCACCTTCCTATCAATGCAAGTCTGATGACCTGGTATCGTTGGTATTTACCTCAGGTACTACTGGCGTGCCCAAAGGGGTTATGCAAACTCATGATTCCAACATTGTACCGGTTAATCGCTTCAGTGACGCTTTTTCTATACCGCGAGGCGCTCGATATTTTTCCTATCTACCCCTGTCCCATATAGCCGAGCGACAGATTGTGGAAGGCGCGTCGTTAGTGAATTGCGGCGAAGTGCATTTCAATGAAAATCTCGGCACCTTGTTGAGAGACTTACCTCAATGTCGCCCTCAAATGATGTTTGGGCCACCACGCGTATGGGAGCAAATACAGCAAGGCGTTATTGCGCAATTTGGCTCACCCGATGCAGTGGATGCCGCACTCGAGGCAGATTCTGAAGGAATAGGAAAATTAGTAAGAGACAAGCTTGGCCTGGATGAAGCCGAGTATTTGCTGACTGCAGCGGCACCAACGCCGCCCGCTTTGATCGAATGGTACGACCGATTTGGAATCAACCTTATGGAAGGCTTCGGTCAAACCGAGTGTATGGGGCCTATCGTATCCAGTGCCGACAACCGGCGTATTGGCTCAGTAGGCAAAGCCATGCCGGGTGTTGAGGTGAAGATCAGTGACGAAGATGAGCTATTAGTAAAAGCTGATGGTTGTTCACCCGGCTATTACAATATGCCTGAGAAAACCGCCGAAACGTTTGTGGATGGCTGGGTTCACACCGGTGACAAGGTGAAAGTGGATGACGACGGTTTCTACTACATTACTGGCCGGGTCAAAGATTATTTCAAAACCATTCAAGGCAAGTTCGTAGCGCCCACCCCTATTGAAAATATCTTTGCCGAAAATCAACACACAGAGCAGATCTGTTTGCTGGGCCGCGGCTATTCCAAAACAGTCATGACCTGTGTGTTAACCGCCATGGCTCAGGAGCTGCCACGCGAAGACATTGAAGCGGCTCTGCGTGAACGTGTGGATGCAGTGAATAAGGAAACTGAGCATCACGCTCGCATTGGTGCTGTTATGGTGTCAAATAATCCCTGGACAATCGAGAACGGAGTGTTAACACCTACGCTTAAAATTCGTCGCGAAAAAGTGGAAGAGCTGTTTGGCGAGCAAGCCGCTGTGCTGGCCAGACAGGCGGCAGAGCAGGGTAAGATACTGCTTGAGTGGGCGTAGTTCGCATTTGTCAGATGAAATAGAGCGCCTCCGCACCCTGCTGCGCAACAGCCAACGCGCTGTTGTGTTTAGTGGCGCTGGAATGAGCACTGATTCCGGTATACCTGATTTCCGCGGCCCGCGGGGGTTGTGGAAGCACGTTAAGCCAATTCAGTTTCAAGATTTCATAGCCTCCGAGACCGTTCGGCAAAATTATTGGAAACAGTGGTTTGAGCACAGCAAACAGCTGCTGAATGCCAAGCCCAATCTCGGACACCGTCACGTTGCCAAACTCGTTGATACAGGCGATGTAGCGGCTGTTATTACTCAAAATGTTGATAACTTGCATCAGAGCTCAGGCATACCGGCAGACAAAGTGATCGAATTGCATGGCAATTCCACCTATGCAAAGTGCCTAGGCTGTGCTCGCCGAGTTGAGATGAGCGACATAGAAGCTGAGCTGGGTCGCGTTCAAAGGGTCAAACCGTGCGCGGGGTGTGGTGGAATCATTAAGACAGCGACCATTTCATTTGGCCAGCAGATGCCTGAGCTACCCATGCGCAGAGCGGCGGAAGAGGTAGATGCTTGTGATCTCTTCATAGTACTGGGCTCCTCTTTGACAGTGTATCCAGCGGCCTCATTTCCACAAATAGCAACAGATCGCGGTGCAAAATTGGTGATTATCAATAAGGAGCCAACCGAGCTGGATGGATCGGCCGATCTGGTGATTTACGAGGGTATTTGCGAGGTGCTTGGCGCCGTAGTTGAAGCTACAACGGGCGAAAAATAATGCCGTAATCCAACACTATGGCGTCGTAAATGCGTGTTCGTTAGCCTTCGTAGAGCGTTACACTGCGCGGCAGTTGGAGATCTAATATGGCAAAGTTTCCCGAAAAGGCGAAAGTCGTAATTATCGGTCAAGGTGGCATCGTTGGCGCCTCTGTTGTGCACCATCTGAT
>JBCCIP010000040.1:0-49500 GCA_039111475.1 Pseudomonadota bacterium | reverse complement strand
GCAATGCGCCCTCAGAATCGTTTTAAGGGGGCGATCTGGATTCGACGTGGGTTACTGACCTATATGATGCATGCCGAGATGACAGCCAATCTCGTTAATCCAAAGCTGTAATTGAATAGTCGCAAACGACAATTCGTACGCTTTAGCAGCTTAAACCCTGCTAACAGTTGCCACTGGATGCCGGTAAACGGGAAGCAACTGTCATACAGAACCGGATCGCTGTGAGGCTTGTCTGAGGCCAATCTGTTAAACACTCATCAGAATCGCGACTTACGTCCTGCCCGTCGGGCTGTAAGAAGCTAAATTAATCGACGGACCTAAGCATGTAGAGTCTATAGCAACGGACTGACGGACGCGGGTTCAATTCCCGCCGCCTCCACCACTTAAGACCGATGGCCTCGTCTTCATGGGCTTTAGCATCAGAAGGCCGCTCTGGACCCCGATAGCCATTCGCCAGGCAGAATGGATTGATCGGCGACGCAAACAGCTCAGGTTCTGCTTTGAGACGCTAATTGAGTTGCGCCAATAAAGTTTGTAAGTTCTCAAATGCTGGGCCTGCGTTGCTGCGAATGCTATGAATAATGGCCTGCCGTTGGGGGTCATTGTCGTCAACGCTGTTCATTAATTCGCTAAAACCATCCAATCGATTATTGAGCAGCCAGGCGGCCAAGCCCTTATCTTGAGACCATGTGAACTGATTCATCATGAACACATTCATCATGCGTAGCCAATCGGTATCGTGATTGGGCAGTGGGACCACGCCGCACAGTGAATTTTTATGTGCCTCATCTCCATAAGCCAACTCAACGTGGGCGATAAAAGCCGCGCTGAATACCGGTTGATAGGAGCGCACCATCTGAGGTGTTATGGTATGACCGGCAAAAATGGGCTTGATCTCTATGTTACTGATCGCACTTGCTGAGCAGTCCACATGAATGATGTTGCTGGCGGTGGGAACAACACCGTGCTCTAAAATGATTTTGTCATTATTGAGCGCCGTGACCCGTCCCATCCGAATGATGTTCTTGATGCGTCGCAGTTCCTCCAGTTCTAGCTGGGATATGGTCGCACCGTGGAACATCTGTGGCGTCACACTATCATCAATTCTGACCAGCGCGCCGCATTGTTCAAGTTGGACAAACAGTTCTGGAATGGACTGAGCTTGACTAAGCGCTTCAAATTGCCTGGCTTGGGTTCCGATCGAGTATTCGAAAAATTCTTCTGAGGGCTGAGTATTGCGCCGATCCAACAACCAGGCGTCGCGAGGCATGATCCACCGTATAGCACCTGGGTCCACGTGGTTTTCAAGTAACCAGAGGCAAGCGTCAATTCCGGTTTTACCGCCACCAACAATGGTATAGCCCTCGGGTGTGTCCTGAACCAGCGGCAGATCGTTGAGCGGGATGAAATTCACACCATCCTCGATCGTGAAATTGGGTGTGTGACGAGATGGAACCGCGGTCTTTAAATACGTCGCATCGACAAACTTCCTGTTAGCCGTTGCGTGAAACTCCGCTCCACTGACAAGAGACGTAAAACGTCCTTCTGATTCGTAACGGCACATCGGAAAATACTGCACCCGGCCGGAGGGCAGAAACTGATGGCGCATCACGTCGTCAAAATAGGCGCTTACTTCGGCGCCACTGGCCAATTCACTCAGCCCTTTGTTGAGACCGACCTGGTCGCGACGGCCATTGCTCAGCTCTCGCGAGCTTACGCCGTAAAACTCGGATGGCTGATGCAGCGACACAAACGGATAGGCATCGTTCCAGTGTCCCCCAGCCTTCTGATGCAGGTCGATGATTATCACCGACGCTGCGCTCTCGGCCAGAATGACATCCGCAAATGCCATGCCCACCGCACCGCTGCCCACTATCACGTAGTCCGCCGACAAAACTCTTGGATTGCTCATAAATCTGTGCGCCTATCAGGATATTAAATACACTTGACCATAACACTGTTATAATTAAACATAACATCGTTATATTTTGTCAAGCGTATTTTCAATGAAACCCAATAAAGCAAACATATTAATGGCAGCCTCTGAGTTGTTCCTGGCTGGCGGTACCGGCGCGCTGAGCGTTCGCGCCATCGCTAAGGGCGCCGGTGTGTCGACGATAGGTATCTACAGTCACTTCGACGGGAAACAAGGCATTCTGGACGCGCTGTACATCGAAGGCTTCCAGGCCGTCAATGATGCCATGGACGTGCTGAGCAAAACGTCAGACCCTGAGGAAGCTGCTCGCCTCGCCGCCAAGAATTACCTGGACTTTTCGGTAAAGAAAGAGGCGCACTACCGACTTATATTCGGTGAACTGGATGATTCCTATCACCCCTGCGCGGAAGCCCAATCGATAGGCGTGGCCGCATTCGAACAATTCACCAAAGTGGCCGCGAACCTATTACCGCCAGACCGCTCGAAATCTGAGGCAGAAAATGTGGCCCTGCAGTTTTGGTCTTTACTGCATGGCAGCGTTAGCCTTCGCCAGCACACTGTGGCGGAATTGGTGAGCATGAAGCGCTGGCGAAGCAGAACGATGATTGCAGTGGATTATTTGCTGAAGGGCGTCCGTTCCGAGTATGTTTAGTTATTAATCGCGGTTGCAAACGTACAAGGCCTAGAGGGAGATTTAGGATCTAGCATTTGATATGAATGCCCGCAGCTCGACGCGACATTCATGCCCGCTGTGTTTCCTTTGCCACAGAATGCCAGGATCAGTTCGGCGTAGACCCATGCGAAGAGAGCGTGGTGGAAGCGCTCGCGGAAACGGCTAGTTAAGATGCTGCTGGAATCCGGCTGAGTAGCGATTTACCTCAAATCTGCGGCCGCTTTTCCAGTAACTATCGGCAGATTCAGGTAATTGCACAACCCTGGAGCCGCTTCACACACAGCTGGCACTGAATTCACACAGTGCACACCGGTTGCGACAATCGCTGACTCTTCATCAACACCGCCTTGGTATTCACCTTCATGATGCAAGTGCTCGGTCACCAGTTGAATACGGTTGTCACCTTCTACCTGCATTTCGAAACGCTCTTTACCCAATACCCAACCTGACTCTAGATGGTCATGCCCCATATACCAGTTGACCGCTGCCTGAATAACCGGGGTGCCACGCACCGTACCTGACCAACTGAAATGCTGTGCCGCCACAGTGTCCTTTTCCAGCTTACCAAACGGTGTATCAATATCGGCCGTGGCCACGCTGTAGAGATGCTCGGTGCTGTACTCTTCGTCCAGGCTTACACCAATGGCATCGGCCATCATGTCTACCGACTGACAGAAGCCATCACCAAGCAAGTGCAGCATTGGGCTGTTTCGAACTTCATCCACGGGTTTGCCGAACAACATTACATCCGTCACTACGTCGGGTGCGTCATACGTTCGAATATCGGAAAACTCTTCGCCGCGCATAAAACGGATATTGGTGATTAATGCGGATGCCACCAGCGGCAGCTTCTCCGTAATGCCGCCTGGGTGAATACCCGTGCCATGTAAGCTGGCATTTCCTTGCAGAGCTGCCGATTCCACGTCTGCGAAATCTCTGCGGCCTTCATAGAACCAGCCGTTAGAGGCAATAACATTTTTCCCTGAGCGCAATAGCGCAATCACATCGCGTTTGTCAGGCAGCAACGGCATATAAACAACGCAATCTGCATTCAATGAAACAATGTCGTCAAACTTGTTGCTTGCGAGAATGCCTGTATCGGGGCGGCCACATAAGGCGCCGGCGTCTTGGCCGTGTTTACTCTCACTGTGTACCTTAACGCCGACCAGCTCCAATTCGGGGTGATCCAGTATGCCACGCAGAGCCAAGTGACCGTGAGTTCCCGTTCCCCATTGAATGACGCTATAGCTCATAAAGCCCTCTAAAAAGTGGTTTGCTTACCTACAGAGTGTGCCGCGAAACTTGCCGGGGTGCACCGGCAGATTTATTAACGAAATTAAAGGCGGATATTTATGAAGGCATACCCGGCGCTTTGCCGCATTGTTGCAGCAAGGGTAACAGAGCGTCTGCATGGCGCTTCGGTGCCAGCGCATAATGCGAAATCAATTCATCGCGTTGCGCTCGCCATACACTGAATGCCTTAGGCTCTGCCGATGACAACAAGTTTTCCAGAGCGTCAGTCTTTGGCAACAACTTGAACCTCCGGGACTCCAACCTGGCGGCCCAGGCCTGTACATCCGCAATAAAAAATTTGCGAACCACATTGTCCAGAATTTGGCCACGCGCCGCCGCAGGGTAATGGCAAAGCGGTTTTTCAGAAAGGCGCTGTTTTATAGCGAGGTCAACCGTGGATAGTGCATTGTGCTGCAGCATTAACGACTTGAGCAACGAGCCGCCGTCACCCGATGACAAACTCTGTAAGTCAGATTCAAGCGCTGCCGCGTCCACTCGATAGTCACCAGTCAACCAGCGGCGGCTCTTTTGTGTGAGTGATACCAATGCCCGATCCGCTTGTGTAAACGCCTGAGTTGGGTAGTCAAACAATCGATTGGGCTTTCGCCAAAACGCTCGATACTCCTCGCCTCCGACAATAGCCATCCAGATTGCAAAAGGAAGTTGCTCAAGTTTGCTGCTGTGCGCTCGCTGCAACGTTTCAGCCAAGCCGGATTCGCCGTTAGATGCCATACGCTCTATACACACAGGTGCGTGGCGAAGAAAATTCAGATGCAGTACCAGTTGGGTAGAAGGTTGCGCAACACGCCCAAGGGAATCGTTTGCGCCAGCGACTACTTTTTGCAGCTCGCAGTCCTTCAAAGAGAAAAAGTCTATTAAGCCAATCGAGATTTCTTGCTGCTCTACTCGCAAATCTCTTGGTCTTGGAAACAGCAAGACGTTGTCACGCGCATTGCCAACAACAATTGGTGTCTCCAGAACGCGTTCCATGCGAGTAATGTAGTTGTCTAACAGAGCTTGTGGTGAGTCAGTACTGCAAGCCTGCAAAGACGCGGCAAGAACAAACGCAATACCCCATCGGCAAGCGCTGCTTTGCTTACACCTGAACCAACAGTGACCCTTGCATAAATCAGTGCCAGCAACACGAGTTTTTAACGACTTTCGCATGATCTCCTTACTTAGTCACTCCGTAAACGTTATGCTTGTGTATACACGATACTGTGCGAAGCCCAAACTAGTTTAACTCCAATGCGCACAATCTACTGGTTTCGCAACGATCTACGATTGCATGACAACCCAGGCTTGCTGCAACAGCAGGATGCAGACGCCCTGCTGCTGGTGTATATCTGGCCAAAACACCGCCCGTGGTGCAATACGGTTGGCATGGGTGCTCAGCGCAGCCGCTTTCTGCGCGAGTCGTTAATGGCGCTGGATGACAAGCTCAAGAAAACAGGCCAGCGGCTGCTTGTGCTGGAAGGTGCCGCAGAAAACCTATTGCAGCCTTTAGTTGATCGGCTCAACGCAGATCAGGTAGTTACGTCGACCGTTGCCGGCACATACGAGCGACACACCATAGAGCATCTGGAAAAAAACCTGTCTGTGCCTGTAAGACAGCTGCGAGGCAACTGCCTGCTTGATGAGACCGAACCTCACTTTCCGCTAAACGCGATGCCAACGCGTTTCGCTCTGTTTTGCGAACAGCTGAAAAACATAGCCAGCTTGCCACCTATCAAAACCGCAGATTCTTTGCCAGCTGCGCCAAACTGGCAGTGGGATTCTCGCTGGCGAAACACCGAATCGGCGCCGATAGCGCTACCGTTGCGCGGCGGCGAGCAGCAAGGTCTGGATCGATTGCATAACTGGGTATTCGGTCAACAGTGCATATTGGAATACGCCAAAACACGACGTTGTCTGGACGGACTCAGTGGCTCCAGCACTCTGTCGCCCTGGCTCGCCAATGGATGCTTGTCTGTCCGTACTGTATTATCCGAAATTCGCCGATTTGAGTTCGAGCATATACGCAATGAATCGACTGAGTATTTGTGTCAGGAATTACTGTGGCGTGAGTTTTTGTACTGGCGTGCGACGTTTAATGACCAGGCCTTGTTCCAAGCGGGCGGCGCAAAGAAGCAAATAAGGCGCTGCATTTTCGAGCCGAGAAATTTTGCCCGTTGGTGTAAAGGCGATACCAACGAGCCACTAATCAACGCGTTGATGAACCAACTGAACATGACTGGGTGGATGAGTAATCGCGGCAGGCAGATTGCCGCCAGTTACTTGATTAACGAATACGCCATCGACTGGCGCTTCGGTGCGGCCTACTTTGAGAAACAACTGATCGACTACGATGTTGCTAGCAACTATGGTAACTGGCAATACCTTGCGGGCGTGGGTGCCGACCCGCGCGGTGGTCAGCATTTCAACATTCACAATCAGAGTAAAGAGCACGAACTAGAAGATGTGTTCACAGAAAAATGGCAAGGTTTTAAACCCGCTCAGCCAGAATTCATCACCGATGCCGCAGACTGGCCTATTGAGCCTGACTAAATCGACTTGTAACCTTATTGCTAGCGTGCCATCCTACTTCCTAAACCGTGATAACGCATTCGCAAGGAACAGTCAGTGTCTTTCGACAGTACAAGCCAATTTGCTGAACAAGTAACCGTTAATCAATTAGCGCAAAACGTTGTTTACGCCTCTGGGGCGATGAGCGCGCTGTTTGTTGTTGTTGGACTTTTACTTATTGACGTTGGCGGCAGCCGAAGAAGAAGCGGGTTTAATTCCACAATCGAAAAACTGGTGGGATTTTTTATCGGTTTTGCCACATTTTTCCTGATCGGTTTCTCTGTCTGGGCCTCTCAGTATTACGTCATGTCAGGCGGCACAATGATGGACTCTGTCAGAGATTGGTGGGCCGGCGGAGTGCTTGCAAATTCGTTGGCGCAAAATGTTGACCCACTGGTATTCGCTGGAATCAATAACTACCAGATATTTGTGTTTTTTATTGCTGCGTTTGCGGGAATATCGAACGTTTTGCTGCATTTCGCGGTGGCCGAAAGAATGAAGGCGTCAGCTTTCTTTATCACCTGTTTTTTTACGACGATTGCATTTTCATTCGTTGCGTACTGGACATGGGGTTCCGTTGGGCCGCTGACCAACAGAGGTTTTCACGATTTCTTTGGCGTCGGCTTCGTCTATTTGTTGCCGGCAGGCATGGCGCTTGTGTTTGTACCTGTGCTGGGGCCACGACCAGGCATGTTCGACCCACACCCCAAGGTAAGCGAGTATCGTGCAGTTAGCCTGGGCTTAACAGTTGCCGGCTTGTTTATCATTTTTGCTTCGCTGCCAATGGTCATTGTCGCCTGTTTGTTTTTCTTTGATCCGGGCGCATACGCAGTGAGTGTCACAATGGCAGACACCAGTGTTGCTATAGCGTTTAACAATTACGGGGCCGCATGGACCGGTGGTGCGCTTACCGGTGCAATGATTGCCTATAAAACCGGGAAGCTGGACTATTTCACCATGGGACCGATGGCGGGCTACGTATCGGGTGCTGGCGGGCTAGACGTTTATGTTCCATGGCAAATGTTCCTGGTGGCGATGACGGCGCCATTAATCGCCTACACTATCTACGAATTTATGCACAGACGAAAAATAGATGAACATAAATTGCTGCCATTGTTTATCGGTGTTGGCTCCTACGGCCTGTTGATGGTGGGCTTGCTTCATGGCGGTACGCCCCGTGGTGGCTACTTGGGTATTGAGGAAGGGCCATACGCGTTTCAACACGGAGAGATTAGCTTTGTAATGCAATTGCTTGGCGTGTTGGCCTGTATCGGTACGGGCGTGGTCACTGCCGCTATTCTCGCCTTTATCCTGAAAAGAACCACTGGCCTTGCAGTATCAGAAGAAGATCAGGCTACTGGGCTTGATAAGCTGTATTGGGGTATTGAGCCGGATGTGCAGCCCTCCGCAGAGAAACTGTAAGCAAACCTATCTACAAGGGTTTCATTATCCAGTCTTCTTTGGAGCGCAGCATTTGCTCCACCCGGAAAGTTGCTTCACCGATACCGGTAATGCTTACCTTTATGTAGTGTTCTTTGGTTGGAATGGTATTTTCGACTCTTAGCACACATGACTTACCCATGGACATTCCCAAGCCACGATCGTACAGCGACCCTGGCCCTTCGTAATGTATGTGCAGAATCTCTTCGGCGTATTTCAGGTTAAGATAATCATCCAATGTCAGTTCAGCGGGATCAACGTCGCCAAGATTTGATTCCATTGTGAAAACCGTCTCGGCATTAGGAAATTCTTCTCCAGGTTTTCTTAGCCGGAAAGTTTCCGAGTAGGCGAACGAGCCGTCAAATACTTTCCAGCGGCGAGCATCATTAAAATTTCCTGTTGACGGAAAGTCGCCACGCTGATGAATGATGCCGTTTGCACCAACATCCAATGCAATGCCATCCAGAATGCTCTCGCCAATCGGGTTGACGATTCGAACATCTTCCAGCTCTACGGTGTGATAATTAACGTCAGCGTCCAGCTTGATAAATCCTAGCTTGGCCGCGCTTGACTTGGACTTGTAGAAAAAAGTGGGCAGGCGAAAATCCGATTCCCGCTTGAACACAGGCTGGTTATCTACCGCGGGCGCTGCCGCTTTAATCGCTACTTCACGATCTAATGGGAAGCGCCATTGAATGTCTGAAGGTAACTCCGCCACCACCGGGCTCTTCGCAAAGGCCTCTACAATAATTGGGTAAAACTCTGCGTGCGGCTTAGTCCAGAAAGCAGTATTCCAATCTGACAAAGAAATAGATTGATAACCACCTCCATCGGCCAGGCGGCTCCAAACTTTGTTGTCACCATCAAACGAAAGATGCGTTGGTACATGGCTCATGGCGTACTTCTTATTAACAGTCAAGCTTGCGGCTATTGTGTCGGTACACTCACAATCTGTGCAAGCCCAAAGGCGCTATTGAGAAACTGCAGGTCCAGGCGCCAGGTGAGCAACGCCATCACGTTAGCTCACTGACCGCTCTGTAGGCCTCGTCGATCGCACCATCCATCGTTGCGCGCCCGGCAGCGTCCGAATTAGCTATTGCTATGTTGCCAAATGATTGCCGCCCTACTTCATTCGGTCGTACATCCTGTGAAACATCATCAAACAAAGGGTTGAACCAGTTTGCGTAGCCATGTGCCCAACGATTTACGGTAATGCCCACAATATCCTTCGCCGGGTCGAAACCACCGCCTGCCAAAGCACCCGCCAACTGCTGGCGTGTCGCTCTCTCAATCGTTTCAAACGGTGTGGAAAATAATAGGTGGCGCCCAAGTCTTCGTTGGTCGAACGGGGAATCTGTTGTGTTAGGTCCAAGCACAAATTTTTCCATGTGCACAACAATCGGATCGTCCGGGGTTTTCGCAAACTGATAGCCACCCATACTGACTGGGAAGTCTAAAAAACTTACAGAATAATACGAAGACGCGGACGATATTTGGGCGATGCCCAGTTTTTTCCAGGCCTGCCAGTTTCGCAACAATACGCTTGTGTAGATAATGGGTGATTTTACAGACCACGATAAGGCATCAGCCTGATGGTCACCCAGCTCCGGGCATAAATAAGGAATGATTGCGTTGTAGGCGGCAATAACACATTTTTTCCCGGATACACGATACGCTTGACCACCTTCAACGTAATTAACGCTTACGTGTTTTATATTATCGTGCTCAACATTAACAGCAGTGGCATTAAGTCGAATTCGCGTTGCAGATTCGGCTCGGTCCAATTGGCTGTAGTCAAATGGTGCGGCAACTATATCTTCCATTGTACGACCATTGGCAACAGCGGGAATCATTTGCCTCACCAGCATGCGCGCAATGGAGGCGTTGCCATCTGGGAAATGAAAAATGTAAGGCTCGGAATCAGATGTGTAATCCGCGATACCTGTCGCTTTCAGACCGGGCAGACCTACGTAGCTAATAATACCGAGAGCCGTTGCCGTTTCAATACTGGATGTCGCGTCGTTGGTCAATCCTTGCAACAGTTGCAGGACTTCCGGATGGTCAATATCGAGATGCTTGGTCAAAAAATCTCTGTAGCTGATTTGCCACAAATAGGCTTCTTGCTCTTCAACTGGCATATCCAACTGATCGCTGTTATAGCTCATCAGTTTAAGCAACTGCTTCTTCGCTGCAGCACTCATGGGCATTTGTGCAATCGCTTCAGCAAGGCTAATGTTTGGCTTACTTAGCGGCAGGAAATAATCGTATTCCTGAAAAGGATATTGAATCAGCTTATCGTCACCATGATGTTCTGCGTCAAAATAAATGCTACCGCCCAAACCATGGCGCTTAAAAAAACCCTGGTCGTAGGCGCCTTCAAAAAATTTGGTATCTATGCCTAAGTCTTTGAGTAGTTTCTTGGTAACTTGACTATAGGAACCGGGGTCTTCCATAGACTGACTGCCGCCATAGCTTAGATACTGCTTTCCTTGATAGAAAAATTCATTGCGCTTCGCGTGACCACCAAAATCATCATGATTATCCAGCAAAAGTATTCTAGATTTAGGGTATTTCTGACGATAAAAATGCGCAGCGGCCAAACCACTTATACCCGCACCAACCACAATCAAATCGTAAACATCGTCAGTGTCTGTTACTGGCCCCCAGTCTTTTCTAGCCTCGCGACCCAGTTCATGAGCCACCTCATAAGAACCTTCGTGACTGCCACGCAGACCGGTTTTGGCAGGCGGATAATAGCCTGCTCTGCTTTTTGACCGCACAGTTCCCGTATTAGCGTAAGCAGGCATTGCCGACACTGCGGCAACTGACGCTATGCCATTGACAAAATCACGCCGTGAAATGTCTCGATTCATACCAAGCAGTTTGTCGTCCATCTGTTCACCTTTACTCAATCACTGCAGAATCCTACGCTATGCACTCGAAGGAACCAAGTATTAAGAAAAACACATTTCGTATTTCACCCATTCGCAAAACATAACTCTTTATTGTTTAATAGGCACATGCACGCGACAGAATTTGTATCCAGTTACTTTGACGCTTGGAACAGGCACGATTCCAAAGCCATCGCCGATCATTTAATTGAAAATGGGTCTTATCTGGACATGGCATTTCATTTGAATCTGACGCCGACTCAACTTATCGCGGATCTTGATGAACAATTTGAACTCGAGAGAAACCGCTACGAATTGTTTGGCGAAGTGTTGGCCAGCAAAAATGCAATCGCCTTCCAGTACAAAGTAACCCCTAATGAAAATGGCGCTGAAATTGATGCTGGTAGCATATGGTACGGCGCAGAATTCGTTACTCTTTGTGACGCTGGTGCCGTAAAAATAGCTGATTATTACGACGTACACGACGCCGACTCACCAGGCAGCCCCATAGCTCGGACCAGCGCAACCCTGGAAGTAAATCGCTACGCCAAGTCTGGATTGAGTGCCAGTCAGCTGGACGCATTGAAGAATAGATTGAATGAACTAATGCTTACAGACAAAGTGTATCTGCGACCGGATATTTCTTTACCAAGTCTTGCAGAATCATTGGCTTGCAGCGTAAACCACGTTTCTCAAGCGATCAATGCAGGGTTTGGAGTGACCTTCTTTGACTACATCAATGAACACCGTGTCAAAGATGCCATGGTTTTATTGCTGCAGGGTGAATCCAGTACGATATTGGATATCGCTTTGGAAGTCGGTTTTAGAAGCACATCTACTTTTTATATTGCGTTTCGAAAGGTTACCGAGCAAACGCCGGCACAATTTCGAAAAGCGCATCAACAGAACAAAATACAATCTTAGGGGCACCTCCATTAATATTCGAGCCGTCAGGCTAGGAAGAATACACCTGGGTAATACGCTGTAATCAAGGCGTTATTGCAAACAGTCGTACGGTGAAAAGATAAATATAAAAACGTTAACGTTTGGCGTCGAGCCGCTACAGGTCATCAAATGGCTTGTGTATGCGTTGCTGCTGGTCAATTTCGCGCAGTACGTTGCAGACGACTTTCGCTTTGCGTCTTACACCATGCGAAACGGCGGCACCATTCTCAAATGGATGCGTGAGTTTGCAACCACAATTGATTTGTCTGCGTGGTTTGTATTGCTGCTTCTGTTCGAGCTTGAAACCTATGTCTGGTCAGACGAGATGCAAGAAAGACCGTACGTAGTGCGCCTGGTGCATTCTATTCGATTGCTGTGTTGTCTTTTTCTCGCTCATTCAGTTTGGGCGTTTGGCATTACTTATTACGACCTTACCCAGCTAGCCGCTATTCCCAACGTCACTGACCTTTGCCAGCTGGTTGCACCGGATATTTCCTTCACTCGAAATCTGCACTATGAAGATCTCACGCTTGCCAATTGCGCAGCTCTGTCTTCCGACAGGCAATTCTTTTTTGTTGAGCCAGCCTTGGTAGTTTCTGACACAAGCGGTTACGAACTGCACACCAACCTGGCCCTAGGTGATATCGTTGAAGTCATTGTGTGGTTGTTCATTCTTTTGGCCATTGAGATCACCATTCGTCTTCAAGATCGCGAGATCACTCGCGGTGGTCTGATGACGACAATAAGAATTGGTAAGCGTTTTCTTTACACGATTCTGTGGTTACTTGCTGCTTACTGGCTATGGCTAGGTCACTATCATTACACATGGGACGCCGCATTATGGATATTGGGCTTTATGATCATTGGCTCAAACCTCGAACAATGGAAAGAAGAGATCGAACAAGTCGGGATAGAGTAGAATGACCGACCTTGGGTTTCAGCACCACCGAACCACAACTGACGATAGAGCTTAATGACGGACAGAGACCCACGTTACGATATTCTGTTTGAGCCGGTGGAGATTGGTCCTCACACTGCCAAGAATCGTTTTTATCAAGTGCCTCATTGCACAGGTATGGGCTGGCAGCGACCGCGCATGCTGGCCAGTATGCGCGGTATGAAAGCAGAGGGTGGCTGGGGTGTGGTCTGTACAGAGTATTGCTCGGTACACCCTTCTGTTGACGATTTACCCTATCCAACCCAATCACTTTGGGATAAGGGCGACATCAAAGCAAACAGTTTGATGACTGAGAAGGTCCATGAGCACGGTGCGCTTGCCGGCGTTGAGCTATGGATTAGCGGCAGCCGCTCGCCAAACCTGTTCACACGGGAGATCCCGCTGGACGTTGTATCCATGCCAAACTGGAATAGCGACCCGGTGCAGTCACGTAAAATGGATCGTAAGGATATTCGCGAAGTACGCCGATGGCATCGCAATGCTGCTTTGCGAGCCCGTGATGCCGGGTTTGATATCGCCTACGTCTACGCGACGCATCAGTATTTACTCGACAACTTCATGAACCGCGAGTTGAACACGCGCTCCGATGAGTACGGTGGCTCAATCGAAAACAGGGTTCGGTTAGTGCGTGAGATTATTGAAGACACCAAAGAAGCTGTGGGCGACAGCATGGCGGTGGCCGTACGTTTTTCAGTAGACGAACCGGGAAGCAGTGACGGCAAGCCAATTGTTGGCGACAAGATGGCGATGTTCGAAACCCTTGCCGAACTGCCGGATCTTTGGGATATCAACGTAGACGACTACAGTCTGGAAATGGGTGTTTCTCGCTTCGTGCAAGAAGGCTCGCTGGAAAACTACGTTAAGCATGTAAAGTCAAAAACCAGCAAGCCTGTAGTCAGTGTGGGCCGGTTCACATCACCTGACACCATGGCCAGCCAGGTAAAACGCGGTATTGTGGATTTTATTGGTGCGGCGCGACCTTCAATTTCGGACCCGTTTCTACCAAGCAAAATCGAGCAGGGTCGAATAGAGGATATTCGCGAATGCATAGGCTGCAATATCTGTTACACCGGTGACAGCAAACATTATCCGCTTCGTTGCACGCAAAACCCAACCATGGGAGAAGAATGGCGACGCGGTTGGCACCCTGAGAACATCGAACCCAAAGGCAGCTCCAATACAGTGTTGGTAGTGGGTGCCGGGCCTGCCGGTCTAGAGGCGGCTAGGGCACTGGGACAACGTGGTTATCAAGTCATGCTTGCTGAAGCCACGCGGGAACTGGGCGGCCGGGTGACCCTGGAGAGTAAGCTTCCCGGTTTGTCTGAATGGGCACGCATTCGCGAACATCGCGTGGGCCAAATAGAGAAGATGCATAACGTAGAGATTTTTCGCGAAAGTGAATTAGTACTGCACGATATTCTGGATCTTGCGGTTGATCATGTGGCCATCGCCACTGGATCAAAATGGCGCGCCGATGCTTTTGGAAATTACAACAATGCGGCACTTGAACTCAAGGATGTCAGCAAGCAAGTCTTTACTGCTGACGATATTATGCGTGGAACAACACCAAGCGGCCGCACAATCGTATTCGACGACGATTGCTTCTATCTGGGCAGTTTGATTGCGGAAAAATTAAAACTTAGTGGCGTTGACGTTGTGTACTTGAGTGCTGCGAGCCAAGTAGCTGCATGGAGCGCAAACAACGGCGAGCAAGCAAGAGTTCAGCTACGCCTGATCGAACTGGATATTGAGATAGTTTTGAACCACGGCCTTGACAATTACGACGGCAAACACGCGACCGTTGGCTGTGTTTACTCTGAACGCCAGCATACAATACCGGCTGATAATATTGTGATGGTGACCGCTCGTACCCCGCAAGATACCTTGTATTATGAATTGCAGGGCGCCATTGAAAGTGAGCAGGAAGGTGCACCTCAATCCGCTAGACGAATTGGTGATTGCGATGCACCGGGTTTGATAGCCGCGGCCGTTTATTCGGGCCACAAATTTGCCAGAGAGCTTGACCACATCATAGACCCCGATGCGCCGGCAAAAATAGATCGCCTTTTCTCTGAAGACGCATAGCAGCGTTTGAATGGTCTATAGTGCGCTTGTTAAGCAAACGATGATGTAGCAAAGTGATAGTAGACCTGGATCGCGACTGCATGTGTGGAAGCCAAAAGAGCTTTGCCAAATGCTGTAGCCGATTCCTGAATGGCGATCAGCCCGCACGCACTCCAGAGCAATTAATGCGTTCACGATACTCAGCATACGCATTGGGCGGCTACGGCGAATACTTGTTGAATACCTGGTTTCCCGCAACAGCAACCGGCCTGACTGTGCCGGGCTTGTCAAATCGAACAGCTGAATGGAACGGTTTGCAAGTGCTTGGCAAGTCGCAGACTGGTGACGATGGCATGGTGGAGTTTGTCGCGAAGTTCGTTGACCCAGACGGAGAGCAGCAGGCGATGCACGAAAAGTCCATCTTCAAACGCGTTCAAGGACGCTGGCTTTATGTTGGCGGTGAAGTACTTACGCGTAACTGATCGCCCTGAAGCTTCTCCTTTTGCCAGGTTCTAACATAAACGTTCATAATCGCTACGGCCAACACAAATGCGGAACCATAAGCCCACCATGCGTGCCCCATTTCATGATTTGCAGTAATACCGGTTAGAAAGCTCACACCGTATTCGCTCGCCAAAACATTTAAGGCGTAACCAAAAGCAAAGCTAGTAACAATCACGCCACTCAAATAAGCAAGCAGCGAACGCCTGCCCAACTCACGCGCAACAATTGCTAATGTGCCGATATTGGTTGCCGGTCCTGCCATCATAAATACCAGCACCGCACCGGGCGATACACCAGCCAACAGCAAACCCGCCGCGATTGGCGTTGACGCAGTGGCGCAGATATACATCGGCACGCCAATCAATACCATCACAATAAACGCCAGCCACCCAGAGCCCCATTCCGCCAATACGGAAGGTGGTACCCAGGTTTGAATTGCGGCGGCAAACAAAATGCCCAGCAAAAGCCAAGCTGCAATATCACGAATCATATCGACAAAAACGAATCGCAAACCGTCGAATAGCGTATTTGAATCAGCAGCGCTTGGGTCAACCTTGGGTTTTGCAGCGCAGCAGGATGCGTCACTGCCCAATTCAGACGCGGATCGTTCCTTGTCAGTACGCCCCACCAACAAGCCAGACACAATGCCACTGCTAACCGCTGCTATCGGTCTCACAATGGCCATTACCGGGCCGAGCAAGGCGTAGGTGACAGTAACAGAATCAACGCCTGTTTCTGGTGTTGCGACCAGGAAAGAGACCGTGGCATTTTTTGATGCACCGGTCTTCCGCAAGCTCAATGCCGCAGGCACGACACCGCAGGAACACAGCGGCAATGGCGCGCCAATGAATGAGGCCTTGATCGTTGTCCAGGCGCCACGCCCACCCAGATGCCGACTCAGAAAATCAGCGGGGATTAGCCCTTTAATCAAGCCAGCTACGACAAAACCAATCAGAAGCCAGGGCGCGGACTCCACAAATAAATCGATAAAGTTCTGAATAAGTTCCATAGCCTATAAACTCGTGTTATCCAGGTCGCCGGTTTCCAGCGCCTGCAGAATCGAACAATGCTCCGCGGATTCCGGCCCGCCACAACAGGCTTCATTGAGTTTTTCCAAAGCCAGCTTAATACGAGTCAACTCGGCCAGCTTTTGCTCCACGTCTTTGAGCTTTGTCTCAGTAAACGTTTTTACTTCCTGGCAAGAGTGTTCGGTTTTTTCAATTTGAATGGAGAGCAGTTCGTTGATGTCGCTCAACGTAAAACCCACACCTTTTGCCCTCTGTATGAAGCGAATTTGTTCAACGGCTTCAGGTAAGTACATTCGATAGCCAGAATCAGTGCGACTCGCGGGTGCTATAAGTTGATTTTTCTCGTAGTAACGCAGTGTGTCGTTACTCACACTGGTTAGCTTTGCCAGTTCGCCAATTCGATACATGCCCGCCTCTACGCCGCCGTATTACCCAATGGAGGCACTATAAACCCTGGAGTAGACTCCAGGGTCAAGATGTATTTTCAACATGGCAAGAGTCGGTTTATTCAGGCCGATTGCATGGCCGGATTTCGATGGCTAAGACACATTGTGCCAAGCCCAATAATGAGCAGTGGCAGGAATGGTTCCAGTGGCCAGAATGGCAGCCATAGCTCTAGCTCAGCAAGGTGACCCGTTCCCGCCATCAAGTCGGAAATAATGTACAACCAGTGCGCACCACTAACCGCTGCTAAAAGCCCAAACACGATCAACAATCCACCAAACACACTCAGCGCTGGAGAGGCAACGCCTGTGGGCCCAGCGGCCGCCAGGCGCTGTTTACCCCAGGCAGCTATGCGCACAGCAACGGCGAAAAAGCCAGCGGCATAGAGTATGTAGTCCCACGTTCTGGGTGAGGCAAAAGGTTCCAGATTCGGGTAGTAAAATAGATTCCACCAATACACACTGAATGGGTAAGCCCAAAGGAAGTAAACGCCACAGGTATGAATGACTTTCCACTGCGCAGGTGTGATACGTTTGCGCGCAAATTGAAAAGACGTGATGGTCATGGCTGCCAGAAAAAGGTAGCCCACTGTGCCTTCCAATTCATCACGAAAATAAAAAATATCGCTGAAATAATATTCGCGGTGCACGGTGGATACAATCAGTATGAACAAGCCTTGCCACGCCATGGCAACCGCAAAACACAAACCAAGGTATTTTCTATTTCGCATTAACCATTTTGTGACTGCGTTAGGAAACAGAATGAGCAATGACGAGGTTGCAATGACCAAAAAAATAAATGGAATGGCCCACCGTACTGCATAACCGATCATGTGCGATACATCTTCGCCGGTCAACAACCCTGTACTGAGCATTTCCAACAGTATGAGTAATGACATAGGTGCTGAAATAAGACAGAACAACCACCAACGATTAAGAATCTTATTGTTCAACATAGTTAGAACAAGCTCTGGAAGGGTTGCATTTTATTCTGAGTCAACGGTTGCCGGAGCAGGCTGGACACTGTACGACAAATCAACGTCGTGATACCGTAACACTGAACCAGCAATTTTCAAACACTGCCATGCTTGCCTACCTAAAACATCAAGCTCTGATGATCGCGAGAGCAATTTTTGCGTGCATACCCTGGTTATTGGCGATGTATCTGTTGTTCTGGATCGAAAAAAACGATGTTTGGACCGCACAAACACCTTTCCGCGACCCCATGAGCGCGGCCGTTGTCGCCGCGGGTATGTTGCTTTCGCTTGTTATTTATTCGCGAATTTCTGCAAAATAATTGCCAGCAACAACCCTTCCGCTAGCCCCCTATAGGGCCGGAAGAATTTTAGAACCCCTATGATACGATCGGGACGATTTCATACCAGAAACTAATTAAGCTTGGTCTTCACATGATTAACAGTCCCCAGAAGGTTTTTGTTCGAACTGGCTTAAGCATTGCGGTTGGTGCTGCGTTAAGTACCGTACCGGCACCCGCTTATTCTCAGCAGGCTGTTCTTGAAGAAATTATCGTGACCGCCCGAAAGCGAACGCAAAGCATTCAAGACGTACCCATGCATATTCAGGCATTCGATCAAACATCTCTCAGAGAAAAGATGCTGCGTGGCTTTGAAGACTACATGACCGAGCTGACCAGCGTTTCGTTTGGCACCGCGTCGCCGGGCGCCACAACAATTGCATTCCGTGGTGCGCTTGCGCAGCCCAGCGGCTTTGACACTATCAGCTCTTCCATTCTGTATCTTGATGAAGTTCCGATCACTCGCGATGGCCAAAACCCCGATGTGCGCTTGATTGACGTTCAACGAGTTGAAGCATTGTCCGGCCCTCAGCCAACTCTTTATGGCGCCGGCTCGCAATCAGGCACGTTAAAGATTGTTACCAACAAGCCCAACACAGAAGAGTTTGGTGGTTACGCAGACGGTGCAGTTGCGTTCACTCCGGAAGGAGAAGAGAGTTACAACGGCAGCGTTGCGGTCAACATTCCACTGATCGACGATACGCTGGCGGTGCGCCTGGTCGGCTTCTATGAGTATGAAGGCGGCTATATCGACAATGTGCTGGGCACTACCGGTGATTACTCAGCAGACAACGGGTCCCGCAGCAATGCTGGCATGGTGGAAGACGATATAAACGACTACACCAGTTACGGTGCACGCGCCATGCTGCGCTATCAACCTAATGAAGACTGGACCATCGATGTAGGCCTTGTCTATCAGAATTCGGAACTTGATAGTCTGTTTGATTTCAACCGGGATTTTGGCGACCTCAATACCATCAAGTTTAAAGACGAAAGAGACAATGACGAGTGGTATAACCTGTCACTGACGGTTCAGGGTGATCTTGGTTTTGCGGATTTCACATCGGCCTCCGGATACCACGATCGCAAGATTGATTACGATCTTGATGCCACGGCGTACATGACGCAGTACAAGGAAAATGGCCTAGGCATTGCAGAGTACTACACCGGCATCAGAGCCTTCCTGGATTATGATACATGTTATGCTACGGCCTACTGCTACCTGTTTGTTAACTATAACGACTTTGGACCAGATCCCACTGCAACTGTCAGCCTGGACCAGCGCATTAAATCCTTTGTACAGGAAGTTCGCCTAACATCGAAAGCCGATGATGACAGTCGTTTTAACTGGTTGTTGGGCGCATTTTATGAGCGCACTGACAATGATTGGGACTACATCACGGTTGTCGATGATTTTGCTGAGAACGGTGGTGGTGGATCAGTCTTCAGCTACTACGGCGTAGAGCCAACTGATGTCTGGTTTGACCAGGGCTTCAGGGAAGGGCAAACCTACAATGGGTTGCCGGGTAATGACTTTAATGGTCAACTGCAGACTATCGAGTCGGTCGCGGTATTTGGTGAGGTTAGCTACCAGTTCACTGATACGATAACAGCCTCGATAGGTGGGCGTTGGTTCTCCACCGATAGAGATGTTGCCGAGAACTCACTGTTCCTCAACATGGTGTCCGATGACTTCGACGTTAGCGATACAACCGAAGATTTCAGCCCGCGCTTTAATCTGACCTGGACACCCACCGATGATTTGATGGCGTACTTCACCTACTCAGAAGGTGTTCGAATTGGTGGCAGAAACGGAGGTGTTACACAAAGGCGCGCAGCCGTCGCGCTTGGAACGCCCGAAACCTATGAATCTGACCGGCTTATCAACTATGAACTGGGCATGAAATCCACCTGGGCCGACGGGCGCTTTGTGGCTAACTTGACCGCATTTATCATGGATTGGGAAGACTACCAGATAGCCGTCAGAATACCTGTGGCCGGAGCCACGACGGTGAATGCCGGCAACGCGTCGATTAACGGTGTGGAGGGTCAGTTTGCGCTCAAACCAAGCGAAGCACTTGAGTTTTCCGCGGCATTTACCTATCTTGATACGCAAATTGATGACGATATTGTGCTCAACGATGGCGCCATTATGGCCGGCCAGGCAGGCGATGAATTGCCTGCCGTGCCGGAACTCAAAGCGACCTTCAGTGCTGCGTACTCAGCACCTCTACCCTGGGAAGGGCTGACAGGTACAGCCCGTTTTGACTACAACTATGTGGCTGAGTCGGTCAATGCAACAAGAGCATCGATACTGCTGTTTGGCGCATCAAACGGAGAGCCTAGAATGCAGCCCTCATACTCCCTGGGCAATCTTTACTTCAGTGTTGCGACGGAAGATGACACTGAATTTTGGCTGGGCGTAGACAATGTCTGGGACGAACGAGCGATCACCTATATTTACCCGCGCTTCGGAGACGATCGAGTGTTCACCGTCAGGCCACGTACTGTCCGATTAGGTATTTACAAACCCTTCTAGGGAGGGCAACCTCCTAGGCATGTTATCGACTCCTGACAATGGGGCCAGGCGTGCATTTGATGATGCGATAGAGTTGCTTAAGGTCAGCGCGTTTGCGCGAGCTGAAGAGCAACTTTCTAAAGCACTCACCGAATATCCCAACGACCCTAATCTACTGCGCCTGCAAGGTGTTGCATTTACCAAGCTGAATCTCCTGAATAAGGCTGAGCATGCTCTGACGCACGCTATTCGGCGCGTGCCCGATTTCGCAGCGGCACACGAAAATCTCGCGGACGTGCACATGCTGCAAGGCAAGATTGAGCTTGCCGTGCAGAGTCTGCGTAGCGCGTTAAAACATCAGCCAGGCAAGGAACAGACAAATCGGAAACTGCGCGAGCTACTGGCGCTGATCGGCCGTGGCAGTGAGGCAGAAGAGTTGTTTGCAACAACGCTCGAAAACAACCCGGACCGGCAAATGCTGGTTCGCGCGATGGAGCACGCAAACAAGGGCGAGACTGCGCAGGCTGAAAAAATGTACCGCGACCTGCTGCGCAAGAATCCTGAAAACGTGGATGCACTCCGAATGCTAGGTGTGCTTTGTGTAAAGAAAGACAACTACAGCGACGCAGAGGCCTTTTTTAGAAGTGCCGTAGACTGCGCTCCAGACTTTTGGATGGCCTGGATCAACCTGGGCACTGCACTGAACGAACAGCAGAAATTTCAAGCGGCGGAAGCGGCGTATAAAAGTGCGCTGGAGATAAAACGCGACTCTGTGCATACGCTTGAACGACTAGGTGCCAATTGCATGAATGACGATCGGCTCGATGAAGCGGTTGTCTGGCTAAACAAAGCGCTCGTCCTGGATAAGTCTCACTTCCCTTCCTTGCTCTGCCTCGGCCACGCACTGAAAACCATAGGTCAGCAGGATGAAGCCATCGATGCTTACCGCCAATGCGCGGCGTCAAAACCGGATTTTGGTGAAACATACTGGAGTCTTGCAAATCTGAAAACGTTTCGCTTTGACGACAGCGAAGTGGAAGAAATGCAACGCCAGTTGAGTGCAGTCTCTGACAAGGTCGATGCGGAAGATTCAGAAATCGCGTTTTCGTTTGCGCTGGGCAAAGCCTTTGAAGACCGAAAGGACTATGCCCGTGCCTTCGAGCACTACACAAACGGCAACACCAAGAAACGACTTAAAACCAATTATGACCCGATAGAATTCGAACTGACCAACCAGCGCATTATGGATGTCTTCACAAAAGAATATTTTGCTCAACGGCCAGACATTGGCTGCGATGATGACGCTCCCATTTTGATTGTTGGCTTACCAAGATCCGGGTCGACATTGCTGGAACAGATTCTTGCCAGTCATACAGAGGTTGAGGGCACCGCAGAACTGCACTATTTGCTGCGCGGAGCAACAGAAACCGGATTGAATCGCGCAGATGGCATCAAGTACCCAGAATGCATGCTGGAGATGCAGCCGCATCAAATTCGCGGCTTGGGCGAAGAATACATTGAGCACACCAATCGTCATCGCAGCGATTGCCGATTTTTCACCGACAAAATGCCGAACAACTTTACCGGCATTGGTTACCTGCACAGCATCTTGCCGAACGCAAAAGTTATTGATGCCAGACGGCATCCCTTAGACAGCTGTCTGGGAGCGTATAAGCAATTGTTCGCAAGAGGTCAGGTATTTTCATATGACTTGTACGACCTTGCGCACTATTACATTCAATACGTACAGATAATGGATCACTGGGCTGAGGTTTTACCCGGCAAAGTACTGACTGTGCACTATGAAGATGTGGTTAATGACCTTGAAACTCAGGCCAAAGCCATTGCCGCGCACTGTGGTCTTGAATGGCAAGATCAAATGTTGCGTTACCATGAGACAGAGCGGGCGGTTAAAACAGCCAGTTCAGAACAAGTTCGCCAACCCATCTATCGCGGCTCGGTAAATTTATGGCGCAACTACGAAGATGAATTAGCCGAGCTGATTGATTATCTGGAGCCTGTACTACTTAACTTACCAGAGGAACAGCGACCAAAGTCTCTGTTGAGCTAAAAGACGCTTCTTATTTCTTACCATCAGGCCATTCAAACGGCCACACTTTCAACCCATGTATTGCATTGCGCACATCCATTGAAATATTGATGGCTTGCACTGGTTTTTTCTGTTTCAAGTCATACACCGATACTGTTGACGGCGACGAGCCCGCAGCGATCAGCGTATCAGACAGCGCACACAGTCCACGACCAAAGCCTTGGCGCGCAATTCGCGAATCATCCAGGTTAGTGTGCGTCAATTTATGCGGCGCAAAACGTGGCACACGAAACGCATGCCGAAACGTTGGGCTTTCGAAGCGAACCGCGTCCGACCGAGTGTCGTTGAACAACACACCATCCAAAAAGGGCTGGGCATTGTGTACACCGGCTGGCAGGGTGGTCATCACGCCAATTGACTTGCCCGCAAACTTTAACAGTGCGCTGGTGTTGATGCCGCTGATAAACATGCCACTGGCATTGCAGAACACATTATTTATATGCAGCTTGTTGATTTGCAGTGGCCCATCATCGGTTCGTGGATCAAAACGCTTAATGCTAAACGAAAGTCCATCGGTAACTACTTTCAGAGCCCAATCAAACTCTTCGGTTTTTAGATTAAAACCCAATATGCTATCGAACCCGGTCGAGGTCAGAAACAAATGGTCTTTGTGAATGCAAATTTCATGGCAGTGTTTTAGATAAGAATTACGGTACGATGCGACTAAAGAAAAATTCTGATCAAATACAAAAACCTCATCACTTGCCGCGATGTAGATTTTATCATTGTGAAACTCAATGCCTCTGAGCCCTCGATCAAGGCCTCTACCCGTCCAATCTATATCCATTGTATTCCAGTCAACCGGCTGCAGTAGTTGCCCAGAGCCAAGATTAATCAGGAACACGCCACCATGGCTCTCGCCTTGATGACTGCCTCGCACCACAGAGCTTGCAATCAGGTTTGTCACTACGATTGGCCACCTTTTCCTGGCACGTAGTCAAAAATAAAATTGATGCGATCTTCCTTACCGCTATTAATCACACCATGGCGCTTTTGGTTATTGATCTCATAGGCCTTGCCCACTTCGAGCTGATGCGGCCTGCCATCAATCATAAATCGCACTTTGTTATTGGTAACGATGGGAATGTGTATTCGGTGCCCCTTGTGAAAAGAGATGTGATTGTCAGTATGGGTTGTGATCGTTTTGCCCGCCTTGAGCTTGGCGGCCATTGCTCGAATGATGGTGCCGCCTTTAGGGTAATATCGCTCGATCAAGTCGTGCATTAAGGGCATGGCGAACGGCGCTAGTTTGTCCCATGCTGCGCCTTTGACCACATCTATATTAGGCCAGTTATCGTGGTCACAAAATATCAAAATGACCGACTCGGTGTTGTAGTGCACCTCATCATAACGTTTTTGACGCAGCTGTTCTTCCCGCCACGCTGGAGCATCAAGTGACAGCACAGCCTCACGCAAAGAATCAGAATTTACTGCACCAAGATCTTTGATAGGTGCACCAATATCCATAGCAAAAACCTGTCTTTCGTAACCAGACTCAGTATACTCGATTGCAGAATAAAAACCGCTGCTGGACTGTCTAACCGATGTTTGAATTTTATCTACAACACGAATATTGGTTTGCAGCGATTCAGCTTGGCTTGGCTATGCTGGGCATGGGTGCAACCCTCGCGGTCAGCGATTTTTTCAAAGTGCTGGCTTCACCAAAGGCGGTTACAATTGGGCTGCTCTTACAACTGTGCGCAGTACCGCTGCTAGCGTTTTTGTTTATCTCGGTATTTGGGCTGAATAGTGGCATTGCTATTGGAATTGCGTTGATCGCGTCAATTCCAGGGGGTACCACATCAAATGTATTTACTTACCTAGCCGGCGGCAACACCCCTTTGTCGATTACGATTACCGGTGTTAGCACATTGGCATGCTTGTTTACCACACCGTTCATACTGCAATGGCTCACCGCCGGCGCAATGCCCGCAGATTTCAGCATGCCCGTAGGGCAGATCGCATTCGAAATTGGCGTATGTCTCCTAATACCGCTCTTTGTCGGTATGCTAATTCACCGCTATCACCCCAATAACGCGCAATGGGTGGCCAAATGGGGTGTTAGAGCCTCTCTGTTTGTTATCTTGCTGATTGTGATTGGCGCTAGCGGCAGCGGGCGACTGGATATTGATGCGTTTGGCGGACGCAATATTGCCTATATTATTGGGTTTACCGCACTGCTGGTTTTGCTTGGGGCTGGCGTGCCCAGACTTCTCGGGCTCGCGAACCGTGATGCCACCGCTATTGAAATGGAAGTGGTTGTGCGTAACACCAACTTGGGTATTCTGGTTAATGCTTCCTTGTTTCCGACAATGGCAGGCAATGTAAGCGGTATCGGTGGTACTGTTCTGCTCGCGTTATTGCTCTACGGCGGGATGCAACTGCTATTGGCAATGCCGTTTGTATTTCGCAATCGCAGACATAACGCAGCTGCGTCTTAAGCAACACCCGGTAAGTTACAAAATCAAATCTGGATTCTGGCTGCGCTCTAATATTTGTCGATACAATTCCTCGATTTGCCCAGAACTATCACCGCCCTGGTACAGCAGCGCACCCGAGGAATAACTGCCGCCAAAGGTAGCGGCCAGTGTAATAGCTTGCGCCAAACCCGATGCGAATTCAGTATCTTCAAGCGGGGATAGAGGATGAATGAACGTACTCCATAAACTGCCATTTGCGATCGCGTAGCGTGCATCCAGCGCGGAATCAAAATTGGCCTGCATTAACCTAAGCAATAGCGCAGCATCCAACGCTTCGGTATCAGGTATCTGGACAATGATACGCATGCGATCTGCGTTTTCATCGGTAATCACCATTGCAAAAAAACCTTCGAGCTCGAACCGCCACTGACCGGCATCACCTTGAATATCCAGCTTCATTGATTTCATCAGCGTTTCAAGACGCGCATTATCCATCTTGCTGTCCGCAGCCTGCGCCTCGCCAGCGTGACCGAAAATCGGTAAAAGATTAGCGATTATTGCTATGAATGCTATTAGGGTTTTCAAAATGGTGCTACCTCTGAGTGGCTTGAAGAACTACCGATAGAATAAATAACTGCATAAACTAATACTGCGAGTTAAATCCATATCGTTAGTAGTATTTTATACCATCAAAGTCCATGTCAGTATCGTTTGTCTGAAATCTGCGCGCTGGCGCGCTCAGTTATCTGGAAATCGCCCCAACGTGGCCGAGAACGCTCATACACTACTCTGGATGTAGGGTGAGGATGGTTAGCAATAACGTGTCCGTTGTCGAGTTTGTACCAGCTCTTACAACTGCCTGCCCATACTGTTTTTTGTAGATCAGCCTGCAACTTTCGATTGTATTTTCGTTGCGCCTCGGCTGTAGGCTCGATCAATGAAAGATCGCCGGCGTTTCGAATCACTTGAATCACATAGTTCACGGCGGATTCAATATGCACGATGTACGAACCGATGAAGCCACTGTTTGGCCCAGAAAGAAAATACAAGTTCGGAAAGCCATTCACCATCATCGTGCGATACGCCTGGGGCTGCTCCTTCCACAGCGACTCCAGTGACAATTCGCGTTTGCCGCGAACAGGAAACGGCAGGCTGGCAACTTTGTAGCCAGTGGCCGTAACAATCACGTCGTATGTGCGCTCTTGCCCTGAACTACTCAGAATGCCTTGCGAGGTAAACCGATCCAGCCCCTCGGTTATCACCGACACGTTGGCGCGATTTAGGCTAGGATAAAAATGATCTGTCACTAGTGGTCGCTTGCATCCGTATTCGTAGTCTGGTATGAGCTTTTTCACCAGATCTTTGTCATCTACGGTTTCGCTGATGTAGCCTTTAAGTTGATCTTCCCAATCATTCCTGAGCGACGATTCTAACGGAAATATTGAGCGGAACCCCAACTCCGCAAAAACATAGGTTCGTAGCCGCCGTAACTTGTAAACCATAGGCACGTATTTATAAATCCATTGCTGAAAGGCAGAAACTTGATGGTTATTCTGGGGAGATACCCAGTTAGGCGTGCGCTGGTACATATCGACCTTGGCCGCTGTTTTGGCGATCTCGGGTATGATCTGTACCGCGCTTGCGCCACTACCTATGACGGCAATACGTTTGTCCGCCAGCGCAACATCCTCGCGCCAACGCGCGGAATGAAAACTCACTCCAGTATAATCCTTAGCACCTGGGAAACTTGGCGTATTGGGTACATGCAATGGGCCGTTGGCAAGCACCACGTGGCGGCTTGGTATTCGTTTATCGCCTAATGAAACCAACCAAAGCCCCAAGCTTTCATCAAATTCAATGCCACTCACCCATGAATTGAACTGAATAAACGGACGCACACCCACGGCATCCGCTAAACGAATACTGTATTCAAGAAGCTCTTTGCGCGGCGCCCAGAGCCTGGACCAATTGGGATTTGGAAAAAAAGAGAGGCTGTACAATGACGATTGGACATCCACATGCAAGCCAGGGTAACGATTATGCCACCAGGTTCCACCAACTTCGGACGCACCTTCATAGATGCGAAAATTGCGAATACCAGCGTCCAGCAATTCCTTGCCCATTGTTATTCCGCCAAAACCAGCACCGACAACTACGACATCAAGCGGCTCACCTGCCTGCACGCTGGGGGTGGCGGGCGAAAAGCGTGGCATTCCAAGTGGAAGAATTAGAAAAAGCACGTAGCTGGTCAACAACGCTCCTAGTTTCCAACTTGAATTATGTAATCTGCCAAATAGAAGCCTGAAAATGACGGCCGTGCTGAGAAACCAAATTAGTAAGCCTGACCCATGCAGCCCAGGAAGCGGATTCAGCATCAGGAAAAATACGACAGCACTGAGCATGAGCAACACAGGCTGGGGAAGTGCCACGCTCAGCCGTGGTCGCAGCATCCTATACGCAATATAGGCGATCAGAGCACCGACGAGGGCATACTCCGGGTAAAGCGAGTGCACCAAATACCAGTAAGCCGCAAGAAATGCATAGAATGCGAACTCCGTAATGGAGTGCATGACTCGATAGATACGGTGCATAAGTTCCCTGAAAATACTCGATACAAAGCGCAAACGGTAGTTTACATGACTGTGTTGTGCGGGTCAGTGAGCGAAATGGGCCGCCAGCAGTGCTATATTGACCAAATCCGATCGCGTTATGCCTAGTACTATCTGCACCACCCAGTAGCTCATCAAACTTGTCAATAGTAGCCGTTTGGATGGCATGCTTTCTTTACGAAGAATAAGGAGCGAATACTTCGCAAACAGACCTATTGCGCCTTTGGGCTTAGCTTGTGCGCGGGCTGAGAAAGATTGCAACTAGCGAGTGAACAAACCCCGTAACATCGGGCCGATACCACGCTGCTCGTCGCGATAGGTCAGAAGCTCTTCAATCATTGCTTCGATTTGCGTCGCCACTTTACCGCGAATATTTTTCAATTGCCGCTGAGTCGGCTCTTTTCCCTTAAATCGCGAAAGGTCTACGGGCGTTCCAAATTGAATAAAACACTGTTGAGGTTTGGGCCAAAAGCTGCCAAATAAACCTGCAGGAATAGGAGGCACCATATCGGGGCGAATGTCTTTGTCTAACAAACCCAGGGTTCTGGCAATATTGGCCACCGGTGTTTTTAGCAGGTCTTCCCCTTCAATACGATGGTCAAAGAACTCATCCGGACCCACCATCGCAACAGGCATAATATTATAGCCATGCAATGCCGCCATCTTCACAAAACCGTAGCGTTCCTTCCATTGCAAAGTGTAACGCTGCTCCTGGGTCTTGGTGGCTTCATGTGCACCACCGGGAAACACCAGCAAGTCTCTGCCATCTTGCATCAAGGCACTGCAAACGTCTGGATGGCCAAGCACCCCACCTTGCGACATAATGAAATCCTGAGTGAGGTCGTTCCATAAAAATCGATCACCCAAACCGCGCAGGAAGCGCCCGGTCTGGGCGTACATAGTCGGGCCTAGCACCATACCATCAAGCGCGAACAAGGAATGATTGCCAACAAACAGGCAGGGCTTGTCAGGCAGATTCTCAACGTCGAACAACTGTGGGTCATATACCCAGTCTATGTATGTGTACGCTCTGGAATGAAAATCACCTCCAGGTTCGGTTAAGGCAAGTGCAGACTGAATATGTTGTTTAAGCCAAGCCTCACCAAATGGTCCATTGTTCTGTATGCTGTCTTTCGCCATACTAGGATTATACGCTGTTATGGCCTCGCTTAGGCCTGATCTACCGACAAGAGGAACCCATGCCTGAAACAATCATAAAAAAGCGCGCCTGTCATCTGTGTGAGGCCGTGTGCGGATTGGATATTCACCTGCAAGATAATCAGATTGTGGCCATCAAAGGCGACAAAGATGACCCTTTGTCTCAAGGACATATTTGCCCAAAGGCGGTAGCCCTGCAAGACATCCACAATGATCCTGAGCGCTTACGCGGCCCGGTTAAGCGAGTTGGGAATGAATGGCAAGAGATTAGCTGGGATGAGGCATTTGATCTGGTGGCGTCAAAAGTGGCGGTAACAATCGCGGAGCATGGCGCCAATGCGATTGGCGTATACGCAGGCAACCCAAGCGTGCATAACTATGGCAGCCTGACCCACCCCTCCCAATTTTTAGGTTTGATTAGAACTCAGAATCGGTTTTCGGCAACCTCTGTTGACCAGTTACCGCATCAATTAATGTCTTATTGGCTGTACGGCCATCAATTGATGGTGCCGATTCCCGACATCGACCGCTGTGATTATTTTCTGATGCTGGGCGCCAACCCTATGGCGTCTAACGGTAGCATTATGACGGTGCCGAACTTTCCAAAGCGTCTTAAGGCACTACAAAAACGGGGTGGCAAGTTGTTGGTTGTTGACCCGCGAAAAACGGAAACTGCTGAACGCGCGGATGAGCACGTATTCGTTAGACCGGGAACCGACGCCGCTTTTCTAGCCGCTATTGTGCACATACTATTTCGCGACTCGCTGGCTAAGCCTGGTCGCGCCGCTGAGTTTACTGATCGCTTAGATCAGTTGCCCTCGCTATTTGATGAATTCGCACCGGAATCCGTGGAATCAATCACTGGAATTTCCGCAGAAAAAATCGAGCGCATAGCAAAAGACTTTTGTGCCGCAGAACGAGCAGTCTGCTATGGACGAATGGGGTGTTCAACCCAGGAGTACGGTACGCTTTGCCAGTGGCTGACCCAAATCATCAATATTTTAACAGGCAACCTGGACGAACCAGGCGGCATGATGCTTACCAGTCCCGCGGTGGATATGATTGGTGGATCAAATGGTGGCGGTTTCGGCAAGCCAGGGCATTTCAACCGACATCAAAGCCGCGTATCTGGCCTGCCTGAATTTGGTGGCGAGCTGCCGGCAAGTTGCATGGCCGAGGAAATCACAACGCCAGGTGAAGGGCAGATCAGGCTGATGATTACGTCGGCGGGCAACCCCGTGCTATCTACACCATCCGGCCATAATCTGGCGGCCGCACTCGAGCAATTGGATTTTATGCTCAGCATTGATTTGTACATCAATGAAACCACTCAATACGCCGATGTTATTTTGCCGCCAACCTCGCCTCTGGAGCATGACCACTACGACTTGATTTTTCATCACTTCGCAGTACGCAACACCAGCAAATATTCCGCACCTGTGTTTGACAAACCCGAAGGCAGTTTGCACGACTGGGAAATATTTACTCTGCTTGGTGAGCGACTCGGCAAACTGCTGGACAAAAAACCGAAACCAAGTATGCCGCCCGATCAGATGGTTGATCTGGGCCTGCAAATTGGACAGTATGATCTGACCCTGGATATGTTGAAGGAGAAACCAGAGGGTATTGACCTGGGACCTCTGCAATCGTGCATGCCGGAACGCTTATTCACTGAAAGCAAGCGCATAAACTGCCTACCTGAACCGCTGCCCACTGAATTGCAGCGCCTAGCCAATAGCCTGTCAAATACAGGCGATTCCTTATTGATGATTGGCCGGCGCCATGTGAGAAACAATAATTCCTGGATGCACCAGTACCATAGACTGATCAAAGGTGCGAATCGTTGCACCCTGCTGATCAATCCCGATGACGCCAAACAGAGAGGTGTTGCCGAGGGTGATATGGTGACGCTGGAAAATGAAGCAGGCAGTATCACGCTGCCGATTGAGCTCAGTGCCAGCATGATGCCAGGCGTGGTCTGCATGCCTCATGGCTTTGGGCATAATGCTGAGAATGGTCGAGTAAGTACCGCGTCCGATAACGCTGGAGTGAGTATGAACGACATAGTACCAGCCAACGCTTATGACCCATTGTCGGGTAATGCAGCGGTAAACGGCGTTCCTGTCAGTCTGAGTAGCGCATAGCCCTAGACATTAGCGACGTACCTGATAATCAGATTGCTTGAGGTCCCAGGTGTTGGGGCCTACACCGATTTCACGCAGTTTATACTTTTGCACTTTGTTGGTGGGCGTGTATGGAAGTTCTCTAACGAAATCAATATATCGCGGCACAAAATAATAGGGCGCATTGTCATTTACAAAATCGCACATCTGCTCTGCAGTGATTGACTCTCCCTCTTTCAGTACAATATCCACCTTCAGTTCGTGTTCGGATTCCACTTCCGCCGATTGAATACCGTAAGCCGCCACATCCGCTACACCAGGGAAACGGCGGAAAACACTTTCCACTTCCAGTGTGGAAATATTTCGACCGCCATAACGCACGGCATCTTTCTTGCGATCAACAAAAAAGTAAGCACCCGTTGCTGGGTCCTGACGTGCCATATCACCGGTAAGATACCAATCGCCCCGATAGGCATTTGCCGTCGCTTCAGGGTTGTCAAAGTAGCCATTAAACAAAAGATGTGGTTCTTTTGGTTTTATACAGATTTCTCCTGGCTGCCCCGCTTCCACTTCATTGCCATTATCGTCGCAGAGCTTGAGCTCAACATCTGGCGGTGGGAACCCTAGAGAGTACACAGGCACATCATCACGTGCTTCCGGTTGTGTGGTAATTAACTGCGATTCGCTTTGACCCAAGCCCACCCGACACAGCCCAAGGTCGAAACGCTGCTCAAACTTTTTCCATAAATCGGGCGGAAACGGCACCACCATTGCTTTTCGCAAAGTCGTCTTCGCGTCATCTTCTCGCTCAGGCTGATTCCAGAGAAACACGCCCATCGCCCCAATCAAAAACGTTTGCGTCGCCTGGAATAACTCTATGCGCTCCCAAAAATTGCTGACTGAAAACCGTGGCTCAATAACACAGGGAATACCTTCTAACAGCGCACGGTAGATGGCAGTAATCCACGCGCCGGTATTGAACAAAGGCATAGCGCAATAAATAACGTCGCTTTTGCGTGTCTCGAAAATAATCGATGCACCCTGAAATATTGCTCGAATCCAGCCATTGTAGTTTTGCATAACTCCTTTGGATTTGCCGGTGGTGCCAGATGTCCACAAGATGGCGCAATTGTCCCCATAGTGTTGGTTGCCGTATTCTGACTGCAGCGGCGAGTTATCCGAAAGAGACGTATAGTCATGCATATCAGCTGCAGCATCCGCGCCAGAATCGTTTATGCAAACCCATACCGGAATATCCAGTTGGCCTCTGATTTCCTCCATCTGTTGGCAATACTCGGCGTCCGTCACAAAGGCTTTACATCGCGAGCGTTGCACGGAATCCAGCAGCCAATCTCCTTTATAGTCGGTATTAATAGGTACCCAGATCGCCCCCAGTTTGTTGGCCGCCAGCGTCAGCAATACAAATTCCGGGCGATTACCGGCACACAGACCTATACGATCGCCTCGCTTAAGACCGAGTTCAGCCAGGCCAGTTGCCAGCCTGTTAGTTAAGTCGTCCGCCTCTGCGAATGTAACGCGTATGTCTTCATTGACCAGAAACTCTGTATCGCCATTTCTCTCCGCCTGCATGCGCAGAATTTTTGGGAAGATTCTAAGATCAGTGTCACTTAGGTCTGGCTTGTACATAGCGGATACTCTTATGATTGGCTTCCGATAGTGTACTCTGCCATTTTGGCGCCGTGTACAGTCTTGCGATGATTTAACAGCATCCTATGAAATCACAATTGTTGGTCTTCCTGACCTTATTTCTTATCACAAGTTCAGTCGCGCTGGCTCAGAATCAAATCGTCCCGATTTTCACAGCAACGGATGAAGACGGACCAAAAGAGAGTGTTTACAAGTTCCAGGAAAGCCCAGCGAATGCACTCAAGGTACTTGAGCAGCTGCAATCTGAATTTGACGTAGAGGTGAGCGCTGACGAGCACTCGCTGTTCGATGATGCCAGTGATGGACGCCTGGATAACTGGTCGTTGGCCGAGGCAGCATTGCTTGCCTCAGGCGTTGATGATAAAGCTCAACGCCAGCGCTATCTTAAGCAATTAAGTCGCCTGGGTGCATCGGCAAAGCGCGCAGTCGATGCCAACCCAGAAAAGCCCGATGGCGAATTGCTGTTACGCTGGTTGCACCAAAGGCCGTTGAAATCCGGATACAGTGAGCAGCAAACTCTGCTCTCGACGGTGCTTGATAAAGGCACCTACAACTGTGTTTCTTCGGCGGTTTTCTTCACTCTGCTGGGCAAGCAACTGGGACTGGATGTACGTGGCGTAGAAGTGCCAGATCATGCTTTCGCAACAGTGTTTGTGGACGGTGAAGGCATAGATGTCGAAACCACAACTGAATACGGTTATAACCCTGCACGCTCCAGAGCGGCGGCAGAGAAATTCGCGGAACGTACGGGATTCGCCTACATACCTGTGTCAAGGTCGCACCTGCGCAGAGAAACTTCGGCGTTAGGTTTGATTGCTCTTATCTACTACAACCGTGGCGTTGAATACAGCGACAAGAAAGAACATTTCACGGCTCTGCTTTATTATTTTCGCGCTCTGAGCTTGGACAAAGAGGGTAAGTCAGCGGTCAAGAACGCGCTGGCTTCTATTTCCAATTGGGGGCTAAAGTTGGCAAGAGCCGACAATTTTGACGGCGGGCTCAAGGTATTGAATGTTGGTCTAAGTCTGGCGCCAGAAGACAAGGGCTTAAAGCACAACAAAAAAGCCTTGTGGCAAATGCAGATTAACCACGCCAAAGACAAGGCCACGCGGGATGAACTAATTGCGATTTTGCGCAGGGCTGATGCGGCGATGCCCAAGGCGAGATTCTCACAACAGCTGGTGCATACTTTGATTCAACCTGCCGAGCAGCTGGCGAAAAGTGGCCACTGGGCGGATTCTGTTAAACAATATTCGAGTGTTAGAGAAGAATTCCCAGCGAACCCTATTTTAAAGCAAAATGAAGTGGCTACCTGGCACCAATGGGCAAGCCACTACCTTGAACAAAACAACTGGGCGCAGGCACTGAACGTTTATGAGAAAGCGATAGCTCAGCGACCAAAAACGAGCAGCTTTCAACAAAACATCGCGTATGCCGCGCAGCAAATGCTCGCAGAGCTTACAAATACTGATACCAAAACGCGAGAAATCGCAGCTAGACTACTGGCACAATTTCCAAACAGCAGAAAACTTCAAGATTCGGTTTCAAATCGTTACCGGCGCGAGATTTCCAAACTGATAGACGAAGAGAAGTTTGCAAAAGCGACAAGTGTCGCTAAGGAATTAGCGTCTCTTATCAGCAAACGATCGGCGACGCGCCAACCACTGCGATTCGCCTACGATGCTTGGGGACACGCCTTACTTGAAAGTGGCCAATTCGAAAAAGCGACCGAGATTTACTCGGAAGGATTACAAACATTACCGGGTGATTCACACTTAAAGAACAATTCGATCGCAACCTGGCATGCGTGGGCAAAGCCCTATTTAAACAAGCCGGGCTGCGAACAGGCTATTGATATCTATGAGCGCGGTTTACAAGCAATGCCAAATACCGCCTTGTTCCAGCAGAACATCAAGTACTGTATGCGACAACTCGCCCGGTAAATAGCGATACCGTCAAGGGCTCCACTGCCAACCAAGACTGAGCGTCCAATCGGTTTCCAGCTGCGGACCGCTCAATCGTTGGGAGACCGGCGCCGCCCATTCCAGCGCAAACCGATGCTTACTGCCAGGCAGTAACCAATTAACACCGACCAGTCCATCCAGGCGCTCTATGCCCTGATTGTCTGGGTCGGCAGTTTGCACAGGAGCGACGATCATTGGGTCCATGCCATCAATGTTATCGCGGTCGACATACTCTAGACGTGCGCTCACGCTCACAGCCTGGCTGATCCGGTAGCTACTCCAGGCGCTGAGGCGATGTTCGTCGCCCAGAGAATACTCTTCATCATTTTTGCCCATGCGAAACGTCGAACGCCATTGCGCACCCCAGCCCCAACGCTCGCCTCTATCGGTGTAAGTTAAGCCCAGTATAGGGTCGTAGGTACCCGAACCCAATTGCATGGGGTAAGGCAATCTTGGCGCAGGCGTGGTCCCCATGGGGGTTAGAATGGTGTCCGTTTCTTTTACATCACCCGTGGGGAAAGACCAACCCGCGGTAAGATGCCATTGAGAGTTCAGTTTGACCAAGGCCGAAAGACTGGTGTCACCAAAGCCACTGGTTTCGGTAGTGAAGCTGCCGAGTGGCGTGCTACCCATGGGCCCCATGAAGGTAACGTGATCCATCTCACGTTCAATGTAGTTCGCCATCAGCATCAGGGTAATGTGATCATTTGGCGCGTACATAGCACCCAACATGTGCATATCCATGGTCATCTCCAATGGCACTACCCGCAGGAAAGGCGGTTGCATGGGCGGGTTGGCGAAGCGGTTGGAAACTGTAGTCACAATCTGTTCGGGCGATAAATTGTTACTGCCATCACGATTGCCCTTCATCGCCATGTGCATATAGCGGTACGAAAGCATTAGCTCACCTTGATGGTGAACGTGATCTCCCATCACACCAATTGGCGCGTGCGAGTCCGGTCGGCTAAGGTTGTCTGCGTGGCTATGAATTGCAATGAGCAAAACCAGCACGCAGGCAAAGCGGATTACCGCCGTAGCGGCGTATTTTAGGGGAAGCATTGCTTACTCCTCGTTTCAACAAGTCATAGAGTGATAGTTACCGCGTGGTAAAAATCATTGGTTTTAGCTTGTTGTTGAGGGGGGTGCGCGCGCATGGCGAGTCGATGGATGCTGATAAGCAAAGAGTGGCTTGGAATAAAAGAGTGGCGAATGGCGGCAATACGCATCGGATAAACGCAGTCGTGGCCAACTCTGCAACAGAAGGTCCGAAGATGCGACGGCTCCAAATGGACAGTCTGCGCGCCACTGTTCGTGTTGCATCTCTTCATGAGAGGGCTGCGACTGGCTATGGTGGCTACCATGATGCAGGTGGCCACTGCCCTGAAACTGATGCTGCGGATGCAAAATGCTCATCAGTTCTGGCGACAAGCCGGTTGGGCAAAGCTTAATAAGCTGCCCTGATGAGACGGCAGCAGGCATAAAACCGACTGGTACTATCGCCTGTAGAGTAAACGCAAACAGCACCATCGCATGCAGCCATCCATGACGACGGAGCGAATGTCTTGGCCTTGGCTTTTGCTGGCGTCTGGAATACACGAACGTTGCTGGGAACTGATAGAATCGCTTCATTATCTCACTGGTAGAAGCACAAAGCGAATGGCAAATGGACGACACACCACGCACTGACAGCGCATTTTCCGGGCGCGAAGTGCTGCGTTACAGTCGCCACTTGCAACTGCCACAGGTAGGTGCAAACGGCCAGTTGCGACTTAAGTCGGCGCACGCCGTTATTATTGGCTGCGGCGGTCTTGGCGCGCCCGTTGCTCAATATCTTGCCGCTGCCGGCGTTGGACGTTTGACGCTAGTGGATGGCGACGTGGTTGAACTCAGCAATTTGCAGCGCCAGGTCACATTCAACGAACAAGACATCGGTTTATCGAAAAGTAGCCAGACACAACAACGACTACAAGCCTTAAACAGCGATATTGAAATAGTTGCCGTTGCTGAACATCTGAATGTGGATAACGCTGAAACCCTGTGTACGACGGCTGATATCGTTTTGGATTGCACCGACAATTTTGCAGCGCGTTATCTGATTAACGACGTGTGCAAGTTACAGCAACTCCCCTGGGCATATGCGAGCATTCATCAGTTTAGCGGTCAAATCGCATTGTTCGAAGCACACGGCCCCTGCTTTCGTTGCCTGTTTCCGCGCCCACCCGTTAACGTGCAAAATTGCAGCGCGGCGGGTGTGCTTGGCGTATTGCCGGGCATACTCGGTACCTTGCAGGCGGCTGAAGCCCTAAAATATTTATTGGGGATGCCACTCAGCATCGCTGGCAAATTGATGATGGTGGAAGTCGCCGACATGCAATTCCAGAGTTTTTCCTTATCGCAAAGCAAAGACTGCGTGGCATGTTCCGGGCAAGACCAGCTGAACAAACACAGTGAGTTTTACGACGCGCAATGCGTTGACATCGCGGAGAACGCCGCAGCCACTGAAATTTCTGCCGCGCGTTTCCTGACAATTGCCACAGAGAACACCGACACACTGCTGATAGATGTGCGACGACAGGATGAGCATTCAGCGTTTAATCTGGGTGGCAGCAACGTCCCACTAGATCAATTGCCACAATGGCTTGCAAACGCTGATAAGAACAAGCATTTGCTGTTTTACTGTCAAATTGGCGCGAGAAGTGCCAATGCTTGTGATCTAGCGGCTCAGCATGGCTTTACTGCCAAAAGCCTGCAGGGCGGAATTAACGCCTACCTTACCGCAGATCTCTAGGCTACCACGCTGCAATTACAAAACAGCATACACATCATAGCCAACACCGTCCTCCGTTGGTCGCCCAACCCCTACCGCCTGTACAGTGTTAAGCCACGTATAACGCGAATCACCCGTTTCAAAGAGCGGTGCAGTGCGAATTTCCATCTGACCCTCGTTATTGGTAATTACGCCTTGATATGTCATTAGAATGGACGCATCGTCGTCAGTTCGTAGCAATATACGCACATCTGCTTTAATCGTACCGTCTTCTCGTACGGTTGCCCATTCACCGCCGGGAGAAGATTCGATAATTCCCCTGAGTTTGGGCCCTTCAAAGCTACCGCCCGTCACCCCAAGAATAAGCCGAGTGCCCTGAGGACCACCTTTTATCGCTATTGGCTTAGTGGTAATTGCTTGCATTTTGAAAAGACGTTGTACTGAGAGTGTTTCACTTTCCGGCATTAGGTCTATCCTATAGTGCGCATGGTGCGCAGGCTCAATAGCGAGCATTTGGGAATGTTGCCAATAGTTTAACGGCATTTATGCACGCAAGGGCAGGTGTAACAATGGTTTCACACGCCGTAACATTGAGGGTTTTATGCTCGGGCGGAATATAACTTGAAACAAGTGTACACGGTTTGTCTGGTGGCGACGTTAAGCGCTTGTGGCGGTGGAGGCGGCGGCAGCACCCCAACGGATCCTACGCCGCCTATGACTGACCCTTGCGATGCCAGTATCGCGGGGCTAATCTGGGACGACGTTAACGCTGATGGCTTGCGCGGCATTGATGAAGTCAACTTAAGCGGCGTGATTGTCAGCGTGCTGGATGCGAATGATACTGAACTTAGCAATACCACCAGCACCGAGATAGGTTATCAATTTGCTGGGCTATGCGCGGGTGATTATCGCGTATTGATTAGCCCCGCAGGCAGCCAAACCGTGTCTCCACAGAATGCTGGCACGGATGACAGCATCGACAGCGATATTGATGCTACCACAGCACAAACCGACGTATTGAGTGTTGCTGAAAGCCAAGTGCTGACTAATGTCGATGCAGGATTGTTCGACCCTTCTCGAGACAGCGACAATGATGGCGTCGCCGACATCAGTGACGCGTTCCCAAACGACCCAAGTGAAACAGCCGATTCAGATGGCGACGGGACCGGTGACAACGCCGATGTTTTTCCGATGGACCCAAACGAGCAATCAGATTCAGATAATGATGGTACTGGCGATAACGGCGATGCGTTTCCCAATGATCCAGCTGAACAGGCAGACTCCGATGGTGATGGGACTGGAGACAATGCAGATGCGTTCCCAAATAATCCTGCCGAACAGGTGGACAGCGACGGCGACGGCACAGGAGACAATGGAGATGCATTTCCAAACGATCCAGCGGAGCAGTTGGACTCTGACAACGATGGACTAGGCGATAATGCAGACCCCTCGCCATTGCCTCTGGCGCAAGGCACTATGCCGCAAACGTTTTCGGCGATGTTCTCAGCTGGTGATAGTTTCACTCGAGATCGCCCATTGTTTAATTGGGGTGACTTCTATGCGCGCAAGATTGCCAATTCGCTTGGCCTGACTCTGAACAACGCAGCGCAAAGTGGTTGGGTGTTGGAAGAAATATTGAATGGCCGCGGCGCTGTCAACCAACTAAACAACTTGTATGGCATGCCCAGGGTGGCCGACCCTAACGCGCTTCATATTGTATATGGGGGTTACAACGACGTATTCTTTCGAAATGGACCCTCGCCTGACCCATTTGAATTTGATGTGGTCACTGAGTCTGCCGAAAGCCTGCGAACCATTTTGCTGGAAATAGCCAATGCGGGTGGACGCTTTGTAGTCGTACCTCTGTTAATGGATTATGGAAGACAACCCTCCAGCGACGCAGACGGTATTCGCACACAGCTGCGCCAGCGTACCATCGATTTCAACAGCGCTGCACTGACCGTAGTCAGCGATGTAATGATGGCAACTGATATGACTATATTGACCTATGACGTTTTCACAGACGCTGAAGATATTTATGCGAACCCGGCCATGAATGGCTTTACCAACTTAGTTACATCTTGTGAAGCCACCATGCCGCCTGGCGATGCAACGCGAGACAATTGCGTGGGCATATTCTGGTGGGATGATGCTCACCCAGGTGATGAAGTACATCAGATTATCGCCGACGGTATTCTGCAGCTACTGTTAGACAATAGCTAAGCCAGCTACTGGGAGAAAACCTTCTTCAATAACTCGGTGGTGCGCTCTGCTGGATTAGCGCGTATCGCAGCTTCTTCTTTCGCCAAGTAGTAGAAAATCCCGTCCAGGCTTTTATCCACTGTGTGTTCGGTGAGGTTCGCTTTCACATCGGGCACGAAAGGTATGTTCTCATACTCTTTCATAATGCCATCAAATCGCTTTACGGCACCGGCTTGGTTCAAACTGTCGCCAATAACAGGGCGCACCAGATCGGCTAACTGACCGCCCATTTTTTCTCTGAAGTACTGCGTAGCGGCATCATTCGAACCGTTGTATATCGAACGTGCATCGTTGATGCTCATGCTCGCAATCGAATCCCAGAACAGAGCTTTTGCTTTGGGTGTGGCAATTTCTGCCGCTTCGTTCATTTTGCTTTCAAGATCTGTCAGCTCATCAGCCATACCCACCTTGTCCAGCCATTTTTTTGCCGTTTGTAATTCGTCTGGTAACGCAATGCGAATGGCGTCATCGGCTGCAAATCCACCTGCTGCACCTAATTGACCTACAACGTTTCCAGTGCCCACTTTCAAAGCGTCTTTTAGGCCAGCACTGATGTCACTTACCGACAGTTCAGCAATAGCCTCCGCCGGCAACGCATCTTTATCTCCGCCAAGAAGCGCTTTGCCTTTTTCCCACCAACTCTCCGAATGGGCAGATGCAGAGAACAGCATCGTGACGGCTAGTATTCCAAGTAGTTGCTTCATTATGATCCACCTTATGTTATTTTCCCAGTGTCCAGCTTTTGTGTCTGCCGTACAACCAACTAATGTAAAAATCTGTTGCCAGCACGTCTCTGCTGCTTGTTTACCTTACAAGGCTTTCAAATAACCATTTTCTTCCAGCTCCATTAACAACAGTTGCTGCAATAGTAGCTCTTTCGGCGTATCTGGGTGCTCTAGTCCAATGCGCTGCAAATAAGGCTTGGCCTGTTCATCATCGGCGTCGTGCAGCACCGATTTGATCGTGGCCTTCAACGCGCTCATAGGGCTATCCAACAAGTCTTTAACCTCGCGCAAACTGGCGCTAAGGGCAATTTCTTGTTCTGTGAAATCACACCCAAGGGGATAGTCAGGGAACAAATCCTCACTTCGATACTGCTGATAAACCTGTTGCAAACGCCGTGCTGTGTTCTCTTTTTGCGATTCAGGAATTTGATAGCTAGACTCAATCTTCCCGTCAGCTTTTGCCTGCTCGAGCAATTCCCGCTGGAAACGTGAGTCAGCAATACTGAGCATCAACTTTATCGTTTCACTGTCGGTTTTGCCCCTTAGATCCACAGCGCCGTATTCGGTGATAACAATATCGCGTAAATGTCTTGGAATGGTGGTATGAGCATAGTTTACAACGATGTTGGACGAAAGAGACGAACCGCTGCCACGTGTACTGCGCACACAGATGATTGATCGAGCGCCAGACAATTCATGAGCCTGGGCTACAAAATTGTATTGCCCACCAACCCCGCTTACTACCTGGCCATTGGCCAGGCCATCGGATACGACCGCGCCAGACAGGGTAACCATCATCGCAGTGTTAATAAAGCGTGCATGCTGGCGCTGCTGCGACTGCAATTGGGGATTATCCAATCGATTGATTTGTCGCACGCTGTCCATGCAAAGCGTCTCTAACTCGCCTTTATCGATATCACGAAGTGCCTGATAAAAATCACGCGGGCCAAGAAAGAAACCACCGTGCATTACAATACCATTCTTGAGCTTTCCACCAGCAACCAATCCCCAATGCTGCAAGAATTTCTGGTCTTCGTCGGTGGGTGGCTCGCTGATTACGCCCGCATTTACCAACACTGAGTCAATGCCAGAATCAACCGACTCGCTGAGTTGGCCACTGTTGATGAGCTGTTGAATTCTCGCGTCATCATATACCTTACGTTTTAGAATTCCGGCCTTGAGTAAATGCATAAAACCATTGACAAACATTTCGCTGCAACCGTACAGGCCTAGCTCAAACGATTCCTGACCTCCATCACTGTCCCGCAGTGTTTTGTTGCTTTTTATACTGTCGATTATGCTCTGATAGGCTGCACTATTGGTATGGCGAAGAATGCATGCGTAGCTCAATGCATCGCTGAGTGAGCCGATACCAATCTGCAAAGTACCACCGTCTTTCACCAGAGTACTGGCATGAAAGCCAATCATGTAGTCGTTAACTGGCACTGACATATTGGGTGTGGAAAACAGCGTTTTTTGTGTGGATGGGCTACGTAGTACGGCATCGAAGTAACATTCATTTACCTGTGCTTTGTTAGGCATAAATGGCAGTTCATCGTGTACTTGAGCAATGGCCAGCACCGGCCGGCTTGATGCGCGCATTGCGGGTAACAAATCAAGAGTCACGTCAGTATTGCAAGACAAGCTCAGTAGTGACTCATTGTTGTCTACTCGCTCGCTGACCAGTTGCACCAGAAGATTGGCACCACGTGACAATATGTCGCGTGCTGCGAATGTATAGTTAGTAGAAATGTAATTGCATTGTACCGGCAGCACATTCTTCATTGACCCGGCTTTAATATAGAACTCCGAAACGCTTATATTGCCTGGCAAGGTACCCGCTCGTTGTGCGGCTACGTATTCCAATTCTTCGTAGTCACCGTAAATACGATCGGTAAACGGCTTTAGAAAGCGAATTTCAATGTCACTTGCTGCTGCAGGTCGCTCGAGTGAGAGCGCGGTGAGTATTTGTAATTGGATATCCGGATTGGCAATCGCTCTGCGGTAGAACGCGTTGAGTAATTGATTGGGCTTACCCAGACCCAGTGGCGTTGCAATATTGAGCTCATTGCCCAACACGTCAATTGCGTAATCCACGCACGCTTCTACATCAGAAAAATCCAAATCGTCCTCACTTTACTATTTATGACGGTCTGTCAGCGAAAAACAGAATTGCCATATCGTTGAGCACATCGGCCCGCTCCCATTGCAGAAAATGTCCGCAGTCAGGCACTATCAGTGGGCCTACTCGGTTCGGAAATGCAATCTCACAGCGCTTGGCAAAGTCTTTCGGAACGACCTCGTCGTCAGGACCATACAATACCAGAGTAGGTACGTTCACAGTTTGCAATACCAACGGCATTTCATGCATAGGTCGCTCATACGCCTGCTGGTAAGGCGCCCAACTCGCTAGCAAGCTCGCTTCATCCGCAAACGGTTCGGTCATGAAGTCAATGTCTTGCTCGCTAAAGCTGTACGGTGAAGACCATGCTCTATGCGCATAGAAGTCGCGTATGTAGCGACGACGGCGCGCCGGATTGTCCAGTTCGCTGATGGTTTCACGCCAATCACGTCCCTGGCGTATGCGATACTCACCGCTGGGATGATCGTCCAATGGATCGAATGGCATGCCGCGCTCGCTATACCAATCAAACTGGTCAGCAATCATTGGCGGTATCGTATTAAAGGTGATCAACTTGCTGACAAAGCCCTCAAAACGATTGGCCAGGTCGTAACTAACAGCACCCCCTACGTCACCTGCAATCACCCCACACTGCTTATGCCCCAGCACGTCGTGCATCAATGCATGGCAATCTCTGGAGTAAAACACCAAATCGTATTCATCCTGGCTGGATACGGCTGAGTCACCGCAACCACGTAAATCGGGTGCAACCACTTCAAAGCCTGCGTGAACCAGCGCGCTCACATTGCGCCACCAAATGCGCTTGGTTTCGGGGTAACCGTGCAACAGTAGCAGTGGATAGCCACCAACTCCCTCTCGCAAATAGGCTATTTCCAGTCCGTTCACCTCACTCTTGTGCACTGTAAACGCATCTGCGGTGGGAGTTTCCGGCTGCGGTGGGCGGTGTTTTATAGAATAGGGCTTAGCCATCGCGACTTGATTCCATAATCTTAAGTTCCTCAATAGTAAGTGATTGATGCCACCGTTCAGTATTAAAGATCTGACGGACACGAATCAGTTCTATATACTCGCGTCCCGTTTATGACCCTCGCAGGCAAGAACATGCCGTCTTTTTCTGAGTTATCCCTGTCAAAACCGGTTTTATCCGCACTGGACCGAATTGGCTATGAGCAACCTTCGCCTATCCAGGCCGCCAGCATCCCCCACTTGCTCGATGGGAAAGATCTGTTGGGTACAGCACAAACGGGTACCGGCAAAACGGCAGCATTTGCACTGCCCATATTGTCAAAGATCGATGTAAACAACGCACAACCACAGGCGCTGGTTTTGACGCCCACTCGGGAGCTTGCCATTCAAGTTGCCGAGGCGTTCAAAACCTACGCGGGCGATCTGAAGGGATTTCACGTATTGCCTGTCTATGGTGGCCAGGATATTGGTGGTCAGCTACAGAAACTACGCCGCGGTGTGCACGTAATTGTGGGCACCCCCGGGCGCATCATGGACCATCTGCGGCGCAAATCGTTAAAGCTGGATGCGCTTAAAACTGTGGTGCTGGATGAAGGCGATGAAATGCTGCGTATGGGCTTCATCGAGGACGTCACCTGGATTTTAGAGCACACGCCGGATCAGCATCAGGTTGCGCTGTTTTCGGCAACCATGCCCAAGCCAATCCGCAAAATTGCGGATACCTATCTGACCGATCCCGCTGAAATCAAAATTGAAGGCAAGGCAACTACAGTAGCCAGTATCGAACAAGTTTACTGGTCGGTCAGCGGTGTTAATAAACTCGATGCTTTGACCCGAATTCTTGAAGTGGAAGACTTCGACGGGGTTATTTTATTCGTACGCACGAAAACGCTCACTGTTGAGATAGCAGATAAGCTGGAAGCCCGTGGGCACAGTGCGGCTGCCATCAACGGTGATATGAGCCAACAGCTAAGGGAGCGCACCATTAGTCAGTTGAAGGACGGCAAAATCGATATTCTGGTAGCCACAGACGTTGCCGCCAGAGGCATTGACGTGGCCCGTATAAGCCATGTCGTGAACTACGACATACCGTATGATACCGAAGCCTATGTGCATCGCATTGGTCGCACCGGTCGCGCAGGGCGCAGCGGCAAGGCCATTCTGTTTGTGGCACCGCGCGAACGCCGCCTGCTGCGCTCAATAGAAAAAGCAACGCGGCAATCCATCACCGCTATGGAGTTGCCGAGCAAGGAACAGGTAAACCAGACGCGCAGCGAGCAGTTCAAAGCCAGTATTACGGAAACCTTGCAGTCACAAAAATTAGAGTTCTTTCATAATATTGTCGAGGAGTATCTGACCGAATCCAGTGCCAGCGCGGAAGATCTCGCCGCTGCCCTAGCCTACATGGCGCAAAAGAGTAAGCCGCTGATAGTTAACGAAGGTCGCACACGTTCAAGCGAGACCAGAAGCAACAAGCAACGCGAATCATCTGATGGTCGAGGGGAATCAAGACATAAAAAAGAGCCCAGAGAAGCACGCAAGCCGAAGAAAATATTTGATGAAACCGGCACAGAGGTCGAAATGGAGAACTTCCGATTGGCGGTTGGTTACAAACACGAAGTGAATCCAGGCGATATTGTGGGCGCGATTGCCAATGAAGCCGGCGTAGATTCAGCGTATATAGGCCGAATCGAATTGTTTGATGATTATTGCACCGTAGACCTGCCTACGGGAATGCCAAAAGAGACGTTTCAGCACTTGAAGAAAGTCAGAGTTAGACAGGTACCACTGGCAATAGAGCGAAGTGCCTCGGAAACCAAAGGCAAGAAGAAACGCAGAGCTGACCCGGATCGCACTAAACCCAAGCCAAAGAGCAAGAAAAAAGCGGCTCGGACTAAGAAAAAAGTCAGCGCAAAAAAAAATTCATCCAACCCAGATAAAAAGCGATAGATTGGCCAAGATCAAGCTCTCTTAGTGAAATACCTGGGTAAATCTTCGTAACACACGCATCGCAGATAATCACAGATATAGTAAAATTCGACCGACAACATCATGCTGCATGATCTCATGAAGTACTAAGGGGTGATATGAGACCAAACAACACCAAAACCAGAGCCATGTACGGTATATCCAGAATTGATGATTACGTGCATCGCACCCACGCCTGGCGTGTTAGTTTATGCCGGCGCGGCAAGCGCCTGGTCAAGAACTTTCCTGACAAGAAACATGGTGGAAAAAGCAAAGCGCTAAAACTGGCGAAAGAGTATAGAGACAAGTTATTGGTTCAGTTCCCGCCCTTAAGCAGAAAGGAATTTTCAGCAGCACCGCGACGCAATAATAAAACAGGGATTACCGGCGTATACACTTATGCAAAACGCTTTGAGCTGCGCGATGGTACGATCAAGGAATCCTGGTATTGGGAAGCCAACTGGCCAACAGAACGGGGAGAAAGTGCGCACGAGTCGTTTTCAGTAAACGAATACGGTGACGAAGTAGCAAGACAAATGGCGATACGCGCCAGAGAACGCGGAATGCGCGCTCTGAGCGGTGTATTCTGGGCCTCAGAACGCGGTGAAACTGAAGATACGGAGGCTAAACCTGTGCGGCATAGAAGCAGACGCCAGCAAGTTGCCTAGACGCGCCGTTCAATAATTCCAGCTTAGACTTGCCTTCCACTCAACCCGGTAAGCCTTTACTCATTACTTCTTCAATAAATTCAGGCCAAGGCGGATAGTCCGCAGGGTTCATTAGCGAGTGCATGTGTTTTTGCATTCGCTCGGCATCCCATTCCCCATTCAAATGCGCATACAAAGCGTAAAACACGGACACGCGATAATTCGCTGCACAGTGCACATGCAGGCGCTGATCAGCATGCGCGTCCATGGCGCCAACAAATTCCACAAAATCAGAGTACAGCGGATTGGCGTAATCAACTGGTATGTAATGGTAAGCCAGTCCTTGCTGATCAATTGCCGCTGCCTCGCCTTCAACAGCGTACTCAGAATCATCTGGCAATAGATTAATAACCGCCTGATAGCCGTGCTCCGACAAGCCTTGAATCTGCTCGAGGGTGGGCAGACCACTGGTGGTCAAACGTGAGCTGATTTCAACAAAATTAAATGCGTTTGTAATATTCATCCACTCGCCTTTTGGATATTGCGGTGCTGTACATTCTACTCCCCTATTTGCAAATACGCGCCACAACTGCCGGTGATAAGATGCTTATAATGCCCATTATGCATTACGACACTTTGATTACAGTTGCACAGGTTCAGTCGTTTACCGGACCCAGTGTGATAGTTGATTGCCGCTTCTCATTGGAGCAGCCAGATCTGGGTGCCAGGCTTTTTTCACAACGCCATATTCAAGGTGCTCATTTTCTCGATTTGAACAAAGATTTATCCGGCTCGTTGACCGCTAGTAGCGGCAGACACCCACTACCTCCCCCTGAAAAACTGGCAGACAGTTTGCGAAAACTCGGCCTGAATTCTGATAGCCAATTGATTGCGTACGACGACAGATCCAGTGCATTTGCGGCGCGTTTGTGGTGGCTATGCCGATGGCTGGGTCACACCAAAGCGGCCGTACTCGATGGTGGACTTGCCGCATGGCTCGCTGTAGAAGGGGCCACCGCCAGCGGCATGCGTGCTACGCCAGAAAAGCAGGGCGATTTCACAGCACATGTAGACAATAGTCTGGCAGCAAGCGCACAAGACGTTCAGCAAAGGTTGCAACAAGGCGACATCACGCTCATTGATGCCAGAGGATCAGAACGATTTAGCGGCAAAACTGAGCCATTGGATGCAATCGCTGGCCATGTACCTGGGGCGATAAATCTTCCGTTCGCAGCAAATTTGCAAGCAGATGGTCGCTTCAAGTCTCGCAAAGAACTGAAGGCGCGCTTCTCTGGCGGGCAGAATACCATACACATGTGTGGCTCAGGGGTAACCGCTTGCCATAATATTCTGGCCAGCGCGTACGCTGGGCTTGAAATGCCCACCCTATACCCGGGCTCGTGGAGCGAATGGATTCGTGATCCTGACAGGCCAGTTACTCAAGACCTGAGTTGATAGCTCAGCAGTGCCGCGTTCGCCGTGCGAGAAACGCCGCCCATTTGTTTCGCGCTGGGTTCTAGGTCACCACCAGGATCACTGAACGTGTAACGCTGCAGCAGCGTACTCAACACTACCTTGCACATATTGTGCGAAAACTTCTGAGCGGGGCAAGCGTGTTTACCATGGCCAAAGGTGCTAATGGTCTCACGACCCTGAGTAGTGAATTCCGGCTTCAGGCGTCGACCCTGATAGCGATCAGGATTAAACAGGGCCAGCTCATCCGTTTGTGTATTGGTCACTGACAGCATTGTTGTGATATAGATACCCGGTGGTAGCGTATAAGTCTGTTCACCACAATTGAAATCTATGTCCCGCATTACTTTCCGCAGTGTCAGAGAGCGTTGCGCAACACGAGTGCTTTCCATCAGCATTTGTTCGCAGAATGCCATGCTGTCAAGGGCGCTTTGCTGGTTGCAGAAGTCATTGCCATATTGACGGCAGGTAGATTCGACCTCATGACGCATTCGCTGGCCGTGCTCCGGATAACGCGTGGTATTGATTAACACCCATGCGATAGCAGCATACAAGTTTGAAAGAAAGCCCTGGTTTGCGTTAACAAGATTATGAGTCAATTTACGCCGAGTTAGCTGTTCATCTTTGTCGTAAAAACGTTTATATAGAAACGTTAGTGTGTCGTCTGGCCAATGCTCACGGCGCTTTCGCTGATCAACAACTGCGTTGATCAAACCATGCAATTCTGTCAAGGCCTGGCGTTCATCAGACTTATCTGTGATCAGCGTATTCAACGTAGCTTGTGGACTGACGAATGCATTCTCTTGCGACAATACATCGAATGCTGCCTTGAACTTCAACCAGTACTCATCACTGCTGGCCTCTTCTCCCATCCACACATTAAAACCAATGCGTTGCTGCAAAGTACGCACCGCATCAAATACATCTAGCTCACCGGCGTCACCCCAACGCGCCAGTTCCACATTGAGCACTGAGGTGAAACTGCTCAAATAACCTTGCACTCGATCCTGAACCAACAATTCATAAAACAGATCGATGTCAGCGTCCATGAAGATTTCGAGCGGGGTTTTAAAGCCCATCATGTCGAAGGTTGCCATACCAAAGCTGGCATCTTCTTCTGGAACCGCGTACAGGCTCTTCAAAGCGGCCGGTGAAAATACACAGAACAACTGGTACCCAAATACATCAAGCAGGAATACATCACCATACTCTGCTCTAAGCATCTGCAGATATTGTGTTGGATTATGCGCAAAACGTAGCCCAGCGCCTATGTGTGGCAGGTCATCCTTAACTATGGGTGGAACAGGATGAATCATAGAATTGGCTCAAGGGATCGTTTGAACGAGCATGAAAAATACCACAGCAACCAAAAATCAGCAGTTTTTTCGATTTCTAGTATGTTTACTCTAGAATTTGTGAATATCCTTCAATCTCCACTGAATATTTGAGGATTTTCCAATGCCAGCCAAGAAAGCCAGCAAAAAAGCCGCTCCTAAGAGCACCAAGCGAACCACTGCTAAGAAAGCAGCTGCGAAGAAGCCAGAATTCAATGTGCGTAACATTGCCGTTGCCACACTGGGTTTCTACGGCAAAGTATTTGACGTGGTTCAAGACCGCGTTGAAGAAGCTCGCAAAGACGCACCAAAGACGTTTGAAGGTCTGGTCAAGCGTGGAGAGAAAGCGCAGAAGGAACTGAGCAAAGCGCGCAATGAAATGCGTAAAGACATCAAGGAACAGGTTGAAGAAGCAAGAGACCAACTGGAAGATGCTGTTGATCGCGTTCGCGACACCGTAACTCCAGCTAAAGCGTAAGTTTTCGCTTTTTTCTCTGTTGGGGTGCGGGGGGGGGGGGGGCGAGCAGGGTTGGTGTGGAGCCCCGGGCGCCACAAAGAAAAACAAGGAGAAAGGGTGGGGTGCGGACGGG
>JBCCIP010000039.1:0-49601 GCA_039111475.1 Pseudomonadota bacterium | reverse complement strand
GTGAATCCCCTTCCCGCCAGCGATCCCACATCAATGCTTTATCTGATTCTGTGTAGTAAATTCTCTTTTTGTACTTCATGTTCAACATCCTCCTCTAGCTGACTAGAGATTAGATGTTGCATTGACCGGTTGAATCCGCAGTTACAGAGCGGAGATCGGAAGTCGGGGATGATATCTAGGCCTGATAAAATATGTTATCAATACTCTAAACATACCTCAATCTGGAGATCCTGTCATTTGGAAATTGGCAATCAATATGGCCACTGACCTGATCTTTGTATAAAAACATAGTGGATTTGATAGGTGGCGATTGACAGAGCGATGATTTAACATGAGTCCCAGGAAACAACTATTAGGAATTCGGTAATGGATGCCACACTGGAAGAATTATGCAGCGAATTAGATGACGTCGCCAACGCGATTAGAGAATTGCCGGGGGGTAATTCTATTCTAGTGGCACAGCGTGGCTGGAACTGCCCGGCAATCACGATGCATGACCTGGCGGATTTCCCTGAAGGCTTAGCCGCTCAAATTCGCATGGCGAATATAGAGAACATTTCTGAAGAACTGGAGAGTTCCCTAACAGAGGTAGCAAGCAATCTGGCGCTACTCATCCAACACACCGTTCCGCAAATTAATGGAGGGAATGCTTCACAGGCAGTACCTGCATATCTAGCCACGATTCAATGGATCGCCCTCAAATTGCAGCCTCTACTGTATTGGGAAATTATGGATGACCCTAAGTCATTGCCTCCAATGTTAGCGAAAAGGCTTAGATCAGTTCGAAAACAACTTGACGAAGTATCAATAAACAAGGACGAGCTATTTGATCAGATCACTCTGATAAAGGAAGCTACGGAGGCCGCTGAATCACTTCCTACAGATCTAATTGCATTGAGGGATGCGCGAAAAGAACTCGCTGAACTAGCAGAGTATTCAGCCACAGATAGCAAAAAAATAACGGAGATGATGAACAACTGTCTCGATGAAAGAGAAATAATCAGTGATGGAATTGATAAGGCTGAAAAATTGCTCTCTCAGTGTGAAGAGGCCTATCGTGTTACAACGACGAAAGGTTTAGCCGGAGCATTTGAAGTTAGAGCAATAAGTTTATCTCGATCGATGTGGGCATGGGTGATTGGGCTTTTGGGTGCTCTTTCATTGGGAGTATATATTGGTGCAGAGCGCCTCGAGCTCTTAAATTCTGCTATGTCAGCTGTGGACCCAAATATAGGCGTGATCATAGTACAGTCTTTTCTATCAGTACTAAGCCTTGGAGCCCCACTGTGGTTTGCGTGGCTTGCCACAAAACAAATAAGTCAACGCTTCAAGCTATCGGAGGACTATGCTTTTAAGGCCTCAGTCGCAAAAGCTTATGAGGGCTATCGCAGAGAAGCCGCTAGGATAGATGAGGCTTTTGAAGCAAGGCTTTTTAGTACAGCTTTGTCGAGAGTAGAAGAAGCACCTTTACGATTAATGAATGAAATCAGCCATGGAAGCCCGTGGCAGGAGCTAATAAGTTCTAAAGAGTTTCAAGAAGCGCTCGAGAATATTCCTGGACTGAGAGCTAAGTTTATCGCGTTGGCGGAGGGCGGAATTAACACTGCTAAAAAGCTAAAAGGCAGAAAAGGCCAGAAGACATCACCCAAGGGGACGGCAAAGGAAGAGAATTCAGACACAATCGAACCCGGATAACCCAATAAAGGGTCAGTTCATAATGGATGTTACAACCCTTGCTGCGCATAATCTTTGTTATGTTAAATGTGTGGTCAAATGTTAATTATTGATCGTTGGGCCTATCCGCCCCTACCTGGGAGCTTCTGTGTTGTTAGAACTATGCCAGATCTACTGACCAGGGGCACAAATCAAAATTGAATTTTTGTTGCGCATGGCTCATAGCAACCTCTTTCATGCACGCGCTGTAGACTGTCGTTAAAATCCTCAAAGCTTGATACTGTACCAAAATGATGATGGCAAATTGCGAAGAATCATATTTGCCTCACGCGGAGCAAATATTAGCCAATCTGATCTAACGTACCATTTCTTCTGTTTGTAACCTCTAAAATGATAAAGGCGAGCTTGTTTATCTAGGCTCCAGCATTGACAACCTTGAATCGCTGCTCTAATTATTATAAAGACCACCATTTTTTTTTTATATTGATCAGATATGAACCGCACAAAATATGAACACTCCAATTTTGGCAACGGCTTAAATTAGCAAAGGGTTGATGTTTATGCCATCTAAAAAACAAGAGCAACAGTTAGATAGGTTGCAGAGCTGCTACAGGTCAGCAGCAAATAAAGATGATTCTCTTGAAAAAAAGGAACTATCTCGCGAAGATGCTGAAAAACTCCGGAAAAGGATAGCTGCAGCTGCGAGAAAAATTGCGAATCAAAAAAGAAAACACAAGAGATAGCAAATCACCAAATACTATTTGAAACTACGTTCAACTGCCGAAATAGTAAGTAAATCGACACCACAAAAGCAAACAAGTACCCAGCAGAGATCATCCACCTCATTGCTGGTAGACAGGTATTATTCTGATCCCATCGTTTTTTATGCTCAGAAAGGTAGTTGGCTGTGGCACCTTGGTTTTTCTTATCAGGCAACAAAACCTTTCCTATAGCTTCAGCTATGACCTTCTTTGCATCATCTGATGCATCTGGTATTTTTTCAGAAATAGATACCCCAGCCTTCTCTCGCACGAGCTCTTCACTTGCTTCAGTGATTGCACTAACATCCCTTATTTGTTTTGCCAAACAATTAGTGTACTCATCAAGGGACCCGTGTTTTTTTATAATGTGCGGGCAAAAGACATCATTGAAAAAATGGGATATTGATAAGGACAATGAACCGATATAAATAAAAAACAAAACTGGCGGCAATGATAAATCTGAAAAGTACAACGGAATATGTTCTTTCAAAATCCCGATAATCAATGAAATAGCCGGAACAATCACAAGGCCGAAGTAACCAATACTGAGAAGATTGGCGTCTCGTAGCGAAGACAGCCACTCCCAGCTTAGAAAAGGAACCTTATCTGCAAAATTACGCGACGGGCTTAAGTCACGGATGGCATTTTGTGTAGCTACCATTAATTATTCCGTGACTACAATATCGCTGAATCCCACTGAGCGCATTTGAACTTGTTGGGCAGTCAGCATCACTTTTATAGCCTTTTCCAAATACGGGGCACTATCTACTCCTGCATCTGAGGCTCTTTCGCAAATAAGCTCAATAATGCCATGTAGTATGGATGAGTTCATTTCAATAACTTTCAATACTATGTCCGAACTGTCCCGAATTTTGATGTCTGCATTCTGGCAATATCCCTCAATCACTGCGATTATAGTATCGGACAAAATACTCGCGTGATCGTGAATAGTTATATCGTTCATTGGTCAGATCTCCACTTTTTTGCCGTGCTATCCATTCTTGGATTTATTTTCGCCTTAACATCTTCAATAGTAGATTGATCAACTTCAATGTCAGACATAATATCATCGATTACATCGGCAACAATTTGATCGAAGTCTAATTCCGACTTCATTGCCTCTAGCTCTCGATCTAGTTGCTCGGTACCAATAATGCCGACCATAGTATTTCCAACGTTTATAAAAAAATTAGAATTGTTTTAACTGTGGCCACTGACTAATTTATAGCTATCGCTCACATCCCGTCTAACACATAATTCTATGCCATATCAACTTATTGGTGCAATACGCTCGGGTGTATTTCTGTTTCAACGGATTGATTATGCAAAAGGCGTGATGCGATCAACCAAAAACTTGTTCTAGAAAACATGGATTTCATCAAAACCTAATTCATTCGCCGTGACAACCATTCATGATCTAGTCCTTCGGCTCTGAAAATAGACTCTGGCTTTGCCAGGGCAACTAGCGATTTGGACAATTTGCACTGGAATGATCACTTCGCGAGGCTGATATCTCACAAACAAGCCCTCCTACGGCATTGCCAAATTAACTTTGTCAAAATGCCATGTGGTCGATCGAAAGGCCCTATGTCAGTGTGACATTATTCCAAGACGCAAAAGCGCTCAGTCTCAACTGACGATAGTAGCCTGCTGATACTAGATGAAGACCGAGATTATATAGGTTGTACACGGCAGCATGCCCTCCCAAAAAACGCTGAGCCTGACTGGTTGATTTGAACCGACGCATACCCCGTTCTCTTACTCGAGTTGGCTGGTGTGAGAGCTCAGCACGGTTATTGGCATACCGCGTCGTATCCATGCGCTACATCAGGGATGAGTTCTCTGCGGGCGATATCGTAGCCCCTAAGCTAATCAGTAATTACGCACCTGGGCTTACCACGATTCTTCTTGATCAATCGTTTGAAAAACCGCTTTTGCCTTACCATATCTTCGCGCTTGTAGATACACATCTACCACGTCGCCATCCTGATCCACTGGACGTCACAAGTACTGTTGTCGGCCAGGTATCTTCACGAAAACTTCATCAACGCGCTGCCCGCCACAAGTTATGAGCTCTGCAGGGAATAATCCTCAATGAGCATAAGCTGTTTACTTCGCAGGTGCATTCTGCAGTGAACGTGTATTCTGCGACTTATAAGCAATTCCACGAAGTAAGGATCGCAGGATCTCGAGGCGCTAAGCCATAGAATGGTGGTAAGCGTCGAGCTTACCGGCTATCGTTACTCTTCAAACAAGAGCAGAATGGGAGTCTCGTCTGTAAAATGCGTGATATGCCTAGCAATCGCAGCAATCGGGCAAGCTTCAAATAGGAGGCATGCGTTGCTTGAACATTACGCTCATATCTCCCACGATCACATTGACTCAATCATGAGAGTACTTCATTATTGATTCCGAATAGCGCTTTATAGTTAGGTATTCTGTTATTCCCAAAAATAAAATGAAAAGGTGGTGAATGTGAACGAAGTAATTGTTGTCTTGGCATTCGATAGTGAAGAATTTAGAGACTATTTTATTAGTATGAAACAAAAATTGGGAGCACATGGTGTTGATATATATGTCGAGTTAGATAGAAAGAGAGACATTGGGTCTTTATTTGAATCGGCGAATCAGATTCTATTGGGCATTGGAGGTGCGGGCGGAGGAGCTGTAATTTATAAGATCATCTCGGATTATCTTACGAGAAATAGACACAGGAGCTTGACTATTAAGCGTGACGGCTCAGAACTGACATTGAATGCACACACTCTAGAAGAAGAACGTGCTCTCGTCGAGGAGTTATTACCGGGTTTGGCAGTAGTAGATTTAGAAGACGAACAAGAGTAGTACTGTCTTCACAGTAGCAGTGGATACTGTGCTAGATACCCTCGACATTACTGTTACAAATAGGACTGGCGCATTCTATGAAATTAAGGTTCGTTACAAAAATTCGGAAAACACTGATCGACAGCCTAACCCGTTACCAGGCTTCGATTCGGATATCGAAAACATTTTAAGAAGAGAGCTAAACGCAGATTACCAGTTAGAAACTATTGAGGATGTAGGCAGATCTCTTTTTAAATTTCTATTTTCTAACAACTCGTACGCTTTATATCTTAAATGGAATGAAAGCAACGCAGTAGAAGGTAAATCCGTCCGTCTAAAATTCGATTGCGATCCAGTTCATCGGCTGAGGATTATGCCCTGGGAAGCGCTGCATGATGGGATAGGGTTCTTGTCAATTCGCACGGGCGTTCAAATAGCTGCAAATTTCAATGGTTTCGATGTAGTTCAATCTAAACTAGCTCAACCTAGAATTTTGATTGCTGTAAGTGCACCAACAATATTACCGAGATCCCGCACCGTGGGATATCAAGAGGAACTGTCTCGTATATTTTCCGCAATTGATACGGGCGAATATCCTGACGTCCAAGTAAGCTATCTAAGCGCATCAACAATTTCAGCCCTGAAGAGTTCGATAGTAGAAAATGCGCCGAATATCGTACATTTTATCGGACATGGCGGATATTCCAGGGCAGAAAATATGGGTTATCTAGTTTTCGAAGATGAATCAGGAGCAGAAGAACCAGTCTCGGCCGAAAGTATTGCATCAGTGATTACTTCCAGTGGACATGTAAGCCTAGTGATTCTCAATTCCTGTCATAGCGCGAAGCTTTCTAGATGTGGTGGTCTAGAAGGTGTCGCGTTTAATCTCCACGATAAGGGTGTACCAGCAGTCATAGGGATGCGATCCTCTATTTATGATAAAGAAGCGATAGACTTTTCGAGTGCATTCTATGAGTCAATCCTACAAGGATCGACAGCGGAAGCAGCTGCGGCTTCTGGTCGTCGAGCCATTGCAGGTAATGACTCGAATCCTAAGGCAGGCTTCATAGTGCCAACTATTCTTGTGAACTCAACAGTTTCATTCAAGCATAGTGAGGTATCTTCAGTTACCTCAGCAACAACGATAAGAAAAGCTGCGCAAAATGTTTCAAGAGGATTGGAGCTGAGATACATTGAACAAAGGCTTCTATCGAATCCCACTATCGGAATTTCTATAAGGGGCCCCGATAAGGTGGCTAATTCGTCAATTCTTGACGTCTTAAGCAAGCACCTCGTAGAAACCTCCCTTTATGAAACCAATGAGTTGCTGCGTTTAGAAACGTTAGACTCTACATTGCATGAGAAGTGGCAGGTTGAGGCTCATATTCGTCTAGTGGTTATAGATGAGGCAAAGAATGATGCTCTGTCCTTGAAGCGTTGGTTTAGTCAAGCGGTGAATTCCGAAGAGCGATCATTTCAAATTCTCAGTAATATTTCATGCGATAGTCATTGTACTAACGGTCGCCTTACGCCCATCTACCTACCGCCGCTAGACTTTCAGAATTCGATGCAGTACGTTAGCAATGCTTGCCCAACTACAAGCATTGAGCGCCGCGTTGCGTTGATCCGTACTGTCGGAGGGCTCCCAGGAATAATTGATGCTGTATTATCGCTTGGTTTCATGAGCGCCAGTTCCGCGAATGAAGGGAATGACATCGTTTATCGAGTTTTGAATGAGACTGAGATTTATTCTGGACTTGCCTCATTAAATGAGGCGCAGGAAACGGCAATTCAAATCTTAGCTATTGCTAGAACTTCTATAGAGCATGAATCGTTGATATTGCTCACTCAAAAAACGTCAAATTGCAACTTGGAATCGCAGGATATTATATCTATGTTAGATCGTGGGCTGATATCGGTCGTTGATATTGCACATCAATTTAACTATTGCTCTCTAACACTGCTCGATAATACGATTATTTCGCAGTTGGAGGAGAGCCAAATGCGAAATATCTACGCGGTGTTGTACGAATTCTATTTCTCTTGTTTACAGCTAACTGAGCTTCACACTGAAAAGTCTGAATTTTCTGAATTGGCAGTGTTCTATGCGGAAAAGACCGATAATGCCTATGGCGCATGGCTTTCTGAATTCCTAAGCATTGACTACCTGCACGAATATAATACCAATTATAGAATCGATCGATGCAATAGTCTTCTAGATAGATTGGTAGATACTCCTGAGGCTGCGCGACACCTGTTAGAGGTAAATGTACGAAGTGTTCTGGCTGCATTACTTAGTTCAATTGGCAATACTGACGGCGCGAGACAGCAGTATGAGAGGACTCTGCTTCTAACACGTAATATCACTGACCCTAAAGAAAATTCGGGTAAACAGTTACAACGGCTGCGTGGTGATGCTTTAGTTCACATATCTCGAATCGCATCGGTTTCAAATAGTGCCTCCATAAACTATCTCTCTGAAGCCAGAATGATTAGGGATTCTCTAGGAGAACCCGATCCTAGGCTATTGCTTCAGCTGTCGCGAGTGAGCTTTCTTACTGGTGACGAATCTTTATCTTTGAGTCCTTTGATTGAATCCTTCCAGTTAGCAAAGAATCAAAGTGATGTAACAGCTGAACTAGATGCGCTTAGCGCATCTTTCGAATTAGAGGTTTTGTTGCCTGACTTTGATTCGCTTTCACTACAAATGGAATATTCTTTAGCTAGAGCTTCCAGTTGCCAGACTACCTCATCAAGCGCGAATTTGCTGCGTGCAGTTGGAAGGTATTTGTCTAAGATCGATCCACCGCGAGCAAAAGATTTATTGGAAGAAGCTATCAGGTTTGCAGAACCTGCAGGAGATAATCGAATAGCTATAAGCTGCTATGATGGTCTTACAGAAGTACATGCAAGTCTTATGGAGTTACCCGAGGCGAGCGCCGCCATGAGAAGTATCATAGGGTTAAATCCGCCCGACCTGTCTGAACGCATTGAAAGACTTGAGTTATCCGCAGCGAAGCTACGTAGCATCGGAAATAATTTTCGCATTGAAGGGAACTACCTATTAGCACGAAAGTACTTACTTGAGTCCGGGCGTGCTTTTGAAACTGCTGGAAAACGCTCTGAGTACCTTTCATGTATGCTCGATACTTCTGTGTTAAACATTGATATGGGTAATATTGAATTGGCTCTTACTGATCTGAAGGAGTTACGACGTATTTGTTTGATTGAGGGCCATCAGCATCTCGGGATTACATCGCTTCATGAAATAGGGCTAATTTACCTAAAACAAGGAAAGATTGATGAAGCTAGGTCCTGCTTTCAGAATTGTAAGGCTGAAGCGGATAGGGCTTCTCTACATGATCGCGGCATCGCTTCCATGCATATGTTGGGAGTTATATGTTGCAGCGAAGGTCGTAACTTGGAAGCCGAAAAAATTCTTGAAGAGTGCCTAGAAATCAGTAGGTCGCACTCAGCTGAGTTGGGGATAATCGATACGCTTGCAGCTCTGGCTAATGTAAAATTGGAATCTGGCAATACCTTAGAAACTAGAAAGCATATTGCGGAAGTGCTGAAGCTCAGCAGAAAAAATGACTATAAACATGGGATCGCCCTTGGCATGTATCTCGCTGGACGGGCTCTAATTCAAGATGATCGGGTTGAGAGCGGTTTGAGAAGATTGAAAGCTGCGCACAACCTTGCTAGACAATACAGTGACCCTTTTGCGGATGATTTGCAGACCGCCATCGAAGCTTTTGGAAAATAAATTAGCATCCGGCAACGGCCCTTGTTTTCAGCATAAAGTATATAATACCTTAGTGAGCGCCAGCGCTTCAGTCATCAAGATCGGCGGCGCGAGGCGAGTCGTTCACTGCAGGAGCAGATTCGACCTCATTATTATCTGTGGCTGGTAATTTACCTAATGTCTCGGACAAGTTCTGTTGAGGAATACCGCCGCGACAACTATTGAAAGCGGCATAACCATTTCTACTTGTGGCTTCAGTGGAAAATGGGAGGATTACAATTGGGTTGAAGCGAGCGTCAGCAAAGTCTATCAGCGTCCAAAAAGTATAGGGATTTCATTGCTACATTGGCCTCTCGCCAATAAATTTTCCTAGAATTGACTATTGGCAAAGCGTGTCTTGATTTATCGCGTTCAGTCTCCCTTCAAATGGCATTGTTCCTAATTTTGTTGTAGAGTTCGTCGACAATAGTGGGTCTTTCGGAGTTTCTCTTGTAATGGCGCGCAGCGTATATCCAGATCCGAATAGTAGAGCATATGTTAGTTTTTCCACTAGCAGCGTTCCATTGGCACCTGTAGCTAAATCGAAGGTTATGGGTGCAAATGAAACCATTCCTGGCAACCGGACGGTCATTGAATTTCAGGGCTATCTGGATAGGGTCCGCAATTATATACCGATAGAGATACTAGCTTTTTTTGTATTCGTAAACAGTTTGGTCGGCAAAACACACACCACAACTGGAGAAATCAACGCAAACGGCTACGTTGCTGTAGCGGCGGTTGTCTTGGGAGCGATCGCCACGATACTCTACGTACGCGCGACAGCCAGGGCAGAGGAAAATCCGTTTTGGAAGCTACAGGCGACGCTGGCTTTATTAGCCTTTTTTATCTGGGTATATGCAATTGATGCCAAGGCTCTTGGCATATTTAAGTTGGAAGTAATCCCTTCACTCTCTGGGCTCCTACTAGCTAGCTTTACTGTTTTCAGCGGCCTGATAATACCGGGATCAAGTACAAGGGTACCAGCTACGATCAAATTGCGATACCAAAGACTCGAAGGTACAGTCAACGATGGAAAGGCTAATGGTAAAGTTGGATTAATAGAAATTAATAGTAAATCGTTCCACTCGATTGAGCGCATGGATGGTTATAAATGGCTTCGTCCCGGGTCCTATGAATGTGAATTTGGTGTATGGACTTCATCCAGTGGTAAAAAAAGCCAAGCTATAAGGGTTCTGGGTGATTATAGCAAGGGTCGAATCTATATTCACCCAGCAAATAAGCCATCTCAACTTGCTGGGTGCATAGCGCCCGGAGTCACGAAAACGGATATAGGCGTTGGACGATCAAAGGAAGCGCTCCTAGAGATTTTTAGGGAATGTGGAGGGTACGTAGAAGGCAAAAAGATAACTCTAAAAGTGGAAGGTGTAATGCCTGAATTCGAACCGAATGTAGTAGAAATTGAACCAGGTGATGCTCGAGAGGCATACGTTGAGGATGTTTCTGATGAGCTGCTGATTTTTTGATAGCCGAAAACGAGGGGGGTAGTGCCTCCCCATTTTTTCACTGAGACCATCAATAAGAAATAACCAGATAGGCGTCGAATTCTTGCTGAACGTGTCTGGGTAGGCTTTTCCCCCGCAGAGTAAGTTGCTCAACAAATTAGGGGTAATACTCATAAACTAGTTCGTAGAGCAGCGTCTCCTCTGGGCGATGGCGCTTGTAACAGACGCCATTAAGCGCTTCCGTGCTTTGCGCGAGACTGGCCAAAGCGCCTCCTTGCGCAGTGGTTGGGTACGCCATTTTACAACGGGATTATGGTGCGATCTAAGTGTGAGGAATGCGCCTGGCCAAAGGTGTGCCAGATTTGTGTCAAACCTTACTCATACTGCTCCCTTGATTCGAATAGGGCCCAAGTACTGCGGAACAGGCCTCACCAATGATTCGAGTTGATTCATTCCTCGCTCTCTAGTGACTCTCGGAAAGATCTGTTTCTGGAGTTCTTCCCACGATACAGAGGCTTCTTGCAGCTTCCCCTTCTCTGACTCTCTGATGGCCGTTACTCGCTGAAATGTCAATAGGTACGCGAAGCATTCAGAGTCGATTTTTGCGGCTTCATCTCCAACAGGAGCGAACTGGCCGGGCGTATTCGTCGGTACATATGAGCCAATCAGGCGTCCACTGGACTCGGATGACTCTGCGTGAAGAATGGAGGTCGTCGGTCTGTAGACGTTCAACACTTGAAACAAAGGATCGTCATCCTGGCTTCTAAACGAATCCTCCACGTTTCTTGCTTTGGGAATTAGGTGACTATCAGAGGTGATCTTGACTGTTCCCTCTATTTCGCTCTCTGCCTCCTCAATTCTGTATTGATCTGCTCGGCCCAGTGACGGTTGCCCGAACATTCCAACGAACGTAACCCAGAAGGGGTCCGACTGGTCACTTACGTGTAGCGATCCGATTCGTGGCCATGGGTAATCTTCGTTATCTGCCCCAATTTTGATGACCATTTTTGTGCTAGATATCTGTTGTTTGGCCGGCCAGGTATCTTCATCATAATCGCCGTCATAGGGCGACAGCGTCTTGTAGACTTCCCACTTATTGAGCAGATTCCCGCCTCTTTCCTGTCTTACCTGAACGTCGACAGACGGTCGCCAATGCGGCGGTGACGCAGTTCCAAACCGATCCTTACGCCAAGTGATTCTTAGCCGAAACGTCGCGAGTGTATTATCTTCGGGAACAGCGACCGTCGGCAGTCCACGCATGTCTGGAACCGCTATCTCTATTTCTTTTTCGGGGTTGGCAAGACGGATTTCAATTCGGGTTGGTATTGAATTTCGGTCAAAGTCTATGAACGTATCCTCGATAATTTTGTCATCGCCCTCTGAACGAGTTTTGAGAGTTTTCTCCAACCGGCTGTCGGAACCCGAGGGATAGTCCAACAAGAGCTCCGGAAGCAAAGAGCGTCTTGTGCGAAGCTTGGCCATGAACCATTTGCCGTCAGCCCCCTTGGGGAAAACGGTTATCGCTGACTGAACAATTTTCGGGTTGTCTCCTACGTCGTAGGTGAGCCCAAAGGGGCTGCTCGTCGTGACCCCGTATTCCTGGATCTTCTTCACCCCATCTTCTGTAAGCGCGGGCGCCCTGTGAAACGCGGGTACAACACCCGATTCGTTCTTCGCGACATTTGAAGTCGCAACTTCGCCGTCTTCGTTTATTGGGATGTCTACGGGGTACGGCCGTACCTCAACTACGTCGACCTCGATAACCTCAGCTAATCCCCCAAATTGCGCCCTCTCATCCGTTCTCATGATCGATTCGTCGAAGACGAGCATGTTCCCGTTTTTGCCGCGGGTCGGAAGCACATTTGAGTGACCCTTTTGCTCTTCGTATCCTTCTGTCAGAGGCGCAACCCAACGAGCAATCGGCGGCTCAAGACGCTTCGTCGGAACCTGTCCAGGGATGAGCGTTCCAACCGCGGCGGTTAAGCCCTCAATCTTGAGTGGAGAGTTCGCTCCTCCCTTTGTAAGCCACTCTTTGAATCGAACCTGGGGTCGGCACGTATAAACAATGTAGTCGCTTGGTGCCGTCTTGGATCTGCTATACATCGCCAAGGTCTGACCACTGATTATATTCCAGGAGCCAGATTCAGTGGATTCGAGAAGTCCGTGCTGCTTCGACTCTCTGAAAGAGCCAACGCCAGACAGATTCACCAGATTTGTAGGAAGATCTCCTTTCGCGGTGAACTCGACCGGTGTACCAATCCAATGCCACTGGTGCCTTTGAATCGTGACGCCCTTGACCCAATCCGCCTGCAGCTCGGCGCCACTAGCCGTTTCAAGCCGCAGAAGTGTTGGGGCCATTGGTGACGCTGGGGTATCCAGCTTCAATACACTGTCTGTGAAACCCTCAAGTCCCGTTTGAGCTTCCGGGGCGACCTCAAACCAGTACCGTTGTCCGCCGAATCCGACAGTAGACACCGTAATCTTGTTGTCACCATCTACTAGATCTAGATCAAAAGAGGCTTTTCGCCCATTGAGGACAATCTCCGACAAGCGTGCGATTGAGCCGTCTTCATGGTCTTCAAACAACCGTTCTTCAACCAATGAGTAAGTCGATACCTCCACAAACTCACCACGCCCGACCTTGATGATTACATCAAATTCGCCGTCGTCGGGGGTCTCAATTTTCCAGCCATGGTCGTCAGTTTGCGCCGCTTCAATTCTAATTCCTATTCTCGTTTTGTCTCTTAGCGCGGGTGACAGTTCGCCTTCTTTAGCCAGATAACGGTTGATTGGAATTGCGACCTGGTCTTCATCATCGCCGTGCTCTGTGCCTCGCCACTTTACACCTACACCGTAGCCGATAACGCCCGGATGAAACCGAAGTTTTATGTTCTCTATTGGCGTATTGCTCTTTTCGGTCTCTTTGTAGAAACCACGAATGGCAGACGTTAGCGTGGCTATATCGTCCTTGTCGAAATCTCCCTCTTCAATCTGCTTTCTTAGCCACCTATCACTGATCATCGAAGCTTGATTGATTCTTGCCAGTTCGTACTCACTATTCATCCATCGTTCTACGACGACCTCGGATGCTATCGGCGGCTCCAAAGTCATCTTGTAATGGCTCGGAGAATCCTCAATGAAAGTAGCCGGTTTCATATCGCTACGAACCATCAACGCGACTTTGGGGTTTGTCGTTAGTTCCGTCAGGCCCAGTTCGGCTCTTATCCTGAAGTCACTGTCGTTTTCCCTGCTTGCTTCTCTTCTAGCCGCTTGTTCGAGCCCGATACGCGTCCTGGCGAATGTTGTGGCCTTGGTATCCTCGGAAAACCGATAACATTTGTTCAACGTCATCTCCGTGGAGCCCGAAGCAATCTGTACAGAAGGTGCACCTATCGCCTCATTGCAGAAGAAGCGCCCAGAATGCGCTGTATTCCCATCACGCCAGAGTCGTTCGATTCCGAACGTTTCCTCAAGTGTTTTGAGTTCAGTGGCTCCCTCGACGGCATTGACCCGAAGTTCAACGTCTTGAATCATTCCGGCGTTGGTTATCTTCGTTGCAATACCTTCGTAAGTAGCTCCGTACGCAAGCGGCACTGGCGGATCCGGATACTCTGCGCCACTGGCATACCATGCATAATCAAACGCGTCAGTTCCGTCGTAATCCTGCGCCTTATCGCTATCTCTCTCATCGAGTTCTGGATCCGGCTCAAAATCCAGCCACTCCGCATGTAGTAGTTCGTCATCAGATTTTTCTGCTAGTCCCTTCGCAGCGCACACTGGCTCGCCGTCGTAGGGCACTTCAACGAGGCGTCGTCCGTTCGCTAAAACCGATCCGACGGTAGCCGTAGCGAGTATGGGTTTTCCTTCGTCGTTGACCACGATAGGCCTTTCCTCGTCGCTCCTCTTGTAGGTAACGGCAGCGTTGGTGACCCAACATGCCTCGATGTGCAAATCGTCGGCAAACTCGCCGTAGTAACCCCGAATGCCTACAGCGTAACCCCTGAGATCAATATCCTGATCGCTTTCCCCGGATAGCGATTTGTCCTCTACGCCAATCAGAATACCATCGTCCCGTGCGAGAGGGCGCTTTTCCGCTTGCTCCCTCACGCGCGCAATAAATCTATCGACAACCGGCTGCAGCCACGCAGCTGATTGGTCGGTCTCATCGTCCCTATCGACGCTAACCCCAAGCTTGTCGAGAATTTCCTTAGCCCAAATCGCGTAGGGGCCGGGATATTCTCGTTCGGATACCTGGGTGAGTTCCGATTCAATGTACGATTCGACATCACCGTGTAGTGCATACCCACACGCCGCTGTCATCATCGACGTACTGACCTGTTCACCAGCGAAGTTCTGTGTAGCGCGATCAAGTTCGTCGCAATAGGATGCTTTCGTCGTTTCGCTGCTGACCCTTGATTTCCAACGCGAAATCAGGTGCCGTAGCCAACTCTTAGTCACTTTGCTTCGGCCCTCTTCACTCCTTAGTCGACTTACAGCGAATTGCCATTCATCGAGGTCGCTGATGCCACCTGGGTTGTGAAGCAAGTTTCTAACCGTCTCGAAAAATCGCTTTTCCTCGAGTAGCGGTCTAGACAACTGTCCTACTGGGATAAGCCTTTGCAGCTCATTCGCTTCCCACTTTCGGGGTGGTAGAACCGTTTCTAGTGATCTCTCATCATCACGAAACCCCGCGAAAATGGAATTTAGTTGGCTCTCGGTGAGAAAGCTATGGAAGAGATGATTGACGTACTGCTCCCAATAGTTGTCGTCGGCATCATCTACGCTGTCTTCATCTAGCAACCAACCTTTACCAACTTGATTCATCAAGGTAGTTGCCCACTCGCGATCTGGTGTACCAATCGTGTTGTTGTTTGATCCTTCCTCTCGTTTTCGCTTTATCTCGTCAATTGCATCGCTGGCCAGGATAAGAGGTGACAATTCGCCTACAAGGGATTCCATCGCCATGTTTCTCAGCGCAATCACATCAGGATCGCTGCTTTCCTCCTGCGGTCCAGCGCTTTCACTTTCCATTTCATAAGCGTGCACTTCCGACCACATCTCAAACTTCGTGTTTTCATCGACAAGACCATATTCGGCCCTCACGAGCTTGTCTTCCTCGGACAGCCATTCGATGCTAGATGGCTTGAAAGTCTTATCTTCTGTCGTAAACGTCGGCAGGGCGACCCGAGTAATAGTAGCCGCGTCAGCTTCATCGAATTCCGGTGGTACCGTGACCATGATATGCCCCATCTTCAAAGCCCCGTTTGCTATCGGCGCCACGAGTTGTGAGAGTGGCGCTATGGCATGAACAAGGCTTTTTGATGATACCGGAATCGCATAATCGGCATGCACAGAGAACGCATACTCCGTTGACTGATCCAGAGGATCGATACCTGTCTTTGCCAAGACTTCAGTGTGAATAGCCTGGCGGATCTCACTCTTTACTCGTTCGTCGTCGCTCGGATCGGCTCGAAAGCTCTCAACGCCACTTGAGCTGTAGACTTCAGCAATAGCCGTCTGCACCCAACTGTCATCCGCATATTCAAATATCAACCAACTCTGAAATTCCCAATCCCAAGGAAACAGGAGCTTCCCGAGTTCGGTATGCGCCTGGCTCGCGGAAATCTCGTAACCGTGTTCATTCTCTTCGATGCTTTCCCCATCGCCGCTAAACATGAACGGTCGAATGAGGCATGCGCTTGCGCCGAATCGCGTCTCCTCATCGAAACTCAACTCTTTCTCAGGATGATTGGTGAGCATCCAGCCAAATGTTCTACTCATATTGTTTCTGCTCCGTACCTATGGCCCTGGACTAGAATTTTCTCTTGACGGCTTTTCGTACACGCAGCGTGTAAAACCGGCTCATCTTGACCTTCGCGCTAAGTAACCCGCTGCCTGTAGCCCCACCGCCACTTGAGTGCTCAACTTGAAGCAGGAGATAGACGTAAATGTTTGCGATCGACAGAAGTCTTGCACTTCCCTTGACGGACATCCCGGCCCGCAGGATTCCACCACCTTTCGCAAACTCGGCATTCGCAAAGATCAAGAACGCATACGAGCCCTTTGCGACGTTGGCGATGTTTATTGCCCTAATATTTCCGAGCGCCACACCAACACTTCCTACGAAGACTGTTTCGCGGCCTTTCGAGTTCGAAGCAGGGGCGTTTTCTATCGTACCGGTTGCCCAGACGCCGCCCCCGAGCCACGAAATCTGTACAAACACCGGCGTTTCCTTAGATCCAACTCCGGCGAAGGCGCGAACGACGAACTGCCCCTTGCTCGACAGAAGAAGAGACAGCCCTGCTTCAATCAATAGAGGGCCAATTGTTACAGGACCAAGCGGAGGAGGTTTCTCGACCAAGGTAACCATCTTGGCGTCTGCTCCAATCGGAATACCCCGGGCGTCCTTGATCAGTGTTACACCAGCCGGAAGCTCGTCTTCTAGCTTCTTCGCAACATCAGAAATGAATTTCAGGGACGGGTGATACTCCACCTTCGAGGGATCAACGTTGAACTTGATCTCATCACCATCGTATCTAACCTCTACATCCCGAAATGTAGCGAGATCGACACCACCAAACTGCAGTGCCCAGTTGGCTCCGAATCGACCGTCAACGCTCGAGTCGCGTCGTCCGTCGAGCATTTGTCGCATCTCGCTTCGTCCACGTAGCTTGATATCCGAGGCGAATATTCCAAACGCACCGAGTTCGAACATCGACTGTCTTTCCTTGTAGTCGGCATTCACCTCAGCCTTAAGCCACGCCGCACGGCTCTTCTCATCAACCCCGTGGGTTATTCTGTACTGATCTTCGTTGATAGTCGGCAGTCGGAATTTGTCGAGCATTTCACCGAAGTCAAATCCACCCATTCCCTCAACAATCTTGTTGAACTTCAGTCTGACGTCGTCGGATGTCGGTAGAAATTGGTCGAAGATAGAGTTTGATGGGACATTGAACCCCATCTCTCGCAATCCGGTATTAATCTCCTTCGCTCTTGCGACAATTGGTGATGTCGCGATCGTCCTATTCCAGTCGTCAAAGTTGTACTCGGCACGATTTGCGTTAAACGAAAGATCAGGCAGTTCCGGTAGATCGCCAATAGCCTTGGCAAGCTTGAGCCCCGTTGAGACCTTGCCTATCTCGTCACCGAACTTATCCCTCAGATCGTCCCTTTTAGCCTTTGCGACTTCATCGAGTCTCTCCAAAGAACGAATCGTTTGTTCGTCAAACAAGTCGTTGACGGACCCGACAATTGACTTCTCAAGATTCTCTGCCTCTATCGCCAACCCACTGATGAACGTATCGCGAATACTGTTCAGATCATCGCAAACATCGCCGCCAGTCTGAGCAAGGTCTTCCAACGCTGATTTCGCCGCACCAAAAACCTCATTCACGACGGACAACAACTCTGTCTCTGAGGAGAGAGTCTTCTCGATCGCTGCCTTATAGAACCCAACCACTTCGTCGTATGACGTGAGCAGTGGAGAGGGGGGGGCGAGTAAGGCTTCTAGCGCAATCTCCGCTTTCTGTTTTACCAGGTTTTGCGCCGCCAGGAGCCCGCCTATCAAGCGCTTTTCAGTTGTTGTTACCTCGTCAACTAGGTGTTCGCGTACGATGCCAAGTTTGGCCTTAACGTCTTCTCGTGTTGCCCCGCTCAACGCGTTTAAGTCGTCGTGGATCGCAGCGATGCCGGCTTCGATTTCTTCAATTGGTCCCAGCACCACAGGATCATCTGGGTTCTCAGGATCAGGCGGGTCCAAGGCGCGCTCGAGCGAAGTAATGACTGACTTGATCGAATATGACAGTCCAGTTAGCTTGTTTCGGACGGTCTCGATCTTGTCCTTTAGCCTTTCGACGATAGCCGTTGCGCCGTCTACATTGACTTTTCGAACAGTATCTATGGTCCGGACAGTCTGCGCGAGACTGGCAATGACCATACGAACTTGTCGGATCAGCTCTCGAATGGGCGCCCGATCTGCTCTATCAAGTGCGCAAGGGACGTTCTTCTCTAGCGCATCCATCGCATTTCTTAGGCAGACATCGAACTCGAGGTCTGCATCTGTAAGGCTATCGACTACTTTCTCCAGCGCGTTCGACGCAGTTATGCAGTCGTCATCAAGTCGAGTGACTATGCTTTTCGCCTCATCCCCCGTTTCTGCAATGAGGTCGTGAAGAGGAGTAATAACCTGCTGCGTCAGTACGTCTTTTGCGTACTTGATCTTCTTTTCGATCGGCCGAATTCTATCAACGAGTTCTTCCTTTATCGTATCTATTTCGTCGAAAAGCTCGTCTTCGGTACTGGGCAATATCACCTTATCCAGGTGCTCCACAATCTCGTCTGCGAATGCTGTAACTATCGATGGGTCGACCAAAGATAGCCCAACTATTTCTCGTTTAAGACGAGATTTCAGCGACTCAGATGTCGGCGTGTTACTCGCGTCAGGCAGTTTGCTGAACGCTTCACGAACGTGGCGCTTTGCTTGCACTTCTAGCGCATCAATTTCTTTGTACCAACCACCGACCGCATCCACGTCGCATCCGAACTGCGTCAATCGGCTGGGGAGCGCCGCTAGCCAACGCTGTATAGGGTCGAGCGCGCTTCCTATACGCCCCGACCATTCCGCGGTATCGGTCGCGTTCTTTAGCGCCTCTGTCAGGTCCGGAATTTGGACACCGGCAAGGTTTGGTGGGACTGAAGCTTCTTTGCTTCTTGCTACCGAAAGCAGCGACATCGCAGCGAACATGGGTTTTTCGCTTCTTTGGGCTTGAAGATTTACCGCGCCGTCAGCCTTTACTCGCAGCTCAAACCGCTTTCGCCGCAGTGCCTCAGGCCTTGGAGCAGTTGGTGCTTGCCCTGAGACGAACTCGTCCCAGTCTTCGACCTTGTTCGTGAGGATCCCTAGGCGGAAAAGTCCGCTTGGTGCGTCAATGCCCGTCACCGCCGGCCACAAGTTAGGATCGCCACCGGCTCCTTCAACTGTGTTTGTATAGAAGACGAGCTCGTCGGGGTCTTCTATCCATTGTCTGATGGCCAGGCCATCTTCTCCTCTGGAGAGGAACGCAAGTTTCGGTTTCGGGTAGTACCAACTCGCTTCACCATCCAGTTCCTTTGTCGTTTCGCTGATTCCTCCATCCCAAAGAGGAATCTGGTATCCAGTTATATCGACACCTGTTTCCTCGTCCTTTTCGCTGAACTCTTCACCCCAGCTGCCGTCGACGTATATTCTTTGTGAAATCGTCTCGAACTGATCCAAGAACGCCGAGCTGTTGCTGTCTGCTTCCTCTTCGGTAGAGAACGTTCGAATCACATCAATTGGTTCGATGTACTCTTCTGTCTTTCGCAGCATCGGCCAGCCGACGTGCGGCCACGCTTTTTGCTGCTCGTCGAACTGCGTGGACGGCACGACCGTTCTTTCGTAGATGACTATATGCTTGGCACGATTCCACACGATTCCCAGGCGGCCGACCCGGGTTTTCACCAACCTGGATATCATTCCGTTCTGGACATCCGCAGTGAACGTTGTTCTTCCTTCATCGAAGGACGCAGACATCGTTCCCGTCGCACCCAGGTTCGAGAAAGATAGTCTTTCTATGATGCCTTCAGTGCTCGACGGTGAGCGAAGTACCGCTACCAGCTCGGACGGAAACTCTATTGAGTGGAGTACACCACCTCGGATACCCCCATCATCCCCGAGCTCTCCGTCACTGTTTCTGTGCAGGCCATCAGCCCAACTAAGCTCATACCCTTTTAGGAACGAGGCTATCCTGTCGCGCCCTTCGTCTCCGGGTTTAACATCATTGTGTTTTGCGCGAACCGGTAGCGGGTTCATTAACGCCGGCATCTGACCTTCCTTCTCAGGCCCAGATTCGTCAAATGCCACACGCTCTCCGACTTTCGGCTTATGAGAGCGAATTTCGAACTCTAGCCCCTCGGTCAGGAATAAACCAAAGTCTTGCTTTAGAGGGTCAAACACATGAAGTTGAGCGATTCGAGACGCGAAATTCGCTTTGTTGGCGCTATTGTTTAGTCGTAGCAGACGAAACCGCTCGCCAATGGAGTGTCTGATCTCGTCTCTAGCAGACCACTCACCTAAGTCGCTCTCGAAAATCGCTTTCGAGACCTCCGATGGAACTTCACCACCAATGACGACGGGCAGGTTTGGTACGCTATTGCCCAAGAAGCTGGTGGTTTCTCGTACTCTTAGGTCAGGTCGCCCGTTCGAGTCGGGTTCGAATTTGACGGCAATAGGATACGCTATCTCGGTCCTGAACGAGACCACTCCGGCGTCATCGATCATCCGAAATACATTTGTGGGTGCCGGGTTGAAACGTCGCTTCCCTTGGAATGGTGCAAGCGATAGTTCGGTCGAAGGCGAAAACCTATAGCGGATAGTCTTCTTGTCGTTTATGTACGACGGGCCTTCTTCGTTGTCCCAGAAACGGTTTCCTCGCTCCATTTCTTCGCCGATGGCCTGAGAGGGAAGCTCAAGAGAGGCCTGGAAGTACGGGAAACGCCATTGAGCCCCCTCACTGTCATCGCTACGCCACCTTGCGATTACTGTCCCGCCTTCGACGTCTCTTTGAATCCCGGACACCTTGGCGTACAGAAAGGGACGCGGGCGAAAATATATAAAATCTGGATTAACGAAATCACCGGAGTCGTCGGTTAGCTCGATCTCTGTCGTCGTATCCGCTGTGAACCTGGTATCAGAATCAATAGAAAGCTTGGCGTTTCTTGTCTCGTTCGCACCGGACTCCATAACTATTCCGCCGGTGTAACCGTGCAGCCTTTCTTCAGCGGGTCCGGCGGAGTTTATTATTGTGTCCTTTCTGAGCGGATCTGACTCATCTCCAATCGACATTTCAACGTCCAGATCAGAGAGTGTTGCCGAAGCAAAATATCCAGACGACAGTTGATCTCGTCCGGAACGCAGTCGCACAACTACGTCGACCGTTTCCGTTGGCAGTACTTTTAGGTCTACCGCCCCCATAGGAAGGTCGACCGTTGAAGCGTTGTCTTTCTGTAGCTCCAGCCTCAGCGATGTGGCTAGCTCGCCCAAGTCGGCGTCACTTGCCGCATTGGTCGCTGCTCTAAGCAATGGATCAAGGACACTAACCGCAAAGGGTTCGGTTCTGGCATGACGCGGATCAACATCATCTAACAATACTTCGTCAAACCGACTGTCTTGCTTTACCTTGCCACTTAGTTCCAGATTTTTTTCTTTCTCACCGCGTGCGTTCCACTGGTACAGAAGTTTTACTTCCTCATTCCCTTCTCTGGAGTTCTCGACGGGAATGAATTGACGCCAGGTGTTTCGAGGGGCGTTTCCACCAAATAGGAATACGCCTCCGTAGCCACTGACTTCTTTGAACCTAGGGATCTCGCTCCAGGGCAGGCTGTTGCGGCTAACCCATCGGCCGTTCCGACTACTATCCTCAATGTCATTGAAGATATCGCTGAACTCCGTCATCCACTCGGGCCGACTACCAATCCATCCAGACAACCAGGTTCCCGAACCGCTGATCGGGAACGCATGCAAGCTTCTAAAACGGCGAAGGTCGCCCTTGCTCGTGCGTGGCGAGATCCGCGTTCTCCTATTTAGACCCGGGAGTTTAATCTCGATGTATTTCTTCCCCGCGGTCTCTTCTATTGTCGAGGAGGTAAGGACTACGAAGAAAAGGAGCTCACCCGGCTTACGGCGAAGTAGGGCGAAGCATGCGCGATGATCGCGATATTTGACACCGTTTATCTTCTCGAGGAATAGGAAGAATTCTTCTTCAACTTCCTCACAAACTATTATTTTGTTTCCGTTTTGGTCTGAGCAGAAATGCCCCAAAGATCCATCCAACTCCTTCTTGGTGCTCGTCTGAATCCATGGGAAGTCTTCCTTACCCGCCCAGATGTCTACTGATTCGTCATTTACCGCTATCTCAACCTGGGCAGTGTTGGCCCATTCACCCTCTGTGGTTAGGCCGTCAAGCTGAACACGTACTTTGCTGGTTTCGGACTCCTTGTGAAGCTTAATCTCCTGAACATGCGCGCAGTCAAACTGGCAGGGATCATCCTCGTTCCTAAGAAAAATAACCCTCTCGGGCAGAACGAGAGCCGAGTTTCTCCCGGCTTCCCTTTTTATGCTCGTCCACCCATCGCTGAGTTCTTGCCAGTCAATCTCTGTCCTAGACTCGTCGTTGACAAAGAAGATCTTCATCTTTTACCTCTACCATTTAATCGCTTCGCAAACCCGCATCGCGACCTGTAGATCTTGTCTACTAACGTTCTTGCTGACAGTTCGTGCTATTGAATCTTTTAGTTCCTTAACTTCGCGATAGGCGTTCAACCCTTCCTTGGTCAACCGAAGTCTTCGTATTCGGTCGTCGTCATCGTCATCCTCTCTTACGATGTAACCTAAAGAGCGAAGCCGCTTTACGGAACGACTTGGCAACGTATCGACGCAAAGAACCTTTGCCAGCTCACTGACCGATGGTGGGCTTCCATCAAACCCACCAATTGCAAGGAGCACATCAGCCTCAGCCGGATTCATGGCGTGGCGCTGTAGCCCGTGGCGATACTCGTGACGATAGCGCAGTTGAACCTCATCCATAGAGTGGAGAATCGAGTGAACTAATTTCAATTTATTAGACATTGAAGATAATTAACGTATAACAATAAAACATAATGTCACTATACACGACAGATAATATCAATACGAATGATATATACCAATAACGATAAGTAATTGTGTAAATCGGCACACAGATGGCATTTTCGTGTGTGTTACACTCACAGGCTGTGTGGATCGAGGTCTCGATCTCTTTTCAACTCAACTGAAACAGGAGCCAGGAATATGCCGGATGAGAAGAATTGGTGGGTCGTGCGAAAACGTGGATCGGGCAGCAAACTGTGTACGACGCATGACGGTGGGTTGCTGCAACCGGACTTTCATCGCTGTAAAGGTCCTTACGCCACAGAGGCAGAGGCGTCAGCCTGGATCAACGACAACTGTGATGCCGCAATGATGTGTGACGAGTCGAAGTGTGGATCTCAAGGACAGGAAGCATAAAGCCCAGGTCATGGCGGCATGGCGTTCCCCCATCGTTTTTTCTTGCGCGTTGGCGGTGTGTTTTCCGACCTTTCCACGGCCAGACGGCGCGATCGCTGCGCGTAACGCGTGATTGGGTGCCAGAACGCCGTGATATCGAGTAAGGTTGATGCGAGGTTGCGGCATGAGAGCGGCGAGCCTTGCCATGAAGTCTATGGGCTCGAAAGCGATCTGAGTGGTTCCGTCTCTATAGGGTCTCTTCAAGGTGTAGTGGACTTTGACTGTTTAACTGAGCGAAAGTCGTGGAATGGCTACGGCAGGCCTGGCTATGTATCTACATAGGCGCTCGCGCTTTTCTCGCTGGTGCGCTTCGTAACTGACGCCGGCGTGAAGCGAGAAGCCGGCGGATTTGGCGACGCGCTCAAGGGCTTGTGTCGATTCTTCAACGGGCCGCAGATTGCGGATCATGAAAGCCTTGCGCCCTTGTTGCGGCCCGGTGGCGATGCGATAGGTGATGGAGCTACCGAGCAGATGAGTCATAGCATCTTCCTCATCAGCAGGTGTTAGCTCCAGGTAGGCGTTCTCTGCGTGTAAAATCTAACTAGAGTCTTTTTCGCAGTATCCTCAATCAGCAGAGGTCGGTGTCAGAACCTTACTGGGGTCTGATCAGGATACGTGTAAAAAGTAGTAACTTCAGGTCGTTATCTTGAGTGAGCCAGGCATCAACGGCGGTGGCAGGTCATCCATGTCCAGCAAGTACTGTCCAAACCTTCGAAAATGTTCCCGCACGTAAGGGCTTAGTCGCCCCAATAACTCTTTGCTCAGCTCCCAGCCCTGCACGGCCATCTCGTTCAATACATTTTCAACGATTTCTCTAGGAGAGTGAATTGCTCCCCGAGATTAATCGTAACGTTGCTAGCAAGGAATTCAGTTTGAATGGGATAATTTCCCCTGAACCCCCGAAATACCAACTCTCGGCATAAGGCGACGAAGTTTATTAGGGAGTGGCTTGGGTTGATGTTACCACTAATCGCTCCCCAACAAACTTAACGACTAAAAAAAGATAAGCGCAAATTTTCTTCTTTGGCAGCTCATGGAAATGTCCGCGATGGGTCGATAGTACTCGTTTGTTAGCTCTATGTCGAAAGGGCAATCTAAAGATAGATGGCTGCCAGCCGCGATATAAATCGCTGAGGATGGGACTGACTATGTCTGTTTCTTACCATCTGGTGAATGTTCGCAATGATCAAGCAAGCCAATTTTCAGAAATGTCGCCTTTTAATGGTGCTCGAGCAATTGGTTGTGTACCGAAAGATGCCTTGGAACTCACCCAGCCCTGTGATGAACCCCTGAAAGCGATTTGCCCCTACAAGCGATGTGTCTATAAAAACGAACGTCACTATAGCGTAGATTGCGGCTAAGGATAGGAGTGATTTTGTTAGCGCAGAAGCGCACAATAAAACTACATATTGGAATTTCATAGCCACCAGGGAAAACCGTTGAGTATCTCAGGGTATCCACCTACACCTAAGATCTTAAAACCCAAAACCCTAATAGCGCGCCTAATTCGATACCATATATTAGGGCGGGCTTTTTAAATTTCGATTTAACATAAAATACATTATGTTCAGCAACAACTGTAACGGCAAAGCTAAAGTGTCATCTGCTATTGTCAGAAATAATATCGATTAACTTACTGACGATGATATTTCTCGAAAATCAACCATCAGCTAACTGCATCCGTAACTTCGTTCATAGCACGCAATAGCGACATTGCTTCTATTCCACCTCGCATCGGAAAATCCTCCCGACCTCTGTGAACGAGAATACGACGTTCCGCTTCTACGTCTTCGGCCGCGTTGTGAAAACCGCGATCGACGGTTGGTGCTCGACTTAACTTCACTTCAATGGCCCAGCACTTGCCCGGTGCAAACTCTAAAACAAGATCGGCTTCCGCACCTGCACTGGTGCGGTAGAAATAGGGTCGTGCTTTGTTGTTCGATGCAGCGATCAAACTTTCTATCACGAATCCTTCCCAGCTCTTACCTGATACGGCGTGGCCTCGAAGAGAATCGATGTCGCGTAGATTTAGCAGCGCATGAAGTATGCCGGTATCCCTTACAAAAGGCCTGGCCGACTTAGTAAGTCTCTTGCCAGTATTCACCGACCACGGTTGCAACGTTCTCACCAGGAGCAGTTTTTCGAGTAGGTCTAGATAGCGCGCAATGGTATGTCCACTGACACCCAGTGATCGGGCAAATCGTTGGGCATTAAATAACTCTCCCTGGTCGTTGGCGAGCATGCGCCAAAAACGAGCTAGCTGATCAGTTGCAACTTGTAAGCCAAATTGTGGAATATCTCGTTCCAGATACGTTTGTACAAAGTCCAAGCGCCATTGCAGGGAGGCCTCTTCGTCTTGCCTTGTGAAGCTCTCAGGGAACCCTCCTTTTAACCAAAGATCATCTATTGCCTGATGGTTGTCTTGGTCGCTTTGCTGCGAGTGGCTAACGACTTCTCGAATGTGCAGTGGAACCATTTCCACGTAACTGATTCGGCCAGCCAAGCTCTCCGAGGATTGCCGCAACAGCTCCATTGAGGCCGAACCAAGGATAAGAAACTTCCCGCCGTTGCCTTTCATTCGACGTCGCTGGTCAATCTGACCTCTCAGTACTTGAAATATTTCCGGTACTCTCTGCACTTCATCTAGGATGATGAGATGTTCAGCGTATTGATCAAAATACCCTTCCGGATCATCTAACATGCGCCGATCGGAGGGTCGCTCCAAATCGAGATATCGAGCCTTCTCACCATGTTCAGATGCGACAAGGCGAGCCAAGGTCGACTTGCCAACCTGGCGCGGCCCCACTATCGCTACACTGTCGAAGTGGGCTAAGCGGTGCCGGACTAAGTCATGAGCTTCTCGATTTAACATCCTTGTATTATTGCACTTAGGGTTCAATATTACAAGGTTAACAGATTGAAGTACTAACCTCCGCTCGCCGCCTGCGAGGGCACTTGCCTGTTAATTTTAATCGTTCATTTTCTATTTCTCTTCAGTTGCAGCGTACCGATAGACACTGACCGCCCCTACCGTAAACAAGGGTCTGGATTCCAAGCGCGCGTCTGAGCGCGTGCGAAGGTCGCTATCACTGCCCCTGGATTTGTGCCCTGATTTGACAGTGACTTCGTTGAATGTGCAGCTTGGAATAAACAGTGGCAAGTGGGCCGGCACCATGGACCACTTACCCTCAACACACACATTGGCACGCTGGCTACCGTATCGGCCTTTCACCAGGGCAAGGTGTTCGTCGGGGTCCAAACCTGCAACAACATTACGGTAACTCTCGGTGTTCTCCTGCGTCATTTTTGAGAGCCAAGCCAATACCTGAATGTTGGTTTTACGCGCTACAGTCCTAATCTGAGAGTGACTGTAACCGATATGTGACGGAGCGCTGTCTAGCGTAAACAATTGTCGATACGCACGTTGTCGGTTCAAGCGCGCGCGTCCCATGTCTCTTAGTATTGCCAGCGCTAATGGTTTACGCTCACCATCAATCACAACCCGCTCGTTAGTGATCTCCTGGAATGACAGCTTCAGCATGCGTTTGGCTTGGTTAACCGCGTCTGCAGCTTCGATCACGGTGTCGGGTACAGACGCTACCGCCTCGATCGCATACTCATCGTGTTCAGACTCGTCCAGGAAGTCGAGCGTGGTTAATGCGGTCTGAATACCTAGTAGAGCCCTCTCACCGGCACCCTCCTCCGCTTCCCATACCCAGTGATGCGAGTCTGCCAAGGTTATAGATAGTCGCTGCAGCCGCTGCTCCAATCCTTCAAGCATGGCGAAGATGGAGAATCGGTACTTCATGTAACGAGCAGGAACAGCCATCGACACAAACAATTCTAAAGCAATATTGTATTATACATACTCTGTGTTTTAACAACATTACCAACCACAAAGTAGCGAATTCAAATATCATCACACGGAGTATGTATAAAATATTATTGTTTGAGGGACCTTTAAATACGGTCGAGGAAAATCAGGAAAAAAGAGAGTCTGTTAGGACGGGATTAAACCCTAACGCGTAATTGATAAAATCATTGTGTGATTTTTGATCATTCATCGTTTCCAAGTATCGCTTGGCCAAGTTCTTGATACCCTGGCGTGAGAATCCATGATAGATGAGGTGTTGCTCAACCGAAGCAGTCAACAGAGGGTCCGTAGAATTCGGCAGAACATATCGGTTCGCTAGGTAACGCTCAAAACTTCTATCGAGATTGGTGACGGGTTGCCCTTCCCTCACCAATAATAAAAAAGACAACAAAAGGTCTTCAACTACCGATTTCGGATAGCCCTGCTCATCGAGCCGCTGGCGCGTGCCTTTGCTAGGTCGCCAACTCAATGAAATAGACACTTCCTTTTTTTGATGCGTTTGCGATACCGCAAACGTTTTAAATGTTTGATCAGATGGGATGCTCGTCGTCTTATTAAACAATTGCACTGCATGGTCTACATCAACACCCAACTGCTTTAAGGTCAGCGTGGTTTCGCTAGAAGGCATCCAACTCATGCGCCTCCCCTCTTTCACCCCAAGCCAATTGATCCAGTTGCTGCCGTTCCGCTCTCAACTTTTGCATGTGGATGGAGTTGTCGCCTATGTACTCGTCGGCTGCATCTCGCCAGACGGTGACGACCGGCATGCGATTACGATTTGCAGGCCGTCGTTGATGTAAACGATTCAATCTGGCCACGGCCGAGTCGTCCCAAGACACACGGATGTAATACCCGTATTGCCAAACCACCGTGTCGTTGCATTTATCCTCCCACGGACCGGTCACTTCAGGGTGGTCTTCAGGATCCGTGTTATTAGAACTACGCTCAACAAGTCTGAAAAAATCTCTGGTGAAATTGTCCAATCGAGCCGATGGCAACACTCGCTCTTTAAACTCATCGAGCGGGTAGCTGTGGTGATCCCACGACACAGCGCGCGGTCGTACACCAACCACGGCCCTCGCCCAGTTATTGATTCGATGCGCCAACCCTGATCGCTCATACAAACGCTCGGGATGAATGGTGGTGAAGTAATTGGATAGCTCCAGCATATTGGCCACCAGAGCCGTGTGAAACTTCACGACATAGATTCGATCAGAAAACTCGTACGGTGCTCCCAGACCATCCACCAGGTTTCGGGTGTTTTGTGCATAGAATTCGGTGATGTAGCGGTACTCGGCTACATCAATATCTGAATCACCTAAATAGCGCTTACGAAAATACGGTGACTCGCTGGCATCGACGCGGTAGCTGGTGTCGACCAATCGGCGAATGGTTTGACTGACAATCTCAGAATTGCGACGCATGCGCGTGAGCTTCATTTGCTCAAGCAACTCATACATATCAAAACGCACATGGTGGTAGCGCACATTTTGCAATATCTGTGTTTCGGTCACTCCGTCGTTCAATGCGTTTCTAATGACTGATAGGAGCATCGCATTCAATGCCATGATCACGCGCTGATCTGACAAACGCGCTATGTCACCGCCACTGCGAGTCGAGGTCGATGCAGTGATTGTGATGTAATCGTTTCGCTTCAAAAAATAGCGGCAAGCAATTTCGGTACGCTTATCGTTCTGACCCAACTTCATTGCTGCTTCAAGCGTTGTGAATAAACTCTCTAATACTGGGTCACTCGGAGGTGGTGCCGCTATTTCATTGTCTCCCAAAAGGCTTCTAACAATCACATCCCTGGGAATGCGACGCCTGGGCGTAGTAAGCACTCGCTTAGCTTCGAGCAGAGGTGATATGGACTGAATAGTGTAGAGATGAATTAGCTTTCCGGCCTCATGTGCCTGGTTGACGCTTATGGCGCCTGATTCCTTCATCTCAGTCAGTCGCTCGTTGATGACCGCTGTGGAACTTGCTGCACCCTGCCCTTTCAAGTAATCAGTGAGTTCACTGCGGGCAATTTTTCCACCGGCCGAATCAATGGCTACTAGTAAATGTTTCGAGAATTTTGTAAGAGCCGTGGGAGATTGTATTTCGCTTAGAGACAGTAGTGCCTGCGTGGGATCGATGTCCGATTGGATGTGTATCGCAGGACGAGGCATGATACTCGTTCGTTATTAACATTGTGAGGGACGATATTAACGATCACTACTCAATAAGTACAATTTAGATTTTATGAATTACGACCATCCGTTAGGTACAGCAAATAAAACGGTCAACAAAACAAAACGATTATAGAGGTTAAAGAGAATAAAATAGATATTGCATCAAAAACGCACATGTTCTCATCAATTTACACGCTTTTGGCTGAACATAGGGTTGTTCGATACAAACCTCAGTTCGTTCAATCAAACATCGGTCTGGTCAATAAATACATCAGGTCGCTGTTCTTAAAGATCGGTTCGTTCAACGGCATACATCGGGTTAGATAATTAAACATCGGTTCGTATTTCTTAAAGATCGGTTCGCTGAAGACGATGTTTCTGGCCAATAAATACTCATATAGGTCAGTAAGTAATCATTTTAATTGGTTTTTCTCTAAGCAGTCATAGAAAACAAACATTAAGAGGAAAACATCCATTCTTATTTTTTATTTTCTGGTGCTATTGCAGCACATTTTAAATATAGTGCTGATCGCTAATGCAGTATAAATACAACCATCATTAACGACAGAACTCGGAGTGTCTTCATGCTACCCGCTGAGACTTTAATCGAAAAGCTAGACCAATACCATGACGAAGGTGTGCGCTATCTGAGCGCCTTTGCACAACAGGCTGAACAAGTCGCACCCCGGCGCTTCAAAGGAGCTGAGGTGCTCGACTTTCTAGGCATTCGCTACCTGCAGCAGATTTATCATGCGGAGCAACAGGGCTATCTGCCCGCCCCTGACCGCGGCGCCAATAACCAGCGCCTCGGGTATACGCTGGAGCAATTGCTCATCATGCGACAGACCTTGGGCCTTACGCCTTGGTTCCAGGCAAACAAGGCGGCGGTTATATCGTTTACTAACTTTAAAGGCGGTTGCTGGAAAAGCACCAGCGCTTGGCATGCGGCAACGTATTATGCCAATCGAGGCTGTCGTGTGTTGATTGTAGACCTGGATCCGCAAGCAACCCTGTCAAAGAACGTAGGACTGCAGCCCGATCTGAAGCTTGGCTTTGATGACACCTTAGGTAATGCGCTGCTCAGCGGTGAGGAGATACACCCAGAAGAAGTGCGTCGCCTGATCAAGAGCACTTACCTACCCAATATGGATGTGATTGGTTCCTGCCTGGAATTGGCCGGTGTTGAATTTGCGCTGGTGAATGCGCTCATGCGAGCCCGAACGCAGAACCTTGACGATGATGCCGTCCGGTGTTTTTTCCGAGTTAAATTAGCGCTCGAAGCCGTGACCAGTGATTACGATGTGGTGGTGCTCGACGGTACACCGTCGTTGGGCTTGTTGCCGCTGAACATTGTGTTTGGCTCGGATCACGTCATCACCCCCACTCCTACCGAGATCGTGGACTACTCCTCTACCCTCGCCTTCTGCGCCATGCTCAGCGAACAACTCGGTATTCTCAGCCACTACTTTGGCTCGGATTTCGCCGTGCCCCACATTGCGTTTATGCCCACGCGGTTTAACCCAAGCGAAAAATCTGCAACGCGTGGGAGCCAGGTGGCGCTGTCGCTGATTCGCAGAACCTTTAAAGAAGATGCAATGACCAATGCCATCTGTAAGCATGAAGCGGCAATCAGTAACCTGACGGCCTTTGGCCGAACGGTTTACGACGTTAATCCCAACACCTGTAATGTAACCCGGCTCCAGCGCAAACGCGCCATGGAAAACTTTAATTCGGTGTTTAATGAGATTCACGAGAAGCTGGTGGTTCCGAGTTGGGAGGGCACCTCTAGAGACGGGGAGATTGCAGATGATCTAGTGCCCATTACCGCGCTGGCCGATTTGGCAGCGAATTTGGAACCTGAGTTAGCGGAGGCTGAAGCGTGAGCAAGGAAAAAAAGGGAGTCACTTTGGATGACATGTTAGCGGGTCTGGATGATTTGCCTGTGGCTGAAAAACCGAAGCGCGAAGCAGGGCGTTCGTTCAAAGCAGCGGCTCACGAATCAACAGCACTCGACCCAAAGATGTTGCAGGGCAGTGGTTCCACGCGCATTAAATTGCCCGCGTCGAAATCCGAAGTGGTGGCAAAACACGCTTACCTGGATCCTCGCAAGTGTAAGGTCAGTGGCCTAAACCTCAGAAACCAATCGCTGTTGAGCGAAAGCGATCCGGCCGTTCAGCAGCTGGCCGAGTCGATCAAAAAGAACGGGCAACTCGAACCTGTGTTGGTGCGGCCGATCAATGATCCCGAATACACCCACGAAGTGATCTATGGATCGCGTCGTCGGTTTTGTGCTGAATTGTTAACGAAAGAGAGTGGCGAATTGGTGCCGTTGTCCGCGTGGGTATCCCACGAGATTGCGGACGTTGACGCGCAAGTATTAGCGCGCATCGAGAACAAAGATCGCGAAGCCTTGTCGCCATGGGAATATGCGCAGCACATCCAGGCCATGGTCGCCGAGGGATGGACTCAGGAATCAATTGCGGCGCAAGAAGGAATAGGGCGTTCGACAGTGGCCGAGTACGCTACCGTGGCTGCGCTGCCAGAGGGCGTGCTGAAAGTGTTTGTGTCGCCGTCTGTACTCACACTGCGTGACGGAACGGCATTGGCCCGCGAACTAAAGAAATCGCCTGAACAGGCATTGAAGATTGTGAACACAGCGGGGCAGGGCAGTGTCGCCAGCTCACGTGAGATCCTCAAACTGTTGAAGCAGACACAGGTGTCATCCAGTGCACCTAAGCCACGCAAACCCATAGCAATTAAAAACGCAGATGGTAAGTTGGTGGCGCGAATCAGTGCGAGTCAAACCAAGAAAAAGCACTACAAAATAGACCTATATGATGCTGAAGAAGAGCTCGTGCAGAAACTAAAGGAAATGCTTGAGAAAGCGTAATTGTCGACGGTCGACAATTTTTATAAGTATTTGATATTACTAAATAAAGTCTAGATAGACGTGCTATTTTTAGCACGTTTTAACTGAGAATAGCCGATTTTTCGCCATTGGGTGAAATGCCTTTAAGCGGGCGGGTGGTTTTCTGTTTTCAGTCGTCCAGTGATACGCCCAGCTTAGAACAAATTGCATCAAAATCATCGAAGCCAAAATAGCGTAGTGTGATTTCGCCATTTTGAGGCGTATTGCTTTCAGGGCGAATTTCAAGAGGATGTCCGACTTGCTCGGAGAAGGTTTCAGACAGCTGCTCGTAGTAGGCAATGTCCGGAGGAGGCGAGGGCGCCCTAACGTATCGTTCGAGATAACGAACAGACCAACCTTTCGCAATGATTTCGCGCGCGACCGCAACCTGCTTGTCTTTCGGTAACGTCGCTAACACGCGCGCGTGACCCATGCTCACATCACGTGTCTTGCGACACAAGGTTTTCATAGGCGAAGAGAGATTGTTGTCCACTCGAACGTAGTGCCGCACTTGGCTTGGTGACATATTGAAGCGTTGCGCTAACAAGGTCGCGTTGGAACCCTTTTGCACGGCCTCATTCAGGGCCATTGCCTTGTCCAGAAAATGTGTGGCTGTTGTGTCCAAAGGAATCGGCTGAAGTGCTGTACAGATACCTAAGTGTGGCACGTGCCACACTTAGGCGCAATAGTTATGAGTTCTCGTACAAAATATATGCAGAGATTAAGGGCTACTGAGCGTAGAGCGTGTCTCCCTATATGGTATTCGATACGGTAGTGGATATGCGATACCTAACCATTCGATTCAAGACCATATGCTGTACTGTCGAATACCAAAAAACTTGTTCGCTGCTAGCGTATAAGCCAGTCAATATCTCGCCTTGTAGCTTTTCGGTCGGTGAGGTGCCTCCAAATGTTTGCGCGCCAGAATTTTCAAGAAAGACAAGGTAGTACAACGCCGCTTGCTGAATGCCATCGAGAAGTGAGCCCACACGTGGAAAACAGCGAATTCGTCAGATCATCAGTTGTTCTCACACTCCAACCCAAATGATCGCAATCTCCGTAGAATATCGGCTAATCGATTGGATAAGCCATTGGTATCGTCGTTATCCAAGCGAATATCCAATCGATTATCCAATGTGTCTTTTTAAGAAATGGTTGATTAGGGGTGCAGTAAAAGAGGGCTGTAATGACGTCATGGACGACATAGCGCTTAGTGAGAGGAGGAGCCCCCTCTCGTCCTCAACCCCTCATGGACTGAGGGCTGGCGGCCGATTCACCCACACAGGCTCTGCTGGACGCCCGCCTGTTTGGTAGGGACACCCTCTTGATCGCGCACGGGCTGAACGCCCTTGAGGCAGTCGGATCAATTCACCCGGTCGCCGTCATGCGAAGCGTGGTGCGCCACGCCTGACCACCCGCTGCGCAGGCTGCGTGCGTCGCAAGCTGGGGCTTGCGACGCGACTGGTCGCTCGGCGATCTCCTGGACGTCGACCCACTCAGCGGGTGGTCAGGCGTCGCTTGGGGCTCCTTTGACGGCGACTACGGCGACCACTCATGACGCGCTGGGGCGCGTCATTTCGTTCACCAGGACGTGGGCGTCCTGGTGTCTTGTAGGGTGAACCCTCAATGAGCTGGGGCTCATCGGAGGTTCATGTCAGCGCCTCTGGAGAGGCTCTGACACCGAGTTTACCCGCCGATCCTTGGGAGGATCGGTGGTGTTCGACGGGCGTGGGCCTGTCGACCCGGCACTTTCGCGACTGGGGTCGCGCCGCGGGCAGTGTCCTTGGAACGCCGCAACCTGAAACGGTTGCGACCGCTCGGCGCTGAACGCGCCGCACCGCTGGCGCTACAGCTTTTTTTCAACGATGTCCTTCAGCACCTTATTATCCAAACTCAGCTCTGCGTACATCTGCTTCAAACGGCGGTTCTCATCCTCGAGCTCCTTCAGCCGCTTAACATCTGAGGCTTCCATCCCGCCGTATTTGCTTTTCCAGTTGTAGTAAGTCGCTTCCGATATGCCGTAATCTCTGCACATATCTTTGACGTTGCGGCCGCCTTCAACTTCCTTCAGCGCCTTAACAATCTGGCTTTCTGTGTACCGTGACTTCTTCATCTTACGTCTCCTGACGAGTAGTTTACGCCGGGAAACTCTAAGATGACATGCAACTAAATTATGGGATGGTTACAGTACGATCTGAAGCTGTACTTGAAATAGCAACAAATGACGCTTTCACGTGGTGCGCCGTATCATCCGCAGACTCAGGACAAGATCGAACGCTACCATCGATCGATGAAAAACGTGGTGAAGCTGGAAAACTACCATTATCCCTGGGAATTGGAGCGGGCGATCCACCAGTTTGTGGAATACTATAACAACGAACGACTGCATGAATCATTGGACAACGTGACACCGGCCGATATGTATTACGGTCGCTATGAGAAGATCATGAACTGCAGAGCGTTGATAAAACAACGGACACTGCAGCGCAGGAAGGACGAACACTTAATGGCTTGTTCACGCCACTAACGTGGCGTTATACTGAAAGACGTCTACTTTAGATTTTGCCCCGAGGAGACTCACATCATCATCTGACGACGCACAAGCCAGCGATATAATCGCAGAAGAACTCCAGTTTAAAGCAAAAGATACGCCACGCATTGCCTACGGCCTATTGACTCAGCCGGGGCGCTCATTGGCTGCAATATCATTAACACACTATATCAGTGCAGTCTCGCCTTGTGATTTGTTAAAGCGTTGAAAGCCATCAGGTTTTTTGGGTAGAAATATCAATTATATTTGGAGCCGAACGTTTTATGTAAGTGAGCGCCTGTCCTATGTAAGTGCGATAAGCCGCCCGTCCATGGGCAGTTTTGATGCTTTATCCTAGTTAAAATGTCTCAAATTCGTTGCGACCTTATCTACGGAACCTGCGGCCCGTACCTCTGGATTAAATGTTGCGATTAATGGCCGCTGTTTAATTGCATCGTATTTCCACATACGAACATGATTCCTAACCACGGTAGCGGTTTGTTGAGGCGTGAAATAACTGCGCTTGCTATGCAGGTCATCAAGCAGCTTGGTGATTGCTTTATCATTATTCACATCGGCGAAGTGAATATTTTTATGCGTAGATTTAGGAATCCTCAGACCATTCTCAACACCATTTACGTTGTAGCCGCCTTTGGCTGCTTTCTTGATCGTATCGTGATCGCGGTGCCGCCAATAGATCATGTGGTGGGCATTCCAGTCGCGCCCCATTTTGTACTTCTTTCCTCCATTCGCCAGAGCATTTCTTAGCTGAGATCTCGCTGTATTTCCATGGACATTGAGAGCCGCTTTTGCCCGATCGATCTTCCTTTGAATTGCAACTTTATGCGTGGTTGTTGAGTATTTAGGTACGCGAACCTTGGGAGCCCTAGCGGGGATGGGTCTAGACTTGTAGCTAATCGGAGCTCGAGGCTTAGGTTTAGGTGCTCGGAAAGGTATGCGAGCATATGCGTTCGACGGAGCTGTTGCCATACCACTACCAAGAGAAGCACTCGAAAAAACGACAAGTACTTGTTTTAAGAAGCTTCTTCTATTGGACTTCATTAATGGATAGGGCTTACGATAACTCATTTTTTCCTACCTAAATTGCACATCATTGGGATCCACAACTACTACCGTGAACTCATCGAAAATCACGTTGGGTTGGTCAGGACAATAAGGTCGAATGGAGACCGGTCCAGTTTGGTTAATGGCCAGTGATGGCAGCTGACTTTTTGAAGTTGAGGCGATGGGCACATCTCCCTTGGCGCCAGGAGCCCAATCGTCGAGAAAACTCAGGTGACGCTCTCTGGTAAAGGTTACATCAGTTTCCAGATTGGCTTCCTCAAAGTAAATCTCGGGGCTGGGTATGATCTCTGTGGAGTCATTTAAAAATGAAAAAGAAACACTATTCGCAACCCCTTTAAACCACACAGTGCCAATGTCGTGTTCTTGAATGTATTCGACGACTTGATCTGGCAGTGCGTACACGTTACTGCTGAGACCAGAAAGTGATCTAATAAAATCCAGAGCGGTATACCCATCCCAGACATGATTAGCCGTTCTGCCGTAAGAATAACGACTTGCACTTGCACCACCTCCGACTGCATAGAGTCGGCCACGCGGTGCTACTCTTCTTGTTGCTCTATTACCTTTCCGTACAGCACCTCTTCGCACAACACCTCTTAGTAAAAATCTAAATACCCACCCGAGCCAAGCTTCTGACTCTTGAGGCATGCTAACAAGTGGCGCCACGGGACACATAGAAAGCCCTTTTAAGATATCTCTTCGAGACAAATTGTTATTGTGATTGGCGGCAAATTGTTCGCGGAAATCCGCACCACTTGTGTATACACCTTCATGTTTGGTTGAGATTTTAGTCATGACTCTCTCCTCCGCTATAAACCTTGGCTCGGAACAATTACCCGCCCACCATCACTATCCACCACATAGAATGGGGCTTCACAGCTCGAGAGCAGCTCAACACTACGCTCTAGCTTTTTGTTTTTCTGCTCGAGCTTTGCATTGTCACTTCTCGCCCATTGATCGCGGGTTCTATAAGAAAGAAACGGTGGCGCGGACAAGATTTTTAGTAGTTCGCTTCGCGGAGCTTCACTAATAATTGTTGCTCTATGTATTGCTTCTTTGGCTACTTTGCCCTTTTTTGGTGCAATCTTTAACTTCTCCGTACATTGAAGCACTAACCGAGCATCGCTTATATAAGAGCTGGCGTTCACTTGCCTTGTGGGCTCCTTTAAAAGTCTTGATATAGCAGCGTTGCAATTGTCTGCATAGGTCTGAGCGTTTGCGGAATTCTTATAGCCTGATGAGCTACAGCCACTGTTGAGAATTGCTGCAAAACTCAATAAGTAAAAGGTAGACCTCCTCATGTTTTGCATGTGCATCGGTAAACCCTCCTAACGTGATCAATTAAAAGTGTTATATTCATAACTCAGATGATGCTAGCGCACTTCATAACGACAGAAAACTAAATTAAAATTTGGCACCAGCAAGATAAAATTTGCAGGATTAGCAAGAAAAAATTCTCTTCTTGACACTGGCAGGAAAAATCTTTATGGAATGGAGCGATTTTCTTAACAAACACCGGCTCTCGATTGAAAAAAGCGAGGAACTATTAGAACTCCCAACAACAGCAATTAAACATACTGAGCGCTGGCCATCTACTTATAGTCCATCACTAGCATATAAGATGGCTCTTATTCTCAGCCCCGCTACCGATTATTTTGACTATTTCAAAAAATACTGTAGCCCTAAGCCGATCGATACCTGGCCAACTACAGATTTTGAGGAAGTATTCGGAGTCTCAAAAACTAGTATTGAAGACATTGCGCTTGGGCGCAGAAATAAATCCCTAACTCAAAAAGCTGCCGGCAAGATCTCTAAGTACTCTGAGCTTATGTGGCAACATGCAAATCAGTTTAACCCAGCGCATCCTTTAGCGCTTAAACGGCCCATAAATTACAAAGAGGATTTTTTTGATAATGGCAGACCAAAGATGCTTGGCGAACTTGCGTTACAAAATTTTGCCATTGATGTCTTAGGTATAGAGTCTGATGACGACATCAATTTGGCACTTGATCGCTATAGAAACACCAAACCCAAAGGGGGCTGTGGCAAATTTTTATCTCCAGAGCAAGCAACAGACTTCTATGGGATGAGTGAAGGCGTTTATGCCATTATTCATCCCTCAACAAAATACCTAAGATCAAACAATAATTCCCGCAGAGAGAATGGCTTTAGTTTGTCAGCACTTCGCATTAGTCATATTTTGCCAGAGAGCGCCAAAGATGCTGACGCGGCGACAGTTCGAGTAAAACTGAATATGCCTAATTATTACGAGGAAGATTATCGAGGCAGGTATCAATATCGCGGTTCTGTCATCCCTACCAACTACGATCTTTGTTGGTCGTTCGAGCTTTACCAAGTAGTGCCAACTCTGGATCAAGAGGATTTATGGCAAGATAGAAAAGCCAACTCGAATTTTAAGTTACCGGTGCAAGACAAAGTGGATCTTCAATTTCATGCACCTGATGTAGAATCTGAAATATCTTCTTTCATTTCCTCTCTTAGCCAGAGGCCAACATCCGGTGCAAGAAACCACTCTCGCCATCCATATTTTGCTTTGTCTATTGCACGACGCTTATTTAATGGGGCAACAACAAAAGCACAAACTTTGTTCATGCAAAAAGCGCTTGGTTATTATCAATCACCTGAAAACCTTGCAGTACATTTGAAAGAACTGTATCGAGCAGAAAATGAAACTCTGCCCAATGAAGTTATCGATAACCTGAAAAAAGCAGCAAAAAGGTACCAATCGCTGATAACTGAAACGCAAAGTGAAATTGTTTTTGCACCGGATATTTAGTGACCTCACTCCTGACTCAATGATTCAATCAGGGGACGTTATCCTCTAATGATACAAGAATTGGAAACTGAATTAACAGCTTGAGACTGCCGCTTAAAAAAATGTGCGAAAGATATTTTACGTTATCTCCCTTACGTCTGATGAGAAAATATGCGATTTTGGTACAAACGCCGGGTTGGGAAATCACCGAGAGTACCGTAAATCATTGAAAAATATGGCGCGCATGAAAAGATTCGATTCGAACCAGATTTTTGATGTTTTCAACAATTGGGAAAGTGTGTTGGAGGAGACTTCACCTGATCTTTCCCATGACAATTTGACGTTTGATGTTTGATGTTAAATAGCCGACCAGATTCAGATTTCGACGGCCAATGATACTGATTGTTAGCTCTAACGCTTGGTAAACGAAAAACTGCGTAGGACATCAACATCGACGAGGGTTTGAATTATGTCTACTTTAGGCTACCAATGGCATGACCAACACCTTACAGAAGAATTTTCGACTGTAATACGCAGCTTGGGTGCAGATGGCGCTCGGGTCATTGAAATCAACAAGACCGACCATGGTTATCAATTTGTCGAATGCTGCGATGGGTATTTTGGAACGACTTTGAACCAAGAGCAAATGGTATGCTTTATTAGGGAGCTCCAGGAAATGGCAGGGCTCAATAAATGAGCACGCAATTTCCATACTAGCAATTATCACACCGCTCCAGTCATCGAACATATTTACGCAACAACTATTTTTTGGGCAATAAACAAGATACTAAGCAGAAACGCCAAAAGTGGAACCCCGATATCTAAGATATAAAGCCGCAGTTTGTTAGCTGTCGTGTATCTGCCGATAGCGTTTTGAAAATTCGCTATTCTGTTTGCGTCCGTCTTTACACTGAGCATTACTTGATCGCAAATTTTCGTTGGCCAATCGACCATGTTTTGCTTTATCTGTTCCTCTGTAAAAGGAGTGGGTTCACTGACGGTGCCAGTAGATCCGCTGATTACAAACGTGCCTCTGATAGCCATTTGATTAGGGGCAAACTGTAGTGGCTCAGTAAATTTGTCCATTCATTAAGGGGTAACATGCTCCGTAAGACTATGAATAGGTACAAGTATGAGCAAACGGGTAAGACGGTCTTTTAGTCCCGAATTCCGACTAGAAGCGGCGCAATTGGTGGTTGATAAAGGTTACTCAATTCGAGAGGCGGCAGCGGCCATGAACGTAGGTCACTCATCTATGGATCGCTGGGTGGCGCAGTTGCGTAAGGAACGAACTGGTGATACACCTAAGAGCAAAGCGCTTACAGCGGAACAACAGGAAATTCAGCGGCTACGAAAGCACATTCGACGTGTTGAGGAGCACAATACAATATTAAAAAAGGCTACCGCTCTCTTGATGTCGGACGAGTTGAACAAATAAAACTGGTCGAGAAACTTCGAGAGAGCCACAGTATTACTGTGCTTTGTGAGGCACTTGGTGTTTGCTATAGCACGTTGAAATATCAGCGACGTAAGGCTCGGCAGATAGATCCTATGAAGGTAGAGCTACATGCGTTACTAAAGACCTGTCATCGTTTAAGTAATGGCTCAGCGGGAGCCCGAACACTGGCGACAATGGCAAGCCTGCAAGGTCGTCCGCTTAGCCGTTTCCGAGCGGGGCGGTTGATGAAATAGCTGGATTTACAGAGTGCGCAGCAACGCAAGCATAAGTACCGAAAGGCGAGTCAATTAAATCTAGCGATTGGAAACACGCTTAATCGCGAATTTGATGCGCATCGTCCCAACAAAGTTTGGTGCGGTGACGTGACGTATGTGTGGACAGGTAGGCAGTGGTCTTACCTGGCAGTTGTGTTGGACTTGTACGCACGCAAGCCGGTGGGCTGGGCGCTATCGAAATCGCCGAACAGTGCGCTCACTGCCAGTGCATTAAATCGTGCCTATGAATCGAGAGGGAAACCGAAAGGGGTGTTATTTCACTCCGATCAGGGCAGCCATTACACAAGCACGCACTTCCGACAATATCTGTGGCGTTATAGGATAGAACAAAGCATGAGTCGCCGGGGTAACTGCTGGGACAATGCTCCAATGGAGCGTTTCTTTAGAAGCTTAAAAGGTGAATGGATACCGGAAATCGGCTATCGTTCATTTGAGGAAGCGGAGTTGATGATTAACCAGTACATTACTGGATACTATTGCCAACTTCGCCCTCATCGGCATAACGGCGGTTTACCGCCCAACAAGGCGGAGGAAAACTATTGGTTAACCTCTAAAACGTTGGACAAGAATACTTAGCCACTACATTTTGCAGTTAGTATTTCGTGTGGTACTTTAAGGAAGAAAGTACTGATGGCAAATTATGCATACGGTAATTCGCGGTTTTTATTGCTTGTCTCTCTCCGAAATTTATCAATGCAAATCATTAGTGAGCTGTATGCCCATTCTAATTTTTTTAACCTCCGCATCGATGAGTATCATGCCTTCGAATTATGATACGCCAATAGCGCATACATCCTACTTTAGAGGGTTTTGCAAGCGTCGTTGTGCGGATTAAGCAGCCGTTTATAGATAACTAGGAATTATCTTTTGCAGAACTGCATTGTCTTTAAGCAAGAATTCAACCGTTTCTAATGGCATACACCTAAGCACGTCTCTCGTTTTCGCCGAATAAACTGCTGAGCCAAACACTAATGGAATTGCTGAGTTGGTAAGTAAAGGTGGCCTACGTTTCAAGACAATTCATACTGACCATGGCCAGTCCTATTAATCGTGCCGTCTTTCACATAACGACTAAGCGTCTTTCTTAATTGTCCGCTGTCGCAATTGATGTGATTAGCAATGTCCTTTACTGTTGAATAGCCGTGTTCTAATGCCGCTAAGACATCGGATTTCTGGATTCTGGTTCTGCCGCGACCCGCGGCTCGATTTTGACCTGTTTTGTCCGCTCGGCGGCTGCGCGCTCTGTCAACACTAGAGGTTCGCTGATCCAGCCTTTCCAAAGCTTCAATCATAAAAGATTCGAACAATTCCCGATCTTTTCGGAGCGTTCCAAGATTAACACGCAACTCGATCTTGACAGATTCATCGTCTGAACCGTCGTATGCATCTTTCAAGAAATGGGTTAACTTGTCCATATTGGTATCGCGACTAAAAGTCTCATGATTAGAGAAGGTTAAATAATAGACAATAAGACATAATATTACAAGCACAAGACGCTCTGCGACAGTCACATTGTCTATTTTTTACAAATTCACATGACGATTTACGTAAATTGGGTACTGGTTGCTTGGTATACACAAAACGTCTCATTCGGTCACTCTACAGTGACCAATGGGCAGACACAAATTGTTCTAAGAATCAACCTCAAAAAATGCGTCTAACGTAATGAATTATAGTGTTTATCTGTGATACTCTACGCGGCCGTTAGTGGCTAACGAGAAATTAAAGTGTGCAACGGATATTGTTCACTGATTATCAGGGAGTTCGCTTGAGCAAAGTAATACAGTTTCCGGGAGAGTATAAGAGCGATCTGGAGCTATTTGAGAGCATCATTTCCGGGCTCTTGGACGAACATAGTGCTTCGCGGCAAATGCGACAACGCATATTGCCCAGGATGCGTAAAGCGTATATTGGTCATCAGATTAATGCGTCACTCACTGTTAATGTTAACTCTACTGAAGAACAAGCAGTCATTGCCGCATTTGAGAAATTCAATCGACAATTGACTACCCACACGATGGACCTGTTGTTAGAGCGTTTCGAGTTTGAACTCGAATGGGCGAGGGACATTGGCCTATTCTAGTAGTGACGCATCGCTCAGTATCCTTAATGTAGTTCGCAATTAGGTTACCTATTGACTAAGTACCAAATTCACGCTGACTAAACCTAGATCTCCTAATGCACTCAGTGTCAGCGAATCAATGGATAAGCCATTGATTCGGTGTATGTCCTGTATCCAACCGATCGCTACTGTGTACTCAACGCGATCAATCCATAGTCTGAGACCGCCTTTGGAGTCGGGCTGGTAACGGCTCACTGTGATGCTGTGGTCATTAGCAGCGTCCGTTGCAATCGTAATCAGTGATCGATCGTCCTTTGTCTGAAGGGGCTCGGTATCTAATAGATCGACCATGATGTTCTGTGCTTGCATCCAGGTAAGGTCCTCCGCAGTGGACAGCCGAGTAGCAAGTGCGGAATTGAGCGAATCATACAGTGACACCAGGGTAGAAACACACAGCATCATGGATAAGACGGTTATCACCACTGCAGCGCGACGTCGTTGCTCCACAGTAAGTATGGCGAAGAGTGTGCGTATCGTGGCGCTCGAGGTATCAAGGGGTCTCATCAAGAAAGCCTAATAATTTTCATAGACAGTTGGGCGGCGACCCCCTCGTTGCCGGCGGTTGCTGATTCAATATGCGTTTCGAGCCCATGCTGCTCGAGTGTTTGAACCAGTGATTCGAGTGTTCGAATCGACGAGAGGGTAATCTGAACACGCAGTTCGTTTTGCTTTGCGGAAAACGCGACCCGTTTAAGCGGCCCTCGTTCTGAGGCGGACAGTTGGGCTAATTTGTCTGAAAACAAGGCGTAAGTAGCCAGACCATCGGTGGATATTTCGGGCTGATTGGGTCGTTGCAGTTTGCTTCGAAGTTGGGCTGGTGGATCAAAGATCTGTGTGGCGTTCGGAAAGTACGAATGGTAGAGCGCAGCCTGCTCTGTGCGCAGCTCACTCGTCTGTCGCTTAACGATCTCAATGAGCACAATGTGCGTGATTGCCAGTAAAAAGCACCCGGCGACCGCTGTCATCCAGACCGGGCGCCATTGTCGCACCATCGTCCACAATGATTGGCGCTCAAAATCTCCGGCTCTGAGGTTAGTCTGCGTGGTTGCTGTCGTGGCGCGATCCCACCACCAATCTACTTGACCGTCTCCTAGAAAGGACAGTGTAGACGCATTATCTGCGTAAGAAAGTGCACGTATTTGTTCCTGATAGGCTGCCAGATGCTGGCTATCGCAGGCGGCGATCAATTGATCCTTAGCATACATCAGCACGCGCTGGCCCAGTTGATGAGCATAAACGGTATGGTCACCGCCTTCTTCCTGGCGCGCATCCTCCGCCAGTATTTCAGCGTCCAGGCCGATGGTGTCGGGGTCTAAATGTGCGGTCGATAGGCGCTCCAGCACCCAGGACAACATGCGTTTGTCGATGCCGAGCAGCAACAACGAGTCCGAGGTCGGAGCAGTGGCCACCACATGCATGTCGTCCACGTCCTGGGCCACATGAGGCTCAATCTCGTACCGCGGTACGCGCATCAATTCTCGTTGCTGCTCGGGTGCCACTGTGGTGTGCACGCACACGGCGTATTCGCTGGGCCACCACAGTCGGGTTTTTTTGTTCTCATACGCTTTGAAGAGCGTTAGCTCACTGTTGCATTCACGCAATGCCAGTTGGCCCGAATCCTGAATCGTCTCATTGTGTTGGCCGTGCGTAACGCGCCAGTAGACAACGCCACTCTCCAGCGCCTCAACACCCTCTGGAAATTCCAATCTGAGCGTCAGCATATCTGTTCGTCACCGTGCATCGCAGATTACTTTGAACCGGATACGGCTGTCACGCGCATCACTTCATCGATGCTGGTTGTTCCAGCCACGACACGACGCCAGCCGTCTTGCTCGATACTTGGGCTGGACTCGCGCGCCAACCGAGTCATAGCGTCATCGGATGCGCCGGTATGGATGGCGTGGCGCAGGGCCGCGTCAATGCGCACCAGTTCATAAATTCCCGTACGTCCTTTGTAACCGCTCAAATGGCAGGCGTCACAGCCCACGGGTTCGAAAACGGATTCGAAACTGAGGTGATTGGCATTAAAGTGTTGTATCACGATCTCGGGAACGTCGCTCACGGGGCGCCGGCACTCGGTGCAGAGTACCCGGACCAGCCGTTGGGCCATCACACCCGTTAGGCTGGACGCCAATAGATAAGGCTCAATGCCCATATCGACCAATCGCGCCAATGCGCCTACCGCGGTGTTGGTGTGCAGTGTTGACAGCACTAAGTGTCCAGTCAGGCTCGCCTGAACTGCAATATCCGCGGTTTCTTGATCTCTGATTTCGCCGATCATCACCACATCCGGGTCCTGCCGTAAAATGGCGCGCAATCCCCGTGCAAAGGTCATTCCCGATTTGCTATTTACCTGAGTCTGCCCAATCCCGCCGAGATCGTATTCGACGGGATCCTCTACTGTCAGGATGTTGCGCAAACCGTCGTTGAGGTGAGCGAGTCCCGCGTACAAGGTAGTCGTCTTGCCCGATCCTGTCGGCCCGGTGACCAAAATGATGCCGTGAGGAACCGTGAGGCAGTCTTCGAGTGACTGACTGTCTCGTGCGTTCATGCCCAGCGCGCTTAAGCTCAGCTTATTGGCACTTCGGTCCAGTAACCTGAGCACGACGCGTTCGCCGTGGCGCGTCGGTATTGTAGAGACTCGAATGTCAACTTCGTGCTGTGCTAATTTAATGGTGATGCGGCCGTCCTGTGGAACGCGCTTTTCCGCAATGTCCAACTGTGCCATGATTTTAATTCTCGACACCAATACCTGTGCAAGCGCACGCTTGGGCTGCAGTATCTCTCTCAATACACCATCAATTCGAAAACGCACTAATACAGTCAGTTCAAACGTCTCAATATGGATGTCAGATGCCTGGCGCTCTACGGCGTCACTGAGTAAGGCATTGATCAAGCGAATAACTGGCGCATCGTCTTCTTGAGCCAACAAATCTTCAGAGACGGGAATCGTGTGCATCAACGCGTCCAGGTCCAGGGTATCTTCCACTGCTTCGCTTGCCTCCATGGCATCACTTTGGTAAAGACGACTGATGGCGTCATCGAACAGCTGGTGGCTGAGCGCCTGGAAGTCCGTGTTGGGACCGATCAATCGGCGCGCTTCCTGCAACGCAACGGGTGGTGCATCCGGTCGATAGCCAACGCTGATCGACGATTCGGAGACCGACAGCAAAACCACGCCATGCTGTTGCGCGAATCCATACGGAAAACGGGTGATGCGCTCAATCGATGGAGGATCAGCCGGCGCCAGTTCGTTGCTCATGGGGTGGACTCATAGGTAACGTCGGCTGCAGGCCATTCCTCAAGCAAAGGCGCTTGCCTGGGAATCTGAAACAACGACGAACGAGACGAATGCTGAAGATCACGAAATCGTTCATAGCGGCTTTTTGTGGCCGATTCATTCTCTCGCCGGTCGTTCAATATGACCGGGTGAATGAACACCATCAAATTGTTCTTCGTCACTTGGGTTTTGGTGCTTTTGAAGGCGCGCCCAACGATGGGCAGCGAGCGCAGCAAAGGCACACCTCGTTCAACGGAATCCACGCGATCATCAATCAGACCACCCAGCACCAAGACTTCTCCATTTTCGATCAGCACCTTGGTCTTAATCTCACGCTTGCTCGTGACAATATCAGACGCGGTGGCCGGACTGATGGTTTCCACCGCTTGTTCCACTTCCAGCGTAATCGACTGGTCTCGGTTTATCCGCGGCTTAACCTTCAGACTGACGCCAATGTCTTGCCGTTGGATTGTTTGAAACGGATTTTCCGTCGATGACGCGCTGTTGGTCGCCTGCCCGGTCACAAACGGCACATTAGAGCCCACCAGTATCTCTGCTTCCTCATTGTCCAATGCCACTATCGTTGGTGTGGATAAGACGTTGGCCTCCGTGTCAGCTTCCAGTGCCCGCATCAGCGCGCGGAGTTCACCGTCTCTGAAAAACCCAAACGTCAGACCTTCGCCAAAGTTGGGTGGTGCAGGGGTGGTTAGCGAATTAGGCAGTGCGCCAATGCCGGTAAACGTGCGGTTGTCGTCACTGAACCATTCCACTCCCATGTCTCGCAAAATGTCATCATTGACTTCGACAATGATGGCCTCGACCAGAACCTGGGGTCGTCGCACGTCCAGCGTTTCGATCACGCCCTTCATTGTGTCCAGCAACGAGGGCGGAGCCGTAATCACCAGTGCGTTGTTCGGTTCGCTTACTTCAATCTTGACGTCAACATGTTGAAAGGTTTGGTCTCTGTCGGCTTTTTGGACACTGCCGCTGACGCTTCGCAAAATGGGCACCAATGACTTGGCGTCGGCAAAGTTCACAAACACGACCTGCGTATTGCCATCACCCGAAAGAGGCTGATCAAGGTTACCGATCAGGCCGCGCAGCTGATCTCTAATAATGGGATTACCCGTCATCAAAATCGAATTTGACCGCGCGTCTTCTGCGATCGTAAATCCTTGGGCGCCACCGGCGTTCGATGGCTGCACCAACTGCGTAATGATCTGAATCACGTCTTTTGCACTGGCGTATTTTAGACGAATCAGTTCGATGTCGATTAACCCGGCGCGATCAATCTGGCCGACAATGCGAACAATGCGATTAATATTAGCGGCACGGTCGGAAATGATGAGTAAATTGCTATCAGGGTAGGCGGTGAGCAACGCTTCCTTTGGCATCATTGGTTTCAGCAATGCAACCAGTTGATTGGCCGCAACGTTCCGTATTTTTAGGATACGAACCACGACGTCATCCGCGTTGGTGGCCGTTTCACTGGAAAGCAGGGGAGCGCTACTTTCGTTGGCAAGATTAGATGGGACGACTTTTAAGGCGTCAGTGGTCTCGACCACGGCGAAACCATGGACCTGAAGCACTGACAGGAAGACGTCATAGGCTTCTTTCGAAGTCATGGGTTCGCCGGCAATCACGGTGACCTTGCCGGACACCTTTGGGTGAAGAATGATGTTCTTTTCAACGTGGTCTGATGCCCAGCGCACCAGTTCTTTGATGTCGGCATTTTCCAGTGCTAAATTGACACTTGCTTCGGGTTGTGCGTTAGCCGATGGAGCATGCACGGTAATGAACAGAGCCAACAGCATCGCGATAAAGGGAAGAATTAGAGTTGGCATTGTCTTAGTTACTTCTTGACTGTCGCGAAGCCAGTCTCTCACTTAGTGTTTTGTAGTTTGCCGATACGCGAACTAATTCTGGCGTCCGATTATTTTTCGGAATGTTTTCATGCTTGCTTCCTTTTTGCCGAGTCTTGCGTACGACCCTGCGCGCTCGACGCACGACTTCTCTCTGATCGGATGTCATTTCCTGGTAGAGCGACAAGCGCTCCAATTCTCCATTGCGCTCGATAACAATGTTTCCCAGAGTGATGCTCCGGAGGTGCACCTCGTTATCTATTTTTTCACCAACATAGTAGCGTGCTTGCTGTTGACTGCCGATATCTATAATAGCGCTCGAAAGATCATCATGATCTTCGATAAAAGTCCCCACGAGTGCCCAGGACAATGATGTATCAGGAAGATCATCAATTTCAGGGAGAGGATGATCGGTTGTTTCTTTTGCGAGCTCAATCTCTCCGAATAGAGGTATGGATGGAATCTCTGGAAATACAGTAGGTCTCTTTTCCTGAACGCCCAAGTCAAAACCCTCGGCGCTTGAATGAAGGGTCCTTTGATTATTGTGCTGGTAATGAACATCTATCAGGGCTTTATTCATTGATCTGTACATTTCGAACGCTATCCCAAAAGCAATCGGTAGTGTACATACCCACACTGTCATCGATTTCTTAAAGTGAGTTTTCATTTGTCTCATTATAGTTAGATTAACACTGAGAACGTCTTCGGTACAGAAAGGATATTAAAGAGACATAAATAATGTCTTGCATATTTTAAATGTCTCTTGTATAAATGTCTCATAAGTTTGGAAAGAGGCGCTGAAAGCAGTTTTTCTAGCACTGTCAATCTACATCGCATTCGGGTCTTGATGCCCCAATATGCGCTTGAACAAACTGACCAATTCAATTGCAAAAGAGGACTTAACAATGAATCTATCTATGTCTGGGAGAGGCCGATGCTGGCTGATTTCTCTATCCCTGGTTGCGGCAACATCTTATGGTTCGCTGGCCATGGCGCAGGGCAAATCTGCCAATGCAAATGCGCGAGAGAAATCGGCGGAACTCATTGATCACTCGAAACCATGCCATCCGGCCAAGGATACCTGCGGTCGACTGACGAAGCGACAGCGGGATATGCAGTTGGCTCTCTGCGATGTACTGGTTAGGCGAGGTACCTCCGACACTAAGGCGGAGCTTACTAGGAAGCTAAAAGGGAAAAGTTGCGCTCAGCACTACAGTGGACTTTCGGTAGTCGAATAAGAAACAGAGAGCCATGTCAAATAGGCCAATTCATGTGGCGACCTAATCAGACTCTCGGAAGAGAGACGTTGAAAAAATGTCAGGAGAAGACAATGAAAAGACTTAATACATTTGCAATCACGATTCTGTTCATCGCTATGGGCGCGGCAAACCAGTCGATTGCCGCGACAACAACTGGAACGATTGAGTCCGTAAAGATAATGGACCTCTTTGTTTTTGGCCAGTATGTACCCATTGCACTGGTTCAAACAGACCCGGCAATTCCGAGCAGCATCTGTACGGGCGGAATTGGCCTAGTGGGCACGAAGCTGCAAAAAGTGCCATTTAGTGCTTGCTAAGTGGCTAGCTTGAACGGAATTCGTTTCTCCATATCCAATTCGAATCGACCATAAGGATTAATATGTGAGTAAATG
>JBCCIP010000038.1:0-49632 GCA_039111475.1 Pseudomonadota bacterium | reverse complement strand
TGGGCATCCAACTAAGGAACTGGGACATATTCAAACAAAGGTATGGTTTCAGAAATACCAAACTATATGCAATAAACCAGAAGAACCTCAGGCCAAGCAACATACATGTCATCTATCTGGTCTGTGCCACAGCTCATGTTGCAAGCCATGAAGCAGGCAGGCCCCTCAACATAGGCAACTTCCTCCACACCTTCATGCCCTTCCAAGGACCTGGATAAGAGGGTGGTCTGGGATGACCAAAATGTCCTCTTCAGAAAGCACAACCAAGAGCACCACTCATTCACCACTGATTCAATCAACTCACCTATGCAGATGAAGTCAATTTCTTGAGGAATGTGCCCAACCTCAAGGCCTTAGTGCATGTGCATGACAATGACACTGATGACTACTTCTCCTCCTACAGGTTTTACTTCAAGTCCACTACCCAAACAGCCTACATCAGTGAACTGTCCTTCCCCACCATGATCCCAGAGTCCCTCAGGCACACCTACCAGGGGCCCCACACCTTCCCCAATGGAGCTCCAGCAGAGAGCACAGGAGCCCCAGCCCAAGCAGCCCCAGCCTGTGCTCGATGCCGGTACATCGAACATCATTCTGCGCACCCAGACTGCCATCTTCGTTCGGCAGGAATTTCGGCACCAGAAATAAAGAAATACCGCGTGACCCGGAAGGTGCACCCTCGAGTCTTGCTAACACAAGGTGAATGATATTGTCTGCGAAATCTAGCTCGCCGCACGTTATGTATATTTTGTTGCCAGTAATGCGATAAGTGCCGTCACCGACGTCGTGCGCTTTGGTTCTGAGTGCGCCTACATCCGATCCAGCATGTGGTTCAGTAAGGTTCATCGTTCCCGTCCATTCGCCGCTGGCCATTTTGGGAATGTACATGCGTTTCATGGCCTCAGTACCATGCGCATGAATTGCTTCCACAGCACCAATTGTTAATCCAGGTGCCTGCACGAAAGAAAGACCACCGGAACTCATCATTTCATGGAATGGGCAGTAGCCAAGTTGGCCCATACCCTGACCACCGTACTCTTCAGGAATGGCCAAGCCAGCCCAGCCGCCTTCAGCGTAGGGTTTCCAGGCTTGTCGCAGTTGCTCCGGATAACTCACACTGCCGTCTTTAAACTGTGCACCTTGCTGGTCTGCGCTCTGATTGGCTGGAGCGACTACATTTGTGATCAGTTTGCCGCCTTCCTCGTATATGCTCTCTAATGTGTCAGGCGATAATTCTTCGCGCCCGCTGATTTCAACAAGATCACTAATCCCAATGCAGTCATTCAGAGTAAACAACATGTCTTTTACGGGTGCGATGTAGTGAGTCATGGGCATTCTCTTGGCATGAAAAACCGGCAAGGTTAGCACAGCGAACTGGTCACTGTAAGATACACTGGATGCTGGATGTGCATAGATGGTGAACAGATATGGCTGGAAGATTACAAGACAAAGTCGCTCTGATAACCGGTGGTGGCGCAGGTATTGGTGCTGCAACGGCTATTCGCTTCGCTGAGGAAGGTGCACTAAGTGTTATTTGTGGGCGGAGATCAGAGCCACTGCAAAAAATATGTTCGCAGATTGAATCAATGGGGGTTAGGGCCAGATATTACGTAGCTGATGCGGGCGACGAAAATGCGTTTTCCAATCTCATCGATAGCGTCGTTAAAGACTGTGGACGCCTGGATATACTGGTGAACAACGCAGCATCAATTGTCGGAGGAAGCCTGGTATCCGATACATCATCAGAGGAGTGGCGTGGTACCTTCAGGGTCAGTCTGGACGCGGTCTTCTTTGGCACGCGCAGTGCGATGGCTGTTATGCAAGCACAAGGTGGCGGGGCAATAGTGAATTTGTCTTCGGTGTGCGGTATTTTGGGCACACCTTACACGGCCGCGTACGCGGCAGCAAAGTCGGGCGTTATCGGCTTTTCCAGAGCGGCAGCGATTGAAGGTGCCGCGAAAGGTATTCGTGTCAATGTTGTCGTGCCTGGTGTGGTCTTAACACCTGCTACTTACGCCGCCATACCGGACGAAGCCAGGCTGAAATTTACCGCGTCTACTGTGCCGGTCAAGCGTATTGCCGATCCAGTGGAATTGGCCAATGCGATCTTATTCCTCGTGTCGGATGAAGCTTCCTACATTACTGGCACCGAACTCATTGTTGACGGCGGCAAGAGTGCCGAGCTGAATACGGGAGCGGCCAGTATGGAAGGCGTGGATATGTAGATCTTTGATTCTAGAAACTCAGCCAGAAACCTGCGCGAGGTTTCTCATGGTGTATATCAAAAACTTGTAAGTAAGTGCCGTTCGCGGTCACATTTAGTTCGATAAAACCTTCCTGCGATAAGGCAAAGCGTGAATTGTCAGTGTGCCACACACCACTGAGTTTGCTGGTGTTAGCCGCACCACTAACGATCGTGTACTCAGGCCCATGCGAGTGCGGGCGTCTGAATACCTGCAAGCTGTGATCATGACCACCTGCATGAATCACGTTCTCATACGGTGTCATTACATCGTCGAGCGCTTTGATAATGCGTACATAATTTGGATGGTATGTGTCTTCTGACGCCACATCCGTAAAAAGATCAAGAGTGCGAATGACAAACCAATAGGCGAAATGCGTCATGTAGCCAGCATGTTGGCCCATGGTTTCCACTGGATGGTGTTGATTCACGACAATCAGATTATCGGGGTGGGTCTGACGAATGCTGGTAAAAGCCTCAGTCAAAGTGCGCATTGCCGCTTCTAGCTCAGAATCATCCGTTTTCAGTAATGCCGATGAGTCTACGAACACCAGGCTCACACCGGGCAGGTTAATTGCATCTGCAGCCCCCAGAGTATCCGACGCCAGTGGTCTGAATTCAGCCGCTACGTTATGCTCATTTGCGTATTGAGTAATATGTGTGCGCATGCCATCCAACTCGCCTGCATACCAATCGTGATTGCCTGGTACAAAATAGAAGCGAGCGCCACTGACCTTAGCCACCTTTAGTTGGGCATCCAAATGTTCAATGCTCTCCAATTGGCTGTCATTCCACTCTTTTTGGTCATCGTCTTTATTTGGGAAACCCATGTAATAGATATTGTCACCCAAGGCGACTGCGGCGGTTTTCTCTGGGGATATCAGGGCGCGCTGGCTCATTTGCTGCAAACTTGCCTGCCACGGTTCCAAGCTGGATGAACCCGCGTCACCAAATAGCAGCACGCGTTGCAAGATTTCGTTCTCAGGAGGCGGTGGTGTTTCTCGCTCAGACACCAGGCTTAGATACGGTGTGTCGTGATTGTCGGCGAACTGTGGGTTAACAAGCACCAGAACAACGATTAGAACGATCAGCAGCAATAGACCAAGCAGGATGTATTTAAGAGCTCTAGGCATTGTATTTCTCTTTTTGTGCCAGTTCATTTTAAGGCAGTTGGGTGGTATTGGCAGCATCAGAATATGAGCAATGCGTAAATATGCACTTAGCACGCGGCGACTCCGGTACACTAGGCGTTAATTTGCTGAATTTGGATTAACGCTATGAGCAGACTCGCGGGCAAAACAGCCATTGTGACTGGCGGATCGCGTGGAATGGGTGCAGCGACCGTGCGTGCCTTCGTAAACAACGGCGCAAAGGTTGTTATCGCAGATATTCTGGAGACAGAAGGCCAGGCACTGGCTGAGGAATTGGGCGACGTAGCGGTTTTTGCGCGATTAGATGTGCGTAATGCCGACAATTGGCAGTCGGTCGTGGAGACGGCCAATGAGCTTGGCAAGCTGCAAGTGCTAGTGAATAACGCCGCCATCATGGAAGCCGACAACATAATGGACATGAGCGAAGAAAAGTTCATGCGAATTGTCAGCATCAATCAACTCGGTCCATTCCTGGGCATGCAGGCGGTGTTTCCAAGCTTGAAGGCCAATGGTGGTGGTTCAATCATAAACGTGTCATCGATAGATGGTTTGCAGGCGAAAAATGGCCTGATTGCCTACGCTGGCTCAAAATGGGCAGTGCGTGGGATGACCAAAGTAGCCGCCATTGAGATGGGTAAATACAACGTTCGTGTTAATTCGGTGCATCCTGGCGGGATATATACTGATATGCACGGCAAGGATTTCATGACCGTTGAACAGGCGAATGAATCTTACAAAGACATGGCTTTGCCAAGGGTAGGGATGCCCGAGGAAGTGGCCAACGTTACTCTGTTTCTCGCCACTGACGAAGCGAGTTTCAGCACGGGCTCGGAATTCAAGGCTGAAGGTGGCTGGAGTGCTGGCTTGCGTCAAGCCGGCCTTCCTGAATTGTAACAGCACATGGCTACCCCACAACTCACTGCAAATGAATTGCAGATTGAATTACAACAGCTAAACAGTGAAGCTGCGGTGCCCTGGGTGGTGAATACGGACGGTAAACTAAGCAAGACCTTGAAGTTTCCGGATTTCATTCAAGCGTGGGGCTTTATGAATTCTGTTGCACTCTACGCGGAAAAAAAGGATCACCATCCGGAATGGTTTAATGTCTACAACCGCGTGGAAATAGAGTTAACCACCCACGATGCGGGAGGAATTTCAGCAAAAGATATTGATCTCGCCCGGTTTATTGACAAATTGAACGCATAGTCGCATGCATAGGCAGCACGGGCATTCTACCCACCAGTCTGAATAGCTTCGGACATTACTTGAACGACTGTATGATGGCCTGGATTTCATCGTCGTTGTCCGCAATGATATCCAGCCGGTTGGGCTCAGAGCACGTGCGCAAATCCTCAGGGATCTTCTGCATGGCAATTAGCGAGCTGATATCTGGCAGATAGGGGTTGTCTGTTGTCAATTGCACCGTGTGATACAACGCCAAATTAGCGATATCCAACAGATCAAGTTCTTCGTTCCAAGTTCTATCCCACTGCCCGCAATCGAACACCAGATCAGTAATGGTTTTGTCAATACCCCACTTCATCAGCGCTGCAATACCTACTCGTTTGCTGTACTTGCGACACATCTGGAAATAAACGTCGCTGTCGGGTTGGTCTGAGGCTTCCAGCATAGTGGAAAGCACTGACAGGGAGCCCACTTCCGTCAGCAACATTGCCAGCTGTACTTGATCGACCGGGCGGTATTTAAGCCGCTGAGCCAGGAAACTTGCAACAGAGGTTTTAACGACCAGCCGCTCCCAAGTGTAATTAAACAGCGACTTAGCGATAGCGCTGTTGAGCTCCACCATATTTCGAGTGCTGTGCAGCATCACAAGACTGCTGGTCGCTTCAAAACCTAGAAGGCCAACGACTTCTGACAACGTCTGTGGTGGCACCGCTCGACGATACACTGGGCTGGATGCCGCTTGTACAAGATACGCAGTTAGACTGGGATCTTTGGCGATGATTTCGGTCAGGAATTCACAAGTCGTGTTGTCATCAGCGACCGCTGAGCGAACTTTTAAAGCGACATCTGGCAAACTGGGTAGGCGCAGTTCGTCGCTGAGCACTCGCTCGATGACCTCTTCGAAAAGAGCTTGTAGGCTTGAGTCTGGCAGTGCGGCGGTCATGTCAGTTCCTTTTGACAAGGTGGTTAAAATTCCGTTTTAGACCTTTCTGGCCTAATTTTAGTCTAGCGTATGGCGCAGTAACGTCTATAGTCTGGGTGACCGTCTGGCGGGTTTAATTTAGGTCAGGCTGTAAAATGAGCTGGTTTAGGTCACTAGGTGTGAATACCCTTAGTGCACTTTTTAAACGGAAAGACTCCGCAATGTTATGAGTTTCGCTTAGCCAGGCTATCTAGCCGCTGCGTGCTTACCAGCCAGATAACCAAACACCATTGCTGGCCCAAGGGTTGATCCCGGACCAGGGTAGGCTGGTAATAGCGCTGTCGTGGTATTGCCACAGGCGTATAAACCTTCAATCGCACTGCCGTCATCACGCTCTACCTGACCATGGGTGTTAATGACCACTCCGCCGGCAGTACCCATTTCTCCTGTATATAAACTGACGCAGTAAAATGGCGGTTTGCTGATTGCACCGAGACAGGGATTGGGCGTGTATTCCGGGTCTGCGTAGTAACGATCGTAATTGGAGTCACCACGCTGGAAATCCAAATCTTTGCCGGTTTTCGCGTATTCGTTGAACTTCGTTTGTGTTTCTAGTAAGCCTTGCTGGTCTATACCCACTTTCTCGGCAAGCTCTTCAAGGCTGTCGGCTTTGGTCAAAAAGCTCGGTGTCCACCACGATTTAGGAACCGCCCAATCTGGCATCATGCTCGATTGTAATAGAGCGGACGCCACAGGCCTCTTCGCTCGAAAATCGGCGTCAAAAATCATATAAGCCGGCACGCAGGGGTTACCATTTTCTGTTTCCCTAAGCATGTCATCTACAAAGGTTACGTAGTTCTGCGACTCATTGCTGAAACGCTGCCCGTTGGCATTGACGGTCATGCAACCTGGAAGACCTTTCTCCACCTGACTCATATGCGCCTTGGTTTTACCGGGAATAACCGCTGTGGTGAACCACCATGCCCAATCCATTTGGTGGGTAGCAGCCCCTTTATCGATTGCGGCACGAATTGCATCACCCGTGTTGTAAATATTCGCTGCACTCCACTCAGTGTTGGTTGGGTTTGGCAGGTACTGTTCGCGCATCTGTTGATTGCGCTCAAAGCCACCGGCCGCAAGGATAACGCCTTTTTTGGCCTTGACTCTTAGCACTTCTCCGTCACGCTTTACTGTGCAACCGATGACTCTGCCCTGGTCGTCAATTAATTCCTGCATCGGTGATTCCAGCCAGAGCGGTATGTTCCTGTCTTTGCACGCAAGAAACAAACGTGCGACACCAGCGGGTCCCATCGTGAGTCTGCCATCACGCCGTGTTTTTAGGCGCAGCGGAAAATCAAACAAATATTTAAGCACCAGTGAGGCGCTCATTTTCATCCAGCCTGGTAGAGCGGCCAGTACTATTTGTCCTTCAACCTGGGTGAAGCTCACCCCACCCGGCATCTGCGTCTGCGGGTGTGCATTGCCTAAGTATTGAAAATCATCACCCAGCTCTTCGGCGCGAAGTATTTCGGGTTCCATTGATCGGTGCCCGGTTTTTCCGCCGGGTGCTTCCGGGAAATAATCAGGGTAATGTTCAAGTGTGACGTATCGAACCCAGTTCGTATTTTCGTGGAGATAGTCAATAACCTCAGGGCCCTGCTGCACATACGTATCGAGTAGCTCTGGGCGTATTTTCCCTTCTGGACTTACGTGCTCCAGATAGGCCTGTGCCTCTTCCAGGGAATCATCCGCGCCCACGGCTTTTGCGTAGCGATTGTTGGGCACCCAAACACCACCACCAGAGCTCGCGCTGGTGCCGCCAAATACTGGCGCTTTCTCCACAATCAATACTTTGGCTCCGCCATCGTGGGCTGCAATTGCAGAGGTCAGGGCGCCATTGCCGCTGCCAACAACAACTACATCTACTTCATGGTCCCATTGGGTTTGCTCGGTCATCGAAATCCTGTGAGGCTGATTGTGGGAGCGCATACGTTACTGTAGGGTTAGCGCCTGCGCAACTGTTGCCTTCGGCGGCATAAGTCGCGCTACTTTTTCGTAATGTCTTCGGTAGCGGTATTGATTGTTCCATACTGTGTATCGAATAGAGAAGTAGGGGAGTAGGATGAACAAATCACTCACGCGTAACACCATCAGCATCTGGCTGGCGGTCGTATTTCTTGGTCTATCAGCATGCAGTGGTGATACTGAAAATGCACCTGCCGTTGCAGAAAGCCCGGTGGTGGCAGCTGAGCCTGAGGGCTCCGCAGAGCTTGAAAGCCAAACCGAGGTCTCGGCTGGAGGCGTAGATAAAGACATTATCGCAATTTACCAGAGAAGCTGCATATCCTGTCATATGAGTGGCGCAGCCGGTGCGCCCAAATCGCACGACGCAGCCGCTTGGGCACCCATATTGGCCAAGGGAATGGACGCTTTGATTACGAGTATTAAGGAGGGTCTGAACGCAATGCCACCCAAGGGAATGTGTTTCGATTGCAGTGACGAGCAGTATAGGGCGCTGGTTGACTATATGGCCGGTCCCCAGCCAGACTGATCGCCTTATGAGAGATTCATTGGAAGCCCGTATAGATCGTCTGGAATCCATCGATGAGATCCGACAGTTGGTGTCTAAATATGCGTTGTCGCTGGACATGAGAGATCTTGACGCCCATGTAAATCTGTTTGCAGCCGATATTCGAGTAAGCAGGCAGTTAAAGGGTCGAGCGCATTTAAAGCGTTGGTTGGACGATACCTTGCGGCTTCAGTTTACCGGTACGTCGCATCATGTTGGCAATCACGTAATAGAGTTCACTGATCCTGACAATGCAATCGGTGTGCTGTATTCGAAAAATGAGCATGAAACGCCAACAAAGGGTGCGGACGCCGAGTGGGTCATCATGCAGATGCTGTACTGGGATAATTATCAGCGTATTGATGGGCGTTGGTATTTCAGGCGCAGGCTGCCGTGTTACTGGTACGCAACTGATCTGAATAAGCCGCCTACTGGCGAAAAGAAAATGCGTTGGCCGGACCGAGACACTTATGACGGTGCCTATCACGAATTATTTCCATCATGGAAAGAATTCTGGGCGAGTGTGCCGGTGGAGCAAGAACCTCAGGTAGCAACGCCCGCGCCGCTGGAAGAATTTTTGACCACGATGCGTAAGGGCGCGCCGGATCCGAGGATCAAGGTTCGTTAGTCGTCGGTGTACAGCAGTGGGACCCTGCCTGGCATGCGCGTCAACAACTCATAGCCTATGGTTCCTGCGTGCCCAGCTACCGTATTGACGCTGAGCTTTTCTCCCCACAATTCAACCGACGAGCCAATCTCAATCTCTTCGCAATCAGTGACATCCACCGTGATCATATCCATTGATACACGGCCACATAACTGAGCGGTTTGACCATTCACCAGAACCGGCGTACCCGACGGTGCGCTTCGCGGATAGCCGTCGCCATAGCCCACTGCGATCGTCGCAATGCGGCTGGCTCGATGGGCGCACCAACTACCGGCGTAGCCAACACATTCGCCCTGTGCGATCGTTCTCAACGCAATAACCTCTGAGTGCAGCGACATCACCGCGTGCAGCGCGCTTGCATCGCGATGCGGGTATTCCAGTGGTGAGCTGCCGTACAGCATGATTCCCGGGCGTATCCAGTCGCCGTGCGCAGAATTGTGTGCGAGTATGCCTGCTGAGTTGGAGAGGCTAATAGGCGCATTCTTATCGGCATTAAAGGAATTAAGCATCGCAATTTGTTTCTGGGTCGAATCAGAGTCTTCGCTGTCTGCCGACGCGAAATGCGTGGCGATAACTACTGGCTGTTTAACATGCCGGCAAGCACTCAGTAAGGTGTGCGCCGCGCTTGCCTTTTCAATATCCAGACCCAGGCGATGCATTCCGGTATCCACCTTCAACCAGGCATTGAATGTGCTTTTTGCAGAGTAGTCTGACAGTTGCTGAACCTGTGCTTCCGAATGCAGCATCAACCAGAAATCGTGTTGCTCGCTGAGCGCGAGTTCCTGTACACCAAAGTGCCCTTCCAACAGAAGAATTGGCTTTGATATGCCAGCCGACCTTAGTTCAAGTGCCTCGTCAATGCAGGCGACCGCGAAAATGTTGGCCAGCTCTGACAACGCCTGTGCGCAGCGGACCGCGCCATGCCCATAGGCATTCGCCTTCACAACGGCAACCAATTTACTGTGCGGTGCCAAACGTTGAGCTAACGCTGCGTTTGACCGCAATGCGGCTAAGGATATATGCGCTTTTGTGGGACGCATTGCGTTCGCTTAGTAGTCATACTTATGCTGGCTGAACAAAGTTTGGGCATGTTGCCAAACGTTGCCCGGGCGGCCATCTCCAACGGCAACGCCATCTAGTTCAATTACCGGTATAACTTCTTTTGTGGAACTGCTAAACCATATTTCATCTGCCGCCTTGGCTTCATCCATGGATACAACTCGTTCTTCCACTTCTATGCGGCCGTCTTTGCGAAGAATATCCAGCAGCATAAAACGGGTAATCCCGGGCAGCTTTTGATAATCAAGAGATGGCGTTATTACCTTGCCATCTTTCACAATATACACATTGCAAGCTGCCCCTTCAGTCACTTCGCCAGACGCGTTATACAATAACACTTCATCTTTGCCGCTGGAGTTACCTTGTTGGTAGTGCATGACATTGCCCAGCAATGCCACCGATTTAATATTACAGCGCTGCCAGCGTTTGTCTTGGTTACTCACTATTTTCAGTGTTTTTGCGGTATCCCTATCCGCTTGAGGTTCCGCCGGAATTTCAAAGGTAAAGCCAAATACGGTCGGAGTAATGCCGACCGGGTAGGCATGGTTGCGCTTACTGTCTGCACCACGACTGACCTGTAAATAGATGCCAAGGTTCTTATTACCATTTTTTTCGGTCAGCTGATCGCAAATCCGCCGCCATTCTTGTTCACTGGTGGCTAAATCGATTTCAACAGCGCTCAAACCATCTTGCATACGTTGAATATGCGGACCGAAACCAACCAATCTGCCATGATAGCTTGGCACCACTTCATAGATTCCGTCGCCGAACAAAAAGCCACGATCCATTGGTGATATGCGTGCTTCACTCAGTGGTAAAAATTCGCCATTGAGATACGCAATAGAGTCGTTTGTATCACTCATTTACACAGCCTTCTAAGTTCATCAATCAGATTGAGCCCTTCGCTCGCGGGCAAACCATCTTCAGATAATGTCGCTTCTCGAGTCACACCATCAACGCCGCCATGGCTGCAGAGAAACGCCAGTGATTTAACAGGGTCTACACTAGCAAGCAAATCTCTTTCGGACCAACGGCCAAGAAATGCAATGATTCCATAAGCACCCCAGTTTGACACATCCGCCACCAAAAGCTCATCGCAATGAGTAGTAGATGCTTCAATGTCCAGTTTGGCTATGGTATCGCGCACGTTACCCATGCCTATTTCATTGCCACCATCACCTATCGCAATGCTTGGACAATCGGCTCGCTGCACGCACTCGTCAAAGCACGCGCAGCTCGCACTGATGTCTTCGTGGCGCATATTGTAATACTTGCCGCTGGCCGACAAACCAGGACGCTCTATTGAGATTATGGCGGTGGGATTCATGCTATCGAGAATATTCTGCGCTTCCAATGCTCTATGATCGGCAGGGGCTTCAGCGCTGGGTAGCGACAATGCTTGAGTGCGATACTTTGAGGCAAGTGCATCAAGCAGGGGAGGTGCACAGGCTAATACAGGCTCACCACCCAAGGCTTCCAGCGCTTCATACAATGCGATGGCGCCAACGGGTCCGTCGGTTTCGAAGCTGCCTGCCACTGGGAAACCGGTACCAATAAGTACCCGTTGGTGATTCTGATAGATCAGAGAGGCACCTCTGAGGTAATACCCGGCTGCAAGTGCCATTTGAACCGACTGCATGCCACGTAGGTTTCTCGCAACCAGCAGGTCCTCAATTTTCTCGCTGAGTTGAAGATCGTCTTCGCGAATCATTCGGATGTGTCGATTAATCTGCGAATTTCGCGCACCGCGTTTAGCGCAGCTGGATTGTCGCCGTGCACGCACAAACTGTCCACTTGCAGTGCAAGTTCACTGCCGTCACTGGCAACCACTGTGCCGTGCTCGAATAATTGACGTACTTGCGTCAAACTGTCTACCTCGCTCAAAACGGCCCCATCTATGGCCCTGTTTTGCAGCTGCCCTTCAGGGGTATAGCGGCGATCGGCAAAGCCTTCCAGCATTAGATGCAGCCCCAGCGCGCTGGCCTCTTGTTGGTGTGCAGGAAGGTCGCCTGTTGACAGTATCATCAGTTTCAGAGGGCGGGCATAGCTGCTGATGGCCTGCATGACGGCGGCACGAATCTGTGCGTCGCGCATCATATCGTTGTATAAAGCGCCATGCGGCTTAACATAACTCAGCTGCGTACCATGGCTTGCGCAAATGCCGTCCAGTGCCGCTATTTGGTAGTGCAACAAAGCGACAATTTCCTCACTACTGCAATTCATCGAGCGCCTACCAAAACCCACCAAGTCGGGGTAGGCTGGATGAGCTCCTATCTCCACCTTGTGCTCAGCTGCATAAGCAACGGTGCGCGCCATAATCAAAGGGTCACCGGCGTGAAACCCACAGGCAATATTGGCCTGATCAATGCATGGCATAATTTCCCGATCAAGACCCATGGACCAACTGCCGTAGCTTTCACCAAGGTCACAATTCAATGTCAGCATGTTCTGGCTCTTCAATAATTTTCCAGTCGTTCATTGTTCTAGCTCAGCGCGATTTTGTCCAGATGTATAAATCATGACCAGTCTTGCCAAACACCAGCATGCTATGCTTTAGAGGATAATAAGGAGCTAATACAGCGCTTGCCTGGCAGACTGGAAGAGAAGTGTGATAAGAGCGGAAAGAAAGCTTATTGCCTGCCATGATTGTGGGCATGTCTATCAGAATCCTGAGTGCCCGGAAGGGTCGCAAATGGAATGCGCGCACTGTGGTCATCTTATGCGCACCAGGCACGTGAACTGGGAAGCTAAAGTTGCGTCTCTGACCCTGGCGGGCATCGTCTTGTTTGTTCTGGCCAATACGTTTCCATTTTTGGGATTAGAGCAAGCTGGGCTTGTTCAGCAAAGTAATCTTATCAGTGGCGTGATTGCCCTAATCGAGCGTCAACAGTTTCTTTTAGGCGCACTGGTGTTTATCACCATATTTCTGTTCCCTTTACTGGAATTGTTAGGGCTCGCTTATATTCTGCTATTTAGAATGGTAGACATTCGCGCACCATTTCTAGGACAAGTTTTGCACCTGCTCCACTTGTCGCGGCCCTGGAGCATGTTGGAAATATTCTTGCTGGGAGTTTTGGTCTCCAGTATAAAATTAGCGGGCATGGCGACTATATTACCGGGTGTTGGCTTGTATGCATTTCTGGCTTTGGTGGTCGTATTGATTGCCTGTCATTTATATCTCGATCGAGAAACAATCTGGCACTGGCTAGACCATCATAACTACTACGCAATGGAGGACTACTCGGCTGAAGCGGCGGATCCCGACAATCAATTACACAGGAATTTGTTTGCATGCCATTGCTGCGATGCGTTGATTGATGACGTTGTACTGGGGGGCGACAATGAATGCCCGCGTTGTGACAATCCCGTTTACCCGAGATGGCCCAGAAGTGTGCAGAAGACGACTGCTTTGCTCATCGGCGCTACTGTACTCTACATCCCGTCCAATACTCTGCCGATAATGCAAACGACCAATCTTGGTAGTACGGTGTCTGACACAATCTTTTCAGGGGTGGTACATCTTGCTGAAGCAGGTGATCTACCCATAGCCTTATTAGTGTTTGTTGCCAGTATCGTCATTCCTATCGCCAAACTGCTGGTACTAGCGTATCTGTTGTGGAACGTATCGATTCGTTGCAGTGCCGACCCAAAGCAGATGACTCGTTTATTCAAGCTTACTGAATTTGTCGGCCGATGGTCGATGATCGATGTGTTTGTGGTAACCATTCTCGTTGCTCTGGTGCAGTTTGGCTTGCTCGCCAATGTTGAACCAGGTGCTGCATTGTTGTCTTTTGCCGGTGTAGTCGTTTTAACCATGTTGGCAGCTGAAACGTTCGATTCCCGGCTTATATGGGATGCTCACTATTCGAATGGGAATACCAGTGAGAATTCGCCACCAGCTACGTTTTTGGCAAACGCATGAACGATAATCATCCACATTTAACTCGTGTAAGCAATGTATCGCCTATTTGGATCGTGCCTGTGCTGGCACTTTTAATTGCTGGCTGGCTGGCGTTACGCGCATGGCAGGAACGCGGTCCGGAGATTCAAATTGTATTCGATGACGCTGCGGGAATAACGGTTGGCAAAACAAAAGTAAAGTTTCGAGACGTATTAGTAGGCGAGGTTATAGATACGAGGCTGAGTTCCAACTTCCAAAAAGTGTCGGTGTTTGTGGAAATGGATCCGCAGGTAACCCCGCTATTGTCTGAAAATACCCGCTTTTGGGTTGTGGCACCACGCATCAGCTTGGGTGGTGTCAGCGGGCTGGATACCTTACTGTCGGGAGTTTATATAGAAATGGATCCAGGCGAGCCTGGTGCTAGAAAGCGCAAATTCGCAGGTCTGACCGAGCCACCATCGTTACGCTCCTATCAACAAGGTACCCAATATACTTTGCTTTCTGAACAACTGGGTTCACTGGACATAGGTTCGCCGGTTTATCATCGCCAGGTGCCTGTAGGTGAGGTCACTCGCTACCGTCTGTTGCCTGAGGCAGGTCGCGTTGAGCTTCGCATATTTATCGAGTCACCCTTTGATGAACTTATTCGAACCAATACCAACTTCTGGAATGTCAGCGGTTTTGGTGTAGAGCTTGGGGCAGATGGTATTGTTGCAAACGTCGAATCGTTTGCGTCTTTGTTGTCTGGCGGCTTAGCATTTAACACGCCCTTGGATATCGATGGTGATCAGGCTTTGGCGGAGGCGGGTTCTCAGTTTCATTTGTTTGATGACAGCGAAGCAGTAGTGGAAGGTGCGCTCACCTATTCTTACCCTTATTTGATGCGATTCAGCTCCTCCGTAAGAGGTCTTGCACTTGGTGCTCCCGTCGAGTTTCGAGGAATTCAGGTTGGCAAGGTTGAGCACGTCGGGCTGGATGCAGGCATAGCCAGCGACCGGGAAATTGACGTAGTGATTTCAATTCAACCAGAGCGTATTAACCCTGACGAAGCGCCGACGCTGGCTGAGCTGAATGGCTTATTTTCGACACTGGTGTCCGAGGGGATGCGCGCGCAGCTAAAAACCAGAAGTTATCTAACCGGTGCCCTGTACGTTGATCTGGTACCCAAGCATGCGCGTGCGAACGCGCAGGCAATACAGAGCCTGACTCAACATGGGGATTATCTGGTCTTACCAACCGCTGACAGCGAGTACTCTAGAATAGCAAGGCGCCTCGGCGACATCGCGCAGAACATTGCAGAGCTGCCGTTCGATACCATCGGCAAGAATCTCGACAGCAGTCTGCGCGGTGTAGCAACGCTGATGAACGACCTTAACAAAGCCAAGGTGGTTGATGATGTTGACCAACTGCTGTCGGGTTTGAATGGCTCGGCTGAATCATTGGAGCTAGCGATTGATGGCATGCGTGGCACCATTCAATCCATCGATAGCGCCGTCGCACCGGATTCTGCACTGCAACATCGCCTAACCGAGATGCTTGAAGATGTCAGTGATGCCGCTGAGTCACTGGAAACGCTCACCGATGAACTGGCACGCTATCCGGATGCACTGTTGCGCGGCAAATCAGGCGGCCAGAAAAATCGCGATGAATGACAATAAAGACCAGTCTGCTGCTGGTAACAAGGGCTTTTCTATGAAGATAAACGTTCATCGCTGGTTTACGCTGTTCTGCTCAGTTTTGCTATTGTCGGCATGCGCGTCGCAATCGCCTACCAATTATTACAGCCTGCAAGTGCAGACTGATCGTTCGGTTGAGATTTCTTTGCCCGAATCAGTCACTCTGGGTGTTGGTCCCATCACACTCCCGTCAGAACTTGATCGGCCAGGACTTGTCACCGAATTACGTGGTAGCGGAATTAGTATTGCGTCTTACCATATCTGGGCGGGTGATCTGGATGAAAACTTCAGCCGTGTTTTGGCTGGCCTTATGGCTGAGCACCTGAAAGTGGATGAGGTCTATGCTGCGCCCTGGGATACCCGATTTCGACCCGAGTACCAATTGCGTGTAGACGTGCAGCGCTTCAGCGGCACGCTTGGCGGTGAGGTTTACATGGACGTACTCTGGACACTCACCTCCGAACAGGGGCGACACAAATTGCATGGTGAGCGCAGTAAGTTGCAACTCAGTAGCAACGGATCATCGCACCTTGACTATGTTGATGCGCTGAACCGTCTGATGAGTTACTTCTCCGTAAGCGTAGCAGGGCGTATGGAGCAACTGCTAGCGGGTGCTGATGGCTCTTTGACCTATGGCGATAAATAAGCTGTCGGGTATGGACTAATAATTTCACCGCTAGTGAATAAAACCCTGAGCGTATTGATTTAGCAAATCAATTTTCTCTTGCAGCGGTCGATCTGGTTCCTGCGCGTACAGATCCCTGAATCCAACCACTAGATCGCTGACTCCAATTGCCGCCAGCTTTTCTAGACCTTCAACGCTGAAACCGTCTGCGCTACCAGTGTATATTTTAAAAGGCCTATCAATGGTGCCATAGTTTTCGCGAAGCGTGTTGATCTCGTTGATGTATTCTTCAAGTTGCGGCGTTGTGGTGCCGGCACACATCCAACCATCACCTTTAAGTGCCGCTCTTTTCAGCGCGGGTTTGGTATGACCTCCTATAAGCAGAGCCGTGGGCGCAGAGGGTACCGGACGCATTCGATTCGCTGGCATATCATGCGCTTCACCCTTGTAGCCAAAGTATTCACCGCTCTCCAGCCCACGCAAAATATCGATTTGTTCGTCGAAGCGTTTACCCCTTCGTTCCCAAGGGGTTTGCATAACAGCGAAGTCTTCTTCCCAAGGGCTAATGCCAATGCCAAAATCGAAGCGGTTACCTGATAGCGCCTGAATACTCTGAACCTGCTTGGCTACACCGGCTACCTGGCGCACTGCAAGCTTGTAGACAAAAGTGGAGAAACGCACTCGCTCCGTGACGGCTGCCATTGCCGCAACGGCGATCAGAGATTCAAGAAACGGCACGGATTCCAAAAATTCACGGCTACCATCGGCGTTGTAGGGGTATTTGGAACTTGCTTCCTGTGGGTAACAAATACTGTCTGGAATGGTAATACCATGGTAGCCGGCTGCTTCGGCGGCCTTGACCAAGGGCAAATAGTGGTCCGCGTCGCACATTCCAACTTGATAATGAAATCGCATAACAATTCTCCTGATATTTTTTAGGGCGAGAATATTTATTTCGAAAGAAATGCGGACACCACCGCATTAAACTCGCTTCGGCGCTCAATCATTGCCCAGTGACCGCAATTTGGAAATACGTGCAGTTCGCAATTTGGAATAAGCTTCATTGGCAGCAAGGCCATGTCAACTGGAGTCACCCGGTCATCGCGACCCCAGGTAAGTAAAGTGGGCGCAGTAATTGAAGACAAATGCGCAATACGCCGGGTGGCATTAGGTCCTGCAAACATCTGCGCCATACCGTCGAGCGCAGCTCGAGAATACAGTTGTCGAGTCGTTGCAAGCGTTTTAGGTTCCAGCGCTTGCTGCATGCGTTGCTCAATCAACTCTTCGGTGATCAGCGCGCGATCAAACACCATGGAGCTGAGCCAGGCGATAATCTTATCTTTGCTAGGGTCTTCGGCAAATTCGCTGAGTCGAATAATGCCTTCAGGTGGGAACGAAGAAAACAAATTCATGCCCAAACCACCAATTGAAACAAAACGATCAACACGCCCGGCTTGATGGGCAGCAAGCAATGCACCAACCATTCCACCAAGTGAATTGCCGATCAGATGTGCCTTATCTATTTCGAGCGCATCCATAAGTTGTATAACCGCCGCTACACAAACTTCTATCGGATTGCCCTCTACTGCATCGCTGCCGCCATAGCCTGGGAAATCAGGTACGATGCAGCGATAGCGATCGGAGAAGCTCGTTAGCGTATCGGAGAAATTTGCCCAACCGCTAACGCCGGGACCAGAACCGTGCAAAAGAATTAGGGAAGGGCCGTCGCCCGCTTCGTGGTAGTGCAACTTGCCTGACGGGCATTCAACACTGCGGGAAGTGCTCTCATAACTGTGGTTGCTCATATTAATTCTCCTCAGCGCCCACAAACGCTGCGGGAGCTCTGTCAGGGAGATGGCTCAGTAATGGCCGCTATCTCCTCACTGGTGAAACCTGCTTCGGCAAGTACGTCTACGGTATGTTGACCAATGCCAGGTGCAGGCTTCGGTGCTTTTTTGGATACACCTTCGACTTGCAGCGGGCTATTTACCGTGCGCTGCGCCTTGAATTGATCGCTCTGCAAGTTAAGCAACATTTTGTTGGCTTGCAACTGCGGGTCATCCAGTACTTGCTCCGGTGATGATACTGGCATGTATTGTATGTCATATGTGTCAAAGATCTGCTGCCATTGACCCCAAGGTTTGCTTGCAAAAATGTCATCAAGCCTTTGGATCGTTTCCGCCGCGTTTTCGTGACACGCAACGGCGTCTGCAAACCGCGGGTCGTCCAACATCTCGGACTGACCGATCGCAGTCAGGAAGTAAACCCATTGGCCGTGTACATCAAAAATCCATGGATAAAACCAACGGCCGTCTTCGCATTGGTATGGAACACCCAGAGGGAGAGGATTTTCGCTCCTTTTGGGCTCATATTCCGTTTTTGCACCACAGAGTATGGCCTGCAGCATCATTGAATTTGCCCAGACCCCGTTTGCGAGTAACGACGTGGAAACCCTGCTGCCACGGCCAGTGCGTTCTCTGCGGTACATAGCCAGCATAATCCCAGCGAACACTGCTGTAGAACTGGAATAATCACCCCAAGCAGGGGCACCTGCCGACGGTGGAGCGTCGCCAGATCGCACAATATCCATCATTCCTGATCGTGCCCACCAGGCACTTCGGTCAAACGCGGGTACGTTTGCCTCATCCCCCAGTTCGCCATAGCCACTGAGCTGAGCATAAATCAATTGGTCGTTCATGGAAGCCAGGTCCGAGTAACGCATCTTCAGCTTAGTCAGCACTGTGGGAGGGTAGTTGGTGACCAGCACATCCGCTGTTTCCACCAGCCTGCATAGCGCTTCGTAACCTTCGTCACTTTTGAGATCCAACACTATGCTGCGTTTATTTCGTGATACCAGCAGCCAAGGATAGTTGTCTTCCGTTATTGGAAAGCCAGGCAAGCCCATAAAGCGTCTGAAAGGGTCGCCCTGTGGTGGTTCAATCTTGATTACGTCAGCGCCAAAGTCGGCCATTGCAGTGGCTGCAGCGGGTGCCGCCACCCAGCTGCCCACGTCCAGCACACGAACGCCGTCTAAAATACTGTCAATACTCATCGGTTTTTCTTATTGGTGTCGATCTGCACAGTATAGCGGCAGAATCAAATCTAGTCGCAAACTTAGTCGGCGTCTGTGCCGGTCAGTTGCGATTTCGGCTCGTGCTCTGCATCGCCAATATCCAGATTATCGGACGTAGTCGCGCAATATTGCACCGGTGTAGGTTTAACTTTCCCATCCAGATAATCTACCTTCAGCCACCATTGATCGCTGTATGTGTTTCTGTAGCTAGTGTCACGACGATCAAGATTTTTACGGCGGCTGGGAGTGCCAATTGCCAGCGACTGTCTTCGTCTTCTATCGACCACCCGGCGCCGGTCTGCAAATATTTTATCATCGGGTGCCGCGCAGACTTCAGGCACGTGGACTGCCAGCGTGCCCGAATCCAGCGGTTCAGATTCGGTGCCGGCGCTGTTGGCGGCTGTGGTGTCTACTTCTCTGCGGCGCAACAGACCGCGCTTTTTACGTCCCACGTTCTGGGCATAATCGATCAATTCGGACGACAAGTCAGCATCTACAAAGCGGTATAACTCGCTGGGCTCAATATCCAAGGCTTTCGCCACCTTGGCGACGCGAGCTTGCGGTATGCCGTGTTTTAGCCAACGATCTACAGCCTGGTTGGATACGCCCACTCGCCTTGCTAGGTCTTCCGCCTGCATTTCACGTATATCCAGCCACACTTGGAAACGCAGTCTAGCCATTATTTCTGCCTCTAGGTACTACAGCCGCGTCAAAAACTCGGCACTATGGCAGGAAATAATTCCATATTTAACAGTAACTAACAAGCGCTACTTAATAAATATTCTAGTAATGGTTAAGAATTGTCAGAGTTGATTGTTTGTTGCTCATCAAACGGATGGCAGCTCGCAAAAGGTTTAAGGCACTTTTTTCCAGTGCTGACCCAGTCGCACAAACTGGCCGCTGGGCGTCTTTTCAATGGCCTTCTTGCCCGCTAATGATTGCACAACGTGTAATTCCGTGCCGTTTTTGCGCGCTATCTTTTGATAAGCCGCCACGCGACGGGCATTAATTTGCTCTACTAAATTGGCGACATCGGCGCGTTGTGTGTTAACCGCGCCCAGCAGGCCATTGCGTTGTTCGCCAACGAGGCCTTGTTGTTTAGCCGAGCTTATATCCAATGCGCTTGAAACAGCAGCGAGCAGCAGGGCAATCGACAATACCATTAGTTGAAAGTACTTCATTGCATGGCTCCTTTAGAACAAGCCGCTGTCGTCAGACAGCAAATCTTCGAGATCGTCTTCCACTTTAACCCTGACTTCATGCTGAATGTTCACATTCAGATTGATTGTGATGGGCTCATCGGCGGCTACTTTGACGGTTGGGGTGCACGCTGTCACGGCCAGCTGAGCAGCAATTACGGCATACAGGGGCCAATATCGTCGGGCAGTAGACTGCGGGCAGGTTCGCATATTCGGTTCTCCGTTGGCGCTATCGCTGACTTTGCTCAATACGTTGTTGCAGACCGTCGCTGATTTCTCTTGTTAGCATTAAGCTGTTTATCAATGAGGGTATATCTTCGGTCACGTTCAGATTGAAATTCACAGGGCGGCTATTTTTCATCTCAGGGTTGCGTCCTTCCAGTCTCACTGCCAACATCATCTTGCCATTCTCAGCATAGCTCGCCCTGATGTCGAGCACTTTGTAGTGGAAATTTTTTAGCGCATCAACCGCTATTTGCAATTCCGGCGAAGAGCGAATAACGGCCTCCGGCACAGTACCCGTATAGCGAATCACGCCGCCAGGTTTTCTGGCCACCAGCTCGCCATCGTTTATTGTGACTGTGCGGTCAATTACCTGTACTGGCAATTGACCGTCAATAATTCCGGACCCTTCTATGCCTTTTTCAATGCCGAGCAGTTCCCCCAGTTCTATACCGCGAAGCTTGATAAGGCTTTCAAATTCAATGCTTTGTGGGTCTAAGTTGATGTTAGAAGTGCTCAATATCCCGTCGAACAATACCAATTGGGCTGTCTTGATATGGGCATTGCCATTCACAAAACTGGCGGATAACTCCAAATTGCTCATCTCCATGCCGGCTTGCAGCTGCTCCGCGCTCATTTCTACAGCAATGCGAGCTGCTGGCCAGTCCAGCATCGCTGTGCCGTCGACGCCGCGGAACAAAATCTCGCGATAAAAGCTGTCTAGCTTGTTTAGCTTCACGTTTATTTTCGCGGCGCTGTCAGATCTGGTCCAGTGGAGTTGGCCCGACAGGCTTATAGAACCAGCAATCAGGTCAGCTGGCCATCGCCAGTTCGGAATAATGCTTGGCAGGAAACGCTGTTGTTCGCTAAATCGAATTGCCTGGCTGTGCACAGTTCCGCGGCCCACCCCGGTATCTATTTGATGCGAAAACGGCACTGAGATGGTAATTTGCTCTGACAGTTCGCTAACCCGGCTAGCAACATGTACGGTACCACTGGCAATGTTGTTGTGTAGGCTTACATCTCCGGTAACTCGAAAGCGAGGCAGTTCAGTGCCGTCGTAGGATATTTGCAAATTGTTGCTAGTGAAACGAAGTGGCGCTAGCAACAATTCCTGATCGCTGAGCGTTAGCGTGGCAGGTGCTCTTAGTGCCGCGCGAAAGCGCGGTATGGTGAAGCCACTGCCGCTGAGATTCTGCGCAAGTCCATGGCTATTCTGATCCAGGGTGAGTGTATAAGACTGTTGCTCAAAGCTAAGTGCACCCTGTATCTGCAATTCAGCCGAAGTCGCACTGACAGATTCTGGAGCGTTCCGATTAGACGCTGGCACTCCGAATTGCATCGGTTGACCGTCTTCAATCCATAGGTCAGTAATTGCTGCGTCCAGAGAAAACTCAAGCCTGGACTCCAGGCCCCCATCCAAAGTAGATGTCGAGGGTTTGATGCTGACTTTCATTTGTATCTGGTCACCAATACTTATTTCACCGTCTAGATTTCTTGTGTCCAAATTGATATCAGCGCTTAATAGCGTGCTGTGCGAATCCAGCTCGCCTGACAGGTGGGTTGTAAACCGGCCCTTGCCGAATTGTGCTGATCCAAGCCAACGCGTGTCGCCTTGAGTCACAATCAAGCGCTGAATAGTAATCTGATATCTGGCCAGCAAGGCATTGAGGTCGTCAAGCGGGCCACGGCGTAGCAAGTCATAAATTTCTGTCGGTTGGGTGGCGGCTGATGGGGTTGTTTCCGTCGCGGTGACTGAGAGATGAAGAGTATGGATCGTCCAGCTATTACGCCTGGGAACGTCTGCGTCAACCGAAATCAGGGTAGTGTTGTCTGGAAGCAGAGCGGATATAGTGTGCGGCAACCAGAGTGGAGTTGAGTACCAAAACGCCATCAGCGTCGACAGAGCGAAAGCAAATAAAAAGAAGAGACGTCGCATGATCCACAGTATAAGCGCCGCTATAGCGACTTAGTAGTGAAGTGCTTTGGGGCTATGGGTAAGCGGTTGAGCTAGAATCCTGGCGCAAGTGGTCGATAATTTTGCTTTTGAGCGCAATTTCTTCTTGCAGGCGAATGCTGACACCCTGTAAGTTCTCCAGCTCACGCAATAACTTGATGTTTTCCGCTTCATACGCGGATGTGAGTCCCACGTGTGTGTTGAGCTGCTTGGCAAACGAGTACATTAGTACAAACCAACTTGCGGACACGGCAGTGAGCAGCAGTTTATCCGCGAAGCCGAAAAACACCATGTAGATTAGCGCCGGCAACAGCGCAGGCAACACAAATCGTAAATACGTTTTCAGGTGGCTGTTGTAGGCAATATTGGAGCTTGCCACGAGAACGCCAAGAATGGCGACAAAGCCTGTTAACGATTGCGTATTGAGCGCTGCACAGGTGTACAAAAACATCATACCCCAGGCAATTCCGTTGCAGCATACGTTTCTGTTGTAGGCGTGGTACCAACGTGCCGTGGACGTATATCGATTTCGTTGTGCAAATCCAACGACCAGTTTCCAGCGTTGAACCAAAATGATTGATACAAGTAAAAGCCACAACAGTAACAGACCTGAATTCAGTTTTTGCCAGTAGATGATGCCCACCAGGCCGGCGGTAATGACGTTGCCAAAACAGCTCAGTTTTGCCTGGGTAAATAAAAACTCAGTTTTGCGAGTTTGAGTTTGTTCTACCAAGCCATTTTCACTTACTTGCATAATGTGGCTACTGCAGATCTCAGCGATTGCCTGACAATGTACCCTAAATGAAATGCCTAACGAATAAATGTGCTGGTAAATAATGCCGTGGTCTGGTGATTAGTGCAGACCAGACCGTTCGGTCCAGCTGATCATTTGTGTATGAAAGCCCGATGTGTGTTGAATACGGTGTATTGTTGGCTATCTCAGCAAATGGGAATCCAGAACCTCAGATTGCTGACCCAGTAATTCTTCAACAATCTGTTTGAAGGATTTATTCGTGATTTTTCTTTGTTTCATTAAATCACGGGTGACGTGATCGATGCCGTACTGACCATTGGTTTCACGTCTGAGTTCTTTGTCCAATTCGTGTAAAAGTATCACGGCCCTGGCAGTGGTGGCACCCGAGGAAGACTTTTTTCTCAGCGTCTTAACCTTAGCACCCCATCTGGACAATGAGCGTAACACTCTGTCATAGCGTGCCTGGTTCATGGCGCCCGCTCTATGCATCAGTTCTATCGAGTAGTATTCGGCTAAACCTTCCGCGATCCAGTCAGATTGTGAGCCACCCTGGATACGGGTAATGACGTGGGTAAGCTCATGCAGCAGCGTGCTCGTGCCATTTTCGCTAATCAGAGGTCGATCAGAGTGCACATAGAAAGAATTCGGCGAAGACAAGCCGCCGCGCCACATAGGGTCGCCGGCGCTAACCACCAGAACCTTGGGAGGCAAGTTCTGGAACGCTCTTTGCACCTCCGGCCAGACGAGATTGATCAGAGCCAGTGCATTCATGCGCTGCATATCGCCGCCTTGTGGTGCCGCGATTGCGACTTCAGTACCTTGTAGAAAATCGCGCCGAGTTCCCAGTTTGCCAGCAATCATCCACCCAGTGGGTCGGTCAAAGCGTCGCTCAGGATTGTCTATGCGAAATGCGAAATCTTCGATTTTGCGCCATCCTGTGTCCGCGCTTGACCAGTCCTCGGGTAGCTTGATCTCAAGGGTTGAATAAGACTCACTGCCTTTGACACTTCGCACCCGCGCGGTAGGCACTATCTTGTCACCGCGAAATATCGCCCAATCAGTCGTCATGTAGGCGTCGTACCCGCCGTCATTGCGCTGCCTGTCCAGGACCGATTTGAAACTTATTTTGGCCAGTTTGCCGTGTGGCTCCCAACGTTTTGAGCTCTTATAGTGTTTTAGTGAGCTGTCTGCTACAAAGTCCAGATGTCGAAGCTTATCGTGACGAAACGAAATTGACTTTACCAAGTCTGCGTTTCGTATTTCAATGCTGACCTGTACCATTCCCTCATCTATTAACGGTTCAAAGACATAGTGAACGCCGTATTGTTTGTCGGTGAGTCTCTCCCCTGTAACCGCAGCGCGCGCGGCGGCAGTGCCATCAGCTGCAATCACGCAAGAAGAGAGAATGAATAGAGTTGTGACAACCAGCAATTGCAGCGGCAGTGGGATGGAGTAGTTGCAATGAATCATGGTTGATTGGGCGTAATTGGCTCTTGAATAGGTTTGACAGGCATGGCTTCAATGCCGGCGGACTTACTGCCAGCTTCAGCAAGCAGCATATACAGGCAAGGTACCAGAAACAACGTGATCACTGTGGCAAAAACAACACCAAACGACAGTGAAATAGCCATAGGAATAAAAATATAAGTGGTTGGATTCTGGTCAATAATGAGTGGCACAAGGCCAACAAACGTGGTTATTGAAGTAAGCACAATGGGCCGAAATCGCTCAACGGCCGCATCGCTAATCGCTACCACTGTTTCTGCGCCCTCTCGGCGTAAGCGGTTGATGTTGTCCACCAGCACCAGGCTACTGTTGATAACAACACCCGACAAGGCGACGATACCAAGCAGTGAGAAAAACACCAGCGGTTTGCCCATTATGAAGTGACCGAGAATGGCGCCCACCGCGCCAAAAGGGATCACGCTCATTATGATCAAAGGCTGACTGTAGGATTGCAGAGGAATGGCCAGCAAGGCATAAATCAGTAATAGCGCCAATGCGGTGTAGTAGCTAAGATCGTTGAATGAATCAGCGCTTTCCTCAGCTTCGCCACCCAATGAATATTCTATTCCCGGGTAGCGCGAGTATATTTGCGGTTTTACCTGCAAATCCAGAAAATTCAGTACGCGTTCGGGTTCAATCATGTCACGGTCAACGTCGGCAGTAACCGAAATCACCCTCTGCCTGTCCAATCGCCGGATAGATGAGAAACCCCGACCCAGGTCCAGGTTGGCCACATTACCTAGCGCAATTTCTTCGCCCTGAGGCGTTCGTACTCTCATATTCTGCACATCGCTCATGGAATGGCGCTCAGATTTCGGGTAACGCACCATAATACGAATGTCTTCGCGGCTACGTTGCACTCTCTGCACCTCTTCACCGTAAAACGCGTTGCGAATCTGCCGACCCAATTGCCCAGAGTTAATACCTAAATGCGGTGCCTGATCTTTAAGCGTGAATTTTATTTCCTGTTTACCGGCGCGAAAGCTGTCTGTGATGTCACTGACTCCATCAAAGCGCGTTAAAGCCAGCTTGATGTCGCGAGCGGCCGCGCGTAGTTGCTCTGTGTCTGGTCCCCTGAGGCGGATGTCAATGGCGTCACCAATCGAAAAGAAGTTTGCTGTGTAGTTCAATGCAACAGCGTCGGCGATGGGTGGCGTCAGTTCACGCCATCGGTGGGCGATGTAGCCTGGTGATACCGAGCCGCGCTCTTTATATGGAATGAGTTCAAGAACCAATTCCACATGATTTGAATTAGTCGGGCCGCCGTCAAAGTCAATCGACCCTCGCGCTATCTTGCCACCAATGGCCTTGAGAATCCGACGTATATTTGATTGCTGCTCAGGCGCATGTTCCTTATCAAGCTCATCTCGCAGCTGCAGCGCTGCTACTTTCAGTTTCTCCGCCTCGCGCTGAAGAACTTGTATTGGAGTGCCGGGTGGCATTATCAGTGTGGCATACACGCGATCTGCCTCAACCGACGGGAAGAACTGAAACACTGCACGGCCACTGGCAAACAAGGTCAGAACCAAAACTACTACCGATACCGCAATAGCGAGAGTGAAATAGCGCCATTCCATGGCGCGCCGCAGCACTGGCTGGTAGCGTTGCTTTGCAATCATGCGCAATCCGTGTTCCATGCGCTGCTGAAATTTCGTCCAGCGACCCTGTTCAGAAGGTGTTGTTGACAAGGCATTGTTTGATTGGCGTCGGTGTGCGAGATGGGCAGGTAATATCATCTGCGATTCCACAATGCTTAACAGCAGAGCAACAATTGCCGTGATTCCGACAGCCTGCAAGAACGAACTTAATCCGCTGCCGCTAACGGCCAGTGGCATAAACGCTGCCATGGTGGTTAAAACACCAAAAATAACCGGCAGCGACACTTGTTGCGTGCCGTGTATTGCAGCATCACGCAGGGAATAGCCCCGCGTTTCAAACGCATGAACTCGCTCACCAACCACGATGGCATCATCAACCAAAATACCCAGTACAAGAATAAACCCCATAATGGAAACGGTGCTGATTGACACATTAAACACTGGAAACAACAACAGCGTGCCAATCATGGCGATTGGCAGACCGACGGCTACCCAGAAAGCTAACCTGGGTTGCAGGAATAAGGTCAGTACCAATAAAACCAGCAGCAAACCACCGCCGGCATTTCTACCCAGCACTCTCAGCCTATCAACGAGATCCTGGGATTCATCTTTCCAGATTGCCAGTTCAACGCCGTGCGGTAAGCCCGCCTGCTTATTGCCAATGTACTCTTTGACATGCCGCGCGATGCGCAGCAAATTGCCATTGCCCGTTCGCGAAACAGTGAGCATAACGGCGGGTGTGCCATCTACCTGAAACAAAATTTCGTTGTCCACAAAGCCGTCTGTAATAGTGGCGATGTCAGAAAGTCTGACTATGCTGCCGTCATCAAGTTGCTTCACAACAAGCCGCTCTAAGTCTGCTTCATTGTACGCCTGGCCCAACGTACGCAACAGAATTTCGCCACTGTCGGTTTTTAGCGATCCTCCAGCAACATCCTGCGAGCCCTGTCGAATCGACTCGGCAACTGTGCCTAGTGTCAAGCCATATTGCCGCAGCGTATGCTCGGACACTTCCACAGAGATTTCATAGTCTTTTGTAAACGACAGTTCTACCTTTGACACTTCTGGCAGCTCTGCCAGTTCATCCCGTATATTTTCACCAATTTCCTTCAATGACCTTGGCGATACATTGCCGGTTAATGCCATATTTAGAACAGTCGCCGTGATGGTCAGTTCGGATACGATGGGCCGCTCGGCATCATGTGGCAGCGTCGTAATTGCATTGACTCTTGCTTCAATATCGCGGCTGGCTTTTGCCACGCTCGCTTCTTGTTTTAATTCGGCGATCAATAGGCACAAGCCTTCGTAAGCTGTGCTGTCAATCTTGTCTATTCCTTCGACGCCATCGATCGCTTCCTCAATTCGCTGGCATACTCCGCTTTCTACTTCCTCGGGTGCAGCACCGGGATAAGGCACTTGAACCTGCACAATTCTAGGGTCTACGGTGGGAAACTCTTCTATCAATATGGAGGGAATTGTGACCAACCCGCCGAAGATCAATATCCACATCAGCAGGTTGGCTGCAACTTGGTTGTCAACAAACCATCGAATAACACTCTTCATAGGCTGGCGTTGTTTGCATCACTGTTAGGTGCAGCCAAATTCGGCGCCGGGGCGTCCAGTTGCAAAACTGGCGATAGGTTGCGGATAACCGGTTCGACAGCACTGCCTACCGCTATTGTTGGACTCATAGAGGTTGATACCAGGTCACCGTCTTTCAATCCTGATTTGATGATCAGCTCATCGCCTCTGATTCTCAAAATATCCACTGTTCGCTTTACCAGTATATTGTCCTGGTTGACGACCAGCACATTGTTATTGTCGCGCAGGGCGACCCGCGGTATCAGTAGCGCTTTGTCCAGTTGTTGCCCAGAGATTGAGGCCTTAACAAACAAACCTACGGGTGGTGCTTGATCATTGCCTCCGGGCACTCTCGCCACTGCAAAAACCATGCGACTTTGTGTATCGATGCTGGCCTCCAGTCTGTCGATAACGCCCCGCCAATGTTTTTGCTTACCCGCGTATTGCGCGCTGAGGAGCACAGGCGGTTTGTATTCTCCACTGACTCCAATGTTGGTTTGTTCCAAAAATTCCAGTTCCGAATCTGCAAGAGGCAGGCGAACCTCAAGGAAGTCATTTGCATAGACGCTGCCTAACGCCGTCCCTCGGCTGACGTACTGGCCTTTATCAATCAATTTCTGGCGCACGTAGCCATCATAAGGAGCGTTGATTCGCGTGCGGCTAACATCGTTCTTTGCCTGGCTATGAGCTGCCCTGGCGTCCGCGGCGTTGGCCAGAGCGACCTGATGGTCGCTGCTGGCCTTGTCCAGCTCAGCATTTGAAGCCAGCTTTCTTTTGTGCAAACTGCTGACCCGCGTTAATTCACTGTTTGCTCGCTTCAGCTGGGCATCGGTTTTGTTTACGTTGGCCTCGGCGCGATGTAGCGCGTTTCGGTAATCTGAAGGGTCAATACGCAATAATTCTTCGCCTGCGCTGAAGCGTCCACCGGCGACCCACTGAGGCGAGAGCCAGGAAATCACACCGCTGATTTCTGCCACCAGGTCGGTCTGCGTTCGGGGCGCTACGGTGCCTTGCGAACGCACGGTGAGCTCAACGGACTGTGTATGCGCCCGCCATGCATCGATTGGTACCGATACTTTCTCATTGGCTTTGGGTTTAACCTGTTTGACACTGGTCATCATTAGCCAAACGATCAGGCCAACAATCAGCAATAGAATCGCTGCGGAGCCAAGTTTTGGGTCAATGCCGTATTGTTGGAGTTTACGGATAATTAAGGTCATTCGAAAGTTGGGCCGAAGTCGTGCTTTGTCTCAACCTATCTTTGTCTTAACAAGGCGAATCGCTTATTCTACTACAATGTTTGGATTGCTGAGCCACAATAAATGGTAAGCATGCTGGGATCAGGCCCTGGACATCTTAGCTGCCCGATAATCTCAGTTCGAAAGGATTATCGGTAGCTTATTGAAAAAGTTAATGTGTTAGGATTATGTAACTTGTTTTCAGCGGTTTTGTAGCAAAATCAGGAGTTAGGGTTTGATTGCTCAGAAAATTAAGTACTGTTTTGTTATCTGCTTGATAGGCGGCCTCTTGGCTTGCAGTTCAGGCGGCTCTGGACCGGTTGCAACAAGTCAAACACCTACTGGCCAACAGCCAACGGCACCGGAGCCAGACCCAGACCCAGACCCGGACCCAGACCCGGACCCGACACCTGCGCCTGCACCCGACCCTGACCCGCAAGATCCGCAGGTGGCCGTGGAAGACTTTGATTTCCCGGTATTCGAATCAGGCCAGGTTCGGCCGTTGGCTCTATCTGCTGACGGCACTGCGCTGTACGCGGTTAACACGCCGGATAACAGTTTGGAAATTTTCACGGTCAATAACCAGGGCTTGTCGTTTGCTCAGTCCGTGCCCGTAGGTATGGAGCCGGTTGCGGTGGCTGTGCACAATAGCGGTGATGTATGGGTAGTTAATCACCTGTCAGATAGCGTCAGCATCGTAGACGTTAGCACACCTCTAGCAACAGTGCGCCGAACTCTTTTGGTGGGGGATGAACCCAGAGATATAGTATTTGCTGGTGACGGTTTTGATCGGGCATTCATCACCGCCGCGCACCGCGGTCAAAACGCGCCTTTCGATCCCGAGCTCAAAACGCCTGGCACCGGTAGAGCTGATGTGTGGGTGTTTAATGTCAACAGCCTTGGCGACGCACTAGGTGGCACGCCACTGACCATTGTCAATCTGTTCGGGGACACAACTCGTGCGCTGGCGGCGACGCCAGATGGCGCCAGTGTATTTACTGCCGTGCTAAATTCGGGTAATCGAACCACTACTGTTTTTGCCGCGGTTCGAAACGGTGGGCTTAACAAGCCTCCACCACTTGCCAACGACGCCGGTGAAGAAGCGCCTGCTACCGGTTTAATTGTGCAGTTTGACGGCGAAGAGTGGCGAGACAGTGGTGATCAGTCCAGCAATACTGCGCCCTCTGTCTGGAGTGAACGCGTACGATTCAGCCTTCCAGATAACGATGTTTTCGAGATTGATGCGCTCGCGACGATACCTGTTGAGTTACGCTCGTGGAGTGGTGTTGGCACAACGCTGTTTAATCTCGCTGTGCACCCGACCAACAATACACTTTATGTCAGCAACACCGAGGCAAGAAACAATATTCGGTTCGAAGGTGAAGGCAGTCGCGCCAGTACTGTGCGAGGAAACTTCGCACAGACCAGAATAACTTTGTTAGATGCTGACACAGTTAACGCCCGACATATGAACAAGCACATCAATAGCTATGATGAGGAGTTGGGTAGCACTGCTGAAAATCAATTGAGCGTCGCGCAGGTATTGCAGATGCAACCGAGTGCGAATGGCGAGCAATTGTTTGCGGTGGCTTTTGGGTCATCAAAACTCATTCGTTTGAATAGCGCAGAATTGGCCGACGATAGTTTCGAGCCCGATGCAGCTGCCCAGACCGGCTTGACTGGAGGTGGTCCAACGGGTGTGGTACTGGACGAAGCTCGCAACAGAGCGTATGTGCTCACCCGATTTGACAATGGAATATCTGTTGTAGACACGCAGCAGATGACCGAGTTGAGTCATGAGTTGATGCACAACCCTGAGCCGGAGCTGGTAGTTCGCGGCAGGCCATTTCTCTATGACGCGGCGCTCAGCTCCAGCCGAGGTGATTCCTCTTGTGCGGGCTGTCATATATTTGCAGACATGGATCATCTTGCCTGGGATCTTGGCGAGCCCGAAGGCGAGGTGGCTGATAACCCCAGAGACTATGAAATTGACAATGGTAATTCCATTCGCTTCTTCCATCCAATGAAAGGACCTATGACCACTCAATCCTTGCGTGGTATGCGTGGAAACGGACCTATGCATTGGCGTGGTGACAGAACCGGCGCGAGCAGAACGGCTGAGGAGACCCTGGAAGAGCAAGCGTTTGAAGATTTTAATGCGGCCTTTGTTGGCTTGCTCGGTCGTGAAACTCCGTTGACAGACGAACAGATGGATTTATTCGCGCGGTTTGCGCTGAAAATAATCTACCCGCCAAATCCAATTCGCAATCTGGATAATTCCTTAAACGCCAATCAGGCGGATGGCGAAAATACGTTTTTCAATGTTGGAAGTACCGGTGGTGGAGTTCTGCGTTGCAACCGCTGTCACGAAGTAGACGTAACCGAAAACCGCTTTGGCACAAATGGCTTGATGAGTGTAGAAGGCAGCAACGTGTCGGAAGATTTTAAAATTCCACATTTACGCAACTCCTATCAGAAAGTGGGTATGTTTGGCAGCACCAATGATCCATCGGTTGACCAACCGTTTACTGGCCCGCAAATTCGTGGTTTCGGCTTTTTGCATGATGGATCGATCGATACTTTAACCACTTTTTTCGCGGGTGGTGGCGAGGACGTTGGTATTAACGGCGCAGGGTTTGTGTTTGACTCCGACCAAGCGCGAGAAAACGTCATCGATTTTGTTTTCGCGATGGATTCAGAGCTCGCACCAGTGGTTGGGCAGCAAGTTACGGTATCCCCAGCAAACGCAGGGTCTGCGACTGTCACTGCTCGTCTTGAGCTTTTGGTACAGCGAGCTCAAGTAACGGCTCCGCGCGCGGAATGTGAGCTGATTGCCAAAGGTATTATTGATGGCGAACGGCGTGGCGCTTTGCTGGGTTCAAGCGGCCAATTCACGACTGATCGCGCAGCGGAGTCATTACGCACTGTTGAACAGTTGGTCACAGTGGCCAGACAAGCCGGTAATGGTCTTACATTCACCTGTGCACCACCGGGGCAGGGCGAACGCATGGCATTGGACAGGGACAGTGACGGTGTGTTTGACAGCGATGAACGTGATGCCGGGTCCAACCCTAACGACCAAGACAGCACACCTGCGTGAATCGCTACGCGTCAGTCATTGTGACATATTGAGCGATTGCCAATCCGTGTGCAGCCGCTATTATTGGCGCAACTTTCCAGGACGACGAACTGCATTGAAAGCGTATTTTTGCTTACTTTGGATCACCGCAACGCTGCTATTGAGCCCGCAATCCAAGGCCTTAACCTTTGATTTGCCACCCGAAGGGGAGCATATAATTGGAGAAATGCTGCAAGTGATTGCCAGCCACGAAGATACTCTGCCGGCGATAGCAATGGCGCACGGTATTGGTTATCGTGAAATTGTTGCAGCTAACCCTGATTTAAACCCTTGGCTGCCTGGTGAGGGCACCGTGGTACACGTTCCGACGCGATTCATTCTGCCACCGGGCGAACGCAAAGGAATGATCCTGAATTTGCCGGAATTGCGCCTGTATTACTACCCACCGGGTGGTGAGAAAGTCATTACCTATGCCATCGGGATAGGGCGTGAAGGCTGGAACACGCCTGAAGGCGCGATGAAAATAGTGGCCGCAATCAAGAACCCGAAATGGATTCCACCGCAATCCATTATTGATGAATATGCCGAAGAGGGCATCAAATTGGAGCGTGTTGTTCCACCCGGCCCAGATAATCCCCTAGGCAATTACAAACTACCTCTGTCATTGCCCGGCTATCTATTGCATGGCACCAACAAGCCGCTTGGCGTTGGCATGCGGGTTAGCCACGGCTGCATACGTCTGTATCCTGACGATATTGAAGAGCTTTACAAGATGGATCCTGTTGGAATTAAAGTAAAGATTATTAAGCTGCCTTATAAGGCTGGTTGGTCCGGAGGGCGCTTGTTTCTCGAAGCGCACAAGCCCTTGAGCGAGGAATTTAACGAGACAGGTCTTGATCTCACAGCTATGGTCGCGACTATTATTCGTGCGCACGAGGGCTTTGATGCCGCGATTAATTGGGATTTAGCCGAAACCAGCGCGAGACGCCATCACGGATTACCTGTGGCGATCACTGCGCCGGTCGAATTGACCAATCCACCTTCACGAGCTGCTTCTAACACGGCTGAAGCGAATTAGCCTTTACGCCTTCGGATGGTATCCCGAGTACAAACGACAGGCAAAAAAAACCCGCCAACATTGTGCGACGGGCCTTCTCTTTGACAGGGGCCTAAACCCCTAGCCAATTACTTGCGGCAGCAGCTTTCAGTCAAGCGCTGTGCAGTTGTTACTGCATTGTTTGCAGCATCTTGCGCAGCATTAGCAGCACTTTGTGCAGCAGATGCATCTGATTGCGCAGAACGCGCAGCAGACATTGCGGAATCAGCGGCAGACTGTGCACGGCTTACAGACGCTTCGATGGCATCAAGCCGTTCCGTGTCTTGAGTCGCGCAGCCACCAAGTATCATCAGGCTAAGGCCAGCAGCAGCTAACCCCAGTTTTGAAGAACCAATTTTAATCATCAGGAAACTCCCAGGTCTTTATATTAAGCTTGGCCCAGCGACCATGTCATTGAGCTGGCGGTATTATGCATTGATGGTATGTGCTTTTAAATACTTAGCGATGTGTAATTATTGGATAAATTGAGCAGTCACTATACTGCAACCGTACATTTTACATATAAATGAGCAGTTTTCATCACTGCGCGTATTCTTCAACGCAATAGGAACCCTGTGTGCAAATAGAATTCTCGGCAGAGCAAAAAGCCCTGCAACAGGAAATTAAACATTATCTGAACCAGCTTTTTACTCCGGAATTAACCGCCGAACTGGCGGCGGCCGGCGCGGAAGAGGGCGGAGGTCCTGAGTTTCGCAAGGCGCTTCGAAAGCTAGGCGAAGACGGCTACATATCCATGAGCTGGCCAAAGGAGCTGGGTGGCAACGAAGCCTCTGCAATTGATCAATATATATTCACCGAGGAGATAATCCGCACCGGATTTCCTTACCCTTTTCTAACCACCGAAGCGTGTGGGCCTGTAATGGCTCAACATGCCTCTGAGCTGGTAAGGGAAACGGTAGTGAAAGGCATTCTCAAAGGCGAAGTGGTGGTTGCGATTGGCTACTCAGAACCAGGGGCCGGTACTGATTTGGCCGCGCTACAAACCAAAGCAGTGCGTGATGGCGACGAGTGGGTAATCAATGGGCAGAAAATATGGACAAGTCTTGCCGAGTATTCTGATTATGTGTGGCTTGCTGCCAGAACCGACCCCGATGCACCCAAGCATAAGGGCATCACCATGTTTGTTGTGCCAACTGATGCGGTTGGATTCTCAATGTCTCCCATTTGGACTCTCGGTAGCGTACGGACTAACGCAACTTTCTACGAGAATATTCGGCTCAAAGATGAGTGGCGTGTAGGCGACGTGAACCAGGGCTGGAAGCTGATAACTGGACAATTGAACAGAGAACGTTTGTCTCTGGTTACACACGGCCAAGCTGAAGAACTTTATTTACGAGTTGCCAGATGGGCTGCCAGCACTGAGACCGCTAATGGCGAAATGATCATCGATCGGGCTTGGGTGAGAAGTAATCTGGCCAAAGTGCGTGTCGGGCTTGAAGCCTTGAAGCTGGTTTGCTGGAAGCAGGCGTGGGCAATGGACAAGGGTACGTTGCAAATGGCAGATGCATCGGTTGCAAAAGTCTACGGTACCGAATTCTTCCTTGAGAACTATCGTCTTTTGATGGAGATCGTAGGTCAGGCCTCAACCCTGCGCCGCGACGAGCATGGCGATGCGTTGATGGGCGCATTAGAGCATCGTTATCGCACCGGCTCTATTCTCACCTTCGGTGGCGGTACCAATGAGGTTCAACGTGAAATTATTGCCGGTGCCGGATTGTGGATGCCTCGTGGGCGACTATAGCTTTCAGCAGCAAAATACAAATTCTGACAGAGAGTAACAATGAATTTTGAGTTAACAGAAGATCAACGAGACGTGCAGGCACTGGCTCGAAAAATAATAGAAGATTACTGCTCAAACGAGCAATTGCGAGAGTTTGACCAGGGTGAGCGATTTGATGAGGCACTGTGGCAGGAGTTGGGGAAAGCAGGTTTATTGGGTATTGCAATAGAAGAACAATATGGCGGTATGGGTTTCGATTTTGAAACCCTGTGTTTGCTGGTTGAGGAAGTGGGGCGTTGCGTAGCACCGCTGCCGATCGTGCCAAGCCTTGTTCTTGCGGCACTTCTGGTCCAGCGTTTCGCGCACTCTGAGGTGAAGAACAATGTATTGCCCGACGTCGCTTCAGGCAAGAGCATGTTGATCGCGGCGCTTGGCGACGTTGATGACTGCGGAGTGCTGTCTTCGCGGATGCAGGCAAAGAGAGTGGATAGTGGTTGGAAACTGGATGGAGAAAAGCGCTTTGTACCTTTTGCGTCTCGTGCGCAACTTCTGCTGGTGAGCGCGCAAACTGACGACGGCGTAGGCGTGTATCTGCTGCCTTCAGACTCGTCAGGCGTAAGCATGCAACGGCACACAAGCACAGCTGGTGAATATCAATATTCACTGGCTTTGGAAAATGTTCGCTTAAGCAATCAACAATGTATTCTGTCAGGCGAACAGGCTGCTTCCGCTCTCTTTGAAGTAAATAACCTTGGTGTTGCAGCAACATGCGCGCAAATACTTGGTATCTGCGACGTGATGCTGCGAACAACAGCAGCCTATACCTCTGAACGTGAACAATTTGGTGTAAAAGTAGCCACGTTTCAGGCAGTGGGACAGCGTGCGGCCGATAGCTACATAGATGTGGAATGCTTGCGCCTAGTAACGCAAAAAGCGATTTATGCGGTTGAGCATGAAGCATCGCAAGAGGCATTGGCAGCCTGCCTTGTTGCCAAAATATGGGCGGGTGACGCGGGGCACAGGGTGAGTCATGCGTCACAACACCTGCATGGCGGTATGGGTGTCGACAGAGATTACTCCCTATGGCGCTATTGTCTGTGGGCAAAGCAACTGGAATTGACCTTGGGCAACAGTGCGGAGTCAACTGAGCGGTTGGGGCAAGAAATAGCCGAGGAATTTAAGGCCTTGGAACAGTAGTTTGCGTTAGCAGAGGTATTGCCATCAGGCGCGTAAGATCTTCATAGAATCTGTTCCACCCAGCGCACCGGTTATACTGCCTTTGGTGAGTATCACATAGTCACCGTCGTTAATCAGTCCACGATTTTTCAGTTCGTTCATTGCCTCTTCGTTAACGGTATCTACCGGAAAAGTCTGGGCTTCGAACGGTATTGAATACACCCCACGGTAGAGAGATACTCTGCGTCGGGTTGCGGTATGTCGGCTGAAAGCATAAATAGGCAGGCCGGTGCTTAATCGCGACATCCATAGAGGTGTCGAGCCCGATTCGGTCAAGCAAATAACGGCAGCAACCCCCTCAAGATGATTCGCAGCATATATCGTTGACATCGCAATTGCTTCGTCAATTCTCTGGAAATTGCGCTCCAGCCGATAGCTTGAGCGCCGGGTAGACGGTTCCTTCTCTGCACCAATGCATGTTTCACTCATCGCTGTCACAGCTTCAAGAGGGTACTGTCCGGCAGCGGTCTCGGCAGACAGCATTACAGCGTCAGTGCCATCTAGCACGGCATTAGCGACATCAAAGACCTCTGCACGCGTGGGCATTGGGTTGCTGATCATTGTTTCCATCATTTGAGTCGCGGTTATAACGCATCTGTTCAGCTGACGCGCTCGTTTGATCAGATACTTTTGCACGCCAATCAGTTGTGGATCACCAATTTCTACGCCAAGATCTCCGCGCGCAACCATAACCGCGTCGGAGGCAAGAATAATATCGTCTAGTAGTGTTTTGTCACCAACTGCCTCAGCGCGCTCAATTTTAGCCACAATGCGTGCCTGGCTATGCTCAGCCATCATTGCATTGCGCGCCTGATTGATGTCATCGGCGGTAGATGGAAATGACACAGCGACGTAATCGGCACCCAGCTTTGCTGCGGTACGCATATCTTCGTAATCTTTATCAGTAAGCGCTGGCGCCGATAATCCTCCGCCGAGTTTGTTAATGCCTTTCTTGTTTGACAAACTGCCGCCAAACAGTACTTTACATCGTACTTGAGTATTTTCTATACCAAGCACTTGCAAGCGAATGCGACCATCGTCCAACAACAGCGTGTCACCGGGACCGCATTGTTCGGTCAGTGCCTTGTAGTCAACACCAACAGAATGCTGATTACCTTTCTGCTCGCACAGTGCGGTATCAAGACAAAACAGGTCATCTTTGTTTAAAACGATAGAACCACTTTGGAAGCTCTGTATTCGAATTTTTGGGCCTTGCAAGTCGGCCAATATAGCTACGGATGCACCGCTTGCCTCACTGAGTTCACGAATTTGGCGAGCGCGCTGAATATGATCGTCGCTGCGTCCGTGGGAAAAGTTCAGCCGAAAGACATTTACACCGGCGGCAATTAACCCTTGCAGCACTCCCGGGCGATCGGTGGCGGGTCCCATTGTGGCAACTATTTTGGTTCTGCGGCTCAAACGATCTCCCTTGGCGATAAAAACTGCGTAGCTTACGGTTACAATTAAGGAACGCAGACCTTAAACGATGTGGTCAGCCAGTTAAAGTCTATGTCAGCGTGATTTTTGCCGAGGATGTATGCGCAACAACGTTTTCTTTACACTTATTCCCGACTTGCACTTGTACAAAAAGTTGACTTTACTTAGTTCATTCAGGTCAATAAGAGTGCTTACTAAATGGACCTTAGTATAGCCGATGTAGAACGTACAATATTGGAAGCAATCAGGGCTGATGCTCTGACCTTGCCTACGCTTCCAGACGTTGCCCTTCGAGTTAAAGAAGTTGCCTCCCTACCGGAGACGGACATAAATACACTCTATAGAGTGGTTTGCACTGACGCCTCGGTATCAGCACGCATGTTAAAAGTGGCCAATAGCCCAGCTATGCGGCGTAGCGAAAACGAAGTGACAGATCTGAAGCTCGCATTGACAACAATGGGCACCAAGTACTCCAGCAACCTGGCGCTGGGTGTTGCCATGGCCCAGATGTTCCAATCAAAGACATCGGTGATTGATAAACATTTAAAGGCTACCTGGCAGCTAAGTTCCGAAGTCGCTGGCCTATCGCAGGCTTTCTGCCAATTCGCAGATGGACTGGAGCCTTCCATTGGCATGCTGGCGGGTCTGGTGCACAGAATTGGTGCCCTGCCCGTACTTAGCTTCGCTGAGCAAAACGAGTCACTGTCGAGTAAGGAAGATATTTTGATAGAAGCGGTGGAATCTCTGCATCCTTATTTGGGTAGCCAGATCCTCAGGAAATGGGGGTTCAGTGAATCGCTCATAGACGTTTGTGAACACTATCTTAATTTTGAGCGCGAGCCGGAAACAGCGGATTACGTTGACGTCGTCACTGTTGCAGTACTTGAAAACTCAGGTGCAACGGATCAGGCACTGGCCAATGTTGATCGTTCCAAAGTGGGTGCCTATGCTCGCTTAAACATGGATCCGGATAGCGGTGGCGTTGGTACGGTTGAAATCTCTGGAACGGCTTCGGATGCCGCTTGGGCTATGGGCTAATTGCGTTGGTCGCCACGAATTCCATCTAAGCGTCCGATGTGAAAACCGTTTTTGTAAAGATCAACAAAAGCACGACCGATCACATCAATAACTTCCTGCACAGAGCTGGTGTTCTTCAGGTCATCAATTCGGTACTCCACTGCGCCTGAATCATCAACAGCCTGAACGCTAATGACCGCAAGCTTTTCGTCCCCAACAATGTTGGAATACCAAAAGCGAATGTTATGAGCCTCATTGTCAATTTTTATGAATTCTGCTATTGCTCGCTTGGCTAGCTGATAATCTTCATTGCTTTCTGATTTGTCTCTGACAATATCGGAAATACGACGTACGAAAGCATCCGCTGCATTGGCGAGCTGATGCCAGTGGCGGCTGTTGGTGACTGATGAATGAGAATGCCCCAGCTCGCTGGCAGCCAATTCGGCTGTTCTTTCTGCATGCAAATTGATTTCCAGATTAGCGAATACGCTGGGATCAACCAGCTGAGTGACGTCCTGGTTTGTACTAATAAACAGCAGACCGAAGCGTGGTCCGTGATCTGTGGAATCCTTATGGCATATTAGCGCGCTGCCGCTGACAGATCGTCCGGACAGGGACAAGACGAAATCCAGTTTGTCCAGCAATTCACTGTCCAAAGTGCGGCAGATAAAACTCAGTCCATTCTCGCTGAAATCGACCGCCACACACGATTCGAACCGGCCCAAGCCACCAAAATGATGTTTACGAACTTTGATTTCGGTACCGGGGATACTGTGTCGAGAATCTCGACGCCGTTCGTCGACTTCTTCCTTTTTGCTATTGGGATCGTGCTTCATGGCTCATCCTTGGCGCATGGGTTGCCACGCGAAGAAATTCGCGTCGCTTATATTGGTTTAGCCTATGTGGAATGCGATTTCCAGTGATGGCAATGATCTGGCGGCACCTACCAGTAGCGGATTCTACCGAGATCCACATGAATAAAGTCGTTTTCCGGATAATGGCCAACGCCACCGAGTTTCAGCTCAACGGCGGCTTTGTGCAAGGTTTCAAGCGATGTGCCTGGTAAGCGTATATCAATGGCCTTGCCAAGCATGTGCTGGCTCTTGCGCGCCACCTGACGTCCCGCTGCCGCCAAACTCTGGTTGGTTTGAGGTGACCGGTAGCCCGAAATAACCTCAAAATCAGCAGCACTGCCCACAGTCTCCCGCAAGGTATGCAGCAGCTCGAACAAACTCGGATCGATAATCGCCACCTCATCTCGCCTGTGATCCCGCAGCAAGCTGTTTAATTGCTCTAAATTTTTTGGTAGTAATCGGCCATTGCGCCAATAGGCAATACGTAATCGCTCTCCCGTGTGCAAATTATGGAAGCCAAGTACTCTGCTGTGTTGCTCAAATTTGGAACCTTCCGCAGAGGCAAATGGAAATGCATTGCCAAAAAAAAGCAATCCACACAGTATTACGCGCGCAATTTGCTTGCTATCAGGATTTCTTAGAATTTGCATCTTTCCCCCGAACTGTCCCAAAAGCCAGAGTGGTGGTGGGCGATGCAGGTGCGCCCTGTTGCTCGCTGGCGTCAAGATCATAAATATCACGGCTATGCTGTAACGTGCCATCATCATGTACCCAGCTGGTCCGGTAAACATAATATGCTGGTAAAGTTTCGTGAACTCTTACAGTACGGGTACTGCTTGAATTCAGCAGCCACTCTACCTCCTAGTCGCTTTACTGTGATTCCAGTAAATACCTTGCCAATCGTTCAGGTTGTTCGAGGCGGACGCTGCCTGAGCTTAGAGCTCTTGTGTGCTGGTCAAAAAGGCCTTTAGCATTTCTGTCATTCAAGTAAATTGCACGCCTGTTGGGGTTACAAATTTGACTTTGCTCAGTGCATTACTTGGGCCAGGCGCTTGCTTCATTCGGTATGGGAATTCCTGAAGCATGGACGGACAGTCGATGGTTGAAGGGTCGATTTGTTTCTTACTTGTCCAGTCAGCGTATACAGCGATGTTGCGCTTAATTAAATAGTCTGCTTGATTGGCCTGTTAAGCGTAAAGTAATCGCAAAAATAAATAGTTTGATGTAGTGTTTGCTTGCTTGAAAAGGCTGCGTAAGGAAAGAATTTGGCAGTTGCTCTTTAGGTGAGACAATGTTTTTCATACTAACCCTGTCGATTTGAAGCCGGTTCGCATAAGCTATGTGATCGCGTTCACACTAAAACTGTTAATTGTTCAAAAAGCGTACCGCAGTAATTCACATTTCGCTGTTTTTTGGCGATAAGCGGAGAGAACGGAAGCGCAATTGGCCGTTTGTCGATCTTGAATATGTGGCTATAGTTAAAGAGTTGTCTCGGTGTTTCTCGGCCAATGATCGGCTGTGCTACGACAACAGCTGTAAAGTGATTGAATAAAAATGGATGTTTTTTCGTACGGCGTATTATGACTCTGCCTATATATAATCTACTGATCCGTTTTCTAACGCCGTTGATATTGCTGCGCCAGCTATTCAAGAGCCTGAAAGAACCCGCCTATCGCCACCGTTTGCGAGAGCGGTTGGGCTATTGCTCAAAAAACTTACCTAAGCAGGCCATATGGATTCATGCAGTCTCAGTCGGTGAGACAGTTGCCTGTGTGCCACTGGTCGCCGGTCTGCGCAAGCGCTATCCCCAGCACCGCATACTCATCACTACCATGACCCCAAGCGGCAGTGAACAAGTTCGACGCAGTTTTGGAAACAGCGTAGATCATGCGTATCTTCCGTATGATCTTCCGGGCGCAATGCGGCGTTTTGTCGGTCAGCTGCAACCCTATATGTGTGTGATTATCGAAACGGAATTGTGGCCGAACATGATTCGAGAGTGCGCCAGAAACAATGTGCCAACTGCGTTGGTCAATGCCCGTCTTTCGGAAAAATCAGCGCGCGGTTATGGACGAATTCCCAAATTAGTAAACGATATGTTTGCAGGCCTCACCATAGTTGCCGCCCAAAGCGAAACTGCCGGTGATCGCTTCCTAGCACTTGGTCTTGATCAAGACAAATTGCATATCGGTGGAAGTATCAAATTCGATTGCATCTTAGACGATGTCACTAAGAGGCGTGCCGTGAAGCTGCGGAAATCCTGGGACCCAGAGTGTACTAGGCCCATCTGGATTGCGGCTAGCACTCATAAGGGCGAAGAAGCAATCATTCTTGATGTGCACAAAAAGTTGATGGCGAGCCATCCTGATGCGATGCTTGTGCTGGTACCCAGGCACAGGCATCGAATGGAGTCAGTCTACAAATTGTGCCAGCGACGCAACATGACAGTGATAAGACGATCGCGTGCTCAAGCTGTCAGCGATTGCTCTCAAGTAGTGCTCGGTGACACAATTGGTGAATTAAGTCTGTTGTACGGTGCGTGCGATCTTGCGTTTGTAGGTGGCAGCCTGGTGCCTCGCGGAGGTCATAACATGATAGAGCCAGCCGCCTGGGGTTTGCCGATAGTGTGCGGGACGAACACCTTTAACTTTCCTGAGGTGGCGGCAGCTCTGAGCCGCTCTGGTGGTCAGCAATGCGTTCACAACGCCCAGCAACTTTTGCTGCAACTGGAGCGGTTGCTGCCGGATGTTAGCGGCAGGCGCACTGTCGGTGAGGCAAATCGAGCTTTGGTGGCCAGTCACCGTGGCGCTGTTGAAAAGCAATTATCTATTTTGGACTGTCTGATATCAGACGCGGCCTGATTGGGCCTTTTAACAAAATCGCAACTGTGTTCAGCAGTCGTCTGCGGTACTCTAATTGAATTGAACTGCGCTTGGCGATCAGGTAGTTACTGGAGATAACATGTACGATTTAATCATTCGAAACGGACTTGTGGTAGACGGCACAGGGAGTCCTGCAAGAAATACAGACATTGCAGTAATAGACGGATTGATCGCTGCGGTTGGTACCATTGATGGCGACGCCGAATCGGGCAGGGTAATTGACGCGGATGGACTGCTTGTCACACCTGGATGGGTAGACACGCATTCACACATGGACGGGCAGGCAAGTTGGGACGCGTACTGCAGCCCGGCGAATCACCACGGAATTACAACACTGGTCATGGGAAATTGCGGAGTGGGTTTCGCACCATGCAAACCTGATGCGAAATCGCATCAGGAATTGATCGAAGTGATGGAAGATGTGGAAGACATTCCAGGCGCTGCACTGGATGAAGGCATTAGTTGGGATTGGGAGAGTTTCCCGGAGTATCTGGACGCACTGGATAGATTTCCTAGGGCGATCGATGTCGCTGCGCAGGTTCCGCATTGCGCAATTCGTACCTATGTGATGGGTCAGCGCGGAATTGATAATGAAGACGCAACAGCAGACGATGTTGCACAAATGGCGGCGTTAGTAAAAGAGGGCATCATGGCGGGCGCTGTTGGTTTTACAACGTCACGAACCGAGCTGCACATGACTCGACACGGAGCTGTCATGCCCGGTACCTTTTCAACTGAGGAGGAATTGCTTGGTATAGGCAAAGTTCTTGGTGAGTTAGGCACTGGCATCTATGGCATGAATTCTGACTGGTATAACTGGGAAGAAGAATTGGATTGGATGAAGCGTTTGTCTATTGAGAATCAGTGTACTTTGAATTTCGTCTTGTTCTATCAAAATGAAGAAGCCTGGGCGCGCGTACAAGAGATATTTAAGTACGTAGAGAAAGCCAATGCTGACGGCGCCAAACTGGTTGCGCATGTTGGCGTACGCCCGGTTAACGTATTGATGAACTTCAACGGAACTGTGCACCCCTTCTTCCTCCATCAACACTTCGGACCGTTAATGGCCTTGAGCCCACAGGAGCGTATTGAAAAGCTGCGAGACCCTGAGTTGAAGGCCAAAATTCTGGCCGAGCCTACGCCGTCCATGGGTAATGAGGTTGCCGATAGAATGGTCACCGACTTCGACACAATGTTTGAGTTGGGTGAAGATCCGAATTATGAGCCTGATCCTTCGGAGTGTATTGCCAACAAAGCAAAAGCGGCGGGTGTCAGTCCTCAGGAATACGCCTACGATGCTCTGTTAGAGCGCGATGGCGATGCCATGTTGTATTTTCCTTTTATGGGATATGGTAATGGTGATTTGAGCCGACAGTTGAGTATGATCAGGCACAAAGACGCGGTGCTAAGTCTGGCTGATACCGGGGCACATTGTGGTGTGCTCAGTGACGTATCAATACCTACGTATTGGTTGTCGTACTTCACTCGAGATCGAGAGCGCGGTGAACGCGTATCTGTTGAGGAAGCGGTTAAGTTGCATACTCATGATACGGCTCGATGTGTTGGTTTGGAAGACAGAGGCACGCTAGAGCCGGGTATGAAAGCCGACATTAATGTAATTGATTATGAGAACTTGCGAATGCTGGCGCCTGAAGTTCGATATGACTTGCCGGCAGGTGGGCGGCGAATCTTCCAGGGCGCGGAAGGCTATAAATACACTATTGTCAGCGGTGAAGTGATTATGCGCGATGGCGTTGAAACAGAGGCAATGCCAGGAAAATTGATTCGTGGTACGCAAAAACCACCACCGCCTGTGGCAGCCGTCCAGTAGCCCAGCCCAACGTTCAAGGCAGATCAGGAAGCGCAAATGCAAGGTACTCATCACCTGCTTTTGTGCCCAGCTTGCCGCCGCTGGCGGCAATCACAATGTATTGCTTGCCATTAACGGAATAAACACTTGGCGTGGCATAACCTGCGGCTGGAAGTTGATACTCCCAAAGTAGGCGACCATCGTTTTGATCAAATATTCTCAACTTCTCATCCATCGTGGCGGCAATAATCAGCAGGCCACCAGCGGTCACCACGGGACCGCCATAGTTGCGAGTACCCGTTTTAGCGATACCTTTTTCGGAAAGCTCTGCGTGTTCGCCAAGCGTCTGCTGCCAAAGTAGTTTGCCAGTCGCCATGTCAAACGCATTCAAGGTGCCCCATGGTGGCTTTATGGCCGGGTAATAATTTTGGTCGAGGAAATCGGTGTACCCTGCAAACGCATAAGCGACAGCGCTTTCAGCCTCAGAGCTCGTCGAGTGTTCTGGTAACGGTTTTTCAAGAGCACGGTCCAACTCAAACAGGTATTCTGTCAACGTTTCTACTTCGTGCTCGGGCAGGTGTGCAAATGACATCATTCGACCTTTTCCACGTTGAACCGCAATACGTGCTTCGCTTCTTTGCAGACGCCTGGAAATTCCCCTTAAATTTGGCGCATAAGGATAAAACCCCTCTAGCGTCTGGCCATGGCAACCGGCGCAGTAAGTTCTAAATGCCAGCTTCCCCTGCGCATTAGATTCTTTAGCCCCCATTGCGATTTCTTCGTAGTGGATTAGTGCCGGCGCTTCAGTTGCGTTAATGTAGTAAGTGTTTGTGCGCGGGTTAAACGCACCGCCTCCCCAATTTGCGCCACCGTAGAAACCGGGATTTAAAAGGGTTTTCTCAGTGGTGACTGGTTCGAAATAGCCGAAAGGCTTAGCCTGCGCGAACAAGGCGCTAACGTACTCATGTGTTTCTTCATTAATGTTACTTAAGTCATTTTCATCAAATGTTTGTCGTGTGAAGGGCTCGGGTAAAGACACCTTGGGTTGGGTAGGCCAGTGGTGTTGGCCTGGAAGGCCATTGGTTGAGACTTTTTGCTCCTCGATCGGGAATACCGGCTGTCCAGTGTCACGATCCAATACATACAACACGCCCTGCTTGGAAGCCTGTATCACCACGTCTTTAGTCTGCCCGTTGTGTTGTATCGTTGCAAGAGTAGGGGCTGAACTTAAATCCCTGTCCCATACATCGTGGTGCACCGTTTGATAATGCCATCGCCGCTGGCCGGTTCTGGCATCCAGAGCAATAACGGAATTGCCAAACAGGTTTTTGCCTTTGCGTTTGCTGCCGTCAAAGTCAGGAGTAGGTGAGCCTGTCGGTGCAAATACCATTGACCTGTCTCTGTCAATACTCAATCCAGCCCAGGCGTTTGCTCCGCCAGCCTGTGAGAGATACTCACTGGGCCAGGTATCACTGCCATATTCGCCTGGTTTTGGAATGGTATTAAACGTCCATACAATGTCGCCTGAGCGAACGTCGTAGGCGCGGATATGTCCGGGAGCGGCACCCTCAGTTTCCAGCACCGCACTGCCCATGATCAGCAGGTTTTCAAACACGACGCCGGGTGAGGGCGCATTGATACTTACGCGCGTATAGTCCCTGCCGAGACCTTTGCGCAAATCGACTACGCCATTATCACCGAAGCCACTCGCCAGGCTGGCTGTGCGTGTGTCCAGCGCGAACAACCAGTGTCCGTTGGTGAAGAACAGGCGTCGTTCTTTGCCATCACTCCAGCTGGCCAGGCCGCGCATATAGGAGGTGCCGACATAGTCGCCGTTTGGTTGATACGACCAAAGTTCCTTGCCACTGGCGGCATCGACTGCAAATACATTGTGATTTGGGCTTCGGCCGTACAACACACCGTCGATAATAAGTGGGTTGAGCTGCAATTCAGACGCCGCTGGTATAGAGGCGCCTTGTGCGCTTGCGTACCGCCATTTCAATACCAGTTGCTCTGCGTTGCGCGTGTTGATCTGTTCAAGCACGGAGTACTGCCGAGCCTTGAGATCTCCACTGAATGCTGGCCAGTCCTCATTAGGTTGTGCATCAGACGTTCGAACAATGGCTTGCGATGGCTTCATGCACGCACTTAGCAGCGCGGCTAAGGCAATAAAGGAGAGAATTTGTCGATAGATTGCAAACATCGTAGACTCGCGTTCGGTTATGGCCATAGTATGCCAAGCCACTGCATCTATTTCACTTACCATAAAAAGAGGCCACCAATGAAACTATTCGGCAAGGCAGTCTTTTGCCTTGTGGCTATTTTACTGCTGTTAGCCGGTGTATTTCGCGAACGTGTTGCGGATCTCTATGCCCAGGCAAACCCCATTGACTATCAGCTTGATACCAGTGGTGTTGTTTTGCCGTCAACACAGCAGCCGGACAGCGCCGAATGGAAGATACTGTTCAATGGTGAAAATCTCGATGGCTGGTTAGTCAAGTTTGCAGGCGCCACGGTTGGCGACAACGTCAACGATACATTTCGCTCTGAAAACGGTGTGCTCAGTGTGGACTATTCGAATTGGGATTCGTTTGATGGTCGCTTCGGTCATATTTATACGGAGCACGCTTACTCGCATTATGTGCTGCAGTTTGAATATCGTTTTGTAGGTGAGCAAGTGAAGGATCCTGGTTCGGGAATGGCCTGGGCGATTCGAAATAATGGTGCAATGCTGCACGCGCAACATCCGGGCACAATGCGTCTTGAACAAGATTTTCCAGCCTCGATTGAAGCGCAATTGCTAGGTGGTCTGGGCGATGTCGATCGCCCTACGGCAAACCTGTGCACGCCGGCCACAAACGTAGTGCTTAATGGCGAAGTGTATCGTGCACACTGCACTGAATCGGTCTCAAAAACCTATCATGGTGATCAATGGATCAAAGCAGAATTCGAGGTGCTCGGCAGTCGGCGGATTCGGCATTTCATTAACGGTGAACTTGTGTTTGAATACGAACAACCTCAGTATGACCCATTCAGTGTTGATGCAAACCACATTGGAAAGACCGATGAGCTAATTGGTCGCGGACACATTGCATTCCAGGCTGAAAGCCATCCAACCCAATTTAGAAACATTCGTCTGCTGGAGCTAGCCGCCTCTTGAGTTCCATTGAAATTGGACTGTCAGTCTTTTCGTTCTTCACCTCACTGTTAACCGCCATCACAGGCGTTGGCGGCGGAATGATATTGATTGCGGCAATGGCAGGTGTTGTTCCTGCTGCCGCATTGGTGCCGGTACATGCTGTTATTCAGCTGGCAAGCAATGTGAGTAGAGCGGGTTTCGGCTGGCGTCACATTCGTTGGGAATACATGACAGCGTTCATTGCGGGTTCGATAATTGCAGGCGCTCTGGGTTCGCAATTCATCCGACTGATCAATCTCGACTACATCACTTTATTCGTCGCTGCTTTTATTTTGCTCAGTGTTTGGTTGCCCAACTGGATTAACATGTTGCTGAATGAGCGCAGTGAAATGTTCAGCATAGGTGTCGTGCAGACAGGACTTGGCACCATGGGTGGTGTAACAGGGCCACTCGCCAATGCAAGCATGATGCGCTTAGGATGCGAGCGCGACGAAGTAGTAACAACCGTTGCGGCACAGATGAGTGTTACCCATCTGATAAAAATAGCAGCATTCAGTTTGCTCGGTGTTAGCATCTGGTCATGGTGGCCATTGATGACAGGTATGTCGGTGGGCGTTATCCTAGGATCTTGGGTGGGTACACGGAGTAGAGCGACGCTGAATGAGCAGCTGTTCAAGCATATTGTGAATAGTCTGCTAACGGTGCTTGCGCTGCGCATGATCTATCTGACCTTTAATTGAATGACATATAACCATAAGAAGAAACCAGGCATGAATCACGAAAAATCAGCAGATATGGGGCTATTTTGGGGCTGTTGGATTGCCTTGATTGCCACCTCATTTGGCTTTGTTATCCGTGGCTTAACAGCAGGTGAGTGGGGTGCAGAGTTTGGTCTCACTGAAACTCAGATAGGTGAAATTCTGGGTGCCGGATTGTGGCCGTTTGCTATTTCCATTATCTTGTTCAGCCTAGTTATCGACAAAATTGGCTACAAGATAGCGATGCTGTTCGGTCTTGCTTGTCATGTTGTCTCGACCTTATTTATTTTGAATGCCAGCAGTTATGGTCAAATGTATGTTGGCACGTTTATATTTGCACTCGGTTGTGGAACGGTAGAGGCTTATGTAAACCCCGTCGTAGCGACTATGTTTAGCCATGAAAAGGTAAAAAAGTTAAATGTACTTCACGCGGGTTGGCCGGCTGGCCTGGTGCTTGGGGGGTTGATAGCGATTGGACTTGGTGATGTGCACTGGAAAACTAAAGTTGGGCTAATATTTTTGCCAACCATTGTTTACGCGATAATGCTGATCAACAAGCAATTCCCGGTAAATGAGCGTGTAGCCGCTGGTGTATCTTATCGAGAGATGCTGGGCGAGATGGGCGCCGTAGGTGCCTTGATCGCACTTAGCCTGATTGTTATGGAAATAGGTCGCTTATTCGACTGGTCACTGGCTCTGATGGTTGGTTTGATTGCACTGGGCACGCTTGCATACGCAGCCTACTGTCGCTCAATAGGTCAGCCTCTGTTTGTTTTGATGCTGCTGATTATGATGCCACTGGCTACTACTGAGTTGGGTGTTGATGGCTGGATAACGTCGTTGATGAGTGCCAGCATGGAAGAGATAGGTGCGGCTGCTGGCTGGGTGCTGGTGTACACCTCTGCCATTATGGCGATCCTGCGTTTCTATTTCGCAGGCAAATTAATTGACTTGCTGACACCGTTTGGCTTGCTCGCGGTCAGTTCAGTCATCGCTGCTATGGGGTTGTTTGCTCTGGCAGGCGCACAAGGTGCGATGATGATTCTGTTGGCTGCTACCTTTTACGGTGTGGGCAAATCTTTCTTTTGGCCAACGACATTGGGCATTGTTGCCGAGCAATTTCCACGTGGTGGGGCATTAACGTTGAATTCGGTGGCTGGCGTTGGCATGTTGGCAGTTGGAATTGTAGGCTCGGCGTTTCTGGGCAATATTCAGGACCGCGCTGTATCGGATCAGCTGGAGGAAGGCCATCCCGAAGTTTACGAACGTCATGTTACGCGCGAAGAGCGCAGTGTTTTTGGTTCCTATCGAGCGCTGGACACTGAATCTGCTAGTGCTGCTACGGCAGAGCAAAAAGAAGTTATTGCGGTAGTTCAAAAAGAGGCGCCGAAGAGTGCGCTGACCACGGCTGCCTGGTTGCCGGTGGGGATGCTTGTTTGTTATTTATTGTTGATGGTG
>JBCCIP010000037.1:0-49935 GCA_039111475.1 Pseudomonadota bacterium | reverse complement strand
CGACGAACCCGCGATCATCAACGATGGCGCCCATCGGGCCGGAGACCTCGGCCGCTCGGTGCTCGACCCGGCCGTCATGATCTCGATCCTCGGGGAGCCCACCCAAAATACTATGTCTGAAGTTGGGGTACTTTTCGTTTGCCTGGGTAATATCTGCCGATCGCCAATGGCTCAGGGTATATTCCAGCGCCAGGTTGAAGAAGCCGGTCTAAAAGACAGCGTTCTAATCGATTCTTGCGGTACAGCGGCGTTTAACGCAGGCAAGCATCCGGACCCTCGAGCCATTGCTGCCGCTGAAGAGAATGGGGTCGATATAAGCCAGCAGATTGCCAGGCAAATTGATGATGACGATTATAAGCGTTTCGACTTTATTATTGCGATGGATAGAAATAATCTAAGCAATGTGATTGCCTGGGCGCCACCCAACTATAAAGGTGAGATGAAGTTGTTATTGGATTACACGCCCAGGCAGACACAGGGGCAGGTGGCTGATCCATATTACAGCGAGGATGGAACGTTTGTAGCTGTGTTTGAAGAAGTTGAACGAGCAACAGCTTGTTTGCTGGACCACATAATCGACATCGAATAATTGGCAGTGCAATCAGAGCTTGCGCTGGCCTTGATAAAAAGCCAAACAGCTTTGCAGTAAGAGAATACTTGGTCTAACCTGCGGTGTGTTTACCGAAAATAGTGGCGGTGAGGGAGGGATTCGAACCCTCGAAGCCTTTCGGCTTACACACTTTCCAGGCGTGCTCCTTCGACCACTCGGACACCTCACCACGAAGGGCCGGTACTTTAGCCGAAGTTGGCGAGGCTAGCAATCAGCGGTTGAGTACTTGTGCTGCGTGTTTCGCAAAATAGGTAAGAATCCCGTCTGCGCCAGCGCGTTTAAAGCACAATAGTGACTCCATCATCACTTCTTCCCCATTCAGCCAGCCATTCTCGGCGGCTGCCTGATGCATTGCGTATTCGCCACTCACTTGGTAGGCGAATGTGGGTACACCAAATTCGCTTTTGCAACGCTGCACAATGTCCAGGTACGGCATACCTGGTTTTACCATGACCATATCGGCTCCTTCGCGAATATCCAGCGCAATTTCGTGCAATGCCTCATCGCCATTGGCAGGATTCATCTGATAGGTTTTTTTATCGCCTCCGCCAAGATTGTCAGCAGAGCCAACGGCATCACGAAATGGACCGTAGTACGCCGAAGCATATTTAGCTGAATAAGCCATAATCAAGGTATTGCTATGGCCTTGGTTTTCCAGCGCACCGCGAATCGCGCCAACCCGGCTGTCCATCATGTCCGAGGGTGCCACAATATCTGCACCACAGTCAGCGTGCGACAACGCTTGGCGAATCAGAATATCTACGGTTGCATCGTTGGCAACATAACCTTGATCATCGAGAACACCATCCTGCCCATGTACGGTGAACGGATCCAGAGCAATGTCGCTCATCAGCCCAATGTCGGGGCAGTGTTCCTTCACCGCACGCAGCGCCCGTTGAACCAAGCCATCCGGATTATAGGCTTCTTCACCGAGCTCGGATTTCCCTTCGTCACCAACTACTGGAAACAGCGCAATAGCTGGAATTCCAATTGCTAACAGCTCAATTGCTTCTTTGCATAGCAGATCAATGCTGAGTCGTTCAATACCTGGCATAGAAGCTATGGGTTCGCGCTGGTTTTCGCCATCCAGCACAAACATCGGATAGATGAAATCAGCAGGCGATAGTGTGTTTTCACAGACCATGGAACGGGCAAACCGTGATGCTCTTAACCGCCGCATTCGCGTTGCGGGAAATTCTCTAGCTATAGTCGTCATGCGGGTAACTTTTCGATTGGCGAAGTGTCGGGTTTGTTGTTTGGAACAGGCGCCGGTTTTTCTTTATACATGCTCACAATCTGCCAGCCTGCTTTCGGTTTTGGTGGTTCTTGTGCGGTAAACGCATGCAGGTTGCGCTTGCGGTCTATACCAAATAGTGGAAGTACATTGCCCGCATTGTTCTCAATGAAATCATCAAAGGTATACGCTTCGCTTACCGTTGTCGTGCCAATCCTGGCGCCTTGTTTTAACCACTGCGACGCTTTGCTGAAGGTGAAGTCCTCTGGGCCGATAAATGCGCCTTTATGCGTGTCAGCAATCGCTGTTTTCTTTCCGGTATTGGTAGCTTCAGCCTGAGTTTGTATGGCGAATATGTTCTCTCTACCAAATTCGTAGCGGTAACGCATGCTGGCTAACACGTTGTCCTCCCGCCGGGGAGATATAGCAATGAGTCTGCCTATGCCTACCAAATCAAGATCTCTGTCGGCGTGTTCTGAGATTGCGTTACCGTAGAAAGTTGGTAATCCCATTAGGCGTGCCTCACGAATGTTTTCCCAGCTTGGGTCGGCGAGTAACACAGTAAACTCATTGCGTTGCAACGCCGCTGCCAGTGCTCTTGCCAATGGGTTAGCACCAACAATCAATGCGCCGCGCGGTGCAGGATCAACAACATCGAGCTTTCTTGCAACCCAGCCTGCCGTTGCACTTTGCAACACAACCGTTCCAATAATCACAAAGAATGTTAACGCAACCAGGGTTTCGCCTACTTCAAAGCCTTTCTGCTGTAGTTGTAGAGCAAATAAACCGGATATGGCGGCAGCAACGATACCGCGCGGACCTATCCAGGCTATCAGTGCTTTTTCGCGCCAGTTCAAGTCCGTTCCTATGCCGCACACAAATACCATCAACGGTCTGATCACAAACTGCATCAATAACAAGAGCACCAGGGCAGGCCATAGTATGGGCTGCAGCGACTCAAAATTCAGCCGCGCCGCAAGTAATATAAACAGTAGGGAGATAAGAAGAACCGTCAGGTTTTCCTTAAACGACAGAATATGTTCCACATGAATATTGCGCATGTTGGCCAGGCAAATACCCATTACCGTAACGGCGAGTAACCCAGATTCATGTTCCCAGGCATTGCTGATGGTAAAGGTGCCAAGCACCAGCGCGATGGTAGCAAAGTTTTGGAGAAACTCAGGAAGCCAGTGTTTACGCAGTAAAAACCCAAGCAAAAATCCGGCTGCAAGTCCCAGTAGCGTACCTATCACTAATATGCGGACAAACACTTCAAGTGAATTTTCAAAAGCGCCACCAGATGCGGACGACACAATGTATTCATACGTTACAACCGCAAGCAGAGCGCCTATCGGATCAATAACGATACCTTCCCAGCGCAGTACGCTACCTATACGGGCATTGGGTCTAACGCTGCGTAACATGGGCACAATCACTGTTGGCCCAGTGACGACAAGTAATGAACCCAGCAGGAACGCAATGGACCAATCCAGGCTAAACAAAAACTTGCCACTCGCTGCGATTAACACCCAGGTCAACAGGGCGCCGCCGCTTATAAGACGCCGCACTACGGCATTTAGGTCACGAATTTCATCAAAGTGCAGCGTTAAGCTGCCTTCAAACAAGATGATTGCAACGCTTAGCGATACCACCGGAAACAATAAATCACCGAGCAACTCATCAGGATCGATCAGACCGCTGACAGGACCCAATGCAAGGCCAGCCAATAACAAAAATAAAATAGCGGGGAGTTTTACACGCCAGGCAAACCACTGACATGCGAAGCCAGTGAGTATAATGGCGGTGATCACCAATGCCGGATCAGGGCCATGCATTCAGTGAAACCTCTTCGGCATTAGCTTGTTTGCTTGCCAACGTCAATCTGAATCAAGGCCCGATTGTCGTAACGGCCGGTCAGCTTGGAGAAAAAATCAGTTACACGCATTAGGAAACCGTATTTCCTGTTAAGCGCTTTATAGGCTCGCTGGATTTCAAGGTCTGACTCCAGGATGCGCGCATCGCAATGATAGGTATTCCCTGTGACTCGCCCTATTGCAGTACACGGCGCTACAGTAGCCTGGCTAAAATTTCTAAGCCGTTTGACTTTGCCGGCGTCCGCTTCAGAAAATACAAACAGGCTGGTGTCTTCATTACCGGCCCATACAGGGGTGGCAACCATGCTGCCATCACGTTTCTGGGTGGCAAAGCTTATGTATTTTGCGCTCAGCAATTCTTGGCTTAACATGGGCTATCTACCAGTTGGGTGTGTTGAGAGCCAGTGAACGTCTTTGGCCACACACTATTTTACACGCAAGAGTTGTTTTGTTCATGGCGCGCCGCAATCTTTTCCTGTTTTCCGCTCTTTCAATACTATTGGCCGCGTGCACTAACCGTTGTTCTCCTGTAAGTGAAGCACCCAGCTGGGAACAACGCTACCAGTCCATGGAAATTCCCGACGCAGCGCCATTGAGCATTGATCAGGCATTGAGTGCATTTCGAACAGCGCCAGGCATCAATATTGAACTGCTGGCCTCAGAACCGCTGATAGGTGATCCTGTTGCGATGCAGTGGGATGAATATGGCCGTCTCTATGTGGTTGAAATGCGCGGTTTTATGCGCGACAGCTACGGCAAAGATGAAACTGGTCCATATGGGCGGGTAGTGCGCCTCAGCGATACCGATAATGATGGAAAGATGGACAGAAGCGAGCTTTTTCTGGACGGCCTTGTTAATCCCAGAGCACTTGCAATCGTCAACGAAGGCGTAGTTATTGCAGAGCCGCCTAACCTCTGGCTATGCGAAATGCCCAATAGCGAAAACATATGTGACAGCAAACGTCGCCTGGGCGACTATGGCAACGGCGACCCCGACGACGTAGAACACGATGAAAACCGTTTGCTGCTTGCCGATAACGGTTGGCTGTACAGTGCCAAGAGCGATGTTAAACGCCGTATTATCAATGGCGAATTGGAATCCAAAGCAACCGCTTTTCGCGGCCAGTGGGGGCTTAGTTCAGATCCACTGGGTAGGCTGCTGTACAACACAAATTCAACTCTGCTATTGGGCGATTTGTTTCCTGCCAACTACTTGTTGCGCTCGCCGTATCATGGCCTGGGTCCAGATGCCGGAGTTGGGTTGGGCGAACTGATGACTCAAGATCAACAGGTGCACTCCATTCGCATTAACCCTGGGGTTAATCGAGCGTATTCCGAAGGTGTACTGAGAGATGACAATCGCTTGAATATGGCAACAGCAGCCAGCGGCTTGCAATATTTTACGGGCTCAAAACTCCCTGACTCCATGCAAGGGCACGTGTTTGTGCCAGAAGCAGCAGGGAATCTCGTTGTGCAACTGGCCTTGACGCAAAATGGGGTTCAGTTGAACGCCCATTCAGTGAACTATGCGGATCATGAGTGGGGCGAACGCTCGTTTCTAGCTTCTACCGATGAACGTTTTCGGCCAGTCGATATGCGGCTGGGCCCAGACGGCGCTTTGTACGTAATAGATATGTACCGGGGTATTATCCAGCACAGGCAATTCATAAGTGATGAGCTACGCGCTCAGGCAGAGCAACGCGGACTGGTTGAGCCAATAGGGATGGGCCGAATATATCGCTTGAGCGCGGTTGACGCTGCTGAGGCACCGCCGTTCTCGCTTGATTCTACACCCGCGTTGATAAATGCGTTGCAGCACGTTGATGTTTGGCCACGGCGAACTGCGTCGCGGTTATTGGATAAGGAAGAGCATCGACCGGCTGTGGCAGCGCTTAGCGTTGAGTCTGTGCCTGTGCATGCCAAAGCCGATGTTTTATGGTTAAAGCACAGAACCGATACGCTGTCAGTAAACGATGTCAAGGCAGCCTTGCAAACACCGGGCGCGGCGCGTATTGCCGCATTGCAAATGGCGTCACCATTAGTCAATGCTGACGACTTAAGAAGCTGGGCAGATAACAGTTCACTGACCGTTCTTGATGAGTTGCATCTGGTTGCGGCATTAGGGTCGGATCAAGGAAGTAAGGCGTATGTCCGAGAACTTGTGTCCAAACACGTAGACAATGCGTATTTTCGCCGGGTGTATGCGGCTGGTTTGCAACACAGTGCCGCAGGTGAGATGAATGCCTGGCTGACTAACTCGGTGGACGATAGCGAGGGTTTACAACGTATTCACACCACGTTGAGCATGATCAGCTATTTGGACGCACGAGGTGACGTCAGCAGCGAAGCACCTAGTGACGACATTGGGCTGTTTTTTCGGTGGCTGGTGAACAGCTCTGCAACCGCAGCACCTTGGCAAACCGTTGCCTGGCTGAACGGTCTTAGCGAAGCGGCCAAGGCCGAAAACTTTGTGCCGGTCAAATTTACACAGGCACCGACTTTACTGAGCTTGGAAAACAGTGGCGACGATGACGTCAAAGAGGCACTTTATAAAGCCAGAGTCGCGTTCACTTGGCCGGGTGATGACTTTGTGGATGGTCTTGAGCCGCTGACGCAGGCACAAAAGCAGTTAGTTGAGAAGGGCAAAACTCTCTACCCATCTTGTGCTGCTTGCCATGGCGATAACGGTCAGGGGCGGGCAGGGTTAGCGCCTGCTTTGGCCGAATCGGAATGGGTTAATGGTCCGCCAGAATGGTTGGCCCGCATAGTCTTGCAAGGAGTCAGCGGGCCGATCACAGTGCTCGGTGAAGAATGGAATATGACAATGCCTGGTCATGGTCACCTCGCAGCGTTTGACGATTCGGCGGTTGCGGGTTTGCTGACCTATATCCGACGACAATGGGGGAATGCAGCAGGCGTAATTAACGTTGATCAGGTAGCAGGCATTCGCGCCGCTACAGCAGATCGAGCCACACCCTGGACCGTACCTGAACTGGAAAAAGTAAAAGTGCAGTCGCCATTTTCAAAATACGAAGGCACGTACAAAATTCCATTCATGCCAATCAGCGTTGATGTAATTGCCGGTCCTGACCATATTGTTCTAGATTCGCCGCAAGGAAATGCCAAGCTCAGACCTGACTCTAATGGTGTCTACTCAGTGAAGGAAATGGATTTTTCATTTACGTTCGAAGAACGCGGCCCGGATGAAATGGTGATATTACTTCAACGCGGCAAAGACGAAATTGAATTGAAGAGGAAGTGAGGCACCGGGCATCATACGGCACCTCACCGCTTAGCGACTGCCTGGCTAAAGTACCTCCTGACTCAATCCGCTGCTCGCCAGCCAATCCTTTTGCTCCGTCAGCGTTTCCGCATTGCTAATCACCGCTACGCTGGCGGCATTTGCATCACTCAGCCAATGTTCTCCCACGCGTTTCAAATCGCCTGCAGTAACTTCTAAGACTCGGCTGCGGAAGTGCGCTCGCTGCGCCGGCGTGCGGCCAGACAGAGTGCTGTGAAATTGCTGCTTGGCTTCGCCGGCCGGTGAGCCTGGTTTGTCTAACGAAGACACGACACCAAGAATGGCCTCTTCCACTGACTGCCAATCATGTTTGGTATTCAGTAGCCACTGAATAGATTGGTCGAAATCATCCATGGTTTCGATTAGCCTAGGGTCACGGTAACTGTAGAATCGGAAATTCGCGTTTGCGGAATCGTGACTGGCACCGCCACCATAGGCGCCGCCTTGCTCACGTATTGCTCGGTGCAAGTACCCATTGCGCAGAAAGCCGCCCAATACAGTAAGCGCCGCTGCGTCTTCATGATTGGTTGATACAGTCGGGAACGCTTTTGCACAGAAATTCACTTGGGTGTTAGTTTGCCAAGCCAGTAATTGCTGTTCTCTTACCCGAGCAAGTTGCAGAGATGAATCATCACCACCGGATACCGCTAAGGGCTCCAGGGTAGCGTCAAGACCCGATGTTAGTCGGGAGTATTGGTCGTGTTCAGCAACGAGCAGCAATTGCCTGCTCTGCGACAGCAGCATCTTGTGCATGGCCAGTAGCTCCGCCTGCAAGGCCTCTATGTTGCAGTCCTTATTAACGCCTTTCAGCCACCGAATACCGTGCAAACCAGAGCTCAAATAAGAGACTCTGGCTACCGGACTCATTCCGTTACACGCTGCGCTCATCGCCAATGAATGACCATTGCCAGTAATGCTCTGTTCGCGCCTGGTGCTCATCTGAGCAATAAGTTCTTGCAGTCTGTCTGCTTCATCAAAGCGCACATCTTTAAACGTGCTCATCATTATGTCGCTGAGTTCGCTGCTTTTCCTGCTCAATGCTTTACCGGACAACACAATAAACGCCCGCTGCTCCTGCTCATTGTTTGGCATTGGTCTAACGGAAGAATACGCACCAAGACTGCCACAATGAGCGGCCTGCAATGCCTGTGTTTGCAGATAATCCATATCACCTACGCCCAGCTCGCACATAAAGTTGGTGAACAAAGGCAGCAACTGCAGTTGCTCAGATGAGAATGCCGGCATGGGTACAATCAACTGCTGGTAAACAATGCCGTTGGTACCTTGTGGGAAAAACGTCAGAGGCATTGACCCTTCAGCAACAGCGGACGGCGATGACGGATGTATCTGAATACCTGTTGGTACATCGCTTAACTCAACTTTGGGCAGAATATCGGCGTCGTCTATACGCTCCTGCCTGGCTTGCAATTGGCTGGCGAGATCTATGACTGCCTTGCGCTCGTCATCAGACATTTGCGCTTTCATATCGGCTAGGCGAGCAACTTCGCTGTCGTTGCGCAACTTGGAAAGCTGTGGATCTGGGTGCATGACCAAGGTGAGTCTATGATTGTTATCCAGCAACAACTTGCGCGTCAATTGCTTGATGTATTCTGGATTGCTAATCTGCTCTCGGAGTTGTTCTAACACTGGCTCGATATCGAGCGCAGCGGCGGGGTCGCCGCGGTGAGTGGCAGTTCCAAGTGCGGCCATAATTATCTGCAGGCCATAAGGGTAACCGTCGCCACCAATTTCGCGCTGATGGAATTCCAGTTGATGCAACACAGACTCGAGGCGCTCATGCTCAACACCATGTTTGGCTATCGCCTGCAGCTTATCCAAAATGAGTGCTTCAAAATCATCGGCCACGTCTTTGGCAGCCCCTTCGATACCACAGCAAAACACCAGTTCACGATTCGAGTCTTCCATGCCGCACAGTGGGCTGGGAGCACTGCCCAGTTCGGTTGTTTCCAGCAATTGCAGCAGCGGCGAGGAAGAGTTATCCAGCAGAACGTTTGCCAACAGCTGCGCTTCCAAAAGGTCTTGTAGATTGGTGCTGTTACCCAGCAACCATGCCATTATCATGTGGCTCTTGTTGTCGGTATCGGCTTCATCGCTTGGGTAATGATCTACTACTCTTTGCGGTTGCTGGAAGCGCTGTTCATCACCTACTGCAATTTGTTTGTCCAGTCGATCGAAGCGTTGTAAGGCCAAAGACTCGAATTTGTGTTGATGTTCTTCCGCAGAGATATCTCCATAGGTCAAGAACATTGCATTGCTGGGGTGATAGTGTGTCTTGTAGAACGCAACCAAGTCTTCGTAGCTGAGGTCCGGAATGTCTTCTGGATCGCCACCACTGTTGTAGTGGTAGGTGGTTGTCGGGAACAAATACTTACTCAGAGTTTGCCATAACTGACTGCTAATAGAGCTCATCGCTCCTTTCATTTCATTGAATACAACCCCTTTAAAAACCAGTTCACTGTCTGGATTATCGGCTTGTTCGAATTCTACCCGGTGACCTTCCTGTGCGAAATCCAGTTCGTCAAGCCGTGAAAAGAACACGGCGTCCAAGTAAACCTGCAGTAGATTATCAAAATCCTTTCGGTTTTGGCTGGCGAACGGGTAGGCCGTCCAGTCGCTGCTAGTGAACGCGTTCATAAACGTGTTGAGTGAACGACGTATCATCATGAAGAACGGGTCGCGCACCGGGTATTTTTCGCTACCACACAATGCGGTGTGCTCGAGTATGTGTGCGACGCCCGTCGAATCTTCCGGTACTGTTCTCACCGCAACCATAAACACGTTTTCAGAATTATCGGCAGCCATGTGATAGTGCTTGGCGCCGGTTTTGCTGTGCTCGTATTCTTCCAGCGTCAGATTCAGTGCAGGAATTTCCTGACTACGGAGATGTTCAAATGTTTGGTGTGCGTTCATAAAACCTTTCAGTGTTGTCTGTACTTGTTTGTGGGCACCGCGTTACGGCTACTTTCGTTTCAATTTTATCTCATAAATCTGTGACCAGTACTTGCCAGTAATAAGAAAAGTATTGGTGCCGGGTTTATACGCTATGCCGTTCAAGGCGTCAGCAGATTTTTTTTCGTAGTTGCGCAATTCGGACAGATCCAGTTGCGCAACAACGTGGCCTGTATCTGGGCTAATAACGGCCACACTGTCGTCATACCAAACATTGGCATAGATTAAGCCATCCACCCATTCCAGTTCGTTCAATCTCTTCAGCGGTCTGCCATTGAGACTAACATTGAGTGTTCGGATTACCGCAAACGTCGTCGGTTCTCTGAACGTGAGTTGGTGACTGCCATTGCTCATGATCAGTTCGCGACCATTGCTGGTCAGCCCCCAACCCTGGCCTTGGTAGTCCAAATTGTTCAGTTGTCGCAGGCTGCTGGGATCGTATACCAGGCACAATCCCGCTTTCCAACTTAACAGATACAATTTGCCACCGTGCAAAGCCAGACCTTCAGCGAACAGACGTTTGGATAAATCCGTTCTAGCGGCAACGCGGTGACCGGAATTTGGTTCCAGACGCACCAAGTGCGATTCGCCATAGTTGCCACTGCTTTCATACAATGTGTTGTTTTCGCCAAGCACCAGGCCCTGTGTGAACGCCCGCGGTCTGTGTGCCATTGTACTTTTCAATTCAAAAGACAGCTGTTCAACACCAGTGGTGGAAGCATTCGCAGCGTATTCGACCGGAATAGCCGCACACGCGGTCATTAATAGAGCTATTAGGGCGATAAAACGCAGCAAGGAAAAAAGCTAACTTCAGCGGTGAGTGCAGACAGATCTTAGCTCGGCAAGGCGCTCGCGTCGCGGTAAATCTGTCGCTCATTGACGAATATGATCGCGTTTTTAACCGCGCGGCTTACTTTCAATTCGATTTCCTGACATTCCTTCGGCGACATATACAAGGTCATATCAACGTCACTTCGTATGTAACGGGGTGGTAAGTGATTAAGCGCTACACAGGCCACGTTGCCAATGTACTCAAGGTCATCAGCCTTATCAGCTTCAATGGTAAGAATATGATCGAGAACGAGGCGCTCATAAAAATTATGGAAGGCCTCGGAAGAGAAGTCTCGGTCTCGCCAGTCCAGTGACGTTTTCATTAGCATAATGCTCCCACCCGTGACGTAATTGGCTACTAGTTAACCATAGAATCAGCGTGCTGCGAAGTGGCCGCGGGTAATATTTCGGACAATAAAGCGGGCGGGTGATAAAGCCTGACGAAGAGTAGAGGGCAGTGGTGATAATTCCCCGCATATCTGGCTTGCAAGCTGTTGGGCGCACAACGGTGCAAAACTCAAGCCGCGCGAACCATAAGCGGTATTGACAAACAAGCCTTCATGATAAGGCGCCTGAACTTCTAGAGGTTTGTTTTTATCGTGCTGCAGATCGGTGAACACCTTGAGGAACTCGGGTTGCATCGGCGCCATGCCAACAATGGGCAAGTAATCGGGTGATGTGCAGCGTAACGCAGCCCAACCGGCGCTAGCTTCGCACTCGTTAAAACTGGCGTCGCCAATAAGCGCTGCCGCTGCTGCCGCATTACTTAGGTGTTCCCCCATACGTATTTGCTCCGACCAGTCGTCCAGCACATAGCTTGAACCAGCCCAATGTTGGTCTTCTTTGGCAGGAATTAAATAGGACTTATCGCACACGACCATGCGTAAATTTGCGCTCTGAGGGGTTTGTGGCAGTAGCGACACTTGTCCCCGGATCACCCGGGTTGGCAAGTGATTTAATTGCGAGAACTGACGGCTGAGCGCGCCGCAGCAAATTATTACTGTGTCAAATTCTGCGAAATCTTGACCCTGGTCATCACTGCGCAATTGCCAAACGTGATTCGTGTATTTGAGGCTGGACACACGGACGCCGAGCTGAACGTGTATGCGTGGATTACGGATCAGCTGTTCGCAAAGCTTGCCGATGTGAATTGCCCGCCCATGTGGAAAGAACAGTGCAGCTTTGTCCGGACCAAGGATAAGGTTTGCTTTTTTTCTGCAAGCTGAAGGATCTAGCAGCTCTACGTAATCTTGATCGTTTACGTAACTGGCCAATTCTGCCGCTTGATTCGAGTCATCTACGCATTGCAGTAGGCCGCACGCGTTCTTGCCTAATTGGGCTGTGTAGTAGTGGCAGGCAAACAGATAGGCTTGTAGGGAAAAATCTGAGAGAGGCGAACTAAACGCGGAGAGGGGGCTGTAAAAAGCGGCCCCCGGGTTTCCAGATGCCCCGTTCGCGATCTCATCATGTGAGTCAATAACAGTAGTGGGAATTCCTCTCTGCGCCAGAGCCGCTGCGGTTGTGCAGCCGGCCAGGCCGGCTCCAATAATGGCAATCTTGTTTGGCGCTGCCTGCGGCTGGGAGTAAGCCGTTTGACGACTGGTCGCATACCATGTAGCGGCTGGAAACCAGCGGTTACGTCGATATCGCAGAGCGGGCTGAGGCCCTTTGAACTGACCTGTGAGCATTTCTCGTTTTGTCGAGAAGCCAGCTTGCTTGTTGACGCTAAAACCCTGGTCTTGCAGAGTGCGACGTACGTGACCTGCCGCCGTAAATGTAGAAAACGTAGTACCTGGGTTGCTCAGGGATGCTACCAGCCGACATAATTCTTCTGACCACATGCTGGAATTTTTGCTAGGCGCAAAGCCATCGAGATACCATGCGTCGATTGCCCGGCCTTGTGTGCACAATGTCGGCCTATCACTGTAGCGCAATGAGGCCAGTGAATCAGAGGCTTCACCGAACAATAAATTCAGGCTAATCCCGCCTTCAAACTCAAGCCGATGAAAGCCTGTCAGTAAAGGCGGATATTGCTCAAGCAGTGTCTCGGAGTCTTCCTGCAATAGCGGAAACAGTTGCAGTGCTCTGTGCAGGTCTTGCTTGGCTAGGGGATGTTTTTCAATGCCGAAGTAATCCAGACGTGACCCGCTGCAGTGCTCCCGCCATGATTGCGCTGTGAGCAAAAAATTCAGTCCGCTACCGAAGCCTAATTCACCGATAGCGAAATTTGATGGTGTGTTCGCGCGCTGATTGTTCTGCCAACGGGTAAGCAGCCGGTTGCCCTCCATGTAAACATATACGCTTTCCGCAACACCTTTGCTGGGGGAGAAATAAATATCATCAAAATCCAGGTTGTAGGGCGCACCGTTGTCCAGCCAGCGCACCCGCGCGGGAACTATGGCCGTGCGTAACTCGCTCAATCGAATACTCTGTTGTACGTTATTGGGCTTGTGCGAGCCGTTCAGTCGGGTGTCGGCGAATGGGCTCCAGAGAAGGGGAAGTGCGATACTTTTTCAATACCTGTTTCTGCCAAACCAAACCTTGGCGATTGCGCTTCAGCAAGTCTATTCGGTCTTGCAGGTAATCCGTTGTGCGTGACATGTGATTTTGGGTCTCGTTCAGCTCTCTCAGCGCACGATTGTACTTTCGTTCGGCCAAATAAATCTCAAAATCTGCGTGTCGTTGTCGCGCATCGACATCAATGCTGTCGCCGTGTTCCAAATACAGGGCGATTGAGGCGTATTTTTCGTGTACTAAGCGCAAAGATTTCTTCAAGCTGAGAACTCGGACCTCCAGGCTGTCTCGTTCTGCAGCAAGCAATTCCAACTGGCTTCGCAAGTTCTGGATGGTGATTTCCAGTCTGTCTATGCGCTGCTCATAGCGTTGCAATTTACTTCGCTCAAATTCGAGATCAATTGACGCGCTAGAGGTACTCAGACGTGTCGAGAGGGCGTTACTGCTGAACAGCAACAACAGGAACATCACGTGCGATGTAGCCCATACTGCCTTTGGCCTTACACCCTTGCTATTCAGACTGGCTAGCGTTTGTTCCAAACCCGCAACTCCATGTGCTTCCGCGGCGAGTCTAACACGCGCCTGGTACCTCGTGCAGCTGTCAATAAATTGACGTAAATCTGCTGAAAGTAGCCGTAAATGGTACAATCGCAACGTGTTAATCAGCGAATTTGAAATAATAGCCGGCGTTCTGGTATTCGTGGTGGGTTCTCTATTAACCACCATTGGCGCTGGCCATGCGCTGCTGAATAAACGTGACCCACGCAGTGCACTGGCTTGGATCGCCATGTGCATAGCGCTGCCTTTCATTGGCGTGCTTTTGTATTACGTATTTGGCAAAAATCGCATACGAACACGTGCACAGAAAATGACGCCGGGTATTGAGCGTGTTGCTAACCCTCCGCAGAACCAATTTAAACAGGCAACTGTTCGAACCGACTACCGAAACCTTGCTCGCCTGTCAGCGGCCTCCAGTCAGCGCCCGTTGCTGGCAGGGAATAATATTGAGCCTCTTTACAACGGAGATTTAGCCTATCCAGCGATGCTGCAGGCAATCGATAACGCCCAGTCAACAATTTATCTTGCCACCTACATTTTTGAGTCTCGCAACATTGGTCGCCGATTTATTGAAGCGCTGGCTGCCGCGCACCGGCGCGGAGTGTTGGTAAAGGTTCTTATCGATGGCGTTGGTGAAAAATATAACCTGCCATTTGCTAGCGGCCAGCTTAGCAACGTTGGTATCGATGTGGCCCTGTATCTACCACCGACTCTATTGCCACCAAACCTGACCATTAATTTGCGAAACCATCGCAAGTTGTTACTGATTGATGGTGAAATTGGATTTACCGGTGGCATGAACATTCGACAAAACCATCTGAACCTCAACAATCGGAATGGCTTTAAAGATATTCATTTTTCAATAAGCGGTCCCGTATTAAGCCAGCTTGAGCAGGTATTCGTTGGTGACTGGCTGTTTACAACAGGTCAGCAACTGCCGTTTGAACGGGAAAAATTCCATACTTTTTTCGAGCAAGACATGGCGTGCAGAGTACTTCTGGAAGGCCCAAATGAAGACGTTGACAAACTGACTTGGGTGTTGGTTGGTGCCCTATCGCTGGCGCAAGATAGTATATTGATTATGACGCCTTACTTCTTGCCGTCTCGGGAATTGGAGGTGGCGCTGCAAACGGCGGCGCTGAGAGGCGTAGACGTATCCATTATTCTGCCCGCCAGGAATAACCTGCCGTTCATGACGTGGGCAACAACGCACGTTCTTCCGTCGTTGTTGTCAACCGGGGTTAAGATTTACAGTATTCCCGGACCATTTGTACATAGCAAGTTGTTCGTTGTCGATGACTACTACGTACAACTTGGTTCATCCAATCTGGATCCCAGAAGCCTGCGGTTGAATTTCGAATTGGTGGTTGAAGTTTATGACCAGCCATTCGGAGAAAAAATGGCCGCACATGCAAGGGAATGTATCGCACACTCGCATGCAATCACCAGCGAAGAATTGAGTAAACACGGCCTCTGGCGGCGCATACGTAACGCCTTTTTCTGGCTGTTCTCTCCTTATTTGTAGTCACTCTGGCCGCCCTCAAGTGAACAAAAAGTTGCAAAGCGCGCAAGAACGCTGTCGTTTTCCTGTGGAGTTGCCGGTCAGTGCGTTTGCTGATGATATTGTTGCGGCTCTAAGAAAAAACCAGGTCTTAGTCGTAGCAGGCCACACTGGTTCAGGTAAAACAACCCAACTCCCGAAAATGTGCTTGTTGGCCGGTTTAGGTGACAAGAAACAGATCGCGCATACTCAACCACGTCGCCTCGCCGCAATCACTGTGGCACAACGTTTGGCCGATGAGCTGCGGTCTGAGCTTGGCGACGACGTTGGCTATCAGATTAGGTTTGATCGACAACATGCCAGGAACTGCCTGATCAAACTGCAAACCGACGGCGTTCTATTGAATGAAATTCAGCGTGACCCGCTGTTGAAACGCTACGACTGCATCATTGTTGACGAAGCGCACGAACGTTCATTGAACGTGGATTTTTTGCTGGCGTATCTGCGTCGCATTTTGCCAAGCCGCCCTGATCTTCGATTAGTAATTACATCGGCAACGATCGATACCGAACGTTTTTCCACGTTTTTTTTCGATGCACCAGTGTTTGAGATCTCTGGGAAGATTTTCCCCGTCGATGTTCATTACCGTCCATTGCAAGAACACGATGATATGTTTCGGTCTATTGCTGACGCCGCCGAAGAGCTGATGGGCTTACCGCGAGAACAAAGCCCTGAAGTAAAAGATGTACTGGTTTTCTTAAGCACGGAAAATGAAATTCACGAGGCGTCACGTGTGCTGAAAGGGCGGCTTGCATCACGCTGCGAAGTGTTGCCATTGTATGCGCGACTGCCTGCTCGACAGCAACAAAAAGTGTTTAAGCGATCGTCGGCAGGTGTAACGCGTATTGTATTGGCAACCAATATTGCTGAAACATCAGTGACGGTGCCTGGTATACGATACGTTATTGATACTGGTTATGCCCGGTTTAGCCGTTACAGTTTCGCGCATAAGATACAGCAACTGCCCATCGAAGAAGTGTCACGGGCGTCAGCCTCCCAGCGTTCTGGGCGGTGCGGGCGATTGGCGCCGGGTCTCTGCATCAGACTTTACAGCGATGACTCGTTTCAGCAACGGCCAGAATTTACCGAACCGGAAATATTGCGTACCAATCTTGCGGCAGTGATTCTAAAGCTAGGCATGCTCGGTGTGCCTGATGTGGAAGCGTTTGAGTTCCTTGAGCAGCCCGATGCGCGGTTACTAAGAGATGGCGAACGCTTGTTGCTGGAACTGCAGGCCATCGAACGACCTGCGAGCGACAGCGAGCTGGCAGGCATGGATGGCGAAAACCCCCGTTATGTGATTAATGAGGTTGGCCGGAAGCTGGCCAGACTGCCACTGGATCCCCGGCTTGGCCGAACACTGCTGGCTGGTCAACAGTTTAAATGCCTGCGCGAAGTAATCGTTATCGCGGCTGCTCTTAGTGCTAGCGACCCGCGTGAAAGACCCGCGGCTATGCAGCATCAGGCTGACAAATCGCACAAGCGGTTTGAAGACCCACATTCGGATTTTGTTACCCTGCTCAAGTTATGGCGTTACTTACAAAAGCTACGTAAAGACTTGTCTACGTCAGCATTTAACAAGCGTTTGCGAAGGGAGTTTTTGTCAGCTCAGCGCAGCAAAGATTGGTTTGATGTGCATGCACAGCTACTGGGTCTGGCAGAAGAAGCGGGCTTGCGTTCACACAGTAAACCGGCAGCGGCGGAATTGATTCACAGGGCGCTTCTCAGTGGCTTCGTTACACAGATAGGTGTGTTAGACGAAAAGCGCGAATACGCGGGCACACGGCGTCGACGGTTCAGGTTGTTTCCGGGTTCTGCATTGGCTGCGAAACCTCCGGCCATGATATTTGCCACCGAAATTGTCGAAACGGGCGCGATTTATGCGCGTACAGCGGCTCGGATTAGACCTGAGTGGGTTCTCAAGGCAGCTGAGCATTTACTCAGCAGAACCCTAACTGACGCATTTTTCGATGATCAAAGTGGCACAATCAAGGCCTACGAGTCCGCCAGTCTGCACGGGCTAACGGTGAGTCGCGGTCGTCAGGTTTTGTATACGCCGCATCAACCGGCAGAGGCACGCCGATTGTTCATAGAGCAGGCCCTGATTGCTGGCTTATGGCAATCAGATCTGGAATTTATTCAACACAATGCGCGCAGCGCGCTCAAGGCCAGGGAAATATCAGCCAAACTTCGTCGTCCTGATTTGTTGTGCGTAGAGGAGGCTTTAGACGAATGCTATCAACAGCATCTGCCCGCTAAGGTAAATTCAAGCAAGGCGTTGTTACGATGGTACTCGCAGGCTGATGACTCCATAGATTCGGCTTTGCAATTGTCAACCGAAGACATGTTGAATGAAGTGGTTGATTTGGAGCTGTTACATCAATACCCCGATGTGATTGTACGCGGTGGGAATCAATTCGCTGTGCGATACCAGTTTCACCCAGGCGACGATACTGACGGTATTGAAATTCTGGTGCCGGTCGCCTTGCAAAGCGTGCTGTCTGAGCACAGTTTTGACGACCTGGTACCGGGCATGTTCGAAGAAAAATGCACAGCGATACTGAAAACACTGCCGAAAGCGCTGAGAAAGCGATTGGTGCCTATTGCAGATACCGTGAAATTGCATCGCCAGCAGCTTGAATATGGCAATGGAAGCTTACTGCACCGCCTGGAAAATTTGCTGTTGCAGCATTTTCGCATTGATCCAGATAGCATAGAGTGGGATCTGTCTCGAGTGGCAGAATTTCATTTTGCGCGCATCAGTTTGGTCGATGAATCTAACACTGTTGTGAAGCATTACCGTGCGATAAATGGAATTCATAAAGCACCACAGGCCGTAATGGATGGTCAGCAACGCGGCAACCCCAAAAATATCGATAGTAAACCATCATTACCCAATGGTGTGTTCCAGCAGGCGCCATTTAACCGTCGGATAAACACCACGGACGAATATCCGGATTTACCTCAGGTCTATGAATACCAGTTAGGCCAATTGAACTATCGTGCCTTCCCTGGAATGCTGCAAAAGGGTAATCATGTAGAGCTCTGCCTATTTCATAGTGAAGCGGATGCAAAACGCCATTCGCGTTGGGCGCTGGCGGCGTTGTTTATGCGGGCCGTACCAGAATTGGCCCGCCAACTACGGGGTCAATTATACAAAGACAATCGACAATTGCTTGCACTAAGCGTATTTCCTGAGCAAAAACAGTTTGTAGCCAATTCTTTGCAACGCGTGTTTTTCGAAGCATTTGATGTTAGCAGCCTAATACCTGGCAACCATCAGGAATTTAAAGCCCAGCTCAAAACGCATTCTGCTCAATTACATCCCGCTTACTCAATGTGGTCGCAAGTATTTGACAGTATCTTATTGCTGCACTATCGATTGATTCAGGCGACGGAAAGTGTGAGTTCTTCCCATTTTAAGTACGCTCTCGAGGATGTTAAGCAGCAGTTGAACGGTTTACTATGCAAGACGTTCCTTGCGGAGGTCTCTGCTGAGAATTTGCGTCACTACCCACGCTATATCGAGGCAGCTGCAATTCGGCTTGAGCGTCTCAGGGAACAGCAAGGGCGAGACGGGCAGCAGCATGACAGGATGATGCAGTGGCAGCGTCGCTTTGATGCTGAGAGGGAAATGAACGGCGAGTTAGCACCGCATCTAGAAAATGATTTCTACTGGATGCTGCAGGAGTATAGAGTCTCACTGTTTGCGCAGCGGTTAGGAACAGCGGTTCCTGTGTCGAATACCCGTCTGCAGGCGGCTTGGCGGAAGCGCTGACAATCCAGGCGAATGCAGTTAGTTTGAATTATCCGTGACAAGAACGCCGCGTAGATTTCCTTAGAGGACCTACTGTTGGTGTTGGCACGTGAGGTACCCGGTGATGCAAGACAAAACCAGGCAGCAGATTCACACGGAGTCCATGATGGTGTCGGTTGGCGCTGGGCCGCAGTTGCATATGCGCCGCTTTTGTAATGATCGTTTTACGCCAGGCACACCGGTGTTGATGATTCATGGACTGGTTGAAGACGGCCACATTTTCTACTCCAACACGGGTTCGGGGTTAGCTTGGTATCTAGCGGCCGCTGGTTTTGATGTTTATGTGGCCGATTTACGCAGTCGCGGTAAGAGCTGGCCTGGGCTCAACGCAAAGTCTACTGACAGTCTTCACGAGGCGATAAATGCCGATATGCCGGCCCTGCAAACGGCGATCGTAAGACGGCGCGGGCCGATACCACAGATCTGGATGAGTCATGCCTGGGGTGGCGTGCTTAGCAGCAGTTATTTCGCCAAACATGGAAATGAGATCGCACCTATTCAGGCCATGGTGTATTTCGGAACCCGTAGATACGCCAAATGCGATGGCTGGCGCAAGAAACTGGCATTAAAGGGGTTCTGGCGAGGCGGCCTACTGTTGGCCGCCAAATTCCAGGGTTACGTTCCAGCCAAGCAAATGCGTTTAGGTACAGCGAACGAAGCGCGCCCGTATTTCAGTCAGTCTATGCAATGGACTTTGCAACCCGAGTGGGTAGATCCAGAAGATGACCATGACTACGCCTTGTCTGCTAAAACGCGCATGTTTCCGGCGAGTTTGTATTTTGCCAGCGAATGCGACCGTGTGTACGGCTGCCCGGATGATGTGCGGGAATTTATAGCGAGTTTGGGCGCTCACGATGGTCGATTGATTGTGCTCAGCAAACGGGGCGGCAATACAAAGGATTACGGCCACGTGGACATGCTGTCGGATCGCTGCGCTGAGGAAGATCATTTTCCTGTCTTGCTTGAATGGTTGAATACTTTGCCAGAATTAAAGAAGTCATTTTCGGACGAGCCCGTGTGCGTAGCGAGTGCAGACGTGTGAATCTGTTAAATAGCGGCTAAATGCACATAATTTTTTAAAAATGAAACTACTGAAAAAGACCTGTGTCATAGTAGTGCAAGGCATAACGCCTTTAATTTTGAAATGCTAATCGATTAGGAGCAATCATGGCTAATAACTCTCTCAAACCTTTAGCTGCCGCAGTTGGCGCAGCATTTATCGCAACTGCGTTCGTACCGACTGCTTCGGCAGCCGCCAACCCTTTTGCAGCTCAAGAGCTCAGCGCTGGATATGATCTAGCCAATAAGGGCGGTGAGGGTAAATGCGGTGAAGGCAAGTGTGGCGAAGGCAAATGCGGTGGCGACGATAAAGGCGACGGCGAAGGCAAGTGCGGTGAAGGCAAATGTGGCGGCGACGACAAAGGCGACGGCGAAGGCAAGTGCGGTGAAGGCAAATGCGGCGGCGACGACAAAGGCGACGGCGAAGGCAAGTGCGGTGAAGGCAAATGCGGCGGCGACGATAAAGGCGATGGCGAAGGCAAGTGCGGTGAAGGCAAATGCGGCGGCGACGACAAAAGCGACGGCGAAGGCAAATGCGGAGAAGGTAAGTGTGGAGAAGGTAAGTGCGGCAGTTAATCACTGCTAGCGCCTAGTAGCAAAACCGCCGGCTAGCCGGCGGTTTCTGTATCTGAGCAGGCGTTATGTCATGGCCACTGAGTTAAAAGAGAATGTAATCAAAGGCGCAGGCCTGGGTTTGAGAAGAGACTTCTCAGCTCGCCTGTCAGAGTTTGCGTCTGACGACGTAGACTTCTTTGAAGTTGCGCCAGAGAACTGGATTGGCATTGGCGGCCGGTTCAAGAAACAGCTGCGCAGTTGCACTGAGCGCTTTCCGCTTACCCTGCACGGTTTGTCATTGGATATTGGCGGTGTGGCGCCGCTAAATGTGTCCTTACTGCAAGACATAAAGAAGTTTATGGATGAGTACGACTGCAGTTTGTACTCAGAACATCTGACCTATTGCAGCGATCATGGACAGCTCTATGACTTGATGCCAATACCCTTTACATCTGAAGCCGTACACTATGTTGCCGAGCGAATTCGACAAGCGCAGGATATTCTGGGGCGTCGCATGGCACTAGAGAATGCGTCCTATTACGCGGCACCTGGCCAAGAGATGACCGAGCTTGAGTTCATTAATGCTGTGATTGACGAAGCGGATTGCGATCTATTGCTGGATGTCAACAATATATATGTGAACAGCATTAACCACCGCTATGATGCGGAGGCATTTCTGAAGGGCTTGCCTGGCGACCGTGCCCACTACATTCATATTGCCGGTCACTACGTAGAAGCGGAAGATCTGCGAGTGGATACGCACGGTGCCGACGTTATACACCCAGTGTGGGATCTACTGAGACTGGCTTACCAGCAATTTGGTGTGTTGCCGACACTGCTGGAGCGTGATTTCAATATACCACCGGTCCGGCAGTTACTTAGCGAAGTTCAGAGCATTCGCAGTATTCAGGGAGAACACGCCGGCGAATCCTTGCATTCTCTGAGCTCTTAGCGATGTTACCGATTCTTATTGCCGTAGCCACAGCGAGTCGCGCATGAGCTTGTCATTGGCACAAACACACGATTTGCAGACACAACTCACAAATCATATTCGCGATCCCGAGACCAATCAGCCACCAGCGGGTATTGAAGAACGACGCCTGAAAATCTATAGAGATCTTTTTTACAACAATATAGAAGGCTTTATGCGCCGGGGTTTCCCAATCACCCGTCAGTTGTTTTCCGATGACGATTGGCACTCTTTGATTCGAGACTTCATGCAAGGATATGCCTGCACCACTCCATTCTTCCCGGAAATAACCCGGGAATTTGTTAGTTACCTGCAGTCAGATAGAACTAGGCAAGCCACTGAGCCACCATTCCTGGTTGAGCTTGCGCATTATGAATGGGTGGAAATTGCGCTGGATCTTGCAGACATCGATCTACAGTTGATTGCGCATCAGCGCAGCGGAAACCTGCTATCAGGTAGGCCATTGATGTCGCCCTTGGCGATGTGTCTTGCTTATCAGTATCCGGTGCACGAAATCGGACCTGGTTTCGAACCTGAGCAGCCACCCGAACAGGCGACTTTTCTGATCGTATACCGAAATCGTGACGATCAGGTTAAGTTTATGCACAGTAACCAGGTAACTGTTCGCATGCTCGCATTGATGTCTGAAAACGAATCAGCTACCGGTAGGGAAGTGTTGCTGAAATTAGCCGCCGAAATGCAACACGCAGACCCTGAACAGCTTGTCGCAAGTGGCCAGATTACGCTGGATAAATTGCGTCGGCTTGATATTATCTTAGGTACACACTAGAAGGTCTTATTAGGACATGCGCATTCGCAAGCTACTTACTCTTCTTATATTGCTCTTTGGCATGGCCCAGCCGATCAGTGCGAGCGAGGCTGACCCTTGGGAAAGTTGGAATCGAAAAATAGACGCGTTCAATCAGTTTGGTGATCGTTGGGTCGTTAAGCCCACCGCCAAGGCTTACGACTTTATAACGCCGCAAATCGTGGATGACGGTGTGACCAACATGTACCGCAATATTCGCGAACCGATTACCATTATTAATGACTTGTTACAGTTCAAGATTAAGAAGGCGGGCATCGATACTGGTCGATTGTTGTTGAATTCTACGGTGGGCTTGTTGGGGTTCTTTGATGTTGCTTCCAAGGCCGGGTTAGAGCGCCAGCCAGAAGATTTTGGCCAAACTCTGGGTGCGTGGGGCGTACCGCCAGGACCTTACGTGGTGCTACCGATAATTGGGCCCAGTAATGTGCGCGACGCTTTTGGCTTGGTACCTGACACGTTCAGTAACCCCATCACCTATATAGACCAAGAGTATGTCCGCTATTCAACGGTAGCGGGTTACTATCTGGATCTTAGAGCGAATACACTTGATATCGAAGGTCTTGTTACTGGCGACCAGTATGTATTCGTGCGAGACGCGTACCTGCAAGATCGAGAGTACCAAGTGAAAGACGGAGATGTCGAAGATGATTTCGGCGACGAAGACTTTTAAAACCAACTAAATAAACAAGCAAAAGCCAGATTCACTAGGCCTCACTATTGTCAGCCGGAGAGGCGAGTGTACCGGTTTAGTCGAGTATGTTATCAATAGACAATGCAAGCTTGCGGGCTCCGTCTTCTTCGACGATACGCTTGACGGTTGTGTGATAGACAATGGTCGAGCCTTTTGACTCAATACGCGCGACCAGTTCGTCTCCTACGGTAACCGCGGCATCAGAAGCAACCATCAGCCCAGCACCGCTCATGTCTTCACAGCGTCCTTCGAATCGTTCGCCGTTACCGGCCTCAAGCGCTACTTTGCTATTCAGTTTCAAGCGGATAAAGGCGCGCTTGTTTTCATTGCTGTCGTTGTTGTCTGATTGAGCACGAGTTGAACTCATGAAGGCCTCTTGGTCTAATTAGGTGAGTAAGGAAAAAATCGTCAATGTGGCTAGTCTAGGCGTTTTTGTTCTACAGTCAATTGAGTGTGAAAACTTGCATCTTGTGGAGTAAACAAGTACCGTGCGCAACTTCGACTTTACTGACACCATCGATATTCCTGTAGTCTCATATCGCCGCCCAATCACGCCATTTTAAATGAGTACTGCCAAACGTATTTTGGTCATTGATGATGACCGTGTAATCCGGCAAAGCATTGCTGCTTATCTGAAAGATAGTGGTTTTGACGTCATGCTTGCGGATGACGGGCTGACGGGCCTTGAACTGTTCCGCGAACAGCGCCCTGATCTAGTGGTTTGCGACCTGCGAATGCCAGGACTGGATGGCATTAGTGTGCTTCATCAGATTTCAACCGAAGACCACGACACCCCGATCGTTGTTATCTCAGGTGCGGGTGTGATGGCCGACGTTGTAGAAGCCTTGCGTATAGGCGCCACGGATTACCTGATTAAACCAATTCTTGATCTTGAAGTTCTTGAGCACTCAATACATCGTAGCCTTGAACGCGCTAAATTGCGCCGGGAGAACGCAGGTTATCGACGGGAGTTGGAACGTACCAACCGTGAATTGAAAACACATGTTTCTGCCCTGGAGAAAGATCAGCAAGCAGGGCGGCACGTGCAAATGAAAATGCTGCCGTCTGCACCGAAAGATCTGTTGGGCTACCATTTTGACCACAAAATCATCCCGTCGTTGTATCTCAGTGGTGATTTCGTTGAATATGTGACGGTGGGTGAGCACCATATTGTTTTTATGATTGCGGATGTGTCAGGGCATGGCGCTTCATCTGCTTTTGTCACCGTGCTGTTGAAAAACCTGACAGCCAGGATGCGCAGTAATTATGGCCGAGAAAATGATGAGTCGATATTATCCCCCGCCAAGTTGTTGAAAAAAACGAATGAAGAACTGCTGGAAACTGATCTTGGCAAGCACATTACAATGTTCGTCGCCTGTCTTGATACCCAGACAAACAGCATGATCTACAGTAACGCAGGGCATTTGCCTTGCCCTGTGCTAGTGCCCGAAGCTGGCGAAGCTGTGTACATTTCCGGTGAGGGCATGCCGGTAGGTATTGCACCCGATATGGATTATGAAGAGCGCAGCATTGATCTTCCAGAACAATTCAAGCTCGCTCTGTTTACTGACGGCATACTGGAAATGCTGCCACAGAAGGATCTTGTAGATAAGGAAGCAGAGCTGTTACAGCGTTGTTCCAGGCAGCCACTGGAGCTTGATAATCTGATTGGCTCGCTGGACCTTAACAAAATTGAAGCGGCTCCAGATGACATTGCCGTTTTCGTGGTATCGAAACCAGCAAGGTAGTTCAGGTCTGTATGCAAGCCGGAAAGATTCTTCAAGCAAGCGACAATGGAGTTTACGTACTGCGTTTGTTGGGCGATGTCAGGCTTACTTTGTCGACAGCCTTCGACGATTTTATTGAAGAGATGTTTACCGCAGACGATTTTACCAGCGTTGCGATTGACCTCAGTGACGTCGATGGTCTGGATAGCACGACTCTGGGTTTGTTGGCCAAAATAGCGATTCAAGCACAGCAAGAATTTAGCTTTAAACCAATTATTGTTTCTACTGACAGCAGTATTACCCGTTTACTGACAAGCATGTGTTTCGAGCGTATTTTTGATATTCGTGAGCACGGCATCGAAACGATTGATGATTTTGGCGAGTTGGCCATTGCTGTATCCTCTGAGCAGGAGGTCAAAGCCAAAGTACTTGAGGCTCATCGAACGCTGATGGGATTGAGTGAAGAAAATGCAGCCAGTTTCAAAGATTTGGTGAATGCTCTGGAGCAAGAGCCCGCCGCAAACGACCCCTACCGACCCACTCGTTAATGCCTGCGCAAGCTGTTATTCGTAGCCGCGCCATTATTTCAACTCTGATTCTGTGCGTGGCAAGTGTGTTAATAACAGCTTGCATGACAAGACCTGAGCAAGCCTCCACTCCCAATATTGTTTTTATTCTGACGGATGACCAGCGCTCCGATGCAGTTGGCTATCACCCTAGGCCCCTGCTAGGAATTAAAACCCCGCACATAGATCGCCTGGCTGCTGAAGGTGTGCGTTTTGACAATATGTTCGTCACCACTTCTTTGTGCTCGCCAAGCCGCGCGTCTTATTTGTCTGGCACCTACGCCCACACGCATGGCGTTGCCAATAACTTCACCGATTACCCGCTTAGCTTGCAGAGTTTCCCGCACATTTTGCAGCAATCCGGATTTGAAACGGCCTATATTGGCAAATGGCATATGGGTGAGCAAGACGACAGCAAGCGCCCTGGTTTCGACTACTGGATTACGCATAAAGGCCAGGGCAAGTACTATGACACCGAGTTCAATGTAGATGGTGTGCGTCGTGTGGTTGACGGTTATTACACTCAGAAAGTAACCGATTTGGCACTGGATTGGCTTCAGAGCATTCGTACTCCAGGAAAGCCGTTTGCTTTGTTGCTTGGTCACAAAGCACCGCACGGCCCATTCGTACCGGAGCAAAAATATCAGCATGCTTATGATGATGTGCCGGTGGCTTATCCCGACAGCAGAAACCAATTACTGAACAAGCCACGCTGGATGACCGAACGACTCGACACGTGGCATGGTATATACGGACCACTGTATGGTTTTCGTGAACAGTATCCTAATTCATCGCTCGATGCGGTCGACGACTTCGAGCGCTTTGTGAGGTCGTACACCGCAACAATTAACTCCGTAGATGACAGCGTAGGGCGAGTGTACGAGGCGCTGCAAGCGCTGGGTATTCTTGATAACACCATTTTCGTTTTTGCCAGCGATAATGGCTTCCTGCTTGGCGAACACGGCATGATTGATAAACGCACAGCGCATGAAGCAAGCACTCGAGTGCCGCTGGTGGTTCGGTATCCGCCGAAGTTTGCAGCGGGAACCATCGTCAAGCAACAAGTACTGAATATCGATCTCGCTCCCAGCCTTGTTGAATTGACTGGTGCGCCCGAGCTGCCTGACGCGCAGGGTTTATCCTGGGTTGCTCTTGCTGAAGGGCGCACACGCGATTGGCGCGACTTTTGGCTGTATGAATACGATTATGAACAACAGTTTCCATACACGCCAAATGTGCGATCGGTGCGAACCGATAAATGGAAATACATACGCCACCCTCACGGGGACGGCGGCCCACTCAGGCATCTCGAGCAGCTGTATCATTTGGCAACGGATCCAATGGAGCTAAGCAATCTTGCGCAGCAGCGAAAGTATCTGCCCAAGCTGGCAGAAATGCGCGAGCTATTGGTTAAGGCTTTAGAGCAATCAGGTGTGGACAATGACCGGATGCCTATTGATCAGGGAATTAAATCCGCTCTTCCGGAAGAGTCAATACGTTAGGTCATGCGCCGTAAAATTCCTCAGACTAAGTGCATTTGTCGCAGTTTTCGAAAAACGGTACTATTTTTGCAGTATATATCCAGTAGCAATTAGCAGACTGTTTGCTTAGCACAAACGATTCGAAGACAAATTCTTCAGCGTATGTATACTTACTAGTACTGGTTGAGATGACCATACCACTGTCCATGTAGACAGCGAGGCGCTCAGAGAATTCCCTCTAGAGCGCCTTATCTCGTGTGTTTTTTGAGTTTTTTATTTAGTGCTCGCTTGACTCTATGTCATCGAAAACTTGCAGTTTGGCGCGAATAAATTCCGTGTGCGGTACATACAGCAGTTCAGCGATTTTACGAATGTAATGCTGTTCAAATTTATCCAGCTCACCATCCGACATGGCTACCCGCCAAAGATTCACAATAAGCTGATATTTTGATGCATCGTCAAACTCTTCGTTGATGGCTTCAATAAACGGGTGAATAGACACTGACTCTGCGTGTAACTCTTCGGCCTTGTTCAATACTGCCTGTAGCTCTTCTTCCGGCAAAGAGAAAGACGCTCGCAGCGCTTTCTTGGCCGCGTCAATTTCCTCGCTGCCACGCTTGTAATCGGCAAACACAATCTCCATCAACAACGCCGCTGAGGCGAGCTCCACACCAACTCCAGCGTCATCCGGTAGCGGCAGGTCGATCAAGCTAAATAGTCGAGTGAACATATCAGGCGCCCGTAATCAATGACTCAAGCTTAACTTGATCCGCAGCGAAATTGCGAATACCTTCCGCCAGCTTCTCCGTTACCATGGCATCTTCGTTCAACTCCCAACGAAACATGGCTTCATCGCACGATACTTTATGTTGATCTTCCTCGTTGGTAGCCGCAGGGTCAAGCTGTCTTGCAAGTTGGCCATTGTCTCCGGCAAGCTCATCCATCAGCTGTGGACTAATTGTCAAACGGTCACAGCCCGCCAGCGCCTCAATTTCGCCAGTGTTACGAAAACTTGCACCCATCACAACAGTCGTGTAGTCATGTTTTTTGTAATAGTTATAGATTCGCCGAACCGACAGCACTCCAGGGTCAGTCTCAGCTGTATAAGTTTCCCCGGTACTCCTCTTATACCAGTCCAGAATGCGGCCAACAAACGGTGAAATAAGAAAAACGCCTGCCTCTGCGCAGGCCACAGCCTGTGCGAAACCAAATAGCAAGGTTAAATTGCAGTTAGTGCCCTGAGCCTCAAGCGTTTGTGCAGCTCGAATGCCTTCCCAGGTAGAGGCTAATTTGATCAATATGCGCTCCGAGCCAATACCCTGGTCTGCGTAGAGCTGCGTAATGCGCTGCGCCCGCTCAACCATAGCCGCCTCATCAAACGATAAGCGCGCATCAACTTCAGTGGACACTCGGCCTGGAACAATACCTAGAATCTCCTTCCCAACCAGCACACCAAACTGATCCACACAAAAAGCCAACTGTTCCGCCGAACTGCCTTGAAAGTCTTTCGCAGCACGCTTGGCTTGTTCCAGCAAAGCCTGATAATGGGGCAATTGCGCCGCCTTAAGCAGCAAAGACGGGTTCGTCGTGGCATCCAATGGCGTAAATTTGCCAATCGCCTCCACATCACCCGTGTCGGCGACCACATCGGTCATTTGCTTTAATTGTTCCAGTTTGTTCATATCGTTCTAGCTTGTGATTTTGGTCTGCATTGTATATTGCAGTGGGCTACATAGTCACCCCTGGGAACCAAGGAGAATCAGACCAAGGCTTGATAGTGTTTACGGAGCATATTGATAGCGTTAGATTAGAGCGTGACACCACTATCAGTCCAATTTTCTCTAAATCAGTAACTTATCTGCTGCATCAACCAGCACCTCAATCCCGGCATCCAACGTATAAGCATTCTCACTAATATGCCGGCGAAACGCCCGCGCTCCCTGCACCCCATGAAACAACCCAAGCAAATGCTTACTCATGTGCTTCAACGCCACACCTTCATCAAGCTCCCCCTCAACATACTGCAGGTACTTTGCAAATATCTCTTCACGAGACGGTGCGGCAACAAGTTCCCCAAACACAATGCTATCTATGTCTTTAAGAGTATAAGGCTCGTAGTACGCCTTACGTCCCATCATCACCCCATCAACATGCTGCAAATGCGCACAAGTTGCCTCTAGCGAATCGATACCACCATTCACAATAATTTGGATATCCTGAAACTGACGCTTGATATCGTACACAAGCTCATAATCCAACGGCGGAATATCGCGATTCTGCTTGGGGCTTAAGCCTTTCAACCACGCTTTGCGCGCATGAATACTAAATGCAGCGCAACCGGCCTCATGCACGGTATTGATAAACACAGGTAGGGTCTCATAGGTATTCTGTTCATCTACACCCAATCTACATTTTACTGTTATCGGTATTGAACAGGCTTGTTGCATGGCAGCAAAACAACATGCAACAGTGCCTGGCACCAACATCAAGCACGCGCCAATATGACCGGATTGTACTCGGTCACTAGGGCATCCCACATTCAGATTTACCTCATCGAAACCCATTTGCTCAGCAATTTCGCAACAGGCCGCCAGTTTTTCAGGATCACTCCCACCCAACTGCAGCGCCAGCGGATGTTCCGCCGGGTTATACGCCAAAAGCCGTTCGCGGTCACCATGCAGCAGCGCATCAACCGTGATCATCTCTGTATAAAGCAAGGCACGTCTAGTGATCAGACGCAGCAGAAAGCGAGCATGCCTATCGGTAAGATCCATCATCGGGGCTACTGAAAAACGGTTAGGGTCGTGCATAACAACTACTCTCACTTACCTAGATAGAATACCGCAAAAGTTGGGCGGCGCGCGCGGTGGAGAAAACCACTATAATCCGTTCTTTACTCACCTAAGACCCTGTGTTTATGTCCGTCAGAACTCGTATAGCGCCTTCTCCCACTGGCGATCCGCACGTAGGCACTGCCTATATAGCCTTGTTTAACCTGTGTTTTGCGAAACAACATGGAGGCCGATTTATTCTTCGCATAGAAGACACGGACGCCGCGCGCAGCACCGTCGCATCAGAACAAGCTATTGTTAATTCGCTGCGTTGGCTGGGGTTGGATTGGGATGAAGGCCCCGATGTTGGCGGCAAGTTTGCTCCTTATAGACAAAGCGAGCGGTCCGGGATATACGCTGACTACGCCAAACAGTTGGTTGAGCAAGGCAATGCCTTTTATTGTTTTGCCACAGCCGAAGAACTCGATGAAATGCGTCGCGAGCAAATAGCGGCTGGCTTACCCGTAAAATACGACGGGCGTGGCCTCACGATGGATGCACAGGAAGTACAGCGCCGCCTGGTCGCCGGCCACGAGCATGTAATTCGCATGAAAATACCGGAAGAGGGGAGTTGCCAGGTTCAGGACATGCTTAGGGGCGAGATAGATATTGAGTGGCAGCAAGTCGATATGCAGGTTCTGCTCAAAGCCGATGGTTTGCCCACCTACCATCTGGCTAATGTGGTTGACGACTATTTGATGGAAATCACCCATGTGATTCGCGGTGAAGAGTGGATTAACTCAGCCCCCAAACATCAATTGCTGTACGAGTATTTTGGCTGGACCATGCCAAAGCTTTGCCATCTGCCGCTGCTTCGCAATCCGGACAAAAGCAAGCTAAGCAAACGCAAAAATCCGACCAGTATTCAATACTATGAGCGCATGGGGTATTTACCAGAAGCCTTAACGAACTATTTAGGCCGCATGGGTTGGTCTATGCCTGATGAGCGCGAGAAATTCAGCCTCGAGCAAATGCAGGCGAAATTCGATATTGACCGAGTCTCCCTGGGTGGTCCGATATTTGATGTAGAAAAACTCGATTGGCTGAATGGACAATGGATACGAGACGATCTGAGCCAGGAAGATTTACTGCAACGTCTTAAAGACTGGGCCTTCAATGAACCACGTTTGACAGCCGCATTGCCATTGATTCAACCTCGTATTGAAAAGCTCTCGGACGTTGCGCCGGCAATTGGGCATTTGTATTCCGGTCTGCTCAACCTGGGTGAAAACGATTTCGAGTCGCTTAAGCTGGAGCGCCATGATCAAGTCAAGGTGCTGCAGTTTGTGCTCTGGTCTTTGGAGAAGCAAAACGATTGGAGCCGCGACGCCTTGTTCGAAACCTTGAAAAACCTCGCAGCGGCAATGGACATTAAATTGCAGCTGTTCTTGGCACCACTGTTCGTCGCCATCTCCGGATCAACATCCACGTTTTCAGTAATGGACGCATTATCTTTACTTGGCCCCGACATTAGTCGTGCGCGAACGCGCCAAGCGATTGATGTTTTGGGTGGTGTATCCAAGAAACAAAGCAAGAAGTATGAAAAGGAGTTCTCCGGCTTGGTTAGTTACTCCGCAAAGTAAGAGTCTTTTCAAAAAAAATGCCTCATGAGCTAAGCGAGTGACCTGGGTATCGCATTTTCGAGAAGCGTACCCTTAAACAGGCAATGGCCAGTCTATTGTCAATTTGGTATATGACCGATAACAGCAACGAGTAGAACCTATGCTAAATAACCTGCAGATCATTACCACCGGTGGCACCATTGACAAAATTTACTTTGATGCGCTGAGTGATTACAAAATTGGTGATCCAGTCATTGATGAGCTTATGCGCGTAATGAACGTTGGCTTCGAATATGAAGTGTTGCCGTTGATGCGCAAAGACAGCCTGGAAATAACGGACCAGGATCGGGATGATATCTTTGCAGCGGTCAGTGCCTCAACAAGCAAGCATGTATTAATAACCCACGGTACTGACACCATGGTAAAAACGGCACAGCGATTGCACGGCATTGCTGACAAAAGTATTGTGTTGACCGGTGCTTTGCAGCCGGCGGCGTTCAAGACTACCGACGCTATCTTCAATATCGGTTGTGCAATCGGCGCTTTGCAGTCCGCAGGATGTGGTATATGGATTGCAATGAATGGTCAAGTTTTTGATGCACAGAGTGTACGCAAAAATCGTGCGCAAAATCGGTTTGAGTCACTGTAGTTTAGCTGGCCCCGCTAGGTCATGGTCTGTCTTTGGACAGTCATCAATTGCTTAAATGTTAATCCTGTCATCAAACTTGCATTAACAAAGCGGCTGCCGCAATATTTCGCCATTATTCTAAGCAAATAAGCGGAACCCGTCGTGAAACATAGAACCTTAATGTACCCCGTCTTGGCCGTAGCATTTCTTCCGCACTCAAGCCCCGTGTTGGCGCAAGGCGGCTATCTTGAGGAGGTAATTGTCACGGCGACGAAACGTGAAGAAAGCTTGCAGGACGTCTCCATTGCCGTCACTGCCTTGACCGCCGCTGATTTACTGTCGAATCAGATCCATAGCTCGGAAGATCTGGCGACCTTAGTCCCATCGCTGAATGTGCAGAAAGGCAGCAATAACAGGCAGACCTCGTTCAATATTCGCGGCATTGGTACACAGAGTTTTAGCACGGCGGCTGAGCCCAGCGTGTCGACTATGGTTGACGGGGTGGTTTTGGGTCGTTCCTTGGGTGCTTTCATGCAATTGTTGGATCTCGAGCGGGTAGAGGTGTTGCGCGGTCCGCAGGGAACCTTGTTTGGAAAAAACTCGACTGCGGGAGTGGTGCATTTAATCACGCAAAACCCTTCGGATGAATTTTCAGCAGACACATTGCTTGGTGTGGAGCAAGGTCAGGCTTATCGTGCTGGCTTTAACGTGTCAGGCCCAATCAGCGATTCATTTGGCTACCGGGTGTCGGGTTTTGGCAGTACAACTGAAGGCTGGATCGATAATGTGGCCGGCGGCGAGGACTTGAACAATCGCGACGAGTGGAGCGGGCGTGCCAAGCTCCGCTGGAATGCGAGTGACGATTTGGAATTGCTCTGGAGTAGTGACTACGCGCGCATGGATTGCAATTGCACCGTGAATCCCCTCCGCAGCGCCAATCCCGACACTGGTGTTGATGTTGGTGCCCAACAAGCAGCGTTGGATGAGATTTCGCCGGTAGTACCGGGTCCTGAAAATACCAGCGTTAACCTGGACGGTCTTAACGCCAGTGACCAGGAACTCTGGGGGCATTCTCTTACGGCCAACTGGTCAGTTGGTGACTTCCTACTGACGTCCATCACAGCTTATCGCGAAGCATCGATCGCTGCGCTGATCGACAACGATGGTAGACCCACTGCGCCCTTGGGATTCTTTCAAATAGGTGCTACTGATCAGGAACAGTTTACCCAGGAACTGCGGTTTGCATCTCCCGCAGATGGACGCCTTAACTACATGTTGGGTCTGTTTTATTTTGATCAAACAGTGGCACGGCAATTCACCCGCCAGTTCGAATTTCCAGGCCAGCAACCTGGCATAGGCATCAGCACGTTTTCAGTAGACACCACCAACTGGGCTGCGTTTGGTCAGGCCACCTACAACTTTACTGATAGCTGGCGGCTAACTGCAGGATTGCGTTTTACTGATGATCAATTGGATTTCATTTTCGAGCGCACCCGCGAAGGCTTTCCAGTGGGAGTACCTGCACCGATCGAAGCCACACCGGGTGGCACGGATGAAGACGACTCGTCTGGTAAGTTGTCGCTGGAGTGGACGCCGTTTGAAGACGGATTGGCCTATCTGAATTTCACTCAGGGTTACAAAGGTCCAGCGTATGATGTGACTTTTGGGACTGATCCAACCAGTTTGATGCCTGTCAATCCTGAAACGTCGGATTCATGGGAGCTGGGTTTCAAATCCGTGCTGTTTGACCGCCGCTTGCGCCTCAATGTAGCGCTGTTCCATTCTACCTATGAGGATTTTCAAGGGCAGGCGTTCTTTGACCCTGACGGCGACCCGGACTGCCCGGCGGATAACCCTGGTTGCGATCCAGAAGATGAACCCGGCAGTTTTGCCCTGGTAAATGCAGGTGAGGTACAAACTGAAGGCATTGAAATAGACTTTGTGGCTATGCCAACTCCTAACTTAAGAATTTCCGGAGGGCTTGCGCTGATTGATGCTGAGATTGTGAGTTACCCCGGCGGTAACTGCAGTTTTGGGCAAACCGGTAGGGGCGAGTGCCCGAATGGTGATCAAGACCTTTCTGGCGGTGAAATGCCATTTTCGCCTGACTGGAAGGCCAGTGTTAGCGCACAGTACACTATTGAGACCGACAGCCTGTTTGATATATTGCTGCAGACTACAGTGCGTGCACAAGACGATGTGTTATTTGATCTCGCGCAAGACGTCAATAGCCGTATTGACGGTTACGAAATTGTAGATGTGGCTGTAAAGCTGGTATCCCAGGACCAGCACTGGATCGCAAACCTGTACGTTAAGAACGTGTTTGATGAGTTCTACGTAAATTCCATTGGTTCACTCCCCAGCTTCTTTTTTCAGAACGGGTATGTGCAATCTGTGCCCAAACACGCTGAGCGCACCGTTGGCGTAGATTTCCGCTACCGTTTTTAGGTCGCAAATCTAGCGGCGAAAATCCACGCCACTTTGCGCAGCAAACCAGGCAAACACGGTGTACACCGCCGTGTTTTGCTTCAGGTCATCCGGGCTAATCTTGTCCAGCGTGTCGTTGTCAGTATGGTGGTAGTCAAAGTAACGACTGCCATCAGGCATAAAATTAACCGCGGGCATGCCTGCCTTACTCAACAAGCTCATATCCGACTGCGCCTGGGCATCATTGCCTTTGCCCATCAGTACGCCCAGATCCAAAAGATGACTGCCTAAGGTCTGAATTGCAGCCAGCGAATTCTCGCCCACGCCAGGGCGCAATTCAAATATTCGGCCCAAGCCAAAATCCCATTCCGCACCTATCATGTGTTGATCAACACTGTCTGCATGATCAATCATGTATTGCTTGGTGCCATAAAAGCCGATTTCTTCTGCGCCATACAATATGACGCGAATGGTTCGCTTGGGCGTAACCTCTGATTTACCTATCATCGATGCGGCCGCCATTGTGATTGCAACACCCAGGCCGTCGTCCATCGCACCTGTGCCAACGTCCCAGCTGTCAAGATGCGCACCTAATGCAACGATTTCATCGGGTGCGTCGCTGCCAGTTATCTCACCGATCACGTTGGCTGTTTTGCGCATCTTGCTGTCGTAACGTTTGGCGGTTGAGCTAAATTTGACAGCGGCCTTGCCGCGCATCAGAACTCTGCTGAGCAAATCAGCGTCCGGATTACTGATCGCAATCGCCGGAATTCTTACCGCGTCATCCGCGTAGTTCATGCCGCCGGTATGGGCAAAGCGATGGTCGTCAGTACCAATCGATCGAATGATCAAGGCGTTGGCGCCTTTGCTTGCAGCAATATTGGCACCGACTCCTCTAGCCGGAACTGCAACACCGTAGCCCCGGCCTTCGGTATGTCGAACCATACGGTTTGATATGTATGCGATTTTGCCCTTAAGACTGTTGGGTTCAGCTGACTCTAGCTCTTTAAGGTCTGCGAACTCGATTACGTCCGCGTTAAGTGCACGCCCCTCGGTACCTACGCTGCCGCCGAGTGATAAGCCCGTTAATCTGTGCTGATACGGCTCGCTAATCGCTACTTCCAGTGTGCCTCGGTCCCATGCTGGAATGTTAACGTCTTCAGTCCATATCTTGTCGAAGCTAAGCTCCTGCATTTTTTGTACGGCCCAGCGAATTGCTTTTTGATCCGCGGGTGTGCCGGCCAGGCGCGCGCCGACTTCAGTGGTCAAGGACTCCAGAATCTCAAAAGACAGATCAGAGTTCAGAGCTTGCGTCTTCAGGGTTTGCAGAACACCTGCATCTTTTTGATTAAGTATGGCGTCTTCTGCAGACACATTCAGCGCCAGCAACAAGGAAAATGTAGCCGCATATGTAATCAATAGCAATGAGCGGGCTGTAAAACGCACTGTGAACTCCAGAGAGAAGGATTGATGCTGCATTGTGCCGCTACGGACCAATTTATGCCAGCTGCGGAAATAGCGTCGTCGATAGCATTAAACCGTGTCCGCAACGTTTACGTATTCTTAACTGGTAAGCCGCAGCAGAGCTTGCACACTAGCACATGTGTTGCAAAGAGAGATAAGGCATTGGATCAACAGGAATTTGAGCAGAAGCTACAAGACAGCGTAGGTGTGGAACGCGGCCCCTATCTGGGATGGGACACCTGCAACAAGGCCATGATCAGGCATTGGTGTGATGCCATGGGCGACAGCAATCCAGTCTATTCAGACCCTGATGTTGCAGCGACCATTGGTGGTGATGGCACAGGTGTATTGGCACCTGCCACAATGCTGCAAGCTTGGACAATGGTGGGCTTTGGGGGCACTCACCCGAAAGGCTCTGATGAGCGCCACCCAGTACCCGCATTAGATATATTGGATGCTGCCGGGTACCAGGCGGTGGTGGCCACCAACTGCGAGCAAGAGTACTTTCAAGCAATTGCAGAAGGCGACGATATCAAAAGCTATTCGAGCATTGAGTCGATTTCAGAACAAAAAACCACCGCACTTGGCGTGGGTTACTTTTTGACTCAGCTAATGGAGTATCGCAATCAGCGAGATGAGAAAGTGGGTGAAATGCGCTTTCGCATTCTTAAATACAAACCGAATGATCACACCCACTCGGAGGCTGGTTAATGGACTTCACGAAAACAGAACAGCACAGCGCAGTAGAAGCTCTGGCTCAGCAAGTGTTTATCGATCAGGTGGATGATGAGTACCTGAAAAGCTGGCCAGATGACCAGGCTGAATTTGATGCAGCGTTTTGGAAAACGCTGGGTGAGGCGGGTTTGATTGGTGTGGCTGGTGCTGAGCAGTTTGGAGGCGTTGGTTTTGGTTTTATTGAACTGTGTTCTGTTCTGGAAGTGCAAGGCAGCGTGTTGGCTGGTGTGCCGTTGTGGCAGAGTGCTGTTGTTGCACTAACCATGGAACGGTTTGCAGATGCGAACGTGAATAAGACTTTACTGCCGAGTGTGTACGAGGGCAGCCATCATTTGACACTTGGCCTTGGTGGTTTGGATCGCGAGAAAATAGGGTCTGTATTGTGCAGTGACGGAAAAACGCTGACAGGAACCATTGATGATGTTCCCTGGGCAAAACACGCATCAGCGATTTTGATCGGTCTTCACATCAATAATAGTCCGGCGCTGTATTTACTACGGCCAGAATTAGATGAGCTACAGTTTGAGCAACAACATACTAGCTACAGGCATGCTCATTTTCAGGTCAGTGTGGAGCAGCTCAATATAGACCCTGGGCGCATCATTTGCACCGGCGAAGATGTTGACACTGTGTTGCAAGCAGCCTACACAGCATTGTCCGCACTGCAGCTGGGTGTTGTGGAACAGGTACTGAAACGAACCGCTGAGTACACCATTGAACGACAGCAGTTCGGCAAAGCCATTGCCAGCTTTCAGTCCGTCAGCCATCGGGCAGCCGACGGCTACGTGGATTGTGCGGCATTGCGAGCCAGTGTGATGCTTGCCGCTTGGAAATTGTCCGCTGGCGAAGACGCCCGAACCGAAGCACGTACCGCAAAGTGGTGGGCTTGTGAAGCGGGGCACCGGATAGGCCATACCGCCCAGCATTTGCATGGTGGGATTGGCTCAGACATTGACTACCCCATTCACCGATTCTTTCGCTGGACCAAGCAGCTGGAATTCGCTTTAGGTGGTGCACAGGAGCAATTGGCCAGTTTGGGTCGCCTGTTAGCGGAAAACGATGAGTTGGGGATTGTTGTATGAATTTGAATTTTTCGCAGGTCAGCGTTGGCGATGAGCTGCCACCACTGAGTATTGATATCTCGACCAAGCTTATTACCGGTGCAGCAATTGCGACACGTGACTATCAGGACGTGCACCGTGATCAAGACGCCGCTAGAGTCCTGGGTTCACCGGATATTTTCATGAATATACTCACAACGAATGGTTTGGTAGGTCGCTACGTCACAGACTGGACCGGCGCAGCGGGTGTACTGAAAAAAGTGGGCATCAAGCTCGGCGCTCCCAACTACCCTGGTGACACCATGGTGTTTTCCGGCGAAGTAACAGCAACGGATACGTCCCAGCAATTGGTGGAATTAAAGATTGTGGGCGCCAACAAACTGGGGCATCACGTTACAGCCAATGTAACTGTGCAATTGCCAGATAAGGGATAAGCAGGAGTTACACATGGAAATCCAATACACCCAACAGCAACTCGCACTGCGAAAAGAAATACGTGATTACTTTTCCGAACTGATGACGCCTGAGCGAAAAGAGGCGGTGTACCAACGTGAATCCGGTGATGCGTTCAAAGATATTATCCGTCAGATTGGCAGTGACGGCTGGCTGACTGTGGGGTGGCCCAAAGAGTATGGGGGCAAAGGTTTTGGAGCGCTAGAACAGCTTATTTTCTTTGAGGAAACTCGCGTATCCGGCGCGCCGTTTCCGTTCGTGACCGTGAACACCGTAGGCCCCGCTTTAATTGCGCACGGTTCGGAAGCGCACAAGAATTTCTTTCTGCCAAAGATTGCGGCCGGCGAGTTGCATTTCGCGATTGGCTATACCGAACCCAACTCAGGCACTGATCTGGCGTCCTTGCGCACAGCCGCCGTAAAGCAGGGTGATGAGTACAGCATCAATGGCAATAAGGTATTTACCTCCGGTGCGGAAGCCGCCGACTATATCTGGTTGGCTGCGCGCACGGACCCCGACGCTTCCCGACCACACAATGGCATCACTATCTTCATGGTCAACACCGATCAACCGGGGTTCAGCTATTCACCGATCATCACCGGAGGCGGCGTGCGCACCAATGCGAGCTATTACGACGATGTTCGTTGTCCTGAAGACATGATTGCCGGTGAACTGAATGGTGGCTGGAAATTAATAACATCACAGCTCAATCATGAGCGTATTGGATTGGCCGCGGCGGGTATAAACGCGCTGACCTTGTACCGAGATGTGCTGGAATGGTCGCGCGAATCTAACGGTGATGCAGGCCGTCCGATTGACACGCCCTGGGTGCAGATGAGCTTGGCGCGCGTGCACAACCAGTTGGAAGCAATGCGAATCCTAAACGCTCAGGCCGCGTGGCAAACCGACCGCGCTGAACCAGACCCCGCGTTTGCGTCTGCGATGAAAGTGTACAGCACTGAGGTTGTGATTGACGTTGTACGCCAGCTGAATGACATTATGGGCTCGCAAGGTTTGCTTAGACGTGGAAGTCCAGGAGCGATACTACAAGGTGCGCTTGAAGGGGAATATCAACGTTGCCAGATCAATACCTTTGGCGGGGGTGTAGCTGAAGTAATGCGTGATTTGATTGCGTCTTTTGGGTTGGGGATGAAGGCGTATCGACGGAGTTAGAAAAAAGGGGTCGGAGGGATTATTCCTTAACCAGTTTTAGAGTGGCTTTATTGTCGAGCTGTTTCTATTACCCTGTTGTTATTTTAGTCCCTCCGACCCCTTTACCTAGGTGGATTGTAATAACATCGTCAGCTTATAAAGGCGATCCCATCGGTATGCCCTACAAGCCTTTACGAGTCAGGATGATGTCATCGCTGTTCGCGGGTAACGAAAAGCTGACACCGTCTCTGCCAACGGTGTAGTCTGGGAATTTATCTTCCGCCCCGTTCAGAAACAGGGTCTCCTGCCCAGGAATGACTAACGGTGGGACGATATGGTAATACAGCAGGTGGCCGACGCCGGCGTCTCTTGCGGTTTCGGCCGCCTCGTTGGGGCTTGCGTGGTAGTTCAACACATCGATGGTGATTTTCGCCACGATTTTGTTGCCTAAATTGTTTGCCGCTTCGTTCATCATCATGAGCAGGTTGGGTGCCAGGGCCTCGTGCACCAACAGATCGATGCCCTCGGAGAATTTGCGGATGTTGTCCTGCTGGGTGGTGTCACCGGTAATCAACAGTGTGCGCCCCTTGTAACTGAACCGGTAACCGACTGCGGGACTCACCGGTGCGTGGGCCACTGCTAGTGCTTCAACGGTGAGTCCGCCGCCGTCATACACAAGTGTGAGTTCACCCATGGGTGGTGCGGCAAACGGCCTGGCTTCTAGACCAGCGCCACTGATAGGCGCCACCGTGTCCCCATGGTGTTCGTGACGATAATTGAAGTCCTGAGCATAGGCAGTATTGAAGCCAGCTACGACTCGCTCCACGCCTTGAGGTCCGTATACAGGCAAAGGTGAATTGTTGTCGCCGCCAGCCCAACGCAGAGTGCCCATCTCACCCAGGCCGTCGATGTGGTCGGAGTGGAAGTGGGTGAGGAATACGCCCTGAATGTTGCCAGCCTGATAGCCCATGCGACCCAGGTTGCGCACACCGTCTGTGCCAGCATCTACGATGAACAATTGTTTGCCCGCAACTACGGCCACGCAAGGGCCAGAGGCGTTAGGTGCGGGCAAGGGACCGCCGGCGCCACACAGTGCCAGGTGCAGGCCGTCTTGCATCTCTGCAATCACGTCGGCCCCCATCTGGCTTTCCAGTCCTCTTTCCATTATTCGCGCAATGATTGCTGCGCGCTGGCTGAAGACAATGATGGCGAGCAGAGCCACGATGCCAATTAGCATAACTAGTTTTTTCATTCGACTTTTCTCTTAGTTTGACCAGTAGATGTAGTCATCGTCACGCGAGTCAGCACGCGTCACGTCCTTATCAATATTAATTGGAATAGACAGCCGGCTTGGCCAGGCAGGTGGCGCCTGCTCCGCGTTATGCTCTGCCAGTGCAGCCTGCAGTTCTGCGAGTTTGTCCGGACGCGCTTTTGACAAATCACGCTGTTCATTCGGGTCGCTGTTCAGATCGAACAACCAGCTGCGGTTTGGTGGATTGCTCACGTTCAGTTTCCAGCCGTTCACCAGGGCCGACTGAGACGCGCCACTGCGCCAAAACAACGCATCATGCGGAGTGTCTTCTGCATCCCCCGTGACAAAGGGTAGCAGGTCCACACCATCTATTTTACGATCTGAGGGAAGAGAGGCGCCGCCTGCTTTTGCTGCGGTGGCGTACAGGTCGACATGGTGCACCGGTGCATCGAAGACAGAGTCAGCAGGTATACGCGCCGGCCAGCGGGCGAAGAAGGGCACGTGGATACCGCCTTCGAACAGGGAAATTTTCCAACCTCGAAAGGGTTTGTTAACGTCTGGTAGACCCAGGTATCCGGCCCCGCCATTGTCGGAGCTGAACATCACCAGTGTGTTGTCTTCCAGACCGTTATCTTTCAATGCCTGCAATACTTCGCCGACGCCCCGGTCCAGGCTGCGGATCATCGCGGCGTACACGCGTTCACGATGCGATTCAATGTGAGACAGGTCCTCGTAATCCGCACGTAACGCTTGTAATGGAGTGTGTGGAGCCCAGTGAGCCAAGTACAGAAAAAAGGGGCGATCCTTATTCGCCTCTATAACCTCGACCGCCTGCTCGGTGTAATAATCCGTGAGGTACCCGTCCGGCTCAAAGGCCTCAAAGTCATTCTCACCGCCTGTATTGTAGGCCGATGCAAAGCGCATCGCGGCCCATAGGAAACGGTCAATTGGGTCAAACTCTTGCTTAGCGTTTACCACGTCTGGATGATCTTCTGGCAGATAAAGCCCCGAAGACATGAGCAAGCTCTCGTCAAACCCCTGGTGCTGTGCAGCCATGCCGTTGGTCAAACCCAGGTGCCACTTACCAATATGAACGGTGTGGTAACCCTCGTGCTGCAACAGTTCCGCGATGGTCACTTCGGAAGTTGGCATCCCCATGTCCTCGTATGGGATGCTTTCTGCATGGGTGTTGCGAATACTGTACCGCAGGCGATCCGCGCCGCGCGGCATCAAATTTCCTAATTCGACCATACCAGGTGGCGTAGGAGTAAATTCGAAGCCAAATCGTGTGCCGTAGCGCCCCGACATGAGAGCTGCTCTGGACGGCGCACATGTGCCATTGGCTGCGTAAGCATTCGAAAAACTAACACCCTGTTGCGCTATGGAATTGATGTGGGGAGTAGGCATTGTGCCGCCGGCTACGCCGCCACCGTTAAAGCTAAGATCGTTCCAGCCTAGATCATCTGCCAGAATCAGCACAATATTGGGTGGCCTTTCTTTGATCGTTCGACCTCGAGAATCAATGCCTGTCGCCCATGATATGTCTTTGTTAGGTCCCACAGAAAAACGTTGCTCGGCCGCAAATTTAGCCAGCCCTAACGCGATATCTACTCGCTTAAGGTAGGCAATGCCACCCAGTGCGAGCCCAACGAGCAGTAGGCCGACAGACCATTGAATGCGCGATGTCATTGGCTGTCTCTCTTATCGAAATGCGTTTGCAAAGCGGCACGCACAGTGTCGGGATCTGAGCGATGCTGGTAGTTCATGGATTGGTCCATCCACACTATTCTACCTTCAGTATTCACCAGCAACGACGTTGGTACAGGCAAGGCTTTTGCTCCTATGGGGGGTGGTGGCCCTGAGTGTCTGCCCTGATTGCGCAGCCCAAAGCGATCGGTTACATTGAGATCGCGATCTGACAACATAGTCGCACCAAGCCCGTGTCGCAGGTGTCCCTTGCGCAGCTGCGCCGGCGTATCCGTGCTGATGGTCACTATACGAATGTTGCGTTTGTCGAACTCATCACGGAGCTCTTCCCATCGCCGTAACTCGGCGACACAGTAGGGTCACCAGTGTGCTCGAAAAAATTTGATTAACGCTAAGTGGCCCTGCAGGCTGAGTGAGTTAAACGGCTCACCGTGTTCATCAATGGCGGTAAACGTGGGCATGCAATCACTTACGCGGATGGTGTTCTCTGCCGGCACTTGCCGGCTGATTGACACGAGCAAGAGAAGAATGACCGATGTACTGACGGCAAACCATGCAGGTATGCGAGTAAGGTCGCCCGACTCACTCATCATCAGCGCACCGAGGCCTATTGAGCCGCCTACAATCCATGTAACGACATACGTTGTTCTATCTTTCGGGATAGCGACGCGTTGGAATGCACGAATCCACAGCGCAAATGATCCCCCGACGATTAGCAAGGCAGGAATGCCTAGGTAGAGATGATGAATGTCGGGCATTGTTGCTACTCCGCGGCGGGCACTGTGGTGTTTTGCTCTCGATTAGATCGTACTTGCTCTAACACCCTCATTAATGCTGCGGAAATCTCGCCGGGAATTTCCTCTTGCAGAAAATGTCCGGCTTCAGTTTCAGTAACCGGTGCATTTGGAAAGTTCTGTTTCATGGCTGCCAGCCCATTGGCTAGAATAGGATCATTCATGCCCCATATGATTTCAGCGGGAATATTCAAACCGTTTACGTATTTTTCTATATCTCGCTGAGCAGGCACACTCGGGTGGTCTGTTCCATCTGGAACCATGCGCATCATTGCCAGCGGCGCTTTGCTATTACCGCTGTCCAGTACCGGCCTGCCATAGAGTTGCTGTACGCTCTTTGGTATCGAGCTCGGGTCACCTTGCATGTCGGGCAGCCTTTCAAAAATTGAAGCAATCACACCCGTAAGTAGCTCACCCACAACTGGTGTACGCACGGCCGTGTGGGCCGGAGACAGTTCCATCGGGCCGGTAGGCGCGTTAAAGCCCGTATTGAGTATCACCGCGCCTTTGAGCAAACCCGGCGCCTGAGCCAATGCGCCCATGCCCGTAGGGCCGCCCCAGTCTTGACCGACGTAGATTAACTCTGTGAGATTTAGTTGTTTCAACAATTTGCTTAGCCAAAAGATGTGGTTATCCAACGTATGTTCGCTGGCCGGAACTTTACTCGAAAACCCCAAGCCAATGAGTGTCGGCATAATGACGCGCACACGGTCTTTAGGCAGCAGTTCAGCAACTTTTCGGTAGAGAAAACCGGATGTTGGATTGCCGTGTTGTAAATACAGCGGATAACCAGAACCCACTTCCAGCACGTGCATCTTGATACCCGGGTCTACCTCTACAAAATAGCTTTTGTAGTTCTCAGTAACAGTGCGCGCGGCATAGTCTGGTAGGGGAAAGGCCTCGAACCTATCTGAACCCAGCGTGACTGAGCCGCTACCTTCTGGGGTAACCAGCTTGCCATCACGGGTGATGGCCACAGCAAATACTATGGCCACAATAACCAGTGTGACCAATAGAATCGAAAATTTCTTCATTGCTGCTATTCCTACCAAAAAATATTGCAGGCAAGTGTATGGCCTAATACAATGCATTAAATAATACATTGTATTAATCAAAAAACAAGCCTTTCTCGCTATGCTCGCTTAACCAGCAAGGAGGCAGACAGAAACTCATTATGACGATACCGGCGAAACACCAAGACACGACATCCCGAGAACATTTGCTGAACATCTCTGAGTCTCTTTTCATATCAGATGGGATGGACGCTGTATCGCTGCGGGCGATTGCGAGGGCCGCAGGGCAGAAAAACCCATCAGCGTTGCACTACCACTTCGGAAGTCGTGAAGAGTTAATCGAAGCAATAGTAGCGCGACGCCTACGTCAGCAGGAAGCTCGGCGCGCAGAGCTATTGCGTGAGGTAGTGCTAAAGTCGGATGATGTTGGCCTGCGTGAAGTGTGCGCAGTTCTGCTGGGCGGGGCGTACTTCTTATGCAGAGAGGACGCTTCCTTTAGGGACGCCCTTGGCGTTTTTGGGCTTCGGTATTTCACGTCGACCTCTGACTATTTTTCTTTGGAGCTCAGCCAGAGCAGCCCATCTCTGATGGAACTTTGGAGGCTTGGATTTAAAGCGCTGAGCCATCTGCCACACCAAATTCTGGCGTTACGTATGGAGAACGCTTACGGCGCCGGTTTGCTCGCTATGTCGCGTCGGGCGAGAAACAAAGGGAGTTTCAGGGGGCGGCACGCAGAACTGTTCTTTAACAACTTGGTGGATCAAGTCGCCGCAATGCTTAACTGTCCCGTATCTGATGCAACTGAGGCGATTTTGTAACTTCCCCCTTGCAATCGGTGGGGAGAACGAACATTGATTACTGTTCGCGTTGAACACGTTCTGAAAAAGAACATTGATGAAGTCTTCGCCGTAATTTCAGATCAAATAACCGACTATATGCATGGGGATGATGGTGCGTTAGGGCTTTCGCAGTTTCTGGTTGCAGGGCTTCGATTTGTCGAATGACATCAGGCGACCTATCGGACGAACATATATCATTGCTCGGCACAATTAGTAACGTCGCCTTTGTCAATGTTAAAGGGCTCGGTGGACCAATAGGCCGTAGCTGCAAACAAAACAGAGCTGTGTTATCAGATATAGAAATATTGTAATTGAAGGGTTTGAAGCCTGGTGATTCTGGTCGACCTCTACTAAAGCAAAAGGACAAATTCCGGATGCTAAAGGCGTATTATGCGAATAATGAATCTCAATGACGAACGCTTCAGTGATAGCTAATTGCAAGAAATTTTCGGAAACTTGAGAAAGATATTGAATACAATAATATAGGTTGCGGTTCGGCCAACACGCTAACCAGCAGGAGGACCGTAGACGTTTTTACCTAACAGTTCAATATGGTCTGGACGAATGCCGCAACATCCGCCAATAATCTGTATGCTTCGCCCCAGCCATTGTTGACAGGCTGAAGTAAAATCTTCTGGAGTTATTGTGTCTTCAAAAACCCAATCGCCGTTGATGTATTCCCCAGAGTGCGCGTAAACTCCAACCATGCCCCCCCAATGCGCCTGAACAACATTAAGGCAGGATTCTATATGAGCAACATCGGTATGCATGATGCTAAGTAGCTCAATTTCTTTATCCCCAAGAGCGGCAATCGCTTGCGCCAGCGTTTCACCTTCACCGGCTTTCACCAGGCCATTTGCATCAGATTCTCCAGCTTGTAAGTACATTACACCTTCGGAATCAGGTGCGCACGAAACGCCAACCCAAACCGGCAGTCCGCTTTCCTTTGCACCGGAAAGCACCGCTAGCATTCTGGGTATTTCAATCATCATTTCCAGCATAATAAGATCGGCGCCTGACTGTTGCATGGTTATTGCTTGTTCTGCAGCACCGTCACGTAGTTCGTCTAGAGACGGTAATCTACCGGAAAAAGACCAGTGAGAAATACTGCCGGCAACAAGTACATCCTGTCGGCCTGACTCATCTCGCGCCTCGCAGGCGATTTCTACACCGCGTCGGTTATAGTCATGAAAAAGTTCCGGAACCCCAGCGTCCTCTAATAAATTGCGGGAAGTCGCAAAGGTATTGGAAATTACGATCTCTGCGCCATGACGTATGTAATCAGCGTGGATGGCTTTCAACACTTCGGGATGACTCAGAGCACCACCGCCGTTCCAAGCATCAGTCAATTGCGGCACGCCGCGGCGTTCCACCTCAGTTCCTGTGCCACCGTCAATCATAATTTGCGACCCTGCATTAAGTCGTTTCAGTAGATTATCGTATCGTGACCTCACTCTATTCATAGTCAGAAACTCGCACTGCATAGGTTTTCGTTTTGATCGGCAATTGTAGCCTATTTGAGCGGCGTTGAATTCGACGTGGAGTCCAGTCCTTCGAGAAATAGGGAATTTCGACCGATAAGCGTTTATGGGAAGGGCGTACCAATATCATTCCTTGGATTAGTTGTAAGTAGAGTTAGAGAATTACGACTATTGGGCCCCGCCCAACATTGGCGAGTTCGGATGTAGAAACTTCTAACCTCTGGACATCACCTGCATAAGCAACTCAAACGACCGCCTACGATCTTCAAAGTAATACATATTGGTGACGGCCATAATCTCGTCGGCGTTGTGGTTTGCCGCAAGCTGCACAAGCTGGTCTCTAACCTGCTCCGGTGTGCCTACTGCACGGCTGTTGGCACGGCTTTGGATAAAAGCTTGTTCTTGTGGGCCAAGTGCCCAGCTTTGAGCTTCTTGCGGCGTCAGTGAACGACCATCTGATTGGCCGGTGAAGAAACGAAACAAATTGAGGTCGTAGGTGAGCTGCAGTGCGCGCGCCTGCGCCTCATCATCAGCACAAAATACGCTGAGCGTTAGAATGGCATAGGGCTCTGGCTGCAGCTCGCTGGGCTGGAAGTGTTGCTTGTAGTGACTGATCAGCTGTGGGTTTGCTTGTGGGTTTATGAATAGGCCAAGGTTATACGGCAACCCACGGTGCGCGGCCAACACCGTACTGTCTGGGCTAGAGCCCAGCATCCACAGCGGAAGGTCTCTGGGCGGTGCAGGGCTGACGACGGGCTTTGCGTCAGGGTCCCATAAATAGCTGCTCAAGTCAGCGACCAGTTCGGGAAAACGTTCGAATTTAGGGCGGCGATCCGTTGCAAGCGCCACCGCCGTTGCCATATCCGCACCCGGTGCGCGGCCCACTCCCAAATCTACTCGATCAGGGTATAGATTGGCGAGCAAGGAAAAGACTTCAGCAATCTTGTAGGCGCTGTAGTGGGGCAACATGATGCCACCCGAGCCAATACGAATCGTACTTGTCGCTGCACCTATCGCCGCCAGCAACACTTCTGGCGCGCTGCCCGCAACAGACGGAAATGCATGGTGTTCAGACACCCACAAACGTTCATATCCCAACTGTTCGACCCACTGCGCCATTTGCAAGGTCTCCTGCAGCGCTTTGGGCGCGTCATCGGCGCTGCGTGCAAGAGATTGGTCAAGTACTGATAGTTTCATGGTTTAAGAGCACAGCAAGACAGGATTTCTGAAATGACAGCGCGCATGATATAGGCTAATGGCGAACTAATGAAGCTAGCGCGTTCTTGGGATTTTGCTCAGTGGAATAGCGCTTGACTCTCCATTACCATAGGGTTTTATCAACCGGGCAGTTCATGGGCAGCGTTCATCCAAATAACAATGGGCTAGCATCCATAGAGTCCAGAGTGCTGCAAATATTGTTAGTGCTAGCCGCCTGCAGCTCAATAGTAAATCAATACGTCAGCCAGGCCGCTATTTTACTGGCGATTATTGTTGCCATTGTATTGCATGTCCGTGCCGCCAAGCATAATCCGCGGGTGCCGTATCAATGGTATGTACCGCGTGATTGGCTGTTTGCATTTCTGTTCGTTGTAGTAGCCGCCTTACCGATGGCAATAAGCAGCGATTCCATGCGTCCAGTTGATGCGCCGTTGCGATACAGTTTGCTCCTGCTTTTGATGGCTGTTTTGCCGGCCTTTGTGTTACGCGCAGAGGTATTCTTGAGAGCGCTAAGCGCCAGTACCATTATTGCTGTGGTAATGGTGTCGGTTTTCGATTTAGGTCCTGACTCACGTCATTTTGCGGCGGATCAAGTTCGTGTTGATTTTGGCTTAGGGGTGCTCGATTCCGCTTTTGCCGCGGTGTTCTACATCCCATTCATCGTCGCTCAAAGCTACCGTGATCGAAGGTTTATCGGGTGGTCAATATTGGGTGCTGTGGGTCTGCTATGCGCATTGTATATTGCAATAATGACCGGCACTCGCGGCACGTGGCTCGCATTGCTTATGGCTCCATTGCTCTCAATGGCATTTATCCCGCAGCGCCACGTGCGGGTAGCGTTAGTCACCAGCGTTACAATCGGCGCACTGCTGTTTGTCAGCTATTTTGTTTCCGACATGGTTAGGGAAAGAGTGGACTCAGCCGTCTGGAATGTGGAGGCCTATGCAACAGGAGAACAACTGCAAGACGAAAATTCACTCGGGCAACGTCTGGATCTTTGGCGTGCCGCAATGATCACTTTTAGCCGACATCCAATTTATGGCGCAAGCTTCCAGCAACGCGCGGATATCAAACAGGAACTTATTGACACTGACAAAATCAGTCATCACATCGATGTTGATGGGAAGCGCTCGGCCCACAACGAATTGCTAAACGCGATGTCTATGAAAGGCTTGCTGGGTGTGCTTGCAATATTGCTATTGTATTGGGTGCCTGGTCGATTTTTTAGGCAGCAATCACTCAAATCCGTTGATAGTAAACATGCAGCATTACCTTTAGCGTCTGTTATTGCCGTCGTCATAGTGGTGTTGTGTGGTTTCAGTGAGGCCTTACTTATGAGTGGACGATTTTCAATTCTCTATGGCTTTACATTGGTGGTGATGTACGCCTTTACTGTGCAGCGACAGGCCAGGGTCTTGGATTAGAATCGGCTTGTGAAAATTTCGGCCGTCATCATCACCAGGGACGAAGCGCGCAATATTAAGGATTGCATTCAATCACTTGCGTCGATCTGTGACGATATCGTCGTACTCGACACCGGCAGTAACGACAAAACCTGCGAGATTGCCAAACAATGTGGTGCACGCGTAGAGAGCATTGAGTGGCGGGGATACACGGCTTCGAAAAACCATGCCAACGGCCTTGCCGTGAATGACTGGGTGTTATCGATTGACGCAGATGAACGCCTCAGCGACGAATTAGCTCATAGCATTGGTACGCTCAAGCCACAGCCAAACACGGTCTACCAACTGGACAGGTTTACCAACTACTGCGGACATTGGGTGCGTTTCTGCGGTTGGTATCCGGAGTGGAAAGCACGATTGTTTGACCGGCGTGAGATTGTCTGGCAGGGCGACTATGTGCATGAAGCGCTGGAAATACCGAACAGGTTTAAGCAGCAAAAATTGGAGGGAAAACTACTGCATTTTTCGTATTACAGCGTTGAAGAACATGTCCAGCGGCTGCAGCGCTACGCCGAGCTGTCAGCGCAACAGATGCATGCAAGAGGGAAACGTGTTTCGCGTCTAAGGCCCACGGTATCAGCGGCGTGGCGGTTTTTCAGCACAGCAGTTTTTCAACCCAGCAGTTCCTCAGCCCGGCAGTTTTTCAGCCCAGTAGTTTTCAGTCCCCCCTCCCTTAATTTAGCTGCAGTGGGAAGACATCATTTTTG
>JBCCIP010000036.1:0-52206 GCA_039111475.1 Pseudomonadota bacterium | reverse complement strand
TGACTGAGCAAAAGCAGCTGCATAAGCAACTGGACCAGTTAAAGCTCAAGGTGGCCAGTTCCGCGGGCTCGGACCTTAGTCAGCAAGTTGAGAACATCGCTAACATTGCTGTTCTTGCGGCCTCCGTGCCGGCGGTAGACGCCAAAGCCCTGCGCGGTACGCTGGACCAGCTGAAAGATAAGCTGGGGAGTGCCGTTATTTTCCTTGCCAGTGAGCAAAACGGAAAGCTGGCGTTGATAACTGGCGTCACCAAAGACCTCTCCGAGCAATACCCGGCCGGTGAAATTATGCGAGATATTGCGCCATTGGTTGGTGGTAAGGGTGGTGGCCGAGATGACATGGCGCAAGGTGCAGGCAGTGATCCATCGGGGATGCCGGCTGCTTTGCAAGCCGTTAAGGATTGGGTCGCTGAGCGTGCCTGACTGTGCTCATTGATTAGACTTCAATTTACGCCTGATTTGGTGTTTAATTGCGGCCTTTTTGCGGGCCTACCGCGTAAATGTGTGAACAGACAGTGCCCTTAATCGTGCAAAAATACGGTGGAACATCGGTGGGTTCGGTAGAACGAATCCAGGCGGTGGCCGATCGCGTGGCGCGCTGGCGCGCAGAGGGCAACCAAGTAGTCGTTGTTGTGTCGGCCATGAGCGGCGAGACGAATCGCTTGATAGCGCTTGCTGAGCAGTGTCAGGTACCGCCAAGCGGTAGAGAACTCGACGTATTATTGTCAACAGGTGAGCAGGTAACCACTGCGCTATTGAGCATGGCGTTGCATAGCAGGGATTGCCCCGCTGTTTCCTATACAGGAGCGCAAGTGCGGGTTCTAACCGACAGTTCGCACACCAAGGCCCGCATCAAGAGTATCGATCATGAGCTCATTCATGCAGACCTGGGCCGCGGAAATGTGGTGGTGGTAGCCGGATTTCAAGGGGTTGATGAAAACAACAACATCACCACTCTTGGCAGAGGCGGGTCGGATACTACTGCCGTAGCATTGGCAGCCGCTTTGAAGGCGCAAGAGTGCCAGATCTATACCGACGTGGATGGCGTGTACACTACCGACCCTCGAGTGGTGAAAGACGCGAGGCGATTGAGCAAGATCACCTTTGAGGAAATGCTGGAAATGGCCAGCCTTGGCTCAAAAGTATTGCAGATTCGAGCGGTGGAGTTTGCTGGAAAATACTCTGTGCCGCTGCGGGTACTGTCCAGTTTTGATGAAGGGCCTGGCACATTAATCACATTGGAGGATCAGACCGACGTGGAAGCACCAGTAATATCCGGTATCGCATTTACCAGGGACGAAGCCAAGCTCACGGTAGCGGGCATTCCTGACACACCCGGGGTTGCGTTCCGTATTTTGGGCCCCATAAGCGACGCAAATATTGAAGTGGATGTGATTGTACAAAACGTTGCGGAAGACAACTCCACCGACCTCACGTTTACGGTGCACAGAAACGACATGGCCCGCGCCGCCGAGATATTGCAGAATACGGCCGAGAGCCTGGGTGCCAGCGAAGTGCGCTCAGATGATAAGATTGCCAAGTTATCTATCGTTGGCGTTGGCATGCGTTCGCATGCCGGTGTGGCCAGCAAAATGTTCAGCGCGCTGGCGCAACACAATGTGAATATACAGTTAATCACCACGTCTGAGATTAAAGTGTCGGTGGTGATCGACGAGAAGTTTCTGGAACTTGCCGTTCGTGCCTTGCATGATGCGTTTGAGTTAGAACAAGGCTGAAGGTGGCAGTATTTATCGTCACTTTTTGTCTAAATTGTGTCCATGGCTGGCGCACTAATCATAAAATTATGCGAAAATAAGAACTTAGGTCTGGAGAACATATATGCTGATTCTAACTCGGCGAATTGGTGAAACACTGATGGTTGGCGACGACGTCACGGTAACCGTGTTGGGCGTCAAAGGTAATCAGGTACGCTTAGGCGTTAATGCGCCAAAAGAAGTTGCCGTGCATCGCGAAGAAATTTACCAAAGAATCCAGAAGGAAAAGCGCGATACGCCAAATTCCTAAACCTCTGGCTAAAACCACTTTATAGGCGGCTACCACGGTGAATCCTTTGTGGTATCATGCCGCGCGATTTTGGAGAGGTGGCCGAGTGGTCGAAGGCGCTCCCCTGCTAAGGGAGTATGGGCTTTAACTCCCATCGAGGGTTCGAATCCCTCCCTCTCCGCCAGCAAAATAAACAAAAAAGTGGTCAGAGCATTTGCTCTGACCACTTTTTAGTATCTCAACACATTGGATATTGGCGCACCCGGCAGGATTCGAACCTGCGACCCTCGGTTTCGTAGACCGATACTCTAATCCAACTGAGCTACGGGTGCGTGAAGCGACTGCTGAAAACGCTGTCAGCGAAGGCCGCGTACTATATTTGAGCGTCGCATCCAAGTCAATGCTGAAGCGCAGTTCTTGTGACTCCTCACTTTGCGCGCGCTCATTCTTGCAATACAGCCGGGTCTTTTCGAATTTCGCGGCGTGCCATTGCTTCCCATAAGAAAGGAAAACCATTGTCATCGGCTCGTGCTGTTTCGGGTATCAGGGCCGCTGGCAGGGGTTCAGCTCCTCCGGCTAATTCAATTTCATAAGCTCGGCGGCAACGCCATTCCAAGGTGATTATCCGTAGATGCGCCTGGCGTAGATTTTTTCCTACTACCAACGCGCCGTGGTTTGCCAGCAATGCCCATTTAGCATCGCCCAGCGCAGTTGCGGCCGCTAGCGTCTTATCATCGCTATCAAAGGTGCCCTGGTATTCGTCGAACAACGGCAGGTCGCCCTCCACATAGGCACCAGACTGATCGTATATGGGCGGTACGCGTTGTAAGCACGCCCACCTGCCGCTCCATTCAGGATGGTTGTGCATTACCACATGGGCGTCGTCGCGCATTCTGTGCAATTGAAGATGCAGGCCAATAGCGGGTGTTATGTTCCAGTCACTGTCCAGATTGTTGCCATCGGCATCCAGCGTCACAACATCGCCTGCTGTGATTTCATCCCAGGCCAGCTCCCAGGGGTTGCTTAGGATGTTGCCGTTTTCCAACCGCAGGGTAATGTGGCCTGCTATGTGATCGTTCCAACCTTCGCGAAAGCACATGCGGCACATCAGCGCGACTTGTGCTTTCGCGCTCAATTCTGGCAACAGCCTTCGCTTACCCGGGTTGGGCACAATGTGCTGCATGATCTCTTTGTTGAGATGTTCAAAGCGTCTCATGACTTACTCCAGCTTTTTGTGCTTGATGTATTCGAACTTGTGAGAGACACCGGTACCGTTCCGTGTATTTTCTACATCTGCCTGTAGCGTAGTGGAGTCGAAATCCAGCCGCTTGTCAGCAGAGATCTGCACAGTCGTTGTTCCTACGATGTCTCTTGCGCCTAGTAAATACAATCCACTGGAGAAAGCCAACATCAATGGGAGAGGGGCAAACAGAGCGGCCAGATTGAGGTGGATATTATTCAAAAGACTGCGTGACATGTAGTTTTCCTTGAGCGGAGCCCACTTCAATAGCGCGCCTGTATTCGAATTTTATTGGCAACAAATGGTAAGGCGGCGAGCTGAAAATGTACACGGCCGCAATGATAAAATTCAAATTAGAATGATCAGCAGCGAACGCGCTAGCGCGGTGACGAAATGAGAATGTGATTGGAGAAGAAAATAGTCTCCGAAGGCGGCCATTCGCTGCCAGACCCAAAAAAAGATCGAGCCGCCTTGGAGGGTGTTCGTCTGGCGTTCTAAGCGAAACATCACGAAGGGCGGTCTTGCAGCAGTTATTACGGCCATGTAACAGCAGTAGGCTAAGAGCTGTGCCGCTGCGCTGGTAAACTGACTGCAGCGATACCTGGTGCGAAGCGACAGACGCAAGCAGGTGACCGCATAAACTCTATCTTGCAGCAGCCTGAGACCCAGCCAATGAGTGTTACCCCCGCCGATGTGCAATCTAAAATCAGTGAAGTCATTTCTGATGGTCAGTTCTTCGAACTTATGGACGTTGAGCTGGCAGGCGAGACCTTTAAGGCCTTCAGGCATGCGCCACCTGATCTGCTAACGGCAGTGCAGTCTGGGCGTGGTCACGCTACCAGCGAATTTTTGATCTACGAAGGTAAGCGCTACACGTTTGACAAGTTTTTCAGACAGGTAGACGCGTTCGCGGCTGCGCTGCAGAATGAATACAGTATAGCGAAAGGTGACCGCGTAGCCATTGCGATGCGCAACCGACCGGAATGGTGTGTCGCGTTTGTAGCAACCGTGGTCATCGGCGCAATAGCGGTACCCATCAATAGCTGGGGTAAGACCGAAGAGCTTAGCTATGCCGTAGCGGATTGCGGTGCAAGAGTGCTGGTCTGTGATGAGGCGCGTTTTCAGCTAATTCAGAACAAATTGGATGAACTGTCTGTTACTGCGATCGTATCGGTGGATACAACATTGCCAGCCGGCGCACTTGAATTTGACGACGTCGTTGATAGTCACAACGGCGCTTCCTATCGGATCGATGAACCAGCGCCTGAAGACATCTGCCTGATCCTTTATACCTCCGGAAGCACCGGGTTTCCAAAAGGGGTTGCTCACCGTCAGATTGCGGTTGCTCAGGCGCTGATGAACATGATGTATTTGGGTTATCTAGTGATGTCTCTGGAGGGCGAGCGAGAGCTGCGCGGTGGTGCGGAGCGCGAGACACCAATGCTGACAGTGCCGCTGTTTCACGGCACCGGATTGCTAAGTGGGCTGCTAATTCCCCTGCAGCTTGGACACAAGGTTGTGATGATGTACAAGTGGGATACGCAGAACGCACTGCAACTTATTCAGGACGAAAAAGTGACAGGCCTGACAAGCGTGCCTGCTATCTTGCAGGCTTTGTTCTCGGCGCCGAACTTCGATAATTTCAGAACAGACTCGCTAATGCGCATAGGTGCTGCAGGCGCAGCCACGCCTGCAGGGTTGCCAGGCTTGATAGAAGAAAAAATTGGCAAACCAAGCCGTTCCGCTGGCTGGGCGATGACTGAAACCCTTGCTATTGGTACGACCGCGAGTGGCATAGTGTACGACCTGGCGCCGGATTCGGCCGGAGTACAGTCGCCGATTTGCGACATTCGTTTTATGGATGATCACGGCAAAGAGCTGCCATACGGCCAGGCAGGCGAGATAGAATTTCGTGGCGTAACCATGACGCCTGGCTATTGGGAGAAGCCGGAAGCAAATGAAGCCAGCTTTCGAGACGGCTGGTTAAAAACCGGTGACATTGGAAAATTTGGTGACGATGATTATTTGTATATAACCGGTAGAAAAAAAGAAATAATTATTCGAGGTGGAGAGAATATTTTTCCCGGCGAAATAGAAGATGTTGCGTACCGGCTGGAGCAAATGCATGAAAACGTTGTATTTGGTGTTCCAGATGACACTATGGGCGAAGAAATGGTGATGGTTGCTTTCGGTGATGAGCGCCTTAATGAACAGCTGATACGTTCGCATCTTGAGGACAATCTGGCGGCCTACAAGGTGCCTAAAACGATTACTGTTCTAGGCGAACCCCTGCCCAAAAATGCCAGCGGAAAACTGTTTAAGCGGCAGCTGAAAGACCGCTACCTTGATAGCCTGGCATAAACTGGGTGTGTATGATTTTGTAACCCCCTATGACGTAGACAGACAGTGCTCTTGCAAGCAGTAAACAGTACTATAGTGCCGGCGCACACTGACTGAACTGACTGGAGATTTGTATGCGACGTTGGAATGCCTGGGGAAACGAAAACAGCGAATACACAACAGAACTGTCTGACAGCCTTCGCGAGGTTTTGGAAGCGCTGGTTGGTAAATCCACTGGCTTGCCTATGGCCGGATTGGAAGAAGTGCTAGCAAAGGTGCCCATCAGTCGCCTGTCTGAGCACGCGCTAATTGATACCGATCCGGAAGTTCGCGTTCGCCACGCAAGAGGGCAGAGTTTTCCCGATTCACTGGTGATGCAGAGCGGTGACTTTGGAGTTTTTCCTGATGGTGTCGCGTTTCCAGAAACCACCGAGCAAGTTGTTGAGGTGTTGCGTTATTGCGCGCAACACAGTGTGACGGCAATCCCATATGGTGGTGGTACGTCGGTTGCCGGGCATATCAATCCAACCAATGGTCCGCGTCCGGTGCTGACAATATCCATGGCACGCATGAACACGCTGCTGAATTTTGATCAAGAAAGTCAAATCGCAACATTCGGCGCTGGCACCGCAGGCCCAATGATTGAGGCACAACTTCAAGCTCTCGGTTACACATTAGGCCATTACCCACAAAGCTGGGAGCTCTCCACAGTAGGTGGATGGGTTGCCAGTCGTTCAAGCGGGCAGCAGTCGTTGCGTTACGGTCGTATAGAGCAGCTGTTTGCAGGCGGCACGGTGGCTACGCAACAAGGTGTTATGGAGATTCCAACGATTCCCGCTTCATCGGCCGGCCCAGATTTGCGTGAGATGGTGATGGGCTCAGAAGGACGCTTCGGCGTGATCAGTGAAGTCGCGGTTCGAGTGAACCGTCTGCCAGAACATGAATCTTTCCATGCGATCTTTTTTCCATCCTGGAAGGAAGGGATGGCCACTGCCAAAACTCTGGTGCAAGACAAAACACCCTTATCCATGATTCGTCTTAGTAACCAAATGGAAACATTGAGCTTGCTGCATATGGGCACTGATGCTGAACAGGTGGCATTACTTGAGGCCGAGCTTAGTGAACACGGTATCAATGATTCAAAAGTTATGCTGACGGTGGGTGTGACGGGCAAGCAGTTGCAGTGCAATGCCTCACTGGCACAGTTGCGGGAATGTTGCGACAGCAACTCTGGAGTATTTGCAGGTGCCGAATTTGGCCAGCGCTGGGAACGAGGTCGATTTGGAGCGCCCTACCTGCGTGAGGCGCTGGCCGCTGGCGGCTACGCGGTCGACACCATGGAAACCGCTGTTGAGTGGAGTAAAGTCGAGGCGGCCATGAACGATATTGAGCTTGCTATTCGCGAAGCACTTTCGGAAGAAGGCGAGCAGGTTCACGTGTATACCCACTTGTCCCACGTGTACGGACAAGGGTCGAGTATCTATTCAACCTATGTGTTTCGTTTTGATGAGAGTTTTGAAAAAACGCATCAGCGCTGGGAGAAGCTCAAGCGAGCTGGCGCCCAGCAGATTGTCGCCAGTGGCGGTACCATCAGTCATCATCATGGTGTGGGTGTTGATCACAAGCCTTATCTGCAAGCCGAGAAGGGCGAAGTCGGGTTAGCCGCAATCGATGCCTTGTGTAATTTCTTTGACCCTGAGGGTTTGATGAATCCAGGCAAGCTAGTTGATAGTCACGCCGAATGAGCGTTTCGGCATCGTATACTTCAAGGACAGATTTACTCTCGAAATTTGAGCGCAAAGAGGCCTTACAGTGGGATGTGATTGTCGTAGGCGGCGGCATTACTGGAGCCGGTGTTCTGCGCGAAGCGGCGCGTCGTGGCTACAAGGCATTGCTGCTAGAGCAGCAGGATTTTGCCTGGGGTACGTCCAGTCGTTCTTCAAAGATGGTTCATGGGGGCCTGAGGTATCTCGCTTCGGGTGATTTCAAGCTAAGCAAACATTCCCTGCTGGAGCGTGAGCGAATCTTGCGAGAGGCACCAGGTTTGTCTGAGCGCATGGGTTATTACTATGTATTGCGTAAGGGTAAGTTTCCCGGTCGGCTCGCCATGTCGTTAGTACTGTGGATCTACGATCATATTGCTGGAATAAAAGACCATCGTTATGTTAACCCAGAAAGCCTGTTGAAAGTTTTCCCAGGACTGCAGAAGGACAGACTTCAGGGAGCCAGCTACTATACAGACGCTGTTACCGATGATTCTCGTTTGGTGATGAGGGTGCTTCAGGAAGCGATGGTAGATGGTGGCTGCGCTCTGAATTACGCACGGGTAAATAAACTGCTGTTCGATGGAGAGAATGCGGCAGGCGTGATTATGGACGCGGAAGAACTCGGCAGAAGTTTTGAATTGCGCGCATCAGTGGTGATTAATGCGACCGGCGCCTGGGCAGACCGTTTGCGTGGCGAACTGGGTATGGACAAGCGAGTGCGGCCTTTACGTGGCAGCCACCTGGTGTTGGCGCGTGAATGTTGTCCGATTGATCACGTATTGGCGCTGCAACATCCTGAGGACGGTCGGGCCGTGTTTGTTTTTCCTTGGGAAGGCACCACAGTAATAGGAACAACAGATCTGGATCACAGTGGTAATTTGGATACTGAGGCCAGTATCAGCGATGAAGAGGTCTCTTATCTGCTGGCCATTATCAGTGATCAGTTTCCTGGCAGCAAGGTATCGCGTGCAAACGTGATATCTAGCTGGTCTGGTGTGCGGCCGGTGATTGGCGCAGACAAAGCGGTGGATGCTTCAAAAGAGCGTCGTGATCATGCTGTCTGGTCTGATAATGGCCTGATTACCGTAAGTGGCGGAAAACTGACTACATTCAGACTGATCGCTCTGGATGTTCTACGTGCAGCAGAACAATTTTTGCCGAAGAAAAATACAACTGTTGCCAATGATGACCGCGTTTTTCGAAACCAGGTTGATCAGACTCGAAATTCGGAAAGTGCGCATGTCGAAAAAATACGCGCTCGTTTTGGCGAGAGTGCTGAATATATTATCAGCAACAGCGAAGCAACAGAGCTTGAATGCATCGCAGGCACAACATTTTCATTGGCAGAGTGCCGCTATGCAATTAAGCATGAAGCCGTTCTTCATCTGGACGACTTGATGCTGCGACGTACGCGCCTGGGCCAGGTATTACCCGATGGTGGCGACTCAGTGCTGGGTGACGTACAAGAGTTGTTTGTTAACTTGCTGGGTTGGGATGAACCCCAATGGCAACAAGAAGTACACCGGTACAAGAGGATCTGGCAGCGTTACTATTCGCTTCCAGGCAGTCGCCATGATTGATTCTGAGAACCGTTATTTACTTGCCATAGACAATGGTACACAGAGTGTTCGCGCCCTGCTTTTTGATCAGCACGGGCTGCTGCATGCCAAGAGCAAGGTCGATATTCAGCCCTATGTGTCCAGACAACCAGGTTGGGCAGAACAGGATCCTGAATATTACTGGGCTTCGCTGTGTACGGCTTGCGAGCAACTCTGGCCCAAGTTAAGCGTACCACGCGATTCCATAGTCGCTGTTTCTGTGACTACGCAACGCGCCACATTAGTTGCGTTGGGTAAAACGGGCGAGCCGGTGTATCCGGCAATTACGTGGCTGGATCAACGTCAGGTGGACACACAGCCGGACCTGGGTATGGCCGAATCATTGTTGATGCGCGCAGTGGGTGCCTGGGGCCAGGTCGAGCATTTCCACAAACAGTCAGAAGCCAACTGGCTCGCGCGGTATGAGCCTGCGTTATGGCAGCGTGTGCATAAGTTTCTGCTTCTGTCTGGTTATCATGTGTATCGATTAACTGGCCAGTTTCACGATGCGGTTGCAAGCCAGGTCGGGTATGTCCCATTCGATTTTAAAGCGCTGCAATGGGCAGACCCCAAAGCCTGGCAGTGGCGTGCGCAAACGGCTACACAGAGCATGTTGCCGACGGTGCTTGCGGCCGGGGAAACATTGGGTAGGATTTCTGCTGTGGCATCTGAGCAAACAGGCATACCAGAAGGTCTGCCGTTGATTGCCTCGGGTTCGGACAAAGCCTGTGAAGTACTGGGTTCCGGTTGCATTGATGAGCGGACAGCCAGCATGAGTTACGGTACTACGGCCACTTTTAACAAGGTATCCGTTAAATACCAGGAGGGAATACCGTTTCATCCTCCGTACCCTGGTGTGGTACCGGGCAGCTACAACATTGAAATGTATGTGCCGCGTGGCTACTGGATGGTGAGTTGGTTCAAGAACGAATTTGGCTTCCAGGAGCAGCAAAAGGCTGATGCCGCTGGTGTGGCTGCGGAAACCTTGTTTGACGATTTGTTAAAAGCGGTACCACCCGGGTCTCTGGGTTTAACCTTGCAGCCATACTGGTCAAGTGGAGCGGTAGATACCGGGCCAGAGGCCAAAGGCGCTATTATAGGGTTTGGCGATGTACACACTCGTGCACATCTTTACCGAGCCCTGATTGAAGGTTTGACGTATGCCTTGCGTGAAGGCAAAGAGCGCGTTGAAAAGCGCAGCAAACAAAGCATTAATACACTGCGGGTGTCGGGCGGCGGATCACAAAGCGATGAGGTGATGCAAATAACCGCCGACATCTTTGGCATGGAAGTTCAGCGTCCGCATACCTTCGAAACATCCGGTTTGGGTGCCGCCATCGCGGCAGCTGTGGGTGCTGGAATCTACGCAGATTTTGAGTCAGCGGCGGCTGCAATGACGCATATCGGAGATCGCTTTACGCCTAACGCAGAACATCAGGCAACCTACCAAAAGTTGTACAGCTCAGTATATCTCAAGATGTATAAAAGCTTGCGCCCCAGCTATGCGTCGATAAGAGACATAACGGGCTACCCTCGCTAAGGTCAGAAGTCACCCGAGAATTCGCCAAATTACTTCTTAATCTGGCTATCCAACACCTTGTCGGTTTTTTCACTGTAGGGGGGTAGCATGCCGCCGAGCTTAATGAAATCCACCCAACCATCGGTGAATACGGTTCGCGAGTGACTGAAGGTTTTGAATCCTTCATGGCCATGGTAGTGGCCCATACCGCTGTCACCCACACCTCCGAAGGGTGCGTCGTCACAGGTGAAATGCATCATGACATTGTTAACACACACCCCACCGGATATCGTATGACCAAGTACTTTCTCTTCTTCGGCTTTGTCTTTACCAAAGTAATACAAAGCCAATGGTCGCGGTCTGGCGTTAATAAAGCTTATGCAATCATCAAGGTTGGTATAGGGCTTAATAAGCATCACCGGTCCAAAAATTTCTTCCTGAGTAATTGTCAGATCTTCACTGGGATCTACAATTAACTGAATCGGGATTTTCTTGTTCTCCGCGGTCCACTGTGCGCCTGAACTATCCGTATTGATAATGCGCGCACCTTTGGCTTCTGCGTCATTAAGGTAGGCCGTAATGCGCTCATAATGACGGTCATTAATCATTGCGTTGTAATCCACATTATTCGTGGGGTCAGGGTAAAGCGTTTGGCTCGTGGCAATGCAGTGCTGAACAAATTCATCCACTTTGTCTGTAGGAACAAACACATAATCCGGTGAGATGCAGATTTGTCCACAGTTCATGCTTTTGCCGTTGATAAGTTTAAAGGCGGTTTGTTCTATGTCGGCGGAATCGCCGATAATAACCGGCGACTTTCCTCCCAATTCAAGGGTCACCGGAGTCAGGTTTTCTGCGGCAGAACGCATTACCAGACGACCAATGCTTGTTGCACCGGTAAACAGAAGGTGGTCGAAGGCCAGGCTGGAAAATGCAGCACCCACATCCGGTCCACCCGTCACTACAGTGACCTCATCAGCATCAAAGTACCTGGCCACCAATTCTTTAATAAGTTCTGCGGTTTTGGGGTTGAATTCAGAAGGCTTTACCATTACCCGATTGCCAGCAGCTAACATATCTACCATTGGGCTAAACACCATACCGACTGGCACGTTCCACGGCGTCATGTTGCCAATCACACCTTTTGCCTGGTAATGAATATGCGTTTTCGCGCCGACTAGGTTCATAGGAAACGGTGCTTTGCGACGCTCAGCCTTCATCCATTTTTTGACATGCTTTTTCGCGTTCTTGGCGTTGTTTACTGCGCCCATAATTTCTGACATGCGGCTCATTCGTGGTGAACGGCCGCCGTAGTCTGCATTCAGCGTGTCGCAAAGTTCATGCTGATTATCAACCAGCAGGTCGATGACTTTATCCAGGCGTTGAATCCTGGTTTCCAGACTGGCCGGTCCATCGGCGAGAAATGCCGCTTTTTGGCGCTCCAGAATGGCTTGTAGTTCGCCAGTGATCGTACCTATGGATTGGCTGGATTCGATTGCCGTCATGATGACTCCTGTTTGATGGAAAAGACTGAATGAAATCGTGGCAGCTGCTCATTTTATCAGCTCTGAGACAGGCCGTCTTGATACCTTGCGTAGCTGTCAAGAATGAGTCCGCGAATCCAGCTGTGTAGCGGTGAGTTCATGGTTCTCTGGTGTTGTACCAATACAATATCTAACTGTACTTCTTCGCGAATCGACATTTCAGATAACGGTCTGGAAACAACGCTGTTGTTCGCCAGTTGAGAGTCGTCCAGTATGTCTGGCCCTAGCATGAAGGCGTTTTTGCGTGTAATAACCTCCATGGCGATGAGTAGCTGGGTGGTTTGTACCAGCGGTTGTTGAAGGTACACCTCATGGGCCGCAAACAAATCTGCCAATGTGTTCAGTTCGGCCTGCGAGAAGCCTGGCAAGAACACCCTGACCGATGGCATTCCGACAAGGTCTGAAATCTGCAGCTCAGGTTTCTCAGCCAGCGGGTGTTCTGCTGGCAGCCAGACGCTGGGCACACCGGCTAGAATGGGATAGGTCGCGTATTCATCGCCCAAGTGCTGATTGACGTAAATGCTGAAATCCAGTGAACCATGGGCCAGCAGATCAACGTAACCGTCCAGCAAGTTTCTCGATTGCAACAAGACGCCGGGCGCCTCATCCGCCAGGCGTGCGACGAGTTCGGGAATTGCGGAGATGATGAACATTTCCGGGGCGCAAATATGGATTTCGCCTTCGGCGGTGTGCGGATCGAATTCGGCGCCGAAGATAGTTGATTCCATATACTCAAGCGCTTGCTGCACACCTTTTTCCAGTTCCAGCGCTCTGGGGGTGGGCACCAACCCCCGAGATGAACGAGTAAACAGTTCGTCCTGGAACAGCTCTCGCAGCCGCTGCAAGGTTTTGCTCATCGCCGGCTGGGTAATAAACAGTCTCTCCGCGGCCTTGGTGACACTGCGCTCTTCCATCAAGGTGCGCAAGGCCACCAGCAAGTTCAGATCGATCTTTGCCAGAGGAATATCCATGGGTACCTCATAACTAGCTGAAAAATATAGAATAAAAATATTGATATAACTTTAAAGAATATTATACATGATCTAAATACATTTGAGTTATTTAAGGCCAAACCTTATATTGACCTTGCACTGAAACTGAAGAGGAGAAGTCTCATGATGACATCCACAGTGATGACAGCCATGTTGCTGGTTTCTCTCGGCCTTCTGGGCATGATTGCTGTACAGGATATTTCCAAGTAAATCGCCTTTAGCAGCACCGGAGCAGTTTCAACCGAAACACTCCCTGTCCAGGCCGACAGAAAAAATGCTTAAAGCCCACCATTGGTGGGCTTTCTTTTTACAGCGTGCTAAATTTAGCGCCATGACGGAACCAACTCTAATATCCCAGGGCGTGAACCTCTTGTTGTATGGCATGGGGGTGGTGTTCGTGTTTTTGAGTTTGCTGGTCTTAGTCACAGGCGCAATGTCCGCATTGGTGCAACGTTTTGCCCCGCAAGCGAATAACTCAGACCCCCAATCAATCGATCGCCGCCATGTTGCCGCCATCACAGCTGCGTTGCATCGGCACCGCAATCGTAACGAGATTCAATAGATTCGTACGGCGCTGACCCACTTACTTTATTCCTTAAAACAAGACGAAAAGACCTGAATATGACTACTAGCCAAGCTCTCGGCATCACCGATGTTGTTTTACGAGATTCACACCAAAGCCTGCTTGCAACGCGGTTTCGCATTGATGATATGTTGCCGATCGCGGCCGAGCTTGATGATGTGGGTTACTGGTCTCTGGAATCATGGGGTGGGGCAACGTTTGATTCGTGCATTCGCTATCTTGGTGAGGATCCCTGGGATCGAATCCGGGAACTTAAAAAGGCCATGCCAAAAACGCCTCAGCAAATGTTGCTTCGCGGGCAGAATTTGCTGGGTTACCGGCACTACGCAGATGACGTGGTAGAGAAATTTGTGGAGCGCGCAGCCATCAATGGTGTGGACGTATTCCGCGTATTCGATGCCATGAATGACCCACGGAATTTGCGTACGGCATTGCAGGCCGTGCTGAGAAATGGCAAACATGCACAGGGCACCATTTCCTATACGGTAAGTCCTGTCCACACTTTGCAAACTTGGCTGGATTTAGCCCGAAATATAGAAGATATGGGCGCTGAGAGCCTCGCTATAAAAGACATGGCCGGATTGCTTAGGCCCTACGAGGCGTATGAGTTGATCAGCCAGCTGAAGTCCAGCCTTGCCATTCCCATACATATGCATTGCCATGCAACGACTGGCCTATCCACCGCGACTATCTTGAAGGCTATTGAAGCTGGCATTGACAACGTTGATACCTCGATTTCCTCCATGAGCATGACCTATGGTCATTCGCCCACCGAGAGTGTGGTGGCTATTCTTGAAGGCACTGAAAGAGATACCGGCTTGAATATCGAAAAGTTAGAGGGCATTGCGGCTTACTTTCGCGATGTGCGCAAGAAATACACAAAATTTGAAGGCGCACTTAGAGGCGTAGATTCGCGCATATTGGTGGCTCAGGTGCCGGGTGGCATGCTCACTAACATGGAAAATCAACTGCGCGAGCAGGGCGCAAGTGACCGTTTGAATGAGGTTCTTGATGAAATTCCTCGTGTTAGGGTGGATCTCGGTTATATTCCATTGGTTACTCCTACTTCGCAGATTGTTGGCACACAGGCAGTGCTCAATGTTCTGACTGGCGAGCGTTACAAGTCAATTGCTAAAGAAACCGCGGGCGTGTTGAAAGGGGAGTACGGTGCGACAGCCGCGCCAGTGAATAGCGAATTGCAAAAGCGTGTGCTGGACGGTTCTGAAGCCGTAGTGTGTCGGCCGGCTGATCTAATTGACCCGGAACTCAGCAGTCTGCAGGAAGAGTTAAAGGAAGTGGCTGCAGAGAAAAACATCACTTTGCGTGATGATTCGATTGACGATGTTTTAACCTATGCGCTATTCCAGCAAATTGGCCTTAAGTTTCTGGCCAATCGCGGCGATGCATCTGTTTTTGAATCGCATCCAGATCTTGACGCACCTATTGCAGACTCTGTGCCCGCTGCTGATGCTTCGAATTCCGCTGCAACCCCATCTACTGCGGCTGCCAGCTATACCGTAAGCGTTGACGGGCAGGTTTATCAGGTGGTTGTGCAGGAAGGTGGCGCCATAGACAGTATTGTAGCGGCTCCCCAGGCAGCCGCGCCGATCGTGGCCGTTGCGGACACACCCGCTGTATCTGCGGCGCCCAGCACCTTGAGTGCGCCACTGGCGGGCAATATATTTCGAGTGGATGTTAGTCCTGGTGACCGGGTTGAAGCTGGAGACGTTGTGATGATACTCGAGGCAATGAAAATGGAAACTGAGGTGCGAGCGGACAAGGCCGGTACGATACAAACCGTGCACGTGGCGCAGGGCGCCAGCGTGTCAGTTGGCGAACCTTTGCTGAGCTTGGGCTAAGGGAGCCTGGCAACATGGATTCTTTTTTGGTGCTTTGGCACACCACTGGACTAAGCCAAATCAACAGTGGTCAGCTACTGATGATGATCATCGGTCTGCTGTTATTGTATCTCGCCATTCGAAAAGGTTTCGAGCCATTGCTGCTGTTACCGATTGGCTTTGGCACGATACTGGTCAATATTCCGGGTGCAGGGTTCAGTGATGCTCCTGTGGTGGATGCGGCTGGGCAGTTGTTAAGCCCAGGCGGCGTGTTGTACTACATCTACCATATTGGTATTGAAACCGGGGTGTTTCCGCTGATTATCTTTATGGGAGTGGGGGCGCTCACCGACTTTGGACCGCTCTTGGCCAATCCGAAAACACTGTTTCTAGGCGCCGCAGCCCAGTTCGGAATATTTGCGACACTTATAGGCGCCGTGACGTTATCAAGTTTCGGGATTCTGGATTTCAGTATTCAGGACGCAGCTGCCATCGGCATCATAGGTGGCGCAGACGGCCCAACGGCTATCTTCGTTGCAAGCAAACTTGCTCCAGATTTGCTGGGTGCAATCGCTGTCGCCGCCTATTCCTATATGGCACTGGTGCCATTGATTCAACCACCCATCATGCGCGCACTAACAAACGAACAAGAACGGGGCATCGTGATGACACAGCTGAGGGAGGTCAATCCTGTTGAAAAAATCCTGTTTCCACTTCTGTTGCTGATTCTTGTGGCCATGTTGTTGCCCAGTGCTGCCCCATTGCTGGGTATGTTTTGCCTGGGCAATTTAATGCGTGAGTCAGGTGTGGTGGACCGGCTTAGTGACACGGTACAAAATGCCTTGATTAATATCGTCACGATCTTCCTTGGCCTGGGCGTTGGCTCCAAGTTGAACGCCGAGCAATTTCTTGACGGCAAAACTCTGGGCATTTTGCTACTTGGCATTGTTGCATTTTCCATAGGCACCGCAAGCGGTGTGCTAATGGCAAAATTGATGAACACATTTGGCCGCACGCCAGTCAATCCCTTGATTGGCTCAGCTGGCGTCTCTGCGGTTCCAATGGCGGCTCGTGTGTCAAACAAGGTCGGTCTTGAGTGTAATCCGCATAATTACCTGCTAATGCATGCGATGGGCCCCAACGTGGCTGGAGTGATTGGTTCAGCGGTTGCCGCTGGCGTGATGCTTGGACTGGTGGGTTAAGTGAGCGCAGCGATTGCGACCGTCCTATATTGACCAAAATTCAATCGGAACTGAAGCCGTCAGCGATTGATAATCGGTGTTGAACGCCTCTGACCGACTATTGTCATAATTGTGTGGTTATATTCCGCTTCCCACAGATGAAGATCAGTGAAACTGCTAACATTAGTGGTCGATGCAGGCTTTTTTGCCGCCTTTTTCAGCGTTTTGGGCGGCATTGCCGCTGACAATCAGCGGAGTAAACCACTAGGCACTTTGCTTGTTTAATTATCGATCGCATGGCGACTAATCAGTACTCACCTATGGCAGCTTCGGCACAGCTACAGTCACTTGAACAAAGGGTGCGAACCGCGTCAGATGCGCTTGCACAATTGTATTCCAGCGTGCCTAAAAAGACGGTTCAGCGAATAATGGTTTGGGCCCTGGTGATATGGTTGTTGTTTGGCGTGATCAACTTAATCTGGTCATTGTTTTCAAGCGAAGAGCCCATACCGCCCGCTGCTTCCGAAGTTATAGGTCAATCGAGACAAATGCCTGGTCAACCGGCGTCGGTCAGCGTAAGCATTGACCCAGGGGCTGTTAAGAGCTGGAAATTGTTTGGCAAGGGCGGGCCAGTAAGCGTGGCCGCGCCGGTTGCACCTCTGACAGATTTAAGCGATGCGGAGAGCAATGCCAAAGAAACACGGCTACAGCTCACTTTAAATGGCATTATTGAATCAGATACCGAGAAAAACAGCCGGGCGGTGATCACCTACCAAGGCAAGCAACAGCAGTATGCCATTGGCGAAAAGCTTCCGGTTCGTGGTCGGGTGGTGTTACGACGCTTGCTGCTCGATCGCGTGCTGATCGACAATGCCGGCAAAGTGGAGTCTCTCTATTTATTTGATAAGCGAAGAGCAGCCGCCAGATCAGCAGTGAGGCAACCAAGCGCAGAACCTACCGTTCAGAATCGATCCGCGGTGACTAGCAGCATGCGTCAGCGTCTGCTGGAAAACCCAATGTCGATTACCGACGTTGTGCGCATCTCTGAAGCTCGTGAGAACGGCCAGTTGATTGGATACAAGGTAAGGCCAAGCAAGGACAAACAGCAGTTTGAGCAGCTGGGTTTACAAACCAACGACATTGTTAAGGCGGTCAATGGAGTAGCCCTGGATAATGTATCGAACGCAATGCGCGTGTTCCAAACTTTGCGCAGTGAGACCGAAGCGTCTTTTGACATTACGCGCAACGGTGAAAGTATCAGTCTCGTCGTATCACTGGATGATGTTGGCGAAGACAATGAATCTTAAAGCAGACAATGATAATGCAATCCTATAGAAAGAATTCAACACCCAAAGTTTTGACTGCGCGCTATCGCGTGGCATTGCTGGCGGCTTTCTGGTTAATGTTGGCACCACTTACCAATGCTGATCAATGGAAGATTAATTTCAACGAAACCGAAATTAATGAGCTGGTGAAGTTTGTTGCCGATGCGACTGGTATGACAATCGTGGTGGACCCCAAAGTTAAGGGCAAAGTTAAGGTGATATCCACTAAAGCGGTGAATACTGACGAACTCTATGAATTGTTTCTTTCAATCTTGGAAGTGCATGGCTTCGCGGCAGTTAAATCGGGTGAAGTGCTTAGAATAGTGCCCACAAAAGACGCCCGATCATTACCAGTACCTGTCTCCGGCGGCTCTGGCGGGGAAATTGTCACGCATGTGATTCAGCTCAAAAATGTTGCCGCGGCAAAATTGATTCCTATTTTGCGTCCCATGGTACCCCAGCAAGCCCACATGGCCGCTTACGCACCAAGCAACTCTATTATCATTTCTGACACTGCGGCGAATATCAATCGTATACGAGAAGTTATATCTCAGATGGATAGATCGGCTGATCAAAGCACCACGGTGGTCAAGCTCAAACATGCCGCCGCCGAGGAAGTGGTCAGGTTGTTAGAAAATCTCGAGAAAACCGATACCAGCAAAGATGCTTCCGCGGCTAGAGTGAGCCTCGTTGCCGACACTCGCACTAATACGGTATTGGTGACAGGTGACAAGGCTGAACGTATACGCATTCGCTCACTCATCAGTCATCTGGATTCACCATTGGATCAAAGCGGTAACGCTAGAGTGATTTACCTTAAGTACGCCAAGGCCAAAGAGCTTGCTGATGTGTTGAGTAAGGTTGTACAGGGCATGGCTAAATTACAGGCCGCCAAACCTGGCGCAAATCCAAATAGCGCGGCGGCCGGCAGGGGCGGTAGTTCCACTATTGAAGCCGATGAATCCACTAATGCGCTGATCATCACAGCCGATGCAGCGATTATGAGTACGCTTGAAGAAATGATCGAACGCCTGGATATTCGCAGAGCCCAGGTGTTAGTTGAAGCGATCATTGTTGAGCTCCAGGCTATCGACAATAAAGACTTGGGCGTACAGTGGGTTGCAGCAGACAGAAACGCCGGGTTTGGCAGTTCCTCTAACGGCGATGGCCTGCTCACCAGTATTGGCGCGGCCGCATTGGACAATGGTCAAGACACAACCACGACCGTGACCACGCCACAAGGTGGTACAACAACGACTACTACACCCGATGACGGACTGATCAACCTGGCCGGAGCCTTAGCGAATAATATTGGTCAAACGTTTGGTGTTGGCAAATTAAATGAAGACGGCACCAGTTTTGCAGTACTGATCAATGCTCTTGAGGAAGACACCGAAGCCAATATCCTATCAACACCAAGCCTGTTGACGCTGGACAATAGTCCCGCGTCAATCTCGGTAGGGCAGAACGTGCCATTTTTGACGGGCAGTTTCACGAATGCATCAGGAGACGGCGTAAACAATCCCTTTCAAACGATAGAGCGTGAAAACGTCGGTATCAGTTTGAATGTGACGCCAAGCATCAACGAAGGCGATTCCGTCATTCTGGAAATTGAACAAGAGGTGAGCAGTCTTACAGGCACAGTAGCGTCTGACATCATCACAAACGAACGATCCGTTAGTGCCACGGTTCTCGCAAAAGATGGCGAAATCATTGTTTTGGGTGGCCTGATCAAAGATGAGGTTCAGGAAACACTTCGAAAGGTTCCTTTGCTGGGTGATATTCCGATATTGGGCCGTTTGTTTCGTTCAACCGGCACTTCGGTGAATAAAACAAACCTCTATGTATTCCTCAAAGCCACGATTATGCGGGATTCAGTGACACTGAGTGGGGCCACCGCTGAGAAGTACAAATACATTCGCACCCAACAACTGAATCGAAAGTTGCGTGGCGTAGACTTGGTGGACACTGAGAAACTGCCGCTATTGCCTGAATGGGAAGAACAGTTGCGTCAGCTTCAAAAATCACGCCTGCCGGATAATGGCGCTGAAGTCATTGTAGAGTGATAGCTTGAACGACTTGGTTGATCTTGAAGTCACGGACGGCGATGAGCAAACGCTAGCGCAGCGGCCTTTGCCGTTCAGTTATGCACGCGAACAAGGTGTATTGCTGGAAATCGAACATGAAGTGCCGTTGCTATACCACCTGCCCACTTTATCACTGACCGCATTTCTTGAAGTACAACGCTTGGTCGGATTCAATTTCCACACGCAGGAATTGCAGGAAGATGCTTTTCGAGCGCGCTTAACTCAGTATTACCAAACCAGTGACAACGAAGCCAGCATGGTGGCTGAAGGCCTGGACAACGACCTGGATTTAAGCCGTTTGGCGGACGAAATTCCAGCGACCAGCGATTTGATGGACAGTGATCAAGACGCGCCGGTTATTCGGCTAATCAACGCGCTGCTATCACAAGCGATTCGAGAGCAAGCGTCTGATATTCATATTGAAACCTTTGAAGACCAAATGGTGGTTCGGTTTCGTGTAGATGGCGTGTTGCAGGAAGTGCTTTCGCCAAAAAGGGCTCTGGCTACATTGCTGGTGTCACGTTTAAAAGTGATGGCCAAACTGGATATCGCCGAAAAGCGTGTACCGCAGGATGGTCGGATTTCAGTACGAGTTGCTGGCCACGCAGTAGACATTCGTATGTCTACAATACCGTCGGTGCATGGCGAGCGCGTTGTGCTGCGATTGTTAGATAAGCAGGCAGGGCAACTGCAACTGGAGCAACTCCGAATGGGTCCGGAGGTAGAAAGTAACTATCGCAAAGCGCTGTTGCATCCGCATGGTGTTATCTTGGTTACTGGCCCAACTGGATCTGGGAAAACAACCAGCTTGTACGCCGGCCTAACTCATATCAACGAAACCAGTCGTAACATATTAACCATTGAAGACCCCATCGAATACATGTTGCCCGGCATCGGCCAGACTCAGGTGAATCCCAAAGCTAACATGACGTTCGCAAGAGGTTTACGCGCAATACTGCGGCAAGATCCGGATGTCGTAATGGTGGGTGAAATTCGCGATATAGAAACAGCGGAAATTGCCGTACAAGCAAGCTTAACCGGCCATCTGGTGTTATCTACTTTGCACACAAATACGGCGATCGGCGCGATCACCCGATTGAATGACATGGGCGTAGAACCCTTCCTACTGTCGTCCAGCTTGGTTGCCGTGATGGCCCAGCGATTGGTGCGCTTATTGTGCACGGAATGCAGAGTGGAATACGAACCTGACATTCCAACACTGGAATTGCTCAAATTGAATAGCGTGCCAACAGGAGCCACGCTTTTTAAAGCAGGGCAGTGCCGCGCATGCAATCAATCGGGTTACAAGGGCAGAACAGGTATCTACGAGCTGATTATGATCGATGATCATATACGCCACATGATTCATGATGGTGCCAGTGAACAGGACTTACATGCGCACGCCAGAACCGCAACGCAAGGCATATTCGAACACGGTCGTGATCGAATAATGGCTGGTGAAACCTCAGTAGAAGAGGTAGTTCGCGTAACCACCGCGGCCTGATTGTATGCCCGCTTTTAGCTATCAAGCGCTTGACGGCTCTGGACGCAAGGTAAAAGGCGTTCTGGAAGGCGACAGCGAACGCAATATCCGCTCTCAGCTTAGAGAAAAAAAGCTCAAACCAATTGCAGTTGCCGCTGCGAAAGAAGGTAGCGAAACCTCTACTCGCAGTGCCGGTGGTAGTAATCGCAAAATTCGCTTTGCTGAATTGGTATTGTTGACGCGCCATCTGGCGACACTGATTCAGTCTAACCTGCCAATCGACGAAAGCCTTCGCGCCGCCGCCAAACAAAGTCGCAGACCGAAGGTTGAGGGTTTATTGCTGGATGTGCGCTCACGCGTTACAGAAGGCCACTCCCTGGCTTATGCACTGGCAGACTACCCGGCCGTATTTAACGACATGTATCGCGCCATGGTGAAGGCGGGCGAGCATTCCGGCTTCCTGGGTGTTGTGCTGGAAAGACTTGCTGACTACACGGAGGCACGCCAGTACACCCAGCAAAAGCTAAAGATGGCCATGGTCTATCCAATCATAGTCGTTTTGGTCGCGTTCGCCGTAGTCGGTGGTTTGATGGTTTACGTGGTGCCTGACCTGATTCGAATTTTTCAAAGCAGCCAGGCCGAGCTGCCGACACTCACCAAAATTCTTATTGCGTGCAGTGACTACTTGAGTGAGTGGGGCGGCTTAACCTTGCTTGTTATAGGTGCCTTGGCTGTGGGCGCCAGGCTCGCATTGCGTAATCCTGAAATTCTCCGTAGCTGGCACGCGGTACAACTAAAAATGCCACTGGTCGGCGAGTTGGTCAGAAACGCTGAGTCTGCCCGCTTTGCCAGCACGCTGAACATATTAATTGCGTCCAGTGTTCCGCTGCTAGACGCCATGCGCATAGCAGCGGAAGTGCTACATAATCGCATTCTGCGCGAGTCGGTTGAAGCCGCGGCGGTACAAGTACAGGAAGGAATGAGCCTTCACAAAGCGCTTGAGAAAACGGATCAGTTTCCGCCAATGATGGTCCATATGATTGCCAGCGGCGAACTGAGTGGTGAACTGGAAGCCATGCTAGGGCGAGCAGCGCTCAACCAGGAACGCGAACTCGAAATGACCGCGAATGCAATGATGAGCATTCTTGAACCCGTAATGATTGTAGTTATGGGCGTGGTTGTATTGCTGATAGTACTTGCCATTCTGATGCCGATATTCAGCTTGAACAATTTGGTCGCCTGATACCCAACAAGCAGCGACAAGAACCAGTCACTTTTTTTGGAGGTAATAATATGAGCAAACAAACAGGCTTCAGCCTGATCGAGATCATGGTAGTGGTCGTTATCATGGGTATTCTGGTTAGCCTTGTCGCACCGCAAGTGCTTAATCGCGTTGACGATGCTCGAATACAAAAAGCGCACGCTGACTTTAAATCTATCGAAACGGCGCTTAATTTGTATCGCATGGACAACTTTAATTATCCTAGCAGTGACCAGGGTCTGCCGGCTCTTGTCAATCAGCCTAATAGCGAACCTGCCGCGCCTAATTGGAAGTCGGGTGGCTACTTGCAAGACTTGCCATTGGATCCTTGGGGTAACCCGTATCTCTATTTGTCGCCCGGTGAACACGGTGAAATTGATATCTATTCGCTGGGTGCTGACCGAACACCTGGGGGCGAAGGACAAAATGCGGATATTGGCAACTGGTCCGATAAACAAGGCTAAGCAAGCCACACGGCGAAGCAAGCGCTAAACAAATGACCCTCCAGAGGCCAAGTGAGCCACTCATCTTCGTGGAACTGTTTGAGAGAAGAACCTCGAAAACAAGTCTTCAGGGATGTGGTTACGGCGTGGTCCGCGCAGATGAGTGGCTCACTTGGTCGGGCCATCCAAGCGCACAGCCTCAGATCTCCGTTCAATTGGACGAAAGCAGAATTACGAAGCAGGCGGGATTCTCATTTATAGAACTTCTGGTTCTATTAGCCATTGCCGCCATCGCTATCAGCTTCGTCACTCTCGCCGTTGGCTCTGGAAGTCGTCCAGACCAGCTAAAAGCCCAGGCCGAAAAACTCACCGGCTTAATGCAACTGGCTGTTGAAGAATCTGTACTCACCAGCAAACCCATAGGCCTAAGGTTTTTGCAAGAATTCGGTGAAAGAGACCTGCAATTTTCTTACGAATGGTCAGTTTTTGAAAACGGTCAGTGGCAACCACTTACAAGCCACACCATCTTCTCCCCAGAGCAACTCATTGAAGGAAGCGATATAGACCTGCGCTTGGAAGGCCGTGCTACGGAGCTGTACTCCGCCGCTTCCGCCAAAGAAGTCGACGGTGAAGGGTCAATCTCCGAAGACAGAGAAATAAAGTACAAGCCTGATGTGTTTTTCCTGCACAGCGGAGAAGTCACACCCGCCTTCGAGCTTGACATAGTGCTGAACAACATTGAGGAGGAATATCGCATTGAAGTGAACCCCATTGGCCAGGTGCGTATGTTACGACGCAATGGCAAAGAGTCAGAATGGCTTTGATACAGCAAAATCGAAACGGCTTCACCCTGGTTGAAGTATTGGTTGCCTTAGCTGTGCTGGCAATCGCGTTGCCAGCATTAATGATCAGCATTTCAGAACAAGTTCGAGGTTTCAGCCATATGCGCGACAAATCCATCGCGCATTGGGTTGCTATGAATAAAATGACTGAATTGAGGTTACAGAATAAGCACCAAGATTATCTTCCGAAAGATCGCAAACGAGGCAGCCTTGAAATGCTGGGACGCGAATGGTTCTGGGAACTTGATACGGAGAAAACCGCGAACGAGCTTCTTTTGGAAGTAGAGCTCAAGATCAAAGTAGCGCAAGACTCCGACGCGCCCGCACTGGCAACTGCGTTGAATTATTTTGTGCTGCCGATTCCAAAACCCACAGCAACGCCTGACGCTTGAAAATTATGATTCGTTCAAAATTCAAAGGCAAAGGATTCAGCTTACTCGAGGTATTAATAGCCGTTGCGCTTACTGCCATAGCGGGCGTAATAGCCTACGGCTTTCTCAACAGCGCCATGAGCGCCTACACAGGCCATTCTGAGAAAGCCAAACGATTGAACGAAATCAATTTGTTTTTCTCAATGTTGAGCCGTGATATCACGCATGCCATTGATCGCCCGATTCGAGACGAATACGGTGAAAAAGAAGCCGCTATGATTGGCGGAATCAATGCCGAGTATTTGCTAAGTTTAACGCGCGGTGGCTGGCCAAACCCGCGCGAGTTGCCAAGAAGTGAATTGCAACGCATAGCCTACGGCCTAAACGATACGCGATTGGAACGAATTAGCTGGCCTATGCTGGACAGAGTAAGTTCGGACAACGTACTGAAAACAACGGCACTAAGCGGCGTTGACAATGTAGCAGTGCGTTTTCTGAAAGCAGAAGATGTGATAGTTGATGATGATGAAATAGCCAAAGACTGGCTAGAAAGCTGGCCGCAAGAACAATCCTCAGCCGGACTGGAGGATATGCCGGCAGCTATTGAGGTTACGCTTGAGCTGCAGGGATGGGGCGAAGTAAGACGGTTGTACGCGCTTGGCGGTGACGCATGAGCGTTTGTGCTTCCAAAACCAGCAAACACCAGGGTGCCGCGTTAGTCGTGGCTCTATTAATTACAGCTCTGGTTGCGGTCATTGGCGTTCGCATGGGTAATGAATACCAACTGACGCTGCGCCGATCCAGCAATGTGATCTACAGCGACCAGATTCTGCTGTATTTATACAGCGCCGAAAGTATCGCCAAACAATTATTGCTAGCTGATATCGACAAGGATATGGACTATCGCGGTGAAGCATGGGCTGAGGAATATCCGCCTGTGCCAATCGGGCAAGGGTTGTTAGCGGCGCAACCAATGCAGGATCTTCAGGGTCGTTTCAATCTCAATAGCCTGCGAAACAAAACTGTAAACGCTGACCCCAATGCGCAACAGCAGCTAACAGACAATCAAGAAATGTTCATACGCTTGCTTCTTACCTTCTCTGAGATTGTGTCAGATGAAGCTCAAGCGAGCGCAATTATGCAAGCAGTTGTCGACTGGCTAGACGAGGACGAAGGTCCGACCGGCTTTGATGGTGCTGAGGATCCATATTATGCCCAATTGGATGTGCCCTACCGAACACCTGATGTCCTGATGAGTAGCGTGTCGGAATTGCGTTTGGTTAAAGGCGTCACAGCGGAGCTGTATCGGCAGTTGGAACCCCATGTGACTGTACTCGACGTTGAATTCAATGAGGTCAATATCAATACAGCCACCAAGAATGTACTTCAGGCGGTAGCGTATGACGATGGAACGAAGCTAAAGCCTCTGCCATCTGGAGAAATAGAGAGCTATCTGCAAGAAATAGATCCGGCTGTTGGTCTTGATAAAAAGAGTATCAAAGGTTTTGCCCCCTGGAATCGGCTAGATATCGAAAGCAATGAGAATATTGTTGCCCAAAGCGATTACTTCGCAATCAGTGGTCTCGCAAAGCTTGGCGAGATCAGCATACCAATGCGATCGGTACTTAGAGTTGATGACAATGACAAAGTCACAGTTCTATCACGCAGCACCGGCAGTCTATAATGAATACAAACGCATCGTTTCCAACAGCACGTCTTTCAGGTTGAACCATTGAAATCAAAATTGTTACTTGAATACGCTACAGCGAGTGGACGATGCCGCTGGCTGAATTATCTCGACAGTGGCGCTGCGGAGTTACCAGCGCACACAGGTACTCTGGATGACTTTTTCGCTGTGCTCGAAAATCGGACAGTAGAATTGCTGCTGGTTGTTAACAGCCCCTTGGTTACTATTCGCACGGTCGAATTCGAAGCCAGCGATCGCAAGCACATACTCAAAACGGCAAGCTATGAATTGGAAGAGAGCCTGGTCAGTGACGTAGACCAATTGCATTTTGCCTTTGCGAAACCTGATGCGAACTGTATTGATATCGCCGTGGTAGATCGTCAGGTGATGCGAGAATTGCTCGCGCCGTTTGAAACAGAACACATCGAAATTTTGGCCGTCATGCCTTTGGCGCAGGCTTTAAGCACCCTGCGCGATACAGACGATGAATCCAACGCCTGGTTAATCAACGCTGATGACCACAGTGTATGCGTTAGCCTTCCAGACAATAGCTATTTCTATTCAGATTATGCTCACGCTCAGATGGCCTGGCAAGCTGCTACGCGCTCGCAGGATACATTGCCAGATCGTATTGTGGTGTATGAAGACAGCACTGATGCTGCTAACGCCAGTGAAGATGTGTTACCGGCTGCACTCGCGCCACTTATCGACTCGCAGCGCAAGCCCTGGTTTGTTGATAGCCGCTGGCAGCGTCTGCGAAGCAGCACCATCAATTTGTTGCAGGGCGAATTCAGCCCTGCCGTTGCCTGGGGCAAAATCTGGCAATATTGGCGAATTCCGGCAATGTTGTTCGCGGCGGGTGTGTGTATTTATACTCTGGCAGCTTTTCTACAGAACCAGCGCCTGCAAGCGGACAACGTACTGCTACGACAGCAAATGTTGGCTGTGTATCAGCAGGCGTTTCCCAACAGCCAGGTCAGCGATCCTGAGGCGCAGATGCGATCGCAACTGCAGAAGTTTTCCGGTGGAAAAACCGCTTCTATGTTTATGCCATTGTTTTACCGCGCGGCTGAAGCGCTGAATACCTTTGAAGGATTGAATCTGTTGAACGTCAACTTCGACAGCCGCAACAATGAGCTACGCGCTGATTTAGTGGCCAGGCAATTTCAGGACCTGGAGAAAATCAGGCTGAAACTAGACGCAGCCGGAATTGCCGCTCAGTTGGTCAGTAGTAACAGCGTAGACGGCGGAGAACGCGCCCGAATGAAATTCTCGTTGAAGACAGGGAGCCGATAATGGACCGACTGAATCTTGAGTGGTTTCACGCGCTTGAGCGGCGCGAACAATGGATGGTTTTAACTGGTGGCGTTGCACTGGGTCTTTATTTATTCTTTATTTTGCTGTGGCGCCCCTTGTCTGCAGAGAATGCTAGCCTGCAAGAGCGTAATGCCAAAGCCATTAAAACCTTGCAATGGATGCGCAATAGCGCTGCTTTTATTCAGCAACAAAAAAAATCAAGCACATCGAATCGCGCTAGTAATCAAAGCCTGTCGCAATTATTAAATGACTCAGTTACCTCGAATGGTCTGCGATTTAGCCGATTCCAGCCTCGCGGCAATGACAAAGCCCAGGTATGGTTTGAGAACGCCAGTTTCTCTGCTGTGTTCTTGTGGCTACAGGAATTGTCAAATCAAAATGTTGTTGTGAGCAATGTCAGTGTGAGTAGCACGGCGCAGGGCGGCGTTGTCAGTGCGTCCATGCAGCTGCAAAAAATGTGATGAACCAATTCTTTAGTCGTCGCAGCAAACTGATTCTGGGTGTCAGTTTCGTATTGACCCTGATTTTAACCGCGCCCGCGCGCGAGGTGATGTCTGCCATTGGTCTGGATCGATTCGGTATTTACCTGAATGGAACCAGCGGTGTTTGGCATAAAGGGCAAAGCGAAAGCCTGCAGGTGCAATTGCCACAATTTGCCATACGTATTGATTCGGTAAAGTGGGGTATTAGCATTTGGCGCCTATTACTAGGTCAGCTTGCAGCGGATATCAATGGTGAGTTTGCCGGAAAGCAAGTACAGTTCTTCATTGTGCAGTCGCTGTTCGGTCAAACGCAGTTAAGAGACTTGTCTCTTGAACTGGGTTCCGACGAACTGCAGCCCTTGCTCCGTGCCTTGATAGTGCCGCTGCGAGGTGAGTTGCAGGTGCAGAATATTAATCTGATCTATAAAGACGAATGGATTAAAGCAGCCAGCGGTAAACTGCAGTTGAGAAATATCTCCGCAAGTATGCCGGCCGCCACTGTTAACGCGGGCAGTGTGTTGCTTAATCTGAGCATGCCCGAAACCAGTGACACACAGGGTGCGCCTTTACGATTAACCATAGGCTCTTATCAGGGCGCCTATGGACTTTCAGGAAACGCTGAGATTCTGCCTAATCGCGAATTTAGGCTGGATTTGTACAGCGAACCTGACGGTACTGTAGAGCCAATGATACTTCAGCAAATGGCCATGTTATTTGGGCCACCCACGCAGGGTAAATACAGCTTTGAATACGGCAGCGCTTTTTAGCGGTATTGAGGGCTAAAGCCATGGATATTGCGCAACTATTGGATATCTTGCGTTGCCCTGACAGCGGTGAACCATTATCCATAGCGGATGGATGTCTTAGATCCTCTTGTTCAAGCTATCAGATGATTGACCAACACATTGCTTGCTTGTATCCGAATGCGGCAATCACTCGCTTGCAATGGGGCAGTAAAATCAAACACTTTCTGACTACCGAGCGAGAGCATTTAAAACAGATGCAACAATTGGCACAGAATTGCGAGCTTGCCAACACTCGTCAACGAATCACCATGCAGCACGAAGCTCGTCATAAGAACCTGGCGCTGATGCAAAAAATGCTGGCTTCATGGATTCCAAAAAACGCCTTGCCGATAGCGCCATCAAGTCAGCAGATAGAGTCTTACTTCGAACTACTTTTTCGCGATTGGTGCTGGGGCGACGAGCTGCAACCCTATATAAACTACTGTGTCTCTTCAGTTGCCCGTCACGCGACGCAACGAATTCTAGTTCTTGGCAGTGGCGCTGGCGGGCTTAGCTACCACCTCGCCAACGCACTTGTGAAAGCAGATGTGGTATCTGTAGAGCACAATCCATTTTTAGCATTGGCTTCCTCGCATATTATGCAAGGCAAGTCCTTGAAGGTGCATGAGTACAGTTTATATCCTACCAATCTTGAGAATTGTGCCAAGAAATGGGAGATAAAGCAGCCAGCTCTTAAACATGAAAATCATATTCAACTGTTGGCAACGTATCCACAGTTGCCATTTGCCCGCGCAAGCTTCGATACGATTGTCGCGCCGTGGTTTTTCGATATCCTGGATTTACGTTTTGCTGACGCTGTAAAAGCCAGCGCACATTTTCTTAAAGAGGATGGTCGTCTATTATTTATGGGCCCGGCCAACGTGCACAAGTCGCATTATGAAGAGCAGTATTGCAGCGATGAAATACGCGAATTGCTGCTGCAATCTTTCACCGAGATAGAATTCGATCAGCATACGCTGGGTTATTTGCATAACCCCAGAGCGTCGCAGGGAAGGTTGGAAAATGTGTTGTTTGCAAATCTAAGCGGCCCAGGAAAATTCGGTTTGCCTGCCTATAAATCATCAGCGGACGAGCTGCAATACACGCCTGAACTGAATCAATTCAAGCTCAAGACAGCTACGATTCACCAGATAATGGCGCATATAGAAAAGTCCATCACTGTCGATGAGCTGGCTAAGGTTCTGGTAACACAGTTCGGTTTTGACGAACGCGAGTCAGGCCACTACGCTGCCGCGTTTATTGCAGAAATTCGATCAGGTGTCACACCGGGCTAGTAATTGTGCCCGCCACTATCGGCTCAAATGCGGTGAGTTGATCAACCAAACCACCCAGAGCCGTCGGAAATACTGACGAGTATTGCCCTTGCTCACCATGCAGCGCCATGTAGTTCATGATCACCGTTTCAACTAGCAGGTTTACATTATTAGCTGCTGGCGTTGATGCGGTTTCCACTGAAGCGTCTGAGCGCATATAACCAATTTGCTGATGCACTGCCTGTTCCTCCGGTGTGCCACCAATTAGCACAGGTCTACGACCTGGGTTATAGACAAGAAAGAACGACGCAGCGGTGGATGAGTTGTCACCAGTCCATTCACCTTTACCTCTGCCTTCTACAGAGTTATCGATGGTACCGTTGCTGGACAGAGAGCCGTCACTGCACACGTACATCATTACTGGAATGCCGGTCTGGTGAGCGTATTCCAGGCAAGCACCCATGCAACGACCAGCGCGTAGATCACGCACTTCGCCTGTTGCCCGCGCACCGCCGTGATAGTCATAACCCCCCATAGTCACAGTTCCGGCACCGGCAAAACCATCAATCACCATTTTCATGACAGAGGCAGTTTTGCGAAATTCATTGTCACCATCAAATTCAGCTTCGGTAAATATGCCACCGTTATCGCTGACAATGACAGGGTTGGCGCCCAGACGATCATCCGGATTTATCTGCGATGGGTCCCCGAAACGCTCTGCAAGATCGGCGCTTTTTACGTAAGCACAGCGTACCTGGTCAATCAATTCCGCGTTGTTCGCCTGACCGGTACTCACGCGGGCCATTTTGGAGTCGCTAATTCTGTACACCGACTCCATAACGGCAACGGCTTCTGCTTGAGACAATGCACCGAAATCGCCAACATCTACCATACCGGTCACATCACTTGGCCGATCCACTTTAGTTGGCCTGATGGCCGGGTTCATCAGATTGGCAGGTGCCATGGAGTTGCCACCGGAATCGGAGTTACGAGAACCGATCAAGGTGACCAGTGAACCGTCAGCGCCGCTAGCGCCCATACCTGCTCGCGCAATACCATACATGGGATTATGGGGGTTGTTACCCGTATCGTTGTCTGATCGTGCCGGTATTACCGCACCATTGATGTTGCCACTGGCAACTGCATTAGGTGCTTTCTCCAGAATGCCGCGCAAAAATGCGCTGTCACTATGGAACGCCAAGCCCAATGAGGTATCCGTGTGATCGCCATTACTGGTAGTGGTCGGCGCCGCTTCGGTAATACCGGGCACCATATCGCCAGGCAAGCCCAACTTGCTGTAACCGGCCGTTGAGAGGAAATCCATCTGGCCACCCTGACCGCCGACCAGAACATTGGAACCCGCCATATTGGCGCCACCGGCAAGGTCAAAACAAATGAATGGAATTTTTCCCGCACCTTGTGTGGCGATACCGCAGGCGGCCACCTCGGCGGCAACGTCGGCAGACAACGCGTAGGCCTGGCGCGGGTTCGCAAATAGGCTGAATAAAGATGAACCCACCATGGTGCCAGTTCCGGCCGCAAAACCCTGGGCGATAAACTGCCTGCGTGTTTTTGGCTTGGCATGGCAGGGATGCCTAAGCGGCTCATTGAGACCAAAAAATTTTCTACGCTGTGACATTCAGGGCTCCGATGGAACGCGTGTTGCGAACGATTTGTTTAATATAAGTGTAGTGTATGGAATGCATAGCCTATACAGCGCGCCGCAAATGGTCAGCAGTAAGGCGTACTTTCGAAGGCATAGTGGATGCCTCTATATTGGCTATACATTCCATACACTACACTCGTGGCTATTGAATCAACATGGCGGCGCTGCTCAGAGCAGCGGCGCAAACACCTTTGGCGGCAGGTCGAGTTTGTGATGCACTGCACGTTGCATTGCTGCTACCAGTGCCACCGCAGAGCCGGTCAAACAGAGTATCCAGTTCGGCCTGCGCGGCAATGGGGTCAGGTTGACTGGCAATTCCTGATCCAATAACCGCATTGACCATGGGTACAGTGACCAGATTTCGTTGGCCGGGCGATAAACTGGTATCAAAATCCATTCCCGGAAAGAAGCCAGCGTTGTTTTCCACGAGAGCATCGCAATACCCAATGCCAAGTTGCGTGATCGACATCTGATGAGAAGATAAGAAAGTGGCAATGTCTGCAACCGCCGGCAGCGCTTTGCGAATTTCCGCAAAAGTAGATTGCAAGGCAGGCTCACCTGCAATATTGATTCCAGTAATCTCAGCCATCGTCGCGCTGATGGCGTCAAATGTGCGAACGCCGATTTCTGAACCACCCTGACCATCCAGGCTGGCTGGTATCACCACAGGGGTGCCGGGTACAGTTATATTCGAGTTGCTGCCCAACACACTAAAAGTAAGGAAGAACTCGTCAGAGTCCGCCCCTTTCTCCAGCCCAATTATTGTACCGAGTGTTGATAAAACCTGGTTGTTCTCGGTGATTGTTGTATCCAGACTTGCGTACGATTGACCAACCGGTGTTTCACGCCCGTTGATGCCAATGCGCATGCCTTGCACAGCAATGGCATCTGGACTTGCTGTGCTGTCAAGGGTCACATAGTAGGGTTGATTAAACAGGTAGGAGTAGCTGTCGAACTGGCTCACCTCAAATACAATGTAACTTTCTGGCGTGTTCACCAGGTCTGAGATACTGAACAGCATGAAGAATTTCTGGCCAACGCCCACGTCGTAATTCTGCGTCACTTGCTCTGGGCTCAATACCCGATTATGTATCGCTACCATTCTGATAACGCCATCCCACAATCGATTACTTGAAACCTCATTGCCAAGTACAAATGCATAGGTATCGTTCCAGTCGGCCAAGGTGCCGCCAGGTGTTGGGTCTGTATCACCCGTAGACAAACCATTCACGTACACCTCGCGCCCGTCGACGGGGTCATAAGTAACCACAACATGTTGTAGTGTTGCCTGCAGGTCTTCGTCATCTGAATCAGTAGCCATTGCGGGTGTTCCGTTGGCATTGGTATTGCTGCTGCGGTTCAGAAATTCGTAATTGTATTGAGTTTGCCCCAGCGTGAAGTTTCTCGCATCAGTGCCCGCCGAGTAGCTGACGATGCGCGCCGGATCTTCCGCATCGCCCTGGGTGACATTCCCAGGCGCTACCCATGCCTCAATACTGTACTCACCGGTTGCTGAGATGAGGTCGTACAACTTGCGGCTGTCGCCGGTGGTACCTTGCGCTTTGCCGTCAATTATTCGAATGCCCCAGCCACCAACCCATTCGACGTTGCCGCTAAGAGTCAGGTTCAGATCGGGGCTCACGCCTGAAGTGTCAAACGCTGTAGTGCCTTCACCGCTCTGGAATTCAAATTTTGCAATCACGTTGTCTTCATGGCGCCCACCGCTGTTAGCGACAATGCCATCGTCCAGGGTCAGTGCTTTGCTTAATACCAGCGCTGGATCAGGTTGGGTAACGGCAATCCCGCCTGCCATTGCGGTGATCTGCGCTTGCATATCGTTCGCATCGTTCTGGCAGTTGGTAGTCCAGCAATTGTGAAATTCGTCACGCAGGCGCAGTACAAAACGCGAATTAGCCGGTGTATCCAGATCCATTTTGGTTTGCGCTGCGTCGTAGGCGTCTTGTGCATCGGCAACAGCAAAGAAGGGTGTTTGCGGAATGCTGGCGTCTGGCGTATGGCAGTTGATGCAATGCGCGGTGAGTAGCGGGTGAACGGTGCTGGCGAAGCTTGTATCGCTAACGTTGCCGGGGTAGTTTTTGCTGGCCCCTGCGTCTTTGATGGGCGGTGGAGTTAGTGCAATAACATTCGCTGTACCACCTTGCGTGTCATTTGCCCAGTCGGTGATATAGCCTTCAATGATAGTTGCACAAGCCGACACCGCCGCCGAATCACTGCCTTGCCAGCAGTTGTGTCCTTCGGCCACTTTGGACACCATGCGCGAGTTAACGGGTATGCCCAAGTCAACAATGGCGTTCGCGGCACTGTAGGCCATGTTGACGTCATCGGTGCGTACGAACGACGGTGACTGGCCGCCCGCTGTGTGGCAAGCTCCGCAGCGATCCTCATCGCGCAGATTTTCCCAGACATGAATGCGAAACGCTTGCACGTCGGCGGTTTGCGGTTCCGGGCCCGTGTATGCATTTCCGTTTCCACCACCGTCGCCGGAGCTTGGGTTTATCGTGGGGGGAGTACCACTGCCACCGCTGCAGGCTTGCAGGGCAAACAAAGTAACCACCATTATCCAATGCGGGAATCTTTTGTTCATCATAATCAGTTGCCCATGCAATGTACCGCAGATTCTGCGTACACCTGTTTCAATTGATAACCGTTTTTGAAATTACTCACGATCGATTCATAAGCGCTGCGGTCGGTTTCCGCCGGGTCGCGCAAGCACACTTGCTTGAACACTTTCTTTACCTGGCATTGCGCGAAGGCGTCGCTTGCTGCAAGTTCTTCGCCCATAGAAGCCGCTCCCGTGCCTTCGCCAGGAAGGTTCGGATCCCAACCCAATACTTCCGCATTAGGTCCTTCACGCCAATAATTAGTCCAACGGTCATCGGTGGTGATAAAGCCATGAGGAAAGGTGGTGTCATTGTTGAAATACTTTGGGTCTACTTGACTGGCTGTGTATTGCAAAAAACCAGCATTGCCCTCGTCATCGCCATCTGCATTGACAAAGTCGTAGTAAGCATAGGCCTGTGCCATCGGGTCCATACCACTGTGGCAACCCACACAGCTGTTGAGAAATAAACGGCTGTCACCGCCAGGGCTGCGGCTAACATCCTGTCTTATACGATCGCTGGGACGGCTGGTGTCCTTTACCCGCTCCATGTCATTACACAAATGATTAAGCAGAGTGAAGCGAAACATTGCGCGGTTGGTGCCATCAATAAAGAACGCCTTTGCGGCTGCGCGCGTCGTCATCACACCCGCCGTGCCTGCTGCCGGCGTGCCTATGACATTGGTTTGCGTATCCGATATCAGTACAGCCGGATCACTCAAGTCTGCATTGTTTAGCTCTATGGCTTCGTAGTGTGCATTGCTAGTTGATGAGTAAGGGGGCACGCCAGCCAGGCTCGCGTGATTTGTATTGCCCACATAAATGGTGTTGCTGGAAAGTATCTCGCTGAAATTACGATCATCGCGAACCATCCCAATAATCGTGGCGCTGTAATCGTTCAATGGCGCAAACGGATCGAAATCTATGTTGGTCCATGGCGTGGCCAGGTTTTTCAAAGTAACTGAATAGAAAGCTCGGTTGTTCATCGCTCGATAAGCGGCATCAACAGCTGTTCGACCAGCAACCCCGTTTATGTCATCGGTCATGTTGCTCAGTACGCTGGCGGAGGCAGGAACGCCTGCGATGCGATCGTGAATGCGCTTTGCCTGCTCTACCGGACCTGCAGTCGCAACCATCGCAACGCTGCTAAAGCACATAAAGATGCTGGCCAGCCAGTGAACGAGAGGTGTGGGTGTGTTCTGCGTGGCCATTGTCATGAATGTTGTCTCTTGCGTTTAACTGCTCGAAGCTGCATGGAGATTAGTTCAGCCAAACGAAAGCTGGCGTGACCTTGCGCACAACAGACGATTCGGTCGCTTAATTAGTGATCAAATCGTGAATGCCTGCACAGTTTGGCTATTTCCACCATGGATAGTGCTGACCCTATTTTGATCCGAACTAAACTTTGGCCTGTATACGCTCCATTGGTAGACAGCATCATGCCGACCTCTCACAAGCATCGAACCGTGTTGCTCGCAGTCCACTTTGTGCTCAGTGCCTTTCTATTCGGGTGCAGTGGCGGAGGAGGCGAAAGTGGTGGCAGTATCGGTATAAGCGATGGTCAAGATCCCGATCCTGCGGTTCTCGATGTGGCAATCGCCTATGTAATGCGACCACTGCCTGTCGATGATGACGGGAGTATTGCAGAAAATGATTTGCGTGATCCCGCTGCCTTTAACCCTGGGGCGGCCTTGTATGTTCGTGACCGAGCATCGCCAAGCAGCGCAGCCAGAAATATTACCGCAGGCGTATTTCCAGACGGCGAGTTATACGACGTTAAAGACCTTAGCGCGTCCTACGATGGTAGCCGTTTGCTGTTTTCAATGCGCGCACCTGAGGTAGAAGGCCTTGATGACGATGAGCAGCCCAGTTGGAATATATGGGAATTCAACATGGAGACGGACGAACTCAGGCGCATTGTCAGTTCAGACCTAACTGCCGAAGAAGGGCAGGATATCTCGCCGCAGTACCTTGCCGATAACAGTATTGTATTTACGTCCACCCGACAGCGAGAATCAAGAGCATTGCTGTTGGACGAGGGTAAACCGCAATTCGCAGCGCTTGACGAGAACCGTCAGAACCAAACCTTCGTGCTGCACAAGATGGATGAAGACGGCGGAGACATTGTGCAACTCACATTCAACCAAAGCCACGATATGAATCCATCGGTGCTGGATGACGGACGCATTGTGTTTAGCCGTTGGGATGGAATGGGTGCGAGAAACAGCGTAAACCTGTATACCGTCAACCCCGACGGCAGCGGTTTGCAAATCTTGTACGGCAATCACAGCCATAATACCGGCAGCAACGGCGCTACGGTGCAATTCATGCAGGCCCGGCAAAATGACGATGGCCTGATTATCGCGGCCTTGCGTCCATTTGACACGCTGGATCTGGGAGGTGAAATAGTCGCCATAGATACAGACAACTTTACCGATCAAAACCAGCCCACTGCTGAAAATATGGGCCTAGCTGGGCCGGCACAGCAGTCAGCATCATTAACCGATGTGGTGTTGGATCAAGCCGTTTCACCCGGCGGACGTTACGCAAGCGCGTTTCCACTGCGCGATGGTACGCAGAGAGTGATTGCCAGTTGGTCGCAGTGTCGATTGGTAATCGACAACAATATTGTGCCCTGCACAGAACAAAACCTTGCAAACACGTCCGCGGTTCCCGCCGACCCTTTGTATGGTATCTGGATGTTCGATATGAGTGATGAAAGCCAGCTGCCGGTAGTAGCGCCGGAAGAGGGCGTGATGTTTACTGACGTGATTACCTTGCAAGACAGGGTATTTCCGGATGATTTGGGTTCAGAGCACATTGATGCGGATCTAGCGGATCAGGGCCTGGCAACTTTGCACATCGCCAGCGTATACGACTTTGACGGTGCCGATGTCGCGAATCCGAATATCGCCACTTTAGCCGACCCAAGCATGACGCCCGCTTCCGACCGTCCGGCGCGTTTCCTCAGAATAGTAAAAGCCGTATCGATTCCTGACGAAGACGTGCATGATTTTAGTAACACGGCTTTTGGTCGTAGCGCGCAACAGTTAATGCGTGAAATCTTAGGTTATGTGCCAGTTGAGCCAGATGGTTCGGTAAAGGTAACTGTGCCAGCCAGAGTGGCTTTTGCATTGAGTGTGGTCGATGAAAATGGCCGCAGAGTAGGCGGGCGCCATCAGAACTGGTTGCATCTACAACCGGGTGAAAGCATGGAATGCAAAGTTTGCCACACCTCGCAAAGCGAAATGCCACACGGACGCTACGCTGCACAAGCTGATTCAGCGAATCCCGGTGCACTTAACCCTACCATTGAATTTCCAAATACAACCCCGGCACTTTTTGCGGATGCAATTGGTGAAACAATGGCTGAGGTGTATGCGCGGATTATGGGCACACGCAGTCTCAGTGTGGATCTCGAATACAACGACGAGTGGAGCGTTCCAGCCGATGTGGATCCTGCTACGGAATTTGCGTATCGCTATGCAGACTTGAACACCTCTCTGCCGGTAAGCGCTGAATGCGCAACGCAGTGGCAGGTTTTGTGCCGCTCCACCATCAACTATGAAACGCATATACAACCACTTTGGGACCTGCCAAGAACCGCAGTTGATGCAGGTGATCCAGTGCAAAACCAAACCTGCACTGCATGCCATGCTGCTGTTGATGATATGGGGGCGGCGCAAGTTCCGGCGGCCCAGTTGGACCTCTCATCAATGGCCTCAGCAGATGAGCCGGACCACCTTACCTCTTACCGCGAATTGCTGTTCCAGGATAATGAACAAGAGGAAGTGGGTGGAGCCATCATTGATCGACTAGTGCCTTCGACGGACGATGACGGTAATCCAATACTGGTGACCGTTCCAGTTAATCCCATAATGACGGTTGCCGGTGGAAATGCGAGTAATGCTTTCTTCACCCTGTTCGCTACTGGTGGAACTCACGAGGCCTGGCTGAGCGCCGCAGAATTGCGACTGCTTTCCGAGTGGCTAGACGTAGGTGGTCAGTATTACAACAATCCCTTCGCCGCACCAATTCAGTAGGCTCATGATTTGAGCAGACGCTGATCCAACTGACTTAAATATGGTCAGTTTCAGCGCTGCACAAATGTAGCGGACTGCTAGACTTAAGGAGGCTCTGAACCAATATGCGATACCTCTGGCTTACAAGCGAGTCCGCAATCGAGGTGCCAGTTTGAAGCCATGCTGGTTGCATGGCGAGAACTGACAACGAAGAGCACGGACTCGCTTGTAAGCCCCAAAGGGCGCGATCTATCGCGTGCACCTGCTTCGTTGTTAACCTCGTCGGTGATAACCAGCATCGACCTTCGGCTAACGCCTCGCATCTGCACGCGGCAGATTGCGCAGAGGCATCGCATATTGGCTCAGAGCCTCCTTAAAGAAAGGATACGCTACCCACACATGTTTAAAGCACTTACCGCCTGCCTGTTACTGGTCCTAACATTTCCAATATATGCGAAGGAAGCCCAGCAGGTGCAAGTTGCGGACCCATACATTGACCTTCGTACAGGACCGGGTAAAGGTTACCCAAAGTTTTATGTAGCCGAGCAAGGCCATTGGATAAGTCTTCTCAAACGCAAAACCAGCTGGTTCAAAGTTCGACTGGAAAATGGGACAGAAGGTTGGGTTTCGGACAAACAACTCATTAAAACACTCACACCGTCTGGCAAATCACTCGACGTGCGCAAGCTTGATGCGGACAGTCTTGGCGACAGTCACTGGGGTTTAGGAATATCTGGCGGTGACTTCGGTGGCGCTGATTTGGTATCACTGCACATTACCTACATTTTCACCGAAAATATTTCGACTGAGCTCACGCTTTCGCAGGCACTGGGCACTTTTTCGAATAATCACCTCTACGATATAAGTTTGCAGCATCGTGCATTTCCTGAGTGGAAAGTGTCACCTTACTTTACGCTGGGTGCGGGGCAAATACGAACCGACCCGAATGCAACGCTGGTTGCTACCGAGGACCGAACCGACGATACATTCCATGTGGGTGCGGGAGTCGAAATTCCCTTGGCGCGACGTTTTGCACTTCGAGTGGAGTACCGTAATTACCTGGCCCTGACCAGCCGTGATGATGATGAAGAGATTGAGCAATGGAAAATTGGTTTAAACGCGTATTTCTAGCAAGCGCATTGTTTGCCTGCGCCGGCACCGTTGCGGCGCAGCAGAGCGAAGGCGGACAAGCGCACGCTGTGGATCCTGACCTGGAGCGCCAGGAAATTAATATCGACGCCATTGATAGCGAAGATTTTGAAATCGGTCTGTACTACGGCATTTTAAGTATCGAAGACTTCGGCAGTGACACGGTGGCTGGTATTCGCGCAGCTTATCACGTGACAGAAACGGTGTTTATGGAGGCCGCTTATGGAATGAGTGAGGCTGGCGAAACCAGCTTTGAAGTACTAAGTGGGTCTGCGCAACTGCTAACGGATGATCAGCGAGATTTCAATTACTACAACGTATCTGTTGGTCTCAACATACTGCCGGGTGAGACATTCATAGGATCACGGTGGGCTTTTAATACCGCTTTATACGTGATTGGTGGTATTGGCTCTACGGAATTCGCCGATGATGATCACTTTACTATCAACTTTGGTGCCGGTTATCGCCTGTTGTTCAATGATTGGTTAGCGATGCATGTTGATGTTCGTGATCATTTATTTGACAGTGACATTATTGGTACTGAAAAAACGGTGCATAACATTGAGTTCACTGCTGGGTTCAGCGTATTTTTCTAGGAGGTTTTATGAAAAATGGTTTCTTCTCTTTATTGGTGGCAACGAGCTTTTTGGTGGCAAGCAATCTAAATGCCGGCGAACTGAATCAAGTCGCGCCTGATTTCGTTTTGAAAAGTAACAACGGACAAAATATCCGATTGTCTGATCTACGTGGCGAAGTCGTACTACTCAATTTCTGGGCAACCTGGTGTGGGCCGTGCAGGCAAGAGATGCCTTTGCTTGATGATTTGCATTCGCGGTACAAAGATATGGGTTTTAAGGTGATCGGAGTAAATGTCGAGAATACGCCGTCGAAAGCCGATGCCATGCTCGCGAAAAATCCGGTGAGCTTTCCCATACTTTACGATACCCAGAGTGTAGTGAGTAAGCTCTATAACGTAGATGCTATGCCTACCACCGTCGTCGTCGACAGAGACGGAAATATGCGGCACCTGCATCGTGGTTTCAAGCCCGGCTATGAGGATGCTTATGCTGCCCAGGTGAAGCAATTATTTCGAGAACAATATGCTGTGTCTGAGTAAGTTAACATTACTTGCCGTTTTGGCCGCGTGCTCTGCATGTAGCTCAATCGAGCCTTGGGTGAAACCGTATGAGCGCGATCGACTTGCTGATCCAATAATGCAGTTTGATGCGGCACCCGTGTCTGCCGCGTATATGCATCACGTGTATCAGGCCAGAGAAGGGGCAAGAGGCGCTGAGGGTGGTACTGGCGGAGGCTGCGGATGCAACTAGCCAGATTTAAGCCTCTTGTTTTTCTGATCTCTATTGTTGCGTTTACGTCACTCGGGGTAAATGCCGCGGTTATTCCAGAAGACCGGGCGGACGTGATGTACCATTCCTACAGTGGTGGTGGTGTGACGATTGATGGTCCGTCGGTATTGGTGCGCAAGGGCTTTAAAGAAAAATTCTCGGTCAGCGCAAATTATTACGTAGATAACGTTTCCAGTGCGTCTATTGACGTGCAGCTTTCTGCCAGCGAATACAAAGAAGAGAGAACTGAAACATCGGTAGGTTTTGATTTCCTAAACAACAAATCCTTGCTCAGCGTGGCTCTATCGCGCAGCGATGAAAATGATTACGAAGCCCAGTCTTTTCATTTCAATGTCAGCCAGGACTTCTTTGGAGACCTTAGCACATTGTCTCTGGGATATTCGCGCGGCAGCGATAGAGTATTTCGTAATGACGATAGCGAACTTAACGAAACTGTTGACCGACATCACTATCGGTTTGGTCTGAGCCAGATCGTGACTAAGAATATTATTCTGTCGTTAAATTACGAAGGCATTTCCGACGAGGGTTTTTTGAACAATCCGTATAGGCAGGTCAGGTTTGTAGATCCTGTGGATCCCAATAACTTCCGCCTAGAAGCAGAGGTGTACCCGCGTACGCGTACTAGTGACGCGGTTGCATTGGGTTCAATGATCTATCTGCCCTATAGAGCAGCACTGAAATTCAAGGCTCGTTACTATACCGACGATTGGGGTATTGATGCCAATACCTTTGAGATTGGTTACAAGCATCCGATAGGAGAGCTGTTTGTTGCCGAAGCGCATTATCGATATTATGATCAGACTGCGGCCGAGTTTTACAGCGATTTGTTTCCGCGTGCAGATTTTCAGGACTTCAAGGCTCGCGACAAGGAGCTGAGTACATTTGGCTCGCATTCCTTGGGTGTAAGTCTGGGATACTCTATGCAAATTAAGGCCGTGAAATACCTGCAAAAGCTCAGCGTCACATTCTCCTACGATCACCTGCAGTTTGATTACGAGGACTTTCGTGATGCAACGGTTAGTCAGGCCAGTCCTGACATAGCGGCTGGTGCGGAGCCTTTCTATTCGTTCGATGCCAATGTGATACGCTTCTATATCTCACTCTTTTACTAGTGGAAGCGCCGTTTAATGCGACCATTTGTCCGTCTCTTTCTGTGGTTCGTTTGCGGCGCGCCGTTGGTAGTCAGTGCTGAATGGTACCAGCTAGATGGCGTCGCTATGGGTACCGAGGTCAGTGTTCAGCTATGGTCAGACAGTGAACAAATAGCAAACGACGCGATGCGCAGCGTACTTGCTGAAATGCAACGCGTGGATAAGCGGTTCAGCCCCTACATTGCTAACAGCGAACTCAGTAAATTAAACAAGCTTGCATACGCCGGCCCAGTAAAAGTGTCTACCGAGATGTTTCAGCTGCTGGCTAGCGCAGAATCCGTAGCACGCCTGAGCGATGGCGCTTTTGATATCACCTTTTCAGCGGTCGGGCATTTATACGATTATCGACAAGCCAGGCAACCTTCTGCTTCGGAGTTGAACGGAGCGATCAGTGCCGTCAGTTATCAACACGTTGTGTTGAACGCCGGAGATTCAACGGTGCGCTTTTCTCACCCAGGTACAAGAGTTGATTTAGGTGGCATCGCCAAAGGCCATGCCGTTGATCGCGGTATTCATTTGTTAAAAACATTTGGTATACGTCAGGCACTGGTCTCTGCTGGCGGAGACAGCCGTCTATTAGGCGACAGACGCGGCCAACCCTGGGTAACGGGAATCAAGGATCCTAGAGGGCGGGAATCACTACTGATGCTCCCGTTGGACAATGTGGCGATTTCTACGTCTGGAGATTACGAGCGCTATTTTATCGATAGCGAAACGGGTGAACGCCACCATCATATTCTCAGTCCGAAAACAGGTAAGTCGGTAAGCGAATTGCGCAGTGCTACTGTGCTGGCTGAGGACAGTACTACCGCAGACGCACTCTCAACGACTGTGTTTGTGCTTGGTATCGAGAAAGGATTGCGGCTAATAAACAACATCCCTTCTGTGGACGCAATTATCATCGATGCGAATGGTTTGCTACATTACTCCAGTGATTTGCAAAGACTGGAAAAGTCTCAGCGATGAGTTTCTAAACAATTTGTTTAATTAGCGACTGATTTCTTAATCCATTAGCCTCCTATTGGATAACTGCACGAAGGTTTAGCACGTTCCGTAACATATTAACGTAAATTATCGGCCGTTCTGTTAGCGGACGAGCGGTCGATAGCCTATTTTTAGTAAGTAGGCGCTGGAGGTTGGTGCGCTGAGATATAGGGTTGCTTACATGCGCAAATTCTGCCCAGGCTGGTTGGCTCTGCTGATTACCTTACTGCCAATGACCGCATTCTGGTCAGGCAGCGGTTCGGCGCACGGCCTGGAGTTTATAGTTGATACAACCTTTATTGATATGCACACAGGGCCCGGCCGTGGCTTTCCAAAGTTCTACTCCATTGCGAAAGGTGAAAAGCTAACCGCTATCAAGCAACGAACTACGTGGATTAAAGTGGAAACAACAAAGGGTCGCACAGGCTGGATAAAAGCCACGGACCTGCAAAACACAAGAACACTCAACGGCCGCGCTGTACGCTTGCCCTAGACAAAGAACGAACAAGGTCAGAATGACACACTCTCGATTACAATTCTTGCAGCAACTGGCTCTCTGCGCCTTACTGTTGATGCCGTCCGCTTTCGTGGTCGCTCATGGCGAAGATGATACCGATGAAGGCGTTGTCACGCCACAAGATATAGAGAGAGAAGAGTTTGTTGTACCGTGGATTGATACAGAGAACGCGGAAATCAGTATTTTCGGCGGCGGCATTAATTTCGACAACTTCAGTACAGAAGGGTCTTATGGTGCTTCTCTTGCCTATCACGTTAATGAAGACATGTTTCTCGAGTTGACCTATCTGGAATCGGAAGTTAGCGATTTTGAACTTCGCTCTCTGGGTGCACCGCAGTTCCCTTCCGAAGTGGAGCCTGTGTATTACACCAGTCTGTCTATGGGCATGAATATGCTGCCAGGCGAAATTTTCATTCTTGATCGCTGGGTTTTGAGTTCAACGTTTTACCTGATAGGCGGCGTTGGCAATACAGATTTCTCGGAAGACGACAAGTTCACGTTCAATGTGGGCTTTGGTTATCGTGTTTACCTTACGGACTGGCTAAGTTTGCGACTGGAAGCACGAAATCATATGTTCGAAAACACGATACAGGGTGAAGAAAGCTTGCGTCACAATTTTGAATTCCGCCTAGGAACCAGCGTGTTTTTCTGAGTTGAAGTGCACGTAATTGGCTAAACTTTAGCGATAACTTTGGAACTTGTGAATATGAAAATGGGCTGGAACAAGAATAATCTATTCGCGTCCCTTGTGATTCTTCTGCTGAGTCTCACGCACGCTGCGAGTGTTGTTGCGCAAGAAAACTCCGAAACATCCGTTAGTGACAGCGTGCAAGATCTTAAGCAACGCGTGATCGAGCTGAATCGAGACTTGTTCATACTCGAAGAAGAGTTGCTGTTTCCTGCAAATACCCAGGTCGCCGTTTTTCTTTCCATGGATGTGGGCGAGTTTTTCCAGCTTGACGCGGTCAACCTGAAAATTGATGGTAAGGAAGTGTCGAATTACCTGTACACCGAGAAGCAGGTAGATGCCTTGTTTCGAGGCGGTATTCAGCGCTTGCATATTGGCAATATTCGAAGCGGTGAGCATGAAATTACGGCTTTTTTCACAGGTCGCGGTCCTCAAGGTCGGGATTACCGCAGAGCTGTCTCGCATACTTTTGCGAAAGGTGGCGATATCAAGTACCTTGAACTGCAGATTCGCGACTCAATTCAGCTACATCAGCCAGCACTGAGCGTTAAAGAGTGGCAATAATGGCGTCAGCCTTACGCCAATTCTGTGCAATTTTCTGTGCACTGTCGTGTATCGCGGTTGCATCTGCAGCGGATAAGAAAGACCCGCCCAGTGCAGCGAATGCACTGGGTTACGGCGTGATGCTTTACGAGTACTTTCAACGCCATCATTTCGAAGCCTTACGCGAATATTCGATTGCGGAAAAGCGTCAAGAGTTGCATGGCCATGGCAGCTACCCAAAGCTGTTGGAAGGTGGTATTAGCCTTGCGTTTGGAATGGATCGCAAAGCGGAAAACATATTTGATGAATTGCTAAACGGCAGTTACTCGGAAGGTGTTCAGAACCAAGCCTGGTTTTACCTCGGCAAGATCGCGTATCAGCGAAGTAACTACGAACGGTCTCGCGAAGTTCTCGGTGAGATAGGACCATTATTGCCGAAAAAGCTGCAAAACGAATATCGTTCACTGGTGAGTCAGATATCGCTTCGCTACGAAGATTTTAACCATGCTGAGTTGGCCTATGAGCGTATTGATGCGAGCTCGCCTTTTAAACCCTATGTGAATTTCAATATTGGTGCAGCTTATCAAAAGCGTTTTATCCGATCTCGCTACGCGAATGCCGAGACCAGTGATTGGTATCCAGCCACACTTAAGCTAGATTCTGCGGCCGAGCTTGCCCTACGCTTTGACAGATCAGGTGTTGGTGGCAGTGATGACGAGTTCAAGTCTCTTGCAGACAGAGCCTTGCTGGCAGCTGGCTACGCGCTGCTTCAGGGCAAGCGATATGATGCAGCAATCGATCGGTTTAAACGGGTGCGTTTGCAAGGACCGTACGCAGCGCAGGCGATGCTTGGTTATGGCTGGGCTGAAGTAGAGCAGGAGCGATACACAGAGGCCTTAACCCCATGGGAACATCTGATAGATCAGTCACTGATTAGTCCGGCTGTTCAGGAAGCCTACGTGGGTATTCCTTATGTATATGAAAAATTAGGTGCCAAGTCCAAGGCCTTATCTGGCTTTGAATTTGCCGCAGATAAGTACCAACAAGAGCTGCGCAGCATTGAGAATGCAGTGCAGAGTTTGCGGTCAGCAAATATCATTGACCTGTTTGTTGTTGAGCAAGACAAGGGCTTTGTGGATTGGGTGGATGCGCAAGACAATCTGGTACTCAACCCGCAATCCCCCTATTTGACCGAGCTACTGGCCGGGCACGAATTTCAGGCGTCTCTTACCGATCTCAGGGATTTGTACGCCTTGCAGCAAAATTTGGAATCTTGGCAGCGTAAAGTCGCCACTTTTCAGTTTGCGCTAGACAGCCGGCATGAGGCACGCGAGGCTGTGCGGGTTGGCGAAAAGCAACAGCTTCTCGAACAAATCGACGCCCTACAAATTGCCCGCAGTCACGCCTACGACAGATTGAGCCTGATTGAAAGTAATTCTGATGCGATAGCTCTATTGCCTCGTGGCAAGCAGATCAATGCGCGGAAATCGCAATCACTGGCATACAAAGCACGCGCACTGAGTATCGAGCAGGCCGGCAGCAAACCTGAGCTTACCCAAAAAGCCGATTGGGCGGAGTTTCTTGCTGGAATTGCTTTATGGGATGCGCACGAGGGATACACAGAAAACGCTTGGAACGTTCGTAAAGACCTGCAGATTATCGATGATGTGCTTGAACAAATGGCGCAGCGCAAAAGCAATATCGAGCACATCTTGTCCGAGCAACTGGATGTAAAACGCTATTCGGAAAGAATTGCTGTCGCCAGCGAGCAGCTGGATGAAACCTTGGATGCGAACCAGAGAGGCATTGATCTGGCTCAACGAGCGCTTTCTGATCTGGCGATCGCCAAGCTAAGCCAGCACTACCGAAGCATAGAATCCCATCTGGCTCAAACCCGCCTGGCAATTACCAGGCTCTACGATATAAACGCCGCTGAATTAGACTCCACACTTGATACCGGCTCGATTAACGACAGTGAGCCGTCACAATGAGTCGCTGGCAAAATCTGCTCTTACTAGGCGTATGCTGCGCCTTGGCCAGTTGCGGGCATGTCGACGAACTGGATCGAGGTGAGCCTACACTCGCTGATTTAAAAAAAGTGGCGCCGCCGGAAGAAGAAACAACATTACCCCTTGTGTCGCGAAGACAAGTGATGGACAGCTATCGCTCATTGCTGGAAATTACAGACGACCCTGAAATTCGCACCAAGGCGCTAAGGCGGCTTGGCAGCTTGATGATGCTCGAAAGTGAAGACAGTCAGCTGGACAGTCAAGAGCAGACACGTCGATATTATGATGAAGTTGTGCAGTTCTATCGAAATTTGCTGGCTAAAGAGCCTGATAATGAGGCCAATGATTCGCTGTATTATCAATTATCAAAAGCCTATGACCTGGATACCCGCCAGGAGGATTCAGCAGAAGCTCTGGACCGCCTTGTTCTGAAGTATCCCGATTCGCCGTACGCAGCAGAAGCGCATTTTCGCAGCGCAGAAATTTTGTTTGCGGATGGCAAGTATAAGGAAGCGCATGCCGAGTATGAGCAGGTGTTACGTTTTGGCGTAGATACCCCTTTCTTTAACAACGCGTTGTATATGAAAGGCTGGTCAGAGTTCAAACGCAGTCGCTATGAAGACAGTTTGCGTTCTTTCTGGCGCATGATGAATCGAACATGGCCAGATGACATAGCGCTGAATGATTTAAAGAAAAGCCAGCAAGAGCTAGTGGACGATACGCTTCGAGTTATGTCATTGGCGTTTTCGTATTTGGATGGACCGATATCTATTCGTGAGTTAACGGCTAGTACAGGCACCATGCACTATGAACCATTATTGTATGCCCGGCTGGCCGACCTTTACCTGAGCAAGAAACGCTATAAAGACACTGCAGATACGTATCAGACCTTCATTGATGTGTACCCCAACAGTGACGAAGCACCGCAATACCACGTATTGCAAATAGAAGCATATAACAAAGGCAACTTCCCGACTTTGATTCTTCCTGCAAAACAAGCCTATGCGGAAGCCTATGGAATCAATAGCTATTACTGGAGCATCAAAGACGACGATGTAAAAGCAATTTTGAAACCCAAACTGCGCGAGTATCTGATGGAGTTGGCAAAAACCTCGCACGCAGAAGCACAGGAAATGAAACAGGTTTGGCAAAAGAATCTGAATAACAAGCGCAAGTTGGCCAAACTGAAATTTTCTGATGAGGATATCAAGGAAGAATACCGAGAAGCCGCGCGCTGGTATAAAGACTATCTGTTTACCTTCCCAGATGACAAAAATGCCAATGAGCTTTGGTTTCTGTTGGCCGAGGCTCAGTACGAGGCCAGTGATTATCACGATGCCATTGGCACCTATCAACGAATTGCTTACGCCATTGAAGGTCACCCTAAGGGCGCAGAGGCCGGATACGCCGCAATTCTGACCTACGATGAACATATAGCGACGCTTGAGAGTCAACCAGCGGGCGTTATCGAACGCTGGGAGGATCGCAGAATTGTTAGCTCGCTGCGATTCAGTGAAGCCTACCCCGGCGATGCACGTGCACCCAGAGTGTTGCTGAAAACCTCGGAAGACCTGTTAAGCCGCAAGGACTATGCACAAGCTGTAAACAACGCCAGGCGACTGATTGCCTGGAAATTTCCGATTGCGTCGGAAATTCGCATTGATGCCTGGCTGGTGGTAGCTCATGGTGAGTTTGAACAAGAAAACTACGCCATGGCGGAGCGAGCTTATAGCGAATTAAACACCCTGATGCCGGCAAAAGACCCACGCAAGGTGGGTGTAGTCGATAATTTGGCGGCCAGTATTTACAAGCAAGCAGAGCAGGAGCTGGCCGACGGCAATACCCGTTACGCAGTGGATCAGTTCTTGCGCGTAGCAAGTGCTGCTCCGGGTACTGCGATAGCGGTGACCGCAGAGTTTGACGCAGCAACCCATATGCTTAACCTGGAAGCGTGGCCGGAGGCGATAGAAGTGCTGACACGGTTCCGGGCTAGATATCCCAAGCATGAGTTAACAAGCCAAATCCCTGCCAAACTGGTGCTTGCGTATCAGGAAAACGAGCAATGGTTTGAGGCAGCGACTGAACTTGAAACGCTTGCAAAGAACGATTCAGATCCTGAAAGTGCTCGAACTGCCAGTTATTTATCGGCTGAGCTGTATCAGAAGGCGGGTGATCAAGTTAAAGCGATTGGCCAGTTTGAGCGTTACGTTTCCCAATATCCTCAGCCATTTGAACAACAACTGGAAGCCGTGTATCAGCTCAGCGAGCTACAGATGGCAAGATCAAACACTCGCGAGTACGAGCGATGGCTGAATAAGCTGATCGTCTTGCATAAAGATGCCGGTGCCTACACCAATGATCGCTCTCGGTACCTGGCTGCCAAAAGTACTCTGTATTTTGCCGATCTACAGCGCGCTCAATTTGACAGTATCAAGTTGAGCTTACCGCTCAAGCGCAGCCTGGCGCAAAAGAAAAAAGCCTTGCAGGCTTCTTTAGCGCGGTATGAAGAAGCGGCTGCTTTTGAGGTGCAGGAGTTTGCGACGCGCGCTACATTTAATATCGGTGAAATATACGCGCAGCTCAGTCAGGACTTGATGAATTCTGAACGCCCGCCAAAAATGAATGAACTGGAATTAGAGCAATACCAAGTATTGCTGGAAGAACAAGCATTCCCATTTGAGGAGCAGTCAATCGAAATTCACGAAACCAATGCACAACGCAGCTGGGTAGGTATCTATGATGAATGGGTGCAACGTAGTTTCGAATCGTTGGCTAGACTGATGCCAGGGCGCTACAACAAACAGGAAGTTGCCGGGGAGGTTGACAATGCTATCCGTTAGTTTTCAACGGCTGATACCCGCGCTGATGCTTGGCGTGTTAGCATCGTGTGCCGGGCTTGAGCCGTACGTTAATCCTTATTACAAAGACGAGAATCAAGTTGACGCTGAGGAGACAGATCGCTCTGTATCCCGTTCTCCAGAACGACGCAGCATCGATAGTATTGTGCGCACGCGTGGCGAACATTCTGCTGAAAACAACGACTTCTCATCACTGACTCCAGACGATTCAGCGGAACCAAGCCAAGCGCAGCATGCGCAAGACGAAAGTATTTTGCTGACTGCCGGCCCAAACCCTTTTTTGGCAACTGCCCCACTTGGTGACGCATCGGCAAATGCGCAATACGGTAACGCTCTGGCAGCCATGGATGCGCAAGATTGGCCTGGTGCAGAGCAAATATTGCGAGCACTTACTGTCCAGCATCCTGAGTTAAGCAGTCCATGGCAGAGCCTGGGTATGGCTGAGTTACGGCAAGATAAAGTACGTGAAGCCCAGCAGAGTTTTAAGCGGGCGATTGAAGCGAATGCGGCAAACCAGGAAGCGTATAATCAGCTCGGCTTACTGCATCGCAAGCAAGGTGAATTTAAGAAAGCCGAAGACAGCTATCAGCGTGCGATTGGAATTTGGCCAGCGTATCCCGCGATACGTTTGAATCTGGGTATTTTATATGAGCTTTACATGGGAGATCTTGGCAGGGCCTTGCAACAATACACCATATATCAAAGCTTGCTCCCAGAGCCTGATCGACGGGTGAAAGGTTGGATAAGCGATTTGAAACGACGCTTGCAGGTTAATTCTACATGAGCAAAATTCGTCTACTGATCGCGCTGATCATGTTCGCAGGTTCCCACAAGGCGTTGGCGCAGGACTCCGATGATAGAGTTTTGAATCTGGAAAGTACCTTCCAGGGTAATCGCGAGCAGCCGCGAGTTTTGTACATTGTCCCGTGGCAACAACCTGACGGACCACCGGAGCTTGAAAGACCGATCAGTGGTGATATTGATCAGCTTTTTGAGCCTATTGACCGAACAAGTTTTCAACGAGAACTGAAATACATCAAGTTTTTGCAGGAAGGGGCTCAAAAAACAGACAGCCCTCAACTGTTTGAGTAACGAAGTGAGCGGTATACCGCTACACTTTGTTGAAGCATGTCGTTAAACGGGCGGGAGTCGGTTTACCGACGATACTGGTAAAAGAAAAGGGTAACACTATGGACATGGCAACGATCATTGCCTTTTTTCAGAATGGCGGGCCATTCATGTATCCAATCGCATTTGTTTTGGCAGTTGGCCTGGCGATAGCGATGGAACGGTTTATTTTTCTATCAGGGGCAAAGTCGAGCAATCGACGCGCGTTTGATCAGATGCTGCCGTACTTGCAGAAAAAAGACTACAAGAATGTTCTTGGCTTTGCGCAGAAATCGAAAGCACCCATCACGCGCATTATTGCGGCAGGTGTCGCAAGAACAGCAACTACTCAGAAGCGCGATGAAGTTGAGTATGCAATGGATGAGGGCGTGCTTGAGGCGCTGCCCAGGCTTGAGCGTCGAACACAATACCTGGCAACACTGGCAAATATAGCCACATTGCTGGGGCTGCTGGGAACCATTATTGGTTTGATTGCGGCATTCACAGCTGTGGCAAATGCAGATCCTGCAGAAAAAGCGACCTTGTTGTCGCAGAGTATCTCGATCGCGATGAACACCACCGCCTTTGGTTTGATGGCGGCAATTCCACTTCTGTTACTGCATTCTTTTTTACAGTCAAAAACCTCAGAGATCATCGACAGCCTGGAAATGGCGATGGTGAAGTTCCTCAACATGCTGGGCGACGGGCGCGCTGTGGCGGGTAAAGCTGGAACGGACAAAGCCTAGCTGGTCGCTAGGTACCCACCCACATGCGCAGATTACGCCACAGGCAGCAAGAAGAAGCCGAACTTAACATAACCGCGTTCATGAACCTGATGATCGTGCTGGTTCCGGTATTGTTGATGACCATGGTTTTCTCCCACATCACTGTGCTTGGGTTAACCCTGCCCGATGCTGCCAGTAGCCCAGATACGCCAGAAGAGGATCAGCACTTGGAATTAGTGGTTAGAGATACCGAGCTGCAGGTCTACTACCCAAGAGGCTACTTGCTCAAACGCATAGAGCAGATTGAAGTAGTTCCCGAAGAAGGCGAAGAGCTCATTCCCATTGTGAACCCGGAAACTGGCGAACCGGAATTGCCAATGCAACACGATTATGACCTGTTGGCCGATGTATTGCAGGAAGTAAAGCGGTTGCTGAAAGAGAAAGAAATAGACAAACGAGATATCACGATTTTGTCACAGGAAGATACTGACTACCAAACCATCGTCAGCTTGATGGACGCATCACGTTCTTTCAAGGCGGTGGTGGCTGGGTCAGTAGTGAATGCCGAATTGTTCCCGGAAGTGTCGTTGGGAGACGCACCGGTACTGGCTGAGCAGGTGGCTGGCCGACCATGAAGAACAATAGCCACAATAAACGTAGGCAGCGGCACAAGGCGCGCCTGAAGAAGAATTCCACACTGAATTTGACGGCATTAATGGATATTTTCACGATTCTCGTGTTCTTTCTGTTGGTGAATTCATCTGATGTCGAAGTGCTAGAAGCGAACAAAGACATCAAACTGCCGGACTCTCTCGCGGAAGAGAAGCCTGAAGAAACCG
>JBCCIP010000035.1:0-52752 GCA_039111475.1 Pseudomonadota bacterium | reverse complement strand
TTTCAGTAAGCCCTATATTATCCCTGTACACATTGATATGAGGGCAGGGCAGATGAATACTATCGATATTGGAATCAACACAGAAGACCGCATGGCGATTGCGGATGCGCTCAAAGTTCTATTGGCTGATTCGTATACCTTGTATTTGCAAACACATAATTTTCACTGGAATGTTACCGGTCCGCAGTTTCGTGAGCTGCATCTGATGTTTGAAGAACACTACACCGAGCTAGCAACGGCCGTTGACGAAATCGCTGAACGTATTCGCACATTGGGTGTTGCTGCACCTGGAACCTATGCAGAGTTTGCCAGATTGAGCCAGATCAACGAAGTGGAAGGTGTTCCGTCTGCTGCTGACATGATTGGTGTACTGAACAATGGGCATGAAACCGTGGTACGCACGTGCCGAGCGGTGCTGTCACTCGCCCAGAGTGCGGATGATGAGTCTACAGCCGCTTTAGTCGGTGATCGAATGCGGGTGCATGAAAAAACGGCGTGGATGTTACGCGCAATAGGTGAAGTTGCCTGAGCCTTCGCAGACCTTGCGCGTATGGGTAATCTAGACGCGCAAGGTCTGTTACCATTCAGTTTCGATATGAATGCGGCACAGATATGGATGGCTTTTCGATAGATTTGAGTGCAGTGGAATGGCTGCGCCATGGGTTGCTGCTATTGCTAAACCTGGCATTTTTCGTCGGGGCGGGCGCGATTATACGTCGTACCCAGGGCGACCACGATCACAGTGAGCGCATTCAAATTGCACGTACCCTCAGTGCTTTTATCTGCGTGCTGGTTATTGCCAATATCGTAGTTCTCAGTTTATTGCCCGACGTCAGTGCAGTATTCATGAGTTTCGTCTATTCGTTAATGGCGGTGTATTTAAGTCTGCTCGTTTTTCAACTCAGTTCGTATTACTCCTTAAAACGCTTTGGTCGACGCAAAGAAGTAGACAGCCGCAACTTGTATGTTGAAACCTATAGCAGTCGGCTGATGAATATTGTACTGATCGTGTTGATAGGGATAGTCACATTGTACGCCGTTATCAAGGTATGGGGTGCAGACAGCATGCTGGAGACTACCGGTATATTCGGCATCATCTTCGCTTTCCTTGCGTTCACCAGTGCAAACTGGGCTCCGGATGTGTTGAGCGGCTTGGTTATTCTGAATTCGCAAACGCTAGAGGACGGCGATTTAATCAAAATTGACGGTTACGACGATGAGTACATCATTAGCAAGGTTTCCTTTATTTACACCGTAATTTTCGATATTCGGAATAATAATCGTACGCTGATACGCAACAATCGCATGATGCAGGGAAAGATCGATAATCTCAGTCGTATTGCCAGCAGTGACGGTATCCGCCAGGCTTTGCGATACAACATTGCCTACCCTGAGCTGCCCACCAGCGACAGAGAAGCTCGCGTTGCAATAGCGGATGCCCAAACAAAAGACATAAATGATATGTTCGAAAAAGCTTTTCAACGTGCCTGTGAGGATGATTCTGTAAAAGTAAACAGCAACAAGCCATTTGATTGGGCTCTCACTGAGACTGGGGACTACGCGCTTGAATACACACTATGGATTTATCTGGAACGAATTCCAAGCACCAAAGTAACAGCGACTATTCGAAAACACTATCTTGGTACCATCTACAAAGTCAATGAACTGGTGTATCGAGCGTCTATCGAAGAAGGCATCGATTTATCTACGCCTGATCTATCAATTATGACGGTAACATCGGCACAAGGTTGACAACACACCCCAGACCATCGTCTGGTTTTAGTAGACTCAATAAACCAGGGCTGCGTGCATTTTCTCTGGCCAAGCTGATCACACCGTAACCTGGTTTGCTGCTTTCCAGTTCAGTAGACTGCTACTATATGGCTGATTCTAACAACAAGAGAACGTTCGCGTGCCAATCTTCAATCAGCGCTTGTTGCTAACGTTGTACTCAAAAATTCCCCTCAATGCCCTGATTCATTGCGTCGCTACATTACTTGCATTGCTATTGTTACTGCTAGCATCTATGTTGGCGAATGCAGAATTTGAACGCAGCGAGCAGCGCGAGCCGTGTGCCGATTTCCACCCTTTGAAAAAGCCGCTGTTCGGCGACCTTCATGTTCACACGCGATACTCCTTCGACTCTTATGTGTCCAGCCAGCGCAATGACCCCTGGGACGCCTATCGCTACGCAAAAGGCGAAGCCATCACCTTACCAGATGAGGACGGCAGGCAAACAGTTACAGCGCAGTTGCAGCGGCCACTCGATTTTACCGCCGTTACTGATCATTCCGAATTACTTGGCCCTATCAACGTGTGCACGGAAGACCCATGGACTATGGGTTACTGGTGGCCTCACTGCATTATGTCACGCTCAAGCATATACATTGTGCAGCTTGTGGCGGCCAATTGGTGGGCGAATAGGGCGGTGACTTCACAGGGTGGTGAGCAGAGCTTTGCTTGCACATTGTCCGACTGCGACAGCGGCCACATCAGCTACTGGAACAATATTCAGCAGGCCGCTGAGGACCACTATGATCGGAGCGCGTCGTGTGAATTTACGACGTTTGTTGGCTATGAATACACTGATGCTCCAGACCATAAGAATATGCATCGCAACGTGATATTCCGTAATGAACACGTTACGGAAACAGCAATCTCAACGTATGACACAGGCTCCTATAATTTTCCGGATCTATGGGTTCAGTTACGCGAGCAGTGTATCGAAGGCATCGAAGGCTGCGACGTGTTGGCGATTCCTCATAATCCTAATCTGTCAGGTGGTCTTATGTTCCGCGACCCTCAAACGGCGTTAGAAGCAACGAACCGAACTTTTTTTGAGCCGGTTATAGAGCTGACACAGCACAAAGCCAGTTCAGAGTGCCGATTTGATCGTTTGCGTGGTATTGGTCTGGATACCGAAGATGAGCTTTGTGATTTCGAACAAGCTGTTGCAGACAACTTGGGTATGCTGGGAACGCTGCATGGCGAGGTGGCGACCGACCGGGCCGCACCGGTAGAGCTGGAGAATTTTGCACCCAGAAATATGGCGCGCAATGCGCTAAAGGATGGCCTGGCAATTGGTCGGCGAGACGGGATTAACCCTTTTAAGTTTGGCTTCATAGGCTCAACAGACACGCACAGTGCAACGCCTGGTGGCGCTGAGGAAAACAATTTTGTTGGCCATCTTGGACGCAGAGATTCCGGCTACCGCAATGTACAGGATCATTTTTTTGATAACCCTGGTGGTCACGCGGTGGTCTGGGCTGAAGAGAATTCGAGAGATGCAATTTTTACCGGCATGCGACGCAAGGAAACGTACGCAACCAGTGGAACACGCCCTATAGTTCGATTTTTCGCAGGCTGGGATTACCAGGAAGTGTTGTGTCAGGCTGATGACATGATCGAGCAGGCCTACGCGCGCGGCGTTCCAATGGGCGGTAATCTTCCGCCAAGAGAGCAAGCTGACGTGCCCAGCTTTTTGCTATCAGCTCAGAAAGACAGTGGCAGTGCTGGTAACCCTGGTACCGATTTGCAGCGTATTCAGATTGTCAAGGGCTGGGTAGATAGTGCGGGTAAAACGCACGAGCGCGTGGTCGATGTTGCGGGTGACGCAGCCAATGGTGCAACAGTGGATCCGAATTCTTGCAAACCTGTTGGGAAAGGCGCATCTAACTTATGTTCCGTGTGGCGTGATGACGAATATGATGCAGAGCAAAGCGCATTCTATTACGCGAGAGTGGTGGAAAACCCGAGTTGTCGGTGGAGCACGCTGCAATGTCAGGCGGCCGGCGTTAACCCATTCTCTGAGCACTGCAGCGCGCAAGCAGACGAGGCTACTGAGGCCGCACAACAGCGCGGAGCCAAAGGCGACGTATTTGGAAAATGCTGCTTGGACTCAACAACACAACCATTCTACTCGCCTGTTCTGCAGGAGCGTGCCTGGACGTCGCCGATTTGGATTGACGAGCGCCCTTGAATTCACGCGATTAAAACGCAATCAATTGCTTGGCCGCACCGCAACCAGATTTTCGTCACTGGCTGCATTTTGGACGATTCTCACCGTTTTGATCTAACAATGCAGCTCGTCAGATACTGACTATACTCAGAACGATACTGGCGAGGAATATAACAATGCGAAGCAAAGCCACTCCAATTTTGTGCTTTATAGCTCTAATTTCGGGCGTTGCAAACGCCGAATCAAAAGGCACGTATATCTCAGCCGAAGTTGCCCAGACCAGCACAGATGCTGAAGTACAAGTCGCTGGTGTACTGGCAAATGCGACCGCTGCGATAGAGCCCAGTGCCGAGTTTGATTCGGACGTGAGCTGGGGACTTGCGATAGGCTATCGCCTGGACAATGGATTGTCTCTTGAGCTCGAGTATACGACGATGAGCTTCACTACCGATGATGCGCCACAAACGATACCAGTACGAGCAGAATGGGAGGCTTTTCTCGAAGGAGCTACCACCGAAGACTTTATTTACACTGGCGAGGCAGAAATTCATAACTACGCGCTTAACCTCGCATACCATTATCAAAGCAGCAGCCGCTGGACCCCCTTTGTCAGGCTTGGCTATGGGTATGCGGAAGTTGACGTCACTACCAATTATTCTGAGCAGCCGCGCTTCGATGTTTTTGCGCTGCCCAGTGAAGTATTCGAACCAAGCAATTCCAGTGGATCAACCTGGAACATCGGTTTGGGTGTTGCATGGCGACTCAATGAAGTCCTTGAGTTTGAGCTGGAATACGTTCAGTCAGATTACGACACGGATGGCAACACGGGTACAGTCGAATCGGGCAACTCTATCGAATACCGGGATTTCAGTAACGGGCGTATTGCGCTGGGTATTCGATTCTGGATGTAACAAACCCCTTTCCATGCGCTAAAATGGCGGCATGGAAAAAATACTCGATTCAGTTCTTGGCTATCTGCCTGTAGTTATCGCACAAAATGAAGTACTCCGCCCTGTGGTTGGAGTGCTTGCAATAGCAGTGCTTGCAATTGCTGTTCATTTTCTAGCTCGCCTGGTGATCTTGCGCATCGTCGAAGCGTTCCTGACTGCCCAACACAACCGGCGCGACGATCTGCTGGTGAGACGCCACGTGTTTCGCCGTCTGATACACATCATTCCTGCAATTGCTATCTATGTGTTGTCACATCCTATGCTGCCGGATCATGCGTCATGGGCAAACGCTATCAGCACCGCGGCCATGTTGTACATGGTTATAATGATTGTGCTGTTCGTGGACGCCTTACTGAACGTGCTGCTCGATATTTACCGCACGTTTGAAATTTCCAAACATTTTCCCATCAAGAGTTTTATCCAGGCGTTCAAGTTAATCGCCTATTTCATTGCGATAGTCACTGTGATCTCTTTATTGCTAGGAAAATCTCCATTGCAGCTGATCGCTGGTCTAGGCGCCATGACAGCGGTGCTGATGCTGGTATTCAAAGACCCAATTCTTGGCTTTGTGGCAGGCTTACAGCTCAGTTCCAATCGAATGGTTGCTATTGGTGATTGGATTGAGATTCCCCAGCACGGTGTTGACGGCGATGTTTTGGAAATCGCCTTGACCACGGTGAAAGTTAAGAATTTCGATAATACCATTACAACGGTGCCGACTCAGGCGCTAATCAATGACTCTTTCAAGAACTGGGCCGGCATGCAGCGCTCAGGGGGGCGAAGAATTAAACGTGCTGTGCATGTTGATATGAATAGCATTAAATTCTGTGATGAAGAAACCCTGGAGAGGTTCTCTCGAATTCAGTACATAAGCCAATACATCGCCGACAAAAAGCAGGAAGTGACTGAGTTCAATACCACCAAGAATGTTGATACCCAGGAGCAGGCTAACGGTAGACGATTGACCAATATCGGCACCTTCAGAGCGTATGTGCAAGCGTACCTCAAGGACCACCCCAAGATCAGTCAAGACCTGACGTTTCTTGTGCGACAATTGCCGCCTGGTGAGACTGGCGTGCCAATTGAAATTTACGTGTTCTGTACTGACACGCGTTGGGTTGAGTATGAGAGCATTCAAGGAGATATCTTTGATCACGTGTTGGCGGTTTTGCCGTCTTTTGACTTGCGCGTGTTCCAAAACCCCACTGGCCTGGATTACCGAAGCGCTTTTTTACATTCTGGTGACGGGCTTTACGCGAGCGAAAATAGTCGATAATCTGAGGTTTCTTTGGATGTTGTCTAACAGGAGTTAATCAAAATGTTGATCCGTTCATTTCTTTCTTTGCTTTTCACCGGCTTTCTGCTGCTCGCGCCCACCGTTTCAGCACTGGATCTGGACATCCTGTCCTCCACACCACCTGGCAGTTGGTCTTTGCGTGAAGAGACGACCACCGACCATAAAGGACGGCAAACGGTAACGGTTACCAAAACATCCATGCTTGGAAAAGAAGAGCGCAACGGCCAGAACTATTTCTGGATGGAAATGGCGGTCGACAGCTACAAACTCAAAAAGGGCAAGCGCAAGAAAACTGGAGATCACACGGTAGTTAAGTCACTGGTGGCAGAAAGCATGCTCACCGGCGATCCTGCAAACGCGATGCAAAATTTGCGTGGCTTCGGCGAGGAGGTGATTATTAAGAGTGGTAACAATAAGCCTATGCGTATGCAGGGCGCTGGCGGTTTTGCGCAAGGTATGTTGCAAGGTATGGGGGCGGAAATTAAATATGATTTCCAAGAGCAGGGTAGCCAAACTGTCTCAGTACCCGCAGGTGAATTTGATACCCTGGTATTGCTAGGCAGTGGTTCTACTGAAATGAAAGTGGTTTTCAAAAAGATCAAGGTGAGTAGTACAAGTACGGCCTACTATTCCAGAAAAATACCTTTCGGACTGGCTAAGGTCGACGGGGAAAGTACAACCAACGGCAAAAAATCTACACACAATTCAGTGTTGTTGGAGTACGGTACCTCCGGTGCGGTAAGCGAAATAACGGAACCTGTGGAAGATATGCCGGCTATGCCAAATATCAAAGACTTATTTGGTGGGCACTAGGTACCGCAATATGTTCTGTGCACCACCTCTGGCGCAAGAGGTGGGCTGAGTAATCGGTCCGGGACGTTGTTGCGTCGGTATTCAAACGGCGTCTCAAGTGCAGTGAACAGTTCGTTAAACAACACCAGGCTATTATCTTCATTGGCTTGAGTGATGGCTTTCTCGATAAGATGATTGCGGGCAATGATTGCTGGGTTGCTGCAGCGCATTTGCTGCGCGCGATCATCCGCGTTGCTTTCAAGACCAAACCGGGTTTGCCAGCGTTGTAGCCAGGCAGACATAGACTCAGGAAAATCAAACACATGAGCGACGCTGTTATTAGGGTCGATGCTGGGCACCGCGAGTTCATACAGCCGTCTGAAACTCAGCGTGAAGTCCAATTTATGCCTGCCTAGTAGCTCAAACCAATCCTTTATCAATTCTTCATCGCCCTCAAGAAACTGGTCAAAACCAAACTTTGGACTCGATAGTCTTCGATACTCGTTGGTGTACAGCGCGGGGAACTTATCCAGTACTGATTGCGTTGCTTCAACAGCTGCATCATCGCTGTCGAAATGCTTAGCGATCAGGTTAAGCAGGCATTGAGCCAGCTGCATTAGATTCCAGTGAGCTATTCCGGGCTGGTTTTGATAGGCATAGCGACCGCCCGTATCAATAGAGCTAAATACTTTGTCTGCCTGATATTCGTCAAGAAACGCACAAGGTCCGTAGTCAATCGTTTCGCCACTCACCAGCATATTGTCGGTGTTCATCACACCGTGAATGAAGCCAAGCAATTGCCACTTTGCAACCAGAGTCACCTGCCGATCAATGACCGCTTGCAATAAAGCCAACGCTGGATTGTCACTGTCACCTGCGCTTGGGTAATGCCGATCAATCACGTGCTTTGTTAATTGCTCAAGCGAGTCTATGTCTTTGCGTGCCGCAAAATATTGAAACGTGCCAAAGCGAATGTGACTGCTGGCCACACGACACAATACGGCACCAGGCAGCACCTCTTCGCGATACACTTGTTCTCCGCTGAGTACCGCCGCAAGGCTGCGACTGGTGGGAACCTGTAGCGCAAACATCGCTTCACTAACAATGTACTCACGAAGTACAGGGCCGAGAGGTGAACGACCATCGCCACCCCGCGACCAAGGTGTACGCCCAGCCCCTTTTAGTTGGATATCGTAACGCTGGCCATCACTACCAACTACTTCGCCCAGCAGCACTGCGCGACCGTCACCCAGCTGCGGGTTCCAGCCACCAAATTGATGCCCAGCGTACGCGGCTGACAACGGTTCGGCGCCATCAGGTACGCTATTGCCGGCCAGAACTTTAACGCCCTGCGCCGAACTTAGCCATTCTTCATCAATACCCAGTAAAATAGCGAGCTTCTCGTTGAGGCGTATGAGCTCAGGTTTTGCCACAGGCGTTGGCTCTTGTAAGGCGTAAAATACCTCGGGTAAGCGGGCAAAGCTATTGTCAAAATTAATCGATGGGTTCACGAGTTTTTCTTCGTCAGATGGTCAAGAAAACCCATGGCAAATGCTGAAGCAACAAATGTCATATGCAGAATAATGTACCAGAGTATTTTATCGTTATCGGTATTCTGCGTGTTCATAAAAATTTGCAGTAAGTGAATGCTGGAAATGGCGACAATACTGGCGGCGATTTTTGCTTTCAAAGAGGACGAGTCCATTTTGCCAAGCCAACTGAGCTTCTCCTCGTCTTCATCAACATTCAGCTGCGACACAAAATTCTCATAGCCACTCATCATCACCATCACGATCAGCCCACCCACCATGGCCATATCGATCATAGACAGTACCTTCAACACCATTTCAGCTTCTGTCAGCTCAAATATGTGTATTAATAGGTGGTAACACTCCTCGAAAAATTTTAAAAGCAGCGCTAACAAGGCAACAGATAAGCCCAAGTAAATAGGGGCGAGAATCCAGCGCGCCCTATACATTGTTTTTTCTATGCCGGTTTCAATTGAAGAGCTCATACGTATTCCTTGATTGGGGTTTTATTTTCGACTATTTGTGTTCAGTTCACAATTGTTGATCGACTATTTACCGCGGCCACCCATGATTCCTTAACAGACTGATATAATCGCGTGTGAGTAGTTCGCCAAGGAAAGAAACAATGAAGTATTTTGGATCTGTAGTCGCGGCAGTGTTACTGACCGTTTCATTTTCATCATCCGCCGGAGACCCCGCAGCGGGTAAGGCCAAGGCGGGAACGTGTTTCACATGCCACGGCGCCGATGGAATTGGCATTATTGATATGTACCCAAACTTGGCCGGCCAAAAAGAGGCCTATCTGATCTCTTCCATCAAAGCCTATAAGGACGGTTCCCGAAGTGGGGGAATGGCGGGACTAATGACCCCCATGGTCAGCGGCTTGTCTGATGCGGATATTGCGGATCTTGCCGCGTTCTATGCGAGCTTGAGCGCCAAATAGGCCGTGGCAGTGGCACCCTTTGCTCGCGGCTAATAGGCGCGGTTGCGATTGACTGGGTTGATTAGTTTTTCGCCGGCGATATAGCGTTTTAAGTTTTCGCGGGCAATCAGTCTGGTCAGCTCCATTGCCTGACGTGAGCTAGCGGCTATATGTGGCGTGATCAGCACATTGGGCATAGACCAAAGCGGGCTTGATGAAGGCAGTGGTTCTGGCTCGGTAACGTCCAGGCCTGCTGAACCAATACTGCCAGTTTGCAGGGCCTTTATCAGCGCATCTGTGTCCACTGAACCGCCACGCCCGACGTTGATAAGCATTGAGTGCTTTGGCATTGCATCCAGGAATTGCTCATTAATCAGGTTTTTGGTTTTTTCGGTGAGTGGCAGGGCGTTCACAACCACATCGGCTTTTGCCGCGAGGTCAATCGCCTCGGAGCTAAGTCCAACGTAGCTTACATAGTCTGGCCCTTCGCGGCGGCTGTTGCGTGTCGCAATCACGTTCATACCCAGGCCGTGGGCCCGTTTGGCGGTTTCTCTGCCAATGCTGCCCAAACCCAGCACCAGCATGGTTTGCCCGTTTACGACTCGAAACTGCTGCGCCCCGCCGGCGTTTCTATCCCATTTGCTGTCTGCCATGGCATCGCGAAACAAATGCAACTGACGACCAAGGCTAAGCATCAGTGCTATCGCATGCTCTGCAATGACTTCAGCGGCAGCACCGCGGCTGTTTGTCAGGAGAATTTCCGGCGCATCCTGCATTTGCTCGTGAGCCAAACACCCTTCAACGCCCGCGGTGTAGCTGTGCACCCATAAAGTATCTTTGATGGCCGAGAGAATTTGCGGTGCGGCGCACATTGTGAAAATAGCGTCGAATTGTCCATTCAGCTTTTCAGTGGGAACAGCACCTGGGATACTGACTACCTCAATTCCGTCCAGGAAGTCTTCTTCCCCGGTAATTAAGCCAGCCGCACCAAAAGCCACTAAAATTCGATTCGGTTTTTGCCAGCCCGGCACTTCGCGAACCGGCTTATCGCTCAGAGAAAAATTTTGCAGTTGCTTTGGAAGCGCTGTCGGCGACTGTTCTGCTTCGGCGTTGGTAGGCGGTTGTGCACAAGCGGTGCACAGAAGGAATGACAATAGTATGGCGTGTTTAGTCATTTGATTCGCTGCTGTGTTCGTCCAGAATTCTCAGTATACCGCGGTCAGCATCGAGTTGGATAAGATCACCTGTTTTGACCATCTTAGTGGCCACTTGAAGGTTCACTATTGCGGGTAGGCCATACTCCCTGGCGATTACAGCACCGTGCGATACGGCACTGCCCACATCCGTTGCAAGACCTGCGATTAAACCGAAGTACGGTGTCCAGCCTATGTCGGTTATTTTCGATACCAGAATCTCCCCATGCTTAAGCTTCGCCGCTTCCGCCAACGTTGTGGCAACCCTTGCGCGACCTTTCACAACGCCCCGGCTGACGGGTCGACCGATTAGCTCGCCTTGCGCTTGGCTTGCAATCGGAGCAAGGTCTCTCGGTTCTGCCCCGCCTACATACACGTCATCAAACTCCAGCAATTCTTGAAATTCCAAAGCTTTGCGGCGCTTCTGGCAGAGGGTAATCGTTTCCTCATCGCTGTTACGGCAAAAGGAAGAGAGCTCTTCTCGTGACATAAAAAACACCAGATCAGCGTCTGGCAGCTTGTTTTCTTGATGTAACAAGTGGCCAAGGTGTTGATAACCGCATTGCAGTTTGTGGGTACACAATACCAGTGCCGACTTGGTTTGCTCCCGCAATCGGATAGCATCATGTGCTTTGGGTAATAAGTACTTTAGGGCGGCGGGTAAGGAATTGGTATCAACACTGTCAATGTGCTTAGCTGTGTATACGCCGTTTAAGCGCGATGCAATAGACGCTTGCATGCTTTCCACCAGACGCTCTGGCTGGTCTACCCATGCCGCCGAGCGCACACACAACTCACGATACCCCCGATGGCCGTGACGCTGCAAAAATTCGCGGAAGCGCTGGCCAACGGCCCCTGACTGCGGCTTGTTTAGCCAGGTTAGTGCCACCGCGCTTGATGCGTCACTAAAATTTTGTGCGGCGCTCTGGTCTTCAGCAAGAAGGTCGATAATGCCGTCAAGTTGCGCCACCATTACCGCACTTTCTACGTCCTTGGCACCGGCCAGCAATCTGGCGGCCTCAGCCTGCAATTCGGCTATTTTTTCTGGGGCAGCATCCTTGGTCTTGCCGGTAACAATCGATTGTATGATGGCTTCCATCACGCCAGAGTAGGCTGAGGTGCGAAGGTGTACCTGGTTCATTTCGCACAACCAGGGAAACTTGGCTTCCATTTCCATCATCATAGTTTCCGAGTTATCGGTGTATGCGATATGGAAGTGACGGAAGCGAGAATCAAATTCAGCGGTGTATTTCGCGGCTTGCATGCAGAAACGGAAAAACCGCAATGAACCCAGCCAACGCATTGGCAACAGGCGACGATTCTCAGGATCTTTCAGCTCCACAATAGCTCGCCCGCAAACACCGGCGGCGGTATTTTCCGCTGTGTTGAACGAGACATTCCGCCCTGCATCCAGGCTGCCGCTAAGATTAATGAACATATGTCCGTAAAATAAATTGATCTGAGTCCATTCATCAGTGATTGCCGGGCGGCCAGCGTACTGCGTGTGCATGTATTGCATACCATGTTCTATAGCGCGACCTTGCACGGAAAATGTCAGAGGGCAGACTGGCCCAGGCATCATTTCCCCAACATTGCAGCGGGTTATCACCTGGTCTTCGGGAATGGGCGTGTAGCCATCATTTAGGTCCACACCCAGGGTGGTAATGGGGCGCGCTTGCAGCCAATAAAGCTCGCCGCTCTGGTCTATCGCCCATTCCAAATCGAGAGGGCCACTGGCGCTGGCGGCCGCAGTTCTCGCGCCCTCAGCGATGCTCTGCAGTTCACTGTCATTGATACTGACTTCACCATCAGTAGCGAGAGAGCGCTCCAGCACTTTATTATCGGGTGCCAAGACGAAGTGGTCGGGCGTGGCTTCACCGCTAACCAATGCCTCACCCAAGCCATAGACCGAATCAACCACCATTCGGTCGTGGCGACCAGACACGGGGTCGGCGGTGAAGACAACACCTGCAGCGCGAGCGTTCACCATGGTTTGAACAACGATGTTCATGGTTGTTTCCTGCTCGCCACTGCGCAGCTGATATGCCTGTGCGCGTGCAGCATGCAGTGATTCTACGCAATGGTTGATAGCATCTTTAAGCGCGCTGAAGCTATCAACATTTAGATAAGTATCGAACTGACCCGCAAATGATTCGCTGTCACCGTCTTCTGCAAGTGCCGATGAACGAACAGCAACTGGCCCAGTCAGGCTGTCATAGTGCTCTTCCAGGTTCTCAGGCTTAGACCCGACCTGCGCATTGAGGATGACAAAACCATTGGGAACGCTTAGCCCCATCTTGATAAGTTCTGCCAGCCCGTGGGCCTTGCCGCCAACGGCCTGGCCATCCGCTTCATTCAGCGGTAACAAATAGCTATGTCCTGGTGGCGTACCGTTGCTTGATGCGGAGTTGCTCAAAGCACTACCTCTACTGTCCGACTAGGGCGAGAGTATAGCGCGCAAGTGGCGGGTCCAGATGTAAGGCTGGTAACTCGATTGCGCAAGCCCGTCGTGCGACGATGGCTGGAGCACGGTATTGGTTTGATAGAAATAAGGTAATGAAGTGAGTGTAAGTAATGAAGATAGAAGGGCTTTTCAGGATTTTCTAGAATTTGTCTCTACGGTTGACAAGGAGTTTCTTAGTGAGCCACGCATGGTGACTGATCCTTCAGACATAGCTGAAGGTCAGCACATGTTATTGCACTTGTTAAAAGTTGGACTGGATGCCTGGGTAGACAACGACGCCAGTCGCCCGCGCTTTGCCCTGCAAGCCTCACCGGTGATGAAGTGGGGTGGCGAAGGACCGGATAACCCGTCGCATTGCGCGCCACTAGATCCTGGGCGTCGGTATCGAATTACCGGGCGCATGAACAAGGAGGTGTACATCAGCTACACGATTTACACCGGGAAGCGCGAAGGCGACTGGAACGACGGCGTTATCTCCGCAATCAATCACAGCGAATTTACTCTGGATGAACAAGGTAACTATGAGGTTTTTATTGAGCCGCAAGCCATCGCCGGCGCATTGCATATGGAGGCGGGAAAACCCAATTGCGTGATAGCGCGTCACTACTGGGAAGAAGAAGTCACTGCACTCACCAAAACCGAGTGTGTGGCAGAATTGGATATCGAATGTCTGGCAGAGCCAGGCTTTCCCAGACCGCTGGCGCCCGCCGCTCTGGCCGATAAGCTGAAGGCCGCAGAGACCTTCATACGCGGTCAAACCCTGGACAGACCGTTACCAGGTCAGGCGGAATCTCCCAGTTGGTTCTCAATGGTGCCCAACGAACTACCACAACCCGAACGCTGGGTGCCAACCGAAGGCGGTGGGGCCGGTGCAATAGACAACGCCTATTGCGCTGGCCTGACGATACTCGCGCCTGATCAAGCGCTGATTGTGGATGGACGCTGGCCGGATTGCGTGTACGCCAATGTGTGCTTCTGGAATCGGTATCAGCAGGCCATTGATTATCGGTATCGACAAGGGTCTCTAAACCGTAAGCAGATGCAGCTCAATGCTGATGGCAGTTGGACGTTTGTTCTTGCTCATCAGGACCCCGGTACGCCAAACTGGATTGACACCGAAGGGCACGTGGTTGGAAGCCTGTATTTTCGCTATCTGATGTCAGAAGGGGATATAGAACAGCCACGTTGCCGCGTGGTCGCACTTGATGAGGTAGCGGCAGAGCTTGCCAGCTAAACCGCTGTGTGAGGTGAGGAGCGGTGTTACCAGAATTGTATCATTTCAACTTAGCTTTTCGGCGGATTCTGCAATCGCCGCAATACCTCAGAGTCTGGAAAGCCATCAGCAATCAAGCCTTGCTGCAATTGATAGGCTCGAACAGCCTTGCGAGTTGCAGAACCTACTATGCCATCAGGTTTTCCAGAGTTAAAACCTGCCGTGTTCAGGGCTTGTTGAATACGTTTGATGTCACTGCGCCGTAAACCTTTGCCCGAAGGTGCTGGGCGACGTAAGTCACCGGCGCCTGCAAGGCGGTCAGCCAGCAAGCCCACTGACAAGGCATAGTACTCTGAGCGATTCCAACCCATGATTACGTTGAAGTTCTCATACGCAATGAACGCCGGCCCCTTGTGTCCTGCGGGCACTATGATGGAGGCCCTCATGTCATCAATATTCGGCAAGAGCTGTCCACTGGCCGTCCGCACGTTCAACAAGCGCCACTGCGCTAAGGACTTTTCGATTTGCCGCCCTGTTTGGGTCCAATCGAAACCCGCGGGCAGTAACACCTCGCGTCCCCATCTGCGCTCTTTTTCCCAACCCAATGCTTGCAGGTAATTGGCGCCTGAGGCGAGCGCATCGGCAGTACTTTTCCACAGATCTATTGTGCCATCGGCGTCACCGTCAACCGCGTAACGCGCAAAAGTTGAGGGCATAAACTGGGTTTGACCCATTGCCCCAGCCCACGAGCTTTCCATTTTTGCAGGGTTTAAATCAAAGCGCTCTACCAGCTGCATTGTGGTCACCAATTCCGACATAAAGAACCTTGCACGGCGCTGGTCACAGGCAAGTGTGGCCAAGGCAGAAATGGCATTCTTTTTACCCATGTAGCCACCGAAGTTAGTTTCCAACCCCCAGAAAGCGACCAGGTATCGCCCCGGCACACCGTATTGTCCAGTTAAGCGCGTCAGCAACTCGGAGTGTGATTTCAGTAGTGCGCGTCCTTTATCAATTCGCTTTTGATTCACGCGTTTGCCGAGGTAATCAGCGAATGTGGTGCTGAATTCCGGTTGTTTCCGATCCAGCGCAATAATCTTCTCTTCTATTTTTGCGTGTTCAAGAACGCGTTGAATAGTGGTTGAGTGTACCCCTGCATCACTGGCCTGGCTGCGAATAACATCGAAACAGTGACTAGGCTCTGGTGTATTGGCGCGCGCCGGTGAGAAGAGCAGGAATGGCGCGATAAGTAGGCTCTTCAGGAGAATGTTTGGCACAGAATATTGCAGCTTGGTCAACAATGCTCAAGTATAGCGAGAGCAAGCTATGCGCTGTTAGCGTCTGCTGATCGCTCTGGTAATAGTTGGTGTATTGCCGGATCTGAGTGCGTGCAGTCAAAGACTGCGCACAAAATCACCGATGCCATTGAGTAGTAGTTGCGTGGCCATGATAACCAGCAACATACCCATCAATCGCTCCATTGCACGCAGTCCGCGCGTGCCTAGCACCTTCATCATAAAAGGTGATGCTGTCAGTAATAGCGCCGTAACCGCCCAGGCCAGGAACAAGGCAATTGTCCAGTCAAGCATTTGGTCGGGTTTACTGGATGCCGTTAACAGCAAAATAGCAAGAGTGGATGGTCCGGCTACCAGCGGAATGGCCAGAGGCACGATAAACGGGTCTTCGATATCCTCTGGTTCTTCCTTGCTAGGCTTTGGGAATATCATTCTCAACGCAATGATGAAAAGCAAGACACCGCCAGAGATGCTTAAGGAAGGCTGGCTTAAATTCAGGAAATCCAACATGGTTGTGCCAGCGAATAGAAAAAAGACCATGATTGCCAATGCAATCACCATCTCTCTGGCGACGATCTTGGAACGCTGTCGGCTGTCAAAGCGGGCGAGAACAGAATTGAACAGTGGGATATTACCCAGGGGGTCCATGACGAAAAACAAGGTAGCGGCTACCGCGGTAATTTCAGGCCAGTGCATAACGCGACTCATTCTTGGTTACAGACATATAACGATTGAGTTAACCCAAGCCTCAAGCAATCGACTGCGGTGTTCATGCTGTTACAATGCAAGCCTCACTCAGTCGACTCTGGCATTCGCTTTAGCTATGGTGGCAGTCAATGGCAATTGGCCGGCGCGGTCTCGAAAGTAGTGGCGCCAGCTGGGTGCTATTTCGTGGCTGGATACCGAGCGTGAGTACGCTGGTTACTTCGCCGTGGATGACTACACCCGTGTTGATTCAGGCGCGCCAATTGGGTTAACGCTTATTGAGTTGATACCTCTTATAGAAGCAGCGATAGATCAGGGCAGGGTGGCCGTAAACTGAATACGCGGTGCGCACAAACCAAGGTTCAAACCTTGGTTTGCATCTTAATCGTTTTTTGCGTGGTTTCATTGTAAGGCGGTAGCATGCCCCCGAGCTTCGCCACATTCACCTTGGCTTGTTTGAATATGGCTTTCGCGTGGCTGAAGGTTTTGAAACCGTCATAGCCGTGATAAGACCCCATACCTGCAGGCCCCACGCCACCAAACGGTAAGTCTTCCTGCATAATGTGCATGATGACATCATTCAAACACACGCCGCCTGAAGTTGTTCTGTCCAGCACAGTGCGCTCTTCTTTGCTGTCGTTGCCAAAATAGTAAGCGGCGAGTGGGCGCGGACGCGCATTGACATAGTCTATGCATTCGTCAAAATCTTTGTAGGTCCGAATGGGCAGCAGCGGGCCGAATATTTCCTCTTCCAATACCCGCATATCGTCGTTGGGGTTTTTGATAACAGTTGGCGGTATCTTGTAACCGGCTTGTGCGGAAAAATCCTCATTAGATGGATTGCATTCAACAAGCTCCGCCCCCTTTTCTTTGGCGTCTTGCAAGTTTGCCTGCAGGCGCTGAAAGTGGCGGTCATTAATCACCGAGGTGTATTCATTGTTGTCTAACAGCTTGGGATACATTACCGCTACTGCTTTCTGAATTTCAGCAACAACCTCATCAAGCTTCTCTTCGGGAACCATCAAATAGTCGGGTGCCAGACAAATTTGGCCTGCATTCAGAGTTTTGCCCAGCATGATGCGGCCTACAGCCTGTTCAAGGTCTGCCGTTCTGCTGATCATCACCGGCGACTTGCCGCCCAATTCCAAGGTAACCGGCACCAGGTTCTTGGCGGCAGCGGCCATGATGTGTTTTGCGATTGATGTTGCACCAGTGAACAGCAAATGATCGAATGGCAGGCTACTGAAAGCAGAACCAACCTCCGGCCCGCCGGTAAAAATGGACACTTCATTGGGTGACCAGGCGTCGGCGACTATATCCGCCATAACTTCCGAAGTGGCGGGTGTAAACTCAGAGGGCTTGATCATCACGCGATTACCAGCGGCAAGAATGTCAGCCAGTGGTGCAAAGGTTAGATTGGCCGGAAAATTCCAGGGGCTGATAACGCCCACTACGCCCATTGGTTGATACTCTATCCATGAACGAGCGCCCAGCAGTCCGAGCGGAAACATGGACTTGCGTTTTTCAGGCTTCATCCACTTACGAACTTCTTTCACGCCGGTTTTAAAAGGCCCGATGCTGGCTGACACGTCGGTCAGCAGCGTCACTTCGCGAGAGCGGCAGGTGAAGTCAGAGTTCAGCGCTTCCACAAGCTGGTCCTGAAATTTGGCAACCGAGTGCATGCCGCGTCGCATGCGATCTATGCGTGTTTCGGCACTGACATGACCTTCGGCAAGATAGTCAGCGCGCTGGGCTTCCATCACTTTCGTCAGTTCATCGGTGATGGCGTTTTGGTCAACATTCAGGGTTTCTGGTGCGTTCATAGTCGTATCCTCGCGTGTCTGCCCTGCGGGGGCGGATATTTGCTCGTCTGTTTGGATGTGTGAGGGGTAGTATATGCCGGATTACGCGGTTCGCGGGCCTTAAATGCTTTCGAAGTGTGTTTAGGACTCAATCGTTTGCACCAGCACCCAGGGCTTTATCACCATAGTCCACAGCGAATGGTCACCAGAATGCCAATTTTGAGCTTGCTGATCGCTGACCTGCGCGACAACCCCATCTTGCATCCATTGTTTCACCAACGTACTGTTATCGGCAGCGATTTGTTCGCCAACTTGCAGCAAATCCAGGGAATTATCCACCCATATAACAGAGCCACTGGCAAAAAAAGTCTGCAACTCTTGCCAGGGTAGCTTGGCCGTTTCCAGGTTGAGTTTTTCGGTCAATCGACGTTGTTCGTCGCTCATATTTCCAGTAGTCTCCATGCCCAGATAATAACATTTCGCGCAAGGAATCTTGTATGTTGGGCAGTAAATCACTCACTGATGGACGCGTTGCTGCGCTGCTCAATGAGCTTGATATTGACTTTGAAACAGACGCCGATGGTGATTTTCAAGTAATGCTTGAAATTATGAATGGACGCTACCAGCAATTGGTCATTAAATCAGAGACCAAAAGGTTGGGCGAGCTGGAAATTCGAAAGCTGTATTCTGTGGGTTATCAGAGTCGCAAACCACTTTCACAGAAGGTTGCCAACCTATTGCTAGGCATTAACCAGAGCTCAACGGTGGGCGCCTGGCAGCTGATGGAATCAGGTGGTGAATTCTTTGCAGCCTATAACGCTCACCTCTCGGCGGATGTGGATGCACCAACTTTGCTGACCGTCATCACGGCTGTTGCTCAAAGTGCTGATAGCATTGAAGATTATCTAACCGGGCAAGATAACTTCTAGTAATCCTCAATGTGCGTGTTGTGTAATACCATGGTTGCACAGGCTACTATCGTTACAGATCACCTATGGCACAACCGAAGACGCCGGATTGGCTTAGCAAAGCAAATTCCGAAGCCGATTTCTTAGACCTTCAGGCTGTGTTGCCTCTGGACTATGAGTCGCTGGTGCATCATGCACGTCTATCAACCGGGTTGGACGATTTTGGGGATGACTATTGGCAGGAACCTTTACAAATTCTCTGCAAAGACCTGGACAGCGTGGCGGAGCTTACTTTGTTTGGTCGCATTGCTGCGAGATCAGATCTTTTAATCTGGTTGGAAAATCGGCTCAATATTCTTGAGCTAAGCAAACAGCACCCCGATATCACTGATCAGGAAATTGCGGCACCTATGTTCATCGTCGGGTTACCGCGTTCCGGCACCAGTATTTTGTTTGAGGTTTTAGCCCAAGATCCCGAAGTAGGCGTGCCTTTAACCTGGGAGAGCATGTTCCCATATCCGCCGCCTGAAGCAGCTAGCTACGATGCTGACCCCCGCATTCAGCGTGCCCACCGTATGTACACGCAATGGGAAAGGCTGGTGCCAGAATTTGCCAGCATCCATGAAATGGGCGGCAAGATTCCGGCAGAATGCGGCATGTTGATGTGCAGCAGTTTCATCAGCGATCAGATTGCCAGTATGCAAATGGCCGACAATTACGGTGCATGGCACGCCACAGCCGATGTACGACCCGCTTACCAATGGCACAAACTCGTGTTGCAGGTACTGCAATGGAAAAACCCACGCAATCGTTGGTTGCTTAAGGCACCGGCGCATCAGAATCACTTGGATGTTTTGTTAGAAACGTATCCGGATGCAAGGATTGTTCAAACGCATCGCGACCCGATTAAATGCATGGCATCCACGACAAATTTGATGGCCTGTATCTACAAGATGCGCAGCGACCGACCGTTTGATACCGTGGCGTTTGATAACATTTTGATGGGTGAGCCAACTGCACAGCGCCTCGAGCGCGTTATGGAGCAATGCGCAACGGGTATTATTCCTGATACCAGCATCTGCGATTCTCATTATTACGAGCTGCTGGATGACCCCATCGCTAACGTGCGGAAAATCTACGCACACTTTGACATGCAGTTAGGCGATACAGCAGCAGAAACAATGGCTCAATATCTTTCCGATAAACCACAGGGCAAATTTGGCACACACAACTACACGTCAGATGTTTCACAGCGCCCATTCTTTAAGCGCTATCAGGAGCACTACGGCGTTCCATCAGAGGTATAGATCATGAGCACAATGCGAGCATGGCGCACTCAGCAATACGGCGCCCCTTTGCAGGCCCTGAAATTGGAAACACTGCCCTTGCCTGAACCGGATGACAACGAAGTACGCGTTAAAGTGCAAGGCATTCCGCTCAATCTCAATGATCTTGAGCGAGTGATGGGCGGCAACATGATGGTTGAACCCGAGTTGCCCTACAGCCCTGGAATGGAAGTAATGGGTAGTGTGGACAGCTGCGGTAAGGGTGCTGAGTCTTGGCAAGGTAAACGTGTCGTCGGTATCACTGCCGGTGCCCACGGTGGGTTTGCGGAATACGCGACGTGCCCGATAGTTTCTTTGTTTGAGATGCCTGATTCAGTACCTCTGCCCGATGCGGCTGCTCTGTTTTTTCCGTTTCACCTGGCCTGGTTGGGCTTGTACGATCGTGCAGATTTACAAGCGAACGAAACCGTATTGATTCACGCAGCGGCTGGGGGGGCGGGCAGCGCGGCTATTCAACTGGCAAAGCTTAGGGGCGCGAAGGTAATTGCAACAGCGGGATCTGACGAGAAACTGTCACTATGCCGCGACTTGGGTGCAGATGTTATGGTGAACTACCAACAAGAAGACTTTGCCAGCAAAGTGATGGAGTTCACTGATAAGCGCGGAGTGGACGTCGTGTTTGATAACGTAGGCGAATCGGTGATGGAAAAATCCATGAACTGTCTTGCTTATAACGGTCGTTACGTAATGAATGGTTTTGCGTCTGATAAATCGGTGGCCGATGAGAAGTTTCTGGTGCCACGTCGGATCGCGCTGGGTAATTTTCGCCTGTGTGGCGTGTTGCTCGCGTACGCTGATGACGCCAGTGGTCCATTCATTAAAGAAGCGATGGGTTGGAATTTTCCGCATAGAACAGTGGGCGAATCCATAATGCGTGAGGTTTGCAGCTTGGTAGAGCAGGGTAAGCTGCGGGCCGTCGTTGGACAAACCGCGGCGTTTAGCGAACTCGCCCAATGCGTGCAAGACATGGCCGACAGGAAGACCTCAGGACGTATAGTGATTAGCGTATGAGAACTCTTTGTCGAGTTTTATTGGTTTCTATTACCTTAGCAATTGCGGCCTGCGCTGAGCGACAAAGCGGTGGCGAAGTTGCCGCACCCGCGGTGTCAGAGCTCGCTGTCGCTGAGCGCAAACAGCGACAGCTATCAGTGCAACCGCAAGTCCGCAAACAGATATTGTTTGGTGACCTGCATGTTCATACCACGTTTTCTCCAGATGCTTTCATCACCGCCTTGCCCGTTGCGGGTGGCCGCGGCTTAACCCCGCCAGCAACCGCCTGCGATTTCGCTCGTTATTGTTCGGCGTTGGATTTCTGGTCCATCAATGACCATGCTGAAGGCGTGACACCACAGCGCTGGGAAGATACCAAAAACGTTGTTCGCCAATGCAATGCCGTGGCCGGTGATCCGGAAAATCCGGATATTGTGGCCTTTCTTGGCTGGGAGTGGAGCCAGGTCAACACCGACCCCGAAAAACACTTTGGTCATAAGAACGTTATATTTCTCGATACCGACGACGAAAAAGTACCAGCGCGTGCCATTGCAGCACCACGCGATAAGTTGAACGCAGCGCCTATGGGTCGACTGGCACAATGGATGATGGCACTGGGTGATTTCGAAAACCGCGATTATTACTTTGGTATTGATACCTACTACAGCGAGATTGCGGCAACACCTATCTGTGAGCAAGGCGTGGATACGCGGAACTTACCCACGGATTGCCTGGAAGTTGCGGATACTCCAGCGGATCTTTTCGAAAAATTGAACCAATGGAATTTTGACGCCCTGGTTATTCCGCATGGCAACGCGTGGGGTATGAATACCCCACCAACAAGCAGTTTTAACAAACAACTGACCAATACTCACCACGACACACTATTACAGACATTGTTTGAAGTGTATTCCGGGCACGGTAATTCGGAGGAATTTCGACCCTGGGCAGCGAGTGTGGCAGACGAGCAGGGCAACAGCCGTTGTCCTGCGCCCTCAGATAATTACCTACCATGCTGTTGGCAAGCCGGCACTATCATTGAACAGCGCTGCGCGGCCGAGGGCGAAGATGTCATCGAATGCTCCAATAGGGCAGCCCGTGCCAGGCAGAATTTTGTTGATGCTGGAATTTCTGGGCATTTAACGGTTCCCGGTCAGCAAGTGGTTGATTGGCTTAATTGCGGTCAATGCGAAGACTGTTTTGCGGAGGGCATGGACCACCGCCCCAAAACAACCGCGCAGTATGCGTTGGCTATTAGCAATTTCGATGACCCACAACAACCATTGCGGTACCGTTTCGGCTTTATCGGTTCCAGCGACAATCATGGGGCAGCGCCAGGCACAGGTTATAAAGAATTTGCTCGCAGGCAGTTCACAGACGGCCTGTCGCCTACCAAAGAGCGCATGGCAAACACTATGATGCGTGATTCCAGAGAAACGCTTGCGCAATCCGTTGCGCTTAATGAAGTCGCTGATGTCAGTTTGAATAAACAACGCAATATGGAGCGCCAGGCCTCTTTCTGGATGACCGGCGGTCTGGTTGCGGTTCACAGTGAAGGGCGCAGCAGACAGTCCATCTGGGATGGATTGAGCTCTAAAAATGTGTATGCAACATCCGGCGATCGCACCTTATTGTGGTTCGACGAGGTCAGTGATGCTGGAGAGCCGAGACCCATGGGTTCAGAAGTCCGGCGCAGTAACAACCCAGTATTCAAAGTATCAGCCGTTGGCGCGTTTGAGCAATTGCCAGGTTGTCCTGATCATGCTAAACAATCGTTGGGAAGAGAACAGCTGCAAACGCTGTGCAGCGGAGAGTGTTACAACCCATCCGATAAACGCAAGGCCATGAAGCGCATTGAAGTTGTCCGGATTTTGCCGCAACAAACGCCTCAGGAAGACGTAAGCAAACTGATTCAGGATCCATGGAAAACATTTCAGTGCGACCCTGGATCAGTTGTTTGCAGCGTAGAATTCAGTGACGAACAATTTCTTGAGTCGGGCAGGGAGGCGGTTTATTACGTGCGCGCCATTCAAGAGGCAAGCGATGCGATCAATGGCGGCGGTTTACGTTGCGAGTACGACGCTGACGGCAACTGTATAAAAGTAAACCCTTGCTATGCGGGGCCAAGAACCGCCGCAGATGATGATTGTTTGTCACCGCTGGAAGAGCGCGCCTGGTCATCCCCTATATTCGTATCACCGGCTGCTTCGCAAACAGATAACCCAATTTCCTAAGAGGACACAACATGGCGTCAAAAATCCCAACGCGAGAGGCTCTAAAAGCCTGGGCAAATAATTACGATAAGCTATGGACAGCGGGTGACAAACAGGGCTGGATCGATTCCTATCGAACTGTAGTGCAAGGTGATGCGATTAGAATGCTGGACCCGGTGGGCACTCCAGAGAAATTCGGTTTCAAACATTGTTGCGAAGACAGTTGGGATTTGTTCCAGCCGAACGTTAAGTTCCACATTCCAGAAGAATCACTGTTTATTCTGGCCAACGAAGTCTGTTGGGTTATGAATAATCATGTGACCAAGAATGGGGAAGTATTCGTAGAACCTTCCATAGAATCTTTTCGTTTCGAGCCTGACGGTTCCTTAGTCATTCGTACCTGGTATCGAATTCCAAAACACAATGATGGGGAATTGGGCGAGATGTTTCAGACTTATCTGCCTGACAATGATGGTAGGGCAGACAGCACCCACCGAAGTACCTAGTAACAATCCAGCCTTTGCGACAGTGATGCAAAAAAAGCGTGTTCCTCGCGCGTCAGTTGCTGCGCGTCAGCCACGCTGATGTCTTCGAAACGGACGGTTTCCCCAGCACCTAGCTGGCCTAACACGCCAATATCAACAGTGGCAACGGTGCCAATTTTCGGATAACCGCCGGTTGTAGGACCGTCCACCATTAAGATTATCGGATCCCCAGAGGCTGGAACCTGCACGCTACCTGGCAGAACAGGATCGGAAATAATATTGCCGTCGCCAGCATGCTCAATCGTTTTACCCTGCAAGCGAATGCCCATGCGATCTGAATCTGCTTGTACAGAAAACTCTGCGGCGTAAAAATCGCTTAGACCTTGCGCAGTAAAATGCGCTTGTTGAGGGCCGGCGACCACGCGAATATTGGAGCGCTTTGGCCGTTGCAAACTTTTTCGAAGAGAGTAATCACGTGAATGCGCTACCCAATTTTGTCGCGTTGGTAACAATGAGCCAGCCGCCATACCGCCGGCAAAGCCACCCAAGCCAGATCGCAAATGCGTAGCACAGCTGTTCAATTCTGGAGCGCACTCAAAACCGTCCAAAACGGAAAGATACGCTCGCACGCCGTTTATTGGCGCGCCAATTCTCAAACAGTCGCCACGCCGCAGAGAGTGCGTGCAATAACTGTCTATGGCTGTGTCATTAACAAATAATTCAAAATGGCCGGCGAATGCAATTCGTATGCGATCAGCAACTACTTCGAATTCGCCGCCGATTAGAGCAAACTCCAGGCACGGAGTGTTGATAGGGTTGCCCAGCAGCGCATTGGCTACTTTAAAATTGAATGGGTCAGCGGCGCCGCAGCGCGTTACACCATGAGACTGAAATCCCAAGCGACCCAGGTCCTGCAGCTGGCACAGCGGTGTGATTTGAATTATTCGAAGCCCCACAGCGCTCATTGTCTGGCTCCGATCTGAACAGCTTCTATCAAAGCGCCTCCTTTCTCCGCTGCTTGTTCCAGTCGCTGAAACTCACTCGAATCCACAGCGTAAAACCGCACTTCGTCACCGGCTTCAATTATGAAAGGCGGCTGCCGCTTTGGGTCGTAGCTTCTAACCGGAGTTTGTCCCAGCAATCGCCAGCCACTGGGCATGGCCATGGCACCTATCATGCCCTGTTGTCCGCCTATGGATATGCAGCCTTTTGGAACCTGCAGTCGTGGTGATTTTAAGCGCGGCGTATGCAAAGCGTCAGGAAGACCGCCCAGGTAACACCACCCCGGAGCGAAACCCAGCATGTATACTCGAAACACAGCATCGCTGTGCAGACGAATCACATCCTGTGTGCTCATATCGTGTAAACGAGCGACCTCATCAAGGTCACAACCTGCTTCACCACCATAGAGCACCGGTACTCGCCAACAGCGTGCATTGCCGGCGTTGGCATCTGCCTTGTCGATTAATGAGTTGACCGCGTTGCTTAGTTGTTCAAGCGACGTGGAAATACAGTTGTATTGAATGAGCAGTGAGCGGTACGAAGGAACAACCTCAATAATGCCCGGCATTTTTGCGATGTCTATGCTTTGTTTTAAACGTAAAACCTGTGCATTGATCTCAGGATCAATACGATTCTCGAATTCGACTAATAAGGCGGAATCGCCGACTGGAGTTAGGCTGGCAGTGTTCACTGTATCGTTCTTCAAGAGCTCAGAACGAAGCTTACAGCGAATGACGCGGTGTGACTAGAATTGCCTGACGACCAGAGGATACGAATTGAGGAGGATTCCTAAATATCAGGCCATGGCCTGGAACGAAGACTTTTCTGCGTATTCCTGAGCGATAAATTCAGAGGTAATCAGCTGATTCGCAATGGACTGTTTGGTGCTGTAGCCATTCTCGGCCGATCGATCAGGCTCTGACATGCCATCAGCATCGGGATCTGACTCGCTTTGCTTGAGTTGCTCCGCCAATTCAGCCGCTTTTTGTTCGCGAAGCTCAACCTGGGCTTCTATTTTCATCTGTGTTGCTTGTGCAGCCACCGCGCGATCCTGCGCTGATGGTTGCGCGGGTGCCAGCGCAGCACGCTTTACCTGTTCCGCTTTTCTGATGGTGGCTTCTGCATCACCAGCAACTGGGCTGGTTGATATAGACACCTCTCCGCCAACCGCGTATTTTTTGCCATTCGGCCCCTGCTCAAATGTGTACCTTGGCGCTCCGGCGTAAATGCCACCTACGGCAGCATGGGCTTGTTCGTGCGCACGCACCTCGCGATCTCTGGCCGCAAGCTCATTGATTATCTTGGTTTCTTCGTCGCTGTAACGCTTTCCAGCTGATGGCTTGTCGTGTTGTACTTCCTTGGTTTCTGCTGCATCACGCTTCGAGTAGCCAAATTCCGAAGGTTTTTCCTTCGCGTGCGCTGGCTGGGTATGTGGATGCGCGATCGGAATGGAGGAAGGTGACACGTTCATGTCGATTACATGGGGTTTCGCCTAACGGAAGGTGTCTATTAAAGAACCCAGAGTTTCATCCGCCGTTTTGATAACTGTTGCAGCGGCTTCTACCTGACGACTGCCTTGCTTCAGTGCGACTACGGCATCTGGCAAACCTTTGCGCTCGGCGTCATTGCTGGCGGTAGACACTTTTACAATGTCATTTGCGGCTTGATGCGTGCTTTCCACACCCTGGCGAATGCCAGCAGTACCTGCATGAATGGCTGAGTTAATCATTTCAAAACCCAATGGCGAGTGCCAACTACTGTGATTTTCGTACCAAAAGATAGTTAACAGACCTGACAGACTCTAATATTTGAGGTCAAAATGCGACCAGACGCACAGTTTGGCCGCCGAACGGTGCTTAAGAAATTGGCATCGAGGTTCTCTACTTTGTGAAAACCAACCGTCCATCCGCGATGTGCTGTGCCTTGCCTGTGGTAGCATGCGTTCAAATGGAATCCAAAACAATACTCTCTCTGTTTCTTAGCGTTTCCCTGCTTGGCTGTATCAAGGGTGAAACCAATGTAGAACAAGGCAATCGCGAAGGCGTACTTCATTTTGGCAATTACGGCGAGCCACAGGGCGTTGATCCGCACGTGGCAACCGGCGTGCCGGAACACCATATTATTGGTGCCTTGTTTGAAGGTCTGGTGCAAAAGAATCCCAACAGTCTTGCTATCGAGCCCGCAGTTGCTGAACGGTGGACAGTCTCTGATGACGGTCGTGTGTACACATTTACAATTCGCAACAATGCGGTTTGGTCTAACGGTGACAAGGTAACTGCAGCAGACTTTGAGTGGTCTTGGTGGCGAGCGCTGCAGCCTGCATTGGCGAGTTCCTATGTATTTATGTATTTCCCGATCAAAAATGCAGAAGCCTACTTCAATCAGCAGTTGACCGATTTCGCCGACGTAGGCATCAAAGCAATTGATGAGAAGACATTTCGTGTAGAGCTGGACGCGCCAGCGCCGTACTTTCTTCAATTGCTGGATCACTATGCTTTGTTTCCAGTACACCGACTGACCGTAGAGAAATTTGGCGAGCCTGATGAGTCTTATACGCGCTGGACGCGGCCAGAGAACATCGTTAGCAATGGTCCGTTTCTGTTGGACGAGTGGCGCTTGTTTAAATATTTGTCGGTAAAGAAGAACCCGAACTACTGGGACGCCAGCAAGGTAAAACTCAATGCGATACGTTTTTATCCAATCGATAAACAGACCACAGAAGAACGGATGTTCAGGGCCGGGCAATTGCATCGCACCGAAGAGGTGCCTATAGATCGCATTCCCTGGTATCGAGAAAATCGGCCAGAGCTGCTAAAAATTGCGCCCTATATAGGTACCTACCTGTACCGCATAAATACTGGGAAACCGCATTTGGCCGACGTGAGAGTACGCCAGGCCTTGTCGATGAGCGTTGATAGGCGCCGGCTGATTGATACGGTATTAAACGGCTTGTTTACACCGGCGTTTTCCGTGGTACCGCCAGGCTTGCTTGGGTATGAACCTCCCGATGTGTTCACCTATGATCCGGACAAGGCGCGACAATTACTAAGCGATGCAGGGTACCCAGGCGGTAAAGGATATCCGGGCCTTGAAATCCAGTACAACACCCACGAACAGCATAGAAAAATCGCCATCGCCATTCAGCAAATGTGGCGCGAAGAGCTGGGCATTAACGTTAGGCTACAGAATAAGGACTGGAAGGTGTATCTTGATGATGAAACCACTGGCAATTTCGATGCATCGCGTGGCGGTTGGATAGGCGATTATGTTGACCCAAATACGTTTATGGATATATGGACGGCGGCCAGTGGAGTGAATAGAACAGGGTTTTCAAATGAAGAGTTTGATCGTTTGGTGTTACAGCAAGCCCCCAATGCAAAAGACCACGATACGCGATTGCAGATATTCCAAGAAGCAGAGCGTCTGTTTTTGGAGCACATGCCAGTGGTGCCCCTGTACACCTATTCCAGTAAACACCTTGCGCATCCCAGCGTTAAAGGTTTGTACTCAAACTATATGGACTACTACAACTTTCGGTATGTAAGTCTCGTGCCCGACAGCACTTCCGGAAAACCAAACTAATGCTTCGCTTTATTGTTTTTCGCTTATTGCAGGCAATACCGGTTTTGTTTGTGGTGATCAGTGCCACATTCTTTCTGGTGCGCCAAGCGCCTGGTGGCCCGTTCGACGCTGAGAAGCCGGTCATCCCGGCGGTTAAGCGTGCACTGGAAGCCAAGTACAATCTGGACCAAAGTCTATTTCAACAATATCTGTCTTACATGGGTGATCTTGTGCAAGGTGATATGGGACCGTCGTTCAAATACCCTGGTTGGGCCGTACAGGACTTGATTGCATCAGGCTTCCCGGTGACTGCGGAGCTGGGAATTTATGCGCTATTGATTGCCTTGTTAGTTGGCACTTCAGCAGGTGTGTTTGCGTCGTTAAAACCCAATACTCGGCAGGACTACATTCCAATGTCGGTAGCGATGATTGGAATTTGTATGCCCACCTTTTTGCTCGGTCCGTTGCTTGTGCTGGTATTCGGTATCTGGCTGGAATGGTTGCCGATATCGGGCTGGGGCGATTTACCAGGTGATAAAATTTTGCCTTCCATCACGCTTGGCGCTGCTTATGCGGCGTATATTGCGCGCTTATCTCGGGGCGGTATGTTGGAAGTGATGTCACAAGATTACATTCGAACAGCCCGCGCGAAAGGCTTACCGGAGCACGTGGTGGTGCTTAAGCACGCGTTACGGGGGGGCTTAGTGCCGGTGGTTGCCTATCTTGGACCAGCGTTTGCCGGATTGCTATCGGGCTCATTTGTTGTCGAAACAATATTCCAGATTCCGGGCCTTGGAAGATTCTATGTACAAGCCGCGTTTAATCGCGATTACACGATGATTCTTGGTACCACCATATTTCTTTCAACGTTGATTGTGCTATTTAACTTGCTCAGTGATGTGATCGCCACGTGGATGAACCCGCGTTTAAGAGATAGTTTGCGAGGTGGCCCGCAATGAGCGAAGCGCTGGATGTCAACGCCGATGTTATTGCCAATGAAGAGCATGGCATTTCACTGTGGGCTGATGCCTGGCGGCGCCTAAAGAGCAACCGACTTGCGCTTGGCAGCCTAGTCTTTCTGTTGTCGCTGATTGTGCTGTGTTTGCTCACGCCATGGCTGGCACCATACGGCTATGAACAACAAAATCTTGAGCTGGGTGCCACACCGCCTTCCTTGGCCCACTGGATGGGTACCGATGTGTTTGGGCGCGACTTGCTCACCCGGCTTCTTTATGGCGGCCGTGTTTCGTTGATGGTGGGATTCATCGCAACCGCGGTCGCCTTGTTCATCGGTGTGCTGTGGGGCACTGTTGCAGGTTATCTGGGCGGACGGGTTGATACGCTGATGATGCGCCTGGTGGACATTCTTTACGCACTGCCGTTTATTATTTTCATAATTTTGCTGATGGTTGTGTTTGGCCGCAGCGTATTGCTGTTGTTCATGGCCATTGGCGCCGTCGAATGGCTAACCATGGCCCGCATTGTGCGCGGCCAAGTGCAGGGCATACGCCAGCAAGAATACATTGAGGCGGCTATTGCAATGGGTTTGCCAGTCTGGCGAATTATCTGGCGACACGTGGTGCCGAATACTATGGGGCCAGTGATAGTGTACGCCACGCTCACTATCCCGCAGGTCATGTTGCTGGAAGCATTTCTAAGTTTTCTTGGTCTGGGTATTCAGCCTCCGCAATCATCTTGGGGCTTATTGATTTCATACGGCGCTGAAAGCATGGAAGAGTATCCGTGGCTATTGGTGTTTCCAGGGCTGGCACTCGCCTCTACATTATTTGCTCTGAATTTCCTGGGCGATGGTCTGCGCGACGCGCTTGACCCTAGAGCGTCGAAGGATTAGCTGTGTTACTTGAGGTTGAGGATTTGAGCGTTAGCTTCGTGACTCGAAACGGAGTTCAGGCAGCGGTAAAAAACGTCAGTTACTGCTTAGATCAAGGTCAAATACTTGGCATTGTTGGAGAGTCAGGCAGCGGCAAGTCTGTAAGCTGTTACAGCTTGCTGGGCTTGGTACCACAACCGCCGGCGCGAATAGACAGCGGTACTGCATTATTCAAAGGGGAAGATTTACTGAGCATGTCGGCCGCCAGGCAACGCGAAGTGCGCGGTGACCGAATAGCGATGATTTTTCAAGACCCCATGACCAGTCTCAACCCATTTCTAACCATTGGAGAGCAACTGCTGGAACCATTGGTGTACCACCGCGCGTGCAGTCGCAGTGATGCCCGGGCACGCGCGCTTCAGTTGCTGGAGGAAGTGGGCATTGCCGATTCGGAGCGAAAATTTGCCAGCTTTCCTCACGAGTTTTCCGGTGGTATGCGCCAGCGCGTGATGATTGCAATGGCGCTGATTACCGAGCCTGAGTTGTTGATAGCGGATGAGCCAACTACCGCGCTTGATGTCACTGTACAAGCGCAGATCTTAAAACTGATTGCAGACCTGCAGACGCGGCGTAACATCGGTGTGATCTTTATCAGTCATGATTTGGCTGTGGTTAATCAGCTGGCAGATCATGTGCTGGTGATGAACCAGGGCGAAATAGTGGAACAAGGCCCCGGTGAGCGCGTGTTGCATCATCCGCAGCAGTTGTACACGCAGACTCTTGTGGCGTCGACACCGCGCGGCGCCAAGCTCATGGATCGTATTGAGAGCGCGGTCAATACTGAAAGTTTGCTGAGTGTTAAATCACTGAGTACCAGTTTTGTCGACCACAGCACCAGCTTAAAAACGCGAGTAACTGCGGTCAAGGATGTGAGCTTTGAGCTTTATCGTGGTGAGATTCTAGGGCTTGTTGGTGAGTCTGGTTCTGGTAAATCCACATTGGGTCGCAGCATACTGCGTCTGTTAAACCCGGATATGGGCTCAGTTGAATATGAAGGTGTTGAGCTTCTTGATCTTGATCGTGAAGATTTGATGCCTTACCGGCAGCGAATGCAAATGATTTTCCAGGACCCATTTGCTTCATTAAACCCTAGAATGACGATATATGACGCTCTTGCGGAGCCTTTGCTGTATCACAGCACTGAGAACCGCCAATCAGTGCACAAAGCGGTATTGCAGCTGATGGACGATGTGGGTTTGCAGCGTCGTTTTGTGCGTAAATACCCGCATGAATTTTCTGGAGGGCAACGCCAGCGAATTGCAATTGCGCGAGCGCTTGCCACCGAACCAGAATTTATTGTCGCCGATGAGCCAGTGTCAGCACTTGATGTTACCGTTCAGAAGCAAATACTGGAGCTGTTGCTGGAGCTTGTTGCCAGGCGCAATCTGAGCATGTTGTTTATTTCGCACGACCTTTCGGTGGTGCGCTATCTCTGCGATCGTGTGCTCGTGATGCGTCAAGCCAGTCTTGTTGAGTCTGGCCGCGTGGAGGAAGTTTGGCGAGAGCCAGCAAGCGATTACACAAAGCAACTGCTGGCGAGTGCGCCTGTGCTCTGAAATCCGCCGTTTGTCGTTCGCCAATATTGGCTATTTCATCGCAAAAGCATATTCAATCTACCATCCAATCACTGTATTCGACCGCTGGTTTCATCGCGCTGATGTCCATTCTGGAAAAGTGTGATCGCCGTCGCAGTTTTCGCCCGTTAATGCGCAACAGTCGGCTTTCCTAATGAGACGTAGGTCGCGAAGTCTTAGAATGGCCTCAGTGATTTGCAGAGAGACAGCTGAATGAAAGCTAAGTGTGCGCATTGTGGCATTAAACGCAAGCTTGACGTTTTGAATGATGAGTGGAGCCGTCTGTTGCTTGCGTATGGGGCAGCTGATAGAAATGGCCGACGTCAAATGACTGTGTACTGTCGTGACTGCCGATACATTAGCTACTATCTGAAACCGACTATAGGCTTCACTAAACTCAAAGCCTGCGTCGATTCCCGCCTATTGTATTCGCAGTACCGCGACGGCGCAGCAGATGGCTCGGCTATAATTGCTCTGGCAGCAAAAATCCAGCTGGCGATGATCGAGGATCGTGTGCTTCCAGAAACCTGGGTATTGGTTTAGGATCTAGTTGATTTCGCGCTGAACTGAAAAATAGTCTTCGTACGCTTGGAACCGCTGGCGTACCTCATCTAGGTTTAGCCCGGTATCAGAAAATTGATACAAATGCTTACCGTGTTTGTCTGCCGGATTCTTGTCAATAAAGGACTGCATGGCGCTGGAAATCTCAGATGTCATTGGCAGATTGAAATGTCGATAGGCGCGCTGTACACAACCCACCTGATCTTTAACAAACTCCTGAAACTGAATATCAATAACCTGTCGTGAAGACAGCAGCCCACGCTCTCTTACAGAAATGGTGTGCTCAAACGCATTGGCTAACCAGTCTGCGTAATGGCTGGCAATATCGTTCAGATCAATATGATCCGAACCCAAGTGCCTAAGCGTGGCAATTAGGCTGGCGATAGAGACCAGAACTTTAACGGGGTCTCTATGAGTTTGTACAATCAGTGCGTCCGGGTATTCCTTAAGCAATGCTTCGAGGTGCCACAGGTGCTGCGGCGACTTTAATGCCCAGCGTTTACCCGGATGCTTCCATTGCAACAGCTGCAAGAATTGCCGATGAAACTTGAACATAGCAGTAACGTCGGCCGTATTGGTCCAATCTTCATAGGAAGGAACTCTGTATTGCACATCAAAAATCATTGATGTGAATTGCAGGGAGGTAAAGGCTACGCACTCCTGCGCACGTTCAGCGCCCATTGGGTGCATCTTTTTAAAATCAGGTACCAGCTTGTCTACTTGATCCAGTTCCGCTTGGTTTTGCGCAATTCTCGCGTCTGTTCTGTAGCTGGCAGCTTCGGGCGGAGGGCAGGGTCTCGATGTTTCCCAGCTTAACGGCACCCGATTGTCTGGGTCACACGCGAGTAAATCATGGAACACGGTAGTGCCTGTGCGGGGTGGTCCAATAACAAATAGAGGCGGCGCAATTTCTTGTTCGCAAATTTCAGGATTACGTTTCAACGTGTCAACAATTTCCAGACGCGTTTTGAGCAAGCGCAGCACATCGTTCTTTGCGATCATGCGCCCCATCATATTCAGCTGGCCTTCGTCTCTAAGCGAACTCAACAATAGCTCCATGGGCTCACGGAAGGAATCGTCGCCAAAATCATTGAGACCTGTTTCTTTAGCGGCTTTACTGAGTAGTTCTTCCCCCTTGAGCTTAATCGGGGAAATACCCATAGAATCCAGCATGTGACCTATCCGATTCATCGCTCTGATAGGTAAGGGTAGAGAGCTTGGGTGCTGACTCATTAAGCGTTTCCTTCGTTGGTGGCCGCAATAATGACATCAGCAAGTGCGGCGCCTTGCTCTTCCTGAACAAAATGCCCTGCGTTGTTGATGGTACGGTGCAGATTGTTTTTGGCACCAGGAATTCGTGCACGAAATACCTGCTCCCAGCCCGCCGTGCTGGGGTCACCATCACTAAATGCCGTTACAAATGGTTTGCGCCATTGCTCGAGCAAATCCCAGACGATGCGATTTTCTGCGGAACCTGGTGCCTGGTGACTGATGGGTATTAACGCTGGGAAAACCAGCACGCCCGCTTTGTATTCCGGTGATGGAAACGGCGCGTTATACGCCGCTTTTACGTCGTCAGAAAGTGGCGTGCTACACACGCTGTTCACAATTTCTGCAACGGGCAGGTCATCCATCTCAGCCACTGTATTTATCCAATTAGCTACTATGTCGCCCGGCCAGTCTGCCACGCCAAGTGGCGGTTCCTGGTTGTTTGGCAACAGCGTATTGGCAGCTACAATAGCGTTAAATCGCTCAGGCTGTCTGGCGAGCGTAGATAATCCGATAGGCCCGCCCCAATCTTGGCAAGCCAAAGTGATACTCTGTAGATCAAGTTCCTTAACAAAATGGTCCATCCAGTCAATGAATCGGGCGTAACTGTAGTCGTCGCGGCCCGACAATTTGTCGGAGCGTCCGAAGCCGATATGATCCGGTGCAATCGCGCGAAAGCCCGCGGAACATACCGCTTCTATCACGTCTCGCCATGCGAAACTCCAGCTGGGCTCTCCGTGTAACATCAGCACTACTGGTGCGTGCTTGCATCCTTCATCAACGTAATGCATATCCAGCGCCCCAATATCAGGATCTGGAATCTCAAGATAGTTCGCTTGATAGGGATAGCCGGGCAGATCCGTAAACCTGTCTGCTGGCGTCTTCAGTATGCGCATGACCCCACTATACAAAGAGGTGGCCATGACAGCGCATTATTTATGTTTAAGAATGCTTATTGGCGGTAAGCGCGCTCAACTTCAGCGGCGATAATGTCGAATCCTCTTCGCACACTGTCTTCGTCTTGCGCGTACGAAATTCGCAGGCATTGCCTTGTATGCGGCCAGCTTGAGTCCAATCCTATGAAGAACGGCTCACCAGGCACTACCAGTACATTGCGGGCTTTTAGAATTTGATAAAGATCATGTGATGATATTGGCAATTGGTCTAACCATAGCCACAAGAAGAAAGCGCCCTCGGGCTTATGAACCCGGTACGGCAATTCGGGGTTCATTAAGCCCCTGAACATATCAACATAACGTTGAGCACGTTCTGCATAGAAGGGTTGGATGTGCTCTTTGCATAGTGGGTCAAGGGTATTGTTGGCCAGAAGTCGCTTGCCGATCGCAGGGCCTAAGGTGCCGCACGCCAGGCTGGATATCGTGTTGGCGTTACTCAAGGCGCGTGAAAACTCTTCACTCGCTACAATGATGCCTGTGCGTGCGCCAGGTAAGCCCAGCTTGGACAAGCTTAGCAATAGAATCGTATTCTCGTTCCAGTGAGGTGTTGCTTGGTTGAATAAAATATTTGGGAAAGGAAGGCCGTACGCTCCGTCAACTATCAGAGGAATGTCATGCTTCAGTGCAAGCGAATCGAGCCTGCCAATCTCCTGGTCCGTTAATACGTTGCCAGTGGGGTTGGTGGGTCGCGACACGCACAGCGCGGCCGTGCTCTCACTTAGTGTTAATTGTTCAAAGTCAATGTGGTACTTAAACAGATGATTGTCCAAAAGTTCAATACTCGGCTTAGTGGCGCGGAAAAAATTCTCGCTAAGCCCGGAGTCTGCGTAACCCAGGTATTCAGGCGCTAATGGCAAATGGATCTGACGCTGACTGGCGTCAGGCATGGCACCGGCCAACATATTAAAGATGAGAAAAAAGGCGGATTGGCTGCCATTGCACACCGAGATATTGCTGGCAGACAATGGCCAATTAAACTGCGACTTCAGGTAGTGCGCGATCTCGCTGCGAAACTCCAGATCGCCTTGCGGACTCTGGTAAATACCCAACATGTTGTGCCGAAGAGCCGGATCGTCCAGAATTTCTTGCAGCGTTTGTTGGTAGCATTTTTCTACGAGTGGAATTCGCGCCGGATTTCCACCGCCCATAAACAGGGCATCCGGGTTTTCGTTCAGCGCGATACCCAAGTCATCCATTAACTCCACAATACCGGAGCTGGCGGCGAACTTCTCACCAAACGCTGAGAGCTTCACAAAACGCTATTCCTGGTAGGCGCTGATTGGCGGACAACTGCACACTAGATTTCTGTCTCCAAATACATTATCGACTCGTCCTACCGGCGAAAAATACTTATTGCTGCGCAGCGAGTCTAATGGATACGCCGCCTGTTCGCGAGCGTAAGGATGTTGCCAATTTGCGCTCAGCAGATGCTCGGCATTGTGTGGCGCGTTTCGCAGAACATTGTCTTCCGCATCCGCTTGGTTGTTCTCTATCGCGCGAATCTCTTCACGAATACTAATCATTGCGTCACAGAAGCGATCCAACTCGGCTAATGACTCACTTTCGGTAGGTTCAACCATTAGGGTGCCAGCGACAGGGAACGACATAGTAGGTGCGTGAAAGCCGTAGTCGATCAACCGTTTTGCTACATCTTCTACGTCAATTCCCGAACGCTCTTTTAGTGGGCGTAAATCAAGAATGCACTCATGCGCCACCAGGCCATGTTCTCCGACGTACAATATCGGATAATGCGCTTGTAAACGTTTGGCAATATAGTTTGCGCTGAGCATGGCTACTTCCGTGGCTTGCCGCAGGCCTGCCGCACCCATCATTGTCACATACATCCAACTGATGGGAAGAATGCCGGCACTTCCCCAAGCAGCCGCTGAGACCGGACCTGTATTGGAGTCGTTTTTTGGCAAATCTGCATGGCTGGGTAAATGCGGCGCAAGATGAGAACGAACCGCTACGGGTCCTACCCCTGGCCCGCCGCCGCCATGTGGTATGCAAAACGTTTTATGCAGGTTCAGATGTGAAACATCGCCACCAAACTCACCTGGATAACACAGTCCAACCATCGCATTCAGATTCGCACCATCTATATAAACCTGCCCACCGTACTGGTGCACTACCTCGCACACTTCGCGTACATGCGCTTCGAACACACCGTGTGTAGACGGGTAGGTGATCATTATTGCCGCTAGCGTAGTGGAATTTGCCTGAGCTTTTTCTTTCAGGTCCTCAAGGTCTACATTGCCGTACGCATCACATTTCACTACCTGAATACTCATGCCGCACATCTGTGCTGACGCGGGATTGGTGCCGTGCGCAGAACCCGGTATCAAACAGATTGATCGTTGCGGTTCACCATTGCTTTGATGATAGGCTTTGATGGCCAGCAATCCGGCGTATTCGCCTTGAGAACCCGCATTAGGCTGCAATGACACCGCATCGTAACCCGTAACGGCGCACAGTTGCTGCTCAAGCTCATCAATCATCTGTCGGTAGCCGGTTGTTTGCTCGCTGGGTGCAAACGGGTGGATATTGGCAAATTCCGGCCAGCTGATGGGGAACATTTCGGTGCTGGCATTTAGCTTCATTGTGCAAGAGCCGAGTGGAATCATGGCACGATCAAGAGCGATGTCTTTATCCGCCAGCGCGCGCAAATATCGCAGCATCTCTGTTTCAGTTTGGTGTTGCTTGAAAACGGGATGGGTTAGTATGTCGTCGCTGCGCAAATATTCTGCTGGTAATGCCGAGGCGACGTTGTTGGCCAGCGTTGAGAATTTCGCGCCGCTAACTCCAAATGTTTGCCACACGGCCTCAACATGGTCTGCGCTGCAGGTTTCATCCAATGATATGCCAATCCTGTGCTCATCAATATGACGTAGGTTAATACCAAGTGCGATGGCGCGCTGGTGAATTGAGGCGGCATCTTCTTTACAATTTAGTACGATGGTATCGAAGAAAGGCTCTGTACCGGTGCGTGTGACGGTGCTACCCAAACCCGCCAGCAATACCTGAGTAAGATAATGCGTACGGTGCGCAATACGGCGCAGGCCTTCTGCGCCGTGATACACCGCGAAACAAGATGCGATAATCGCCAGCAACGCTTGCGCGGTGCAGATGTTGCTGGTGGCTTTTTCGCGTCGTATGTGTTGCTCTCGGGTTTGCAAGGCCAGTCGATACGCTTTGTTTCCATGCTGGTCGACCGACACGCCCACAATCCGGCCGGGTAATGAGCGTTTGTGTTTTTCGCTACAGGCCATATAGGCCGCATGCGGACCACCGAAACCAAGCGGCACACCAAAACGCTGTGTGTTCCCTACTGCGATGTCTGCACCAAGCTCAGCCGGTGACTTCAACAGTGCCAGGCTCAAAATATCGGCTGCCATCACAACCACAGCTTTCTGGGCATGCGCCGCTTCAATACAGTCTTTGAATTGCCTGATGCCACCATCGGCCCCAGGGTACTGCAACAATACGCCATAAAATTCCTGATTCAGGCCGTCTTTGTCCGGGTCACCAATTAGCAGCTCAATGCCAAGGTGCTCTGCGCGTGTTTTCAATACTGCGATTGTTTGGGGCAGGCATTGCTGATCTATGAAGAATTTTCCGCTCTTGCTTTTGCTAACGCGCTTGGCCAGCGTCATTGCTTCTGCGGCGGCCGTTGCTTCATCCAGCAATGAGGCGTTAGCAATGCCCATGCCCGTCAAATCGCAGACCATGGTCTGGAAGTTGAGCAGGGCCTCAAGTCGCCCTTGAGAGATTTCTGGCTGGTAGGGTGTGTAAGAGGTATACCACGCCGGATTTTCCAACACGTTTCTCAAAATCACACCGGGCGTGTGACAGTTATAATAGCCCTGGCCAATAAGCGATTGCATCACCGTGTTTTGCTCTGCATAGCTCTTCAATTTGCTCAGCGCCGCTTGTTCCGTCAACGACTCAGGCAAATCCAATGCGTGCTCACTGCGTATCGAATCCGGCACGATGTGCTTGATCAGCGCGTTCATTGACTCGAAACCAATTGCGCCTAGCATAGCGGCCTGTTCGTTGGCAGTAGGGCCTATATGTCGGCTGGAAAATTCTTCATCAAACACCTTCAAGAACGGTGTTACGGGCTCAGCGCTGTTCATAAATGTCCTTATCGATGATTATGCTCGATGGTATCTGTGTGGTGAAAACGGCAGGGTGGAAACTCGAACGGGAATTCGCTTTTTGCGCACTTCTGCAAATAACTCAGTCCCCGTGGTTCTATACGCCTCGTTAACATAACCCATGGCAATCGGCCGATTAACGCTGGGTCCAAAACCGCCGCTGGTGATGTAGCCACAGGCTTGGTCATCTGCGGTATATAGGGTCGTACCTTCGCGGACTGGGGCTCTGCCTATTACACTTAAGCCGACTCTTTTCTGCTCAGTACCTTCCGCTATGTGCTGCAAAATAATATCCGCGCCAGGGAAGCCGCCTTCTTTTTCACCGCCCTGTCTGCGGCTTTTGCTGATAGACCAGGTAAGCCCGGCAGCGACCGGACTGGTTCTCGCATTCAAATCATGGCCATATAAACACAATCCTGCTTCAAGCCGCAGTGAGTCGCGCGCTCCCAGGCCGATGGCTTCTATCGCTTCATTGGCAAGCAGGCGCCTGGCCGTTGAGTCCGCGGCTTCATTAGCCATCGATATTTCGAAACCATCTTCGCCAGTGTATCCTGAGCGCGTCACAAAGCAGTCGTGTTGGCCGATCCTGGCCCAGCAGCCATGCATAAATGAAAGTTCCAAAACTTCAGGCGCAAGAGTTGCCAACGCATGCGCGGCCTGCGGTCCTTGCAACGCTAGCAAGGCGTGACTGCCAAGCTCAACAAGCTCGCAATCGCTGGGTGTGTGCTGTTTAATATGGTCAAAATCTTGTTGTTTACAGGCCGCGTTCACAACCAGAAAAAAGCTGTCTGCAGACCAACGGCAAACAATCAAATCGTCATCTATGCCGCCATCTACGTTAGTGAATTGGGTATAGGTTTGCTGGCCAATGGCCAATGCGTCGGCGTCTATAGGTAATAACTGCTCAAGGGTGCGCACGGCAGAAGGCCCGCGCAGAATAAACTGACCCATGTGAGACACGTCAAACAGCCCGGCTGCATCGCGTGTGTGCCGGTGTTCCTGCATGATGCCTGCTGGAAATTGTACCGGCATATCGTAGCCAGCAAAGGGCACCATTTTGGCGCCCAATTCAATATGCAGATTGTAAAGAGGAGTGCGCAGCGTTTCTGTGCTGCCTGGGTGTTCGTGTTCAGACATGAGCAATACACCGGTTTGAAAGCAAAATTATACGCCCGAATGATAAATTTGAGAAATTTATACTTTCAATAAAATCATTTATAATTCTTATAAAACATAAATTCGGATACAGTGTGATTACGCCAAACCTGCCCTTGGGCGCAGTACGGTCATTTGTGCATGTGGCTGAAACCGGCAGCGTGACGGCGGCCGGTGAGCGGCTTGGCCGCTCTCAACCCGCAATTAGTCTGCAAATCAAGAAACTGGAAGCACTGTTGGGCAGAAGTCTATTTGTGCGGGACAACAAACAACTTCGGCTGAACGAAGATGGGCGTGTGTTTCTGGACTACGCACACCGCCTGCTGGCGTTGAATGACGAAGCACTTAGTCATTTTCTGTCACCGAGAATTGGCGGCATTGTACGCTTTGGTATTCCCAGCGAATTTGCGAGTTCAATTTTGCCGCGCGTGATAGGTCGTTTTCGTCGAGTCTACCCACAGGTAACGCTGGAAGTTACCTCTGATCTTAGCCAACACTTGTTACGCGGTTATCGCCAGCAAGAGTTCGATATGATTCTTGCACTGCACGACGAGCCGGGTTCCAGCCGCACGACGATCTCCGCGCATGTGCACGACGATGAGCTGGTATGGGTGGGATACGCAGATGTACTGGATGAGCAAACTACCATTCCATTAGTAGTGGCGCCAAAAGGGTGCATTTATCGCCAGCGCATTGCCAAGAGGTTGGATCATCGCGAGCACACCTGGAACATTGTCTACACCAATCCCGATGTGAGCGGCATTAAAACAGCCATAGAAGAACGAATTGGAATTACTGCACTAGCCAGAAGTACAGTGCCCCCAGGTTTGCCAATTCTCACCAATTCGGGCCTGCCAGATTTGGGGTCGATTAGTGTCAGTATTCTTTACAAACGCAATGTGCGTAACTCTGCGCTGATACGTTTGGAAGAGGAGGTGCGAAAGAGTTTGGCCTAAAAAGAAGCCCGTCGCAAAACGACGGGCAAGGTCAGAGAGGGTTTACGAACGTGGTTTAGTTATTAACGAATTCCGGATAGGCTTCTATGCCGCACTCAGAAATATCCACGCCTGTGTATTCTTCTTCCTCGGTCACTCGAATACCCATCAGCATTTTGATAATGAACCAGACCGCAAAGCTTGCCGCGAATACCCAGGTAAAGATGGTGGCGGCGCCGATCAACTGACCGCTGAAACTGACGTCGCCATTAGTCAAAGGAACTGCCAGCAAGCCCCACAAACCGACTGTACCGTGCACTGAAATTGCGCCGACAGGATCATCTATACGAAGCTTGTCGAACATAAGAATGGAGAACACAACAATCACACCGCCCACTGCGCCGATCAAGGTGGCAGCCAGAGGAGAGGGTGTTGATGGTTCTGCGGTAATTGCAACCAGTCCAGCTAACGCACCATTCAGTGCCATTGTCAGGTCAGCCTTACCGAACATTACTCTGGCGACCAACAGTGCGGCTACAAGGCCACCGGCGGCCGCTGTGTTGGTGTTGAGGAACACCATGGCAACCGAGTTGGCGTTAGCAATATCGCCTAGTTTTAATACCGAGCCGCCATTGAATCCAAACCAGCCCATCCACAAAATGAACATACCAAGGGTTGCTAATGGCATGTTAGCACCAGGAATGGGTTGCACCTCGCCATTCGGGCCGTACTTGCCCTTGCGAGCACCGAGCAGAATCACGCCAGCAAGGGCTGCAGCCGCACCGGCCATGTGCACAATGCCAGAGCCGGCAAAGTCTGAGAAGCCAAGATCACCGAGTGTGTACAGGCCAAATACGGCGTTTCCACCCCAGGTCCAGCTGCCTTCCAGCGGGTAGATAATGCCTGTCATAAATACAGCAAACACCAGGAATGCCCAGAGCTTCATCCGCTCAGCAACGGCACCCGATACGATGGACATCGCAGTGGCAACGAACACCACTTGGAAGAAGAAGTCCGAAGCACTCGAATACACCGCACCGCCACCAAAGCCTTCTTCAGCCGAAGAAGCCAGCGCGTCTTCAACCAAGGTATCGCCGCCGGCGATACCACTTAGGAAGTAGTCACCGCCGTACATAATCGCGTAGCCGCATATCATGTACATCAAACAAGATATTGCAAATAGAGCCACGTTTTTAGTGAGAATTTCTGTGGTGTTTTTAGTGCGCACCAAACCGGCCTCCAGCATCGAAAAGCCCGCAGCCATCCACATGACCAGCGCCCCACACACTAGAAAGTAAAAGGTGTCCATTGCGTACTGCAACTCGTAAATATGGTTTTCCATTCAAATCTCCGAAAACGGCAAGCCGTGATGTTTGTTTGCCTAGGGATAGCAGCATCTGTGCCAACAATGAAAATGCCTGTTGGAACGGGGGTTTAGCGCAATTTGGTGATGTATGTTCATGCTAGATGGCAATGTTCTGGTGCATGGGGTGCGCCAAAACGGGGAAGTGCCCGCACCAAAACAATCCAATGGTGCGTGAATTCACAATATGCCCAACGGTGCTATTAAGGAACAATATTGCCGGCTGAAATTGACAGGCAGAGCTGTGCTCCGTAGAATCGCTCGCCTCAAATATGGGGCCTTAGCTCAGCTGGGAGAGCGCAACACTGGCAGTGTTGAGGTCAGCGGTTCGATCCCGCTAGGCTCCACCAATCTATTGTAAAACCCCAAACGTCCGTTATTGTTCTGAGAGATGCGGAGGCTACTCAAACTCCCACCTATACTTTCGCCGTGCACGCGATTGGATAGCTGCACCTTGTGCAAGCTTGTCGCTAGACCAAAGCGAAATTCCAGTATGATGAACCGCTAATTACCTCATAAATATCATAAGTGGAGCAGAAAGCCATGCGTAAATGGACAGTGGAATCATTTGGCGAGCCAGAAGATGTGTGGCGGCTTGAGGAAAATGCCGAAGCTATTGAGCCAGGCCCTGGTCAGGTCAAAATCAAAGTTGAGGCGGCTGGCCTGGGTTTGCCGGATGTCTTGATGTGCCATGATAATTACCCACTGACACCGCCGCTGCCATTTACCCCATCCCAGGAAGCCGCCGGCGAAATAGTCGCTGTAGGCGAGGGAGTTGACAGCGATATGCTAGGTACCCGGGTACTTGGTCCTACTCTTTTTCAAGCTCAATTTGGCGGCCTGGCTGAGGAATGCTTGATGCAGGCCGCAGGTAAAGGAGAGGGCGCTTTGGCGGGCACTTTACCCATTCCGAGCGACATGAGTGGTGTGGAAGCAGCCGGATTTTTTATTCCTTATCAAACCGCGTGGGTGGCGCTGGTACGAAGAGCCCAGATTACAGCCGATGATACTTTGCTGGTGCTAGGTGCCTCCGGCAGCTCTGGATGCGCTGCCGTCCAATTGGCCAAGGCCAAAGGTGCGCAGGTTATTGCGGTTGCAGGGGGCGCTGAAAAAGCAGCGTTCTGTAAGAGAATTGGTGCTGATGACGTAATCGACAGGAAAGCGGAGGATATCACCGAAGCCGCGTTTAAACTTACCGGTGGGAAAGGCGTGTCCATGGTCTTCGACCCGGTTGGTGGTAAAGCCGGGCGCGCCGCGTTCAAGGCAACGGCGTTCGAAGGTAAATTCATTGTGATTGGGTATGCCAGCGGTGAATGGGCGCACATTAGCTTGCCCGAAACACTGATGAAAAACATCTCTCTGGTGGGCGCCATGCCGGTTGGCTATTCGGCAGATCAGGTGTTGGCGGCCCATGAAGACCTGCTGCGGCACTGGCGGCGGGGAGAACTGAACGTGGCTAACAGCCAGGTCTGCGATTTTGACGATGCACGTTCAGCGATTGCGCTCATTGCGTCTGGCAAAGTAGAAGGTAAGGTTGTTGTTCGTATTTGATTGGGCAGATAATTATTCACCATACCCCAGAGAACTTCTTTTCTGCAGAGAAAAGCCAAGTACTCAAAGCGGCCTGCATCAAGCGATATACAGAAAAAGTTAGATCTGCGGTCGCTGGTCATCTGCGCCTGCAGCAATACGCTAAGACCCTGTCCAATTCGGCTCGCGCTTTTCCGCAAAGGCAGCCGGTCCTTCTTTTGCGTCATTGGAGGTGAATACCTTTTCAAAAAGCGGTTGCTGCATTTTCCAAAGTGTTTGCTCGTCATTGCCTTGCGCAGCGGCCCTTACCAAGGCTTTTGAAGCGGCAACAGCGAGCGGCGCGTTTTGTGCGATACGTTCTGCCCAGGCAATCGCGGCATCAAGTGCGCCGCCTGGCTCAGTAATTTCGCTTAACAGCCCGGCTTGTAACGCTTGTTCAGCGCCTATCGATTCACCAGTTAGTGCCATCTCCAACGCTTTTGTATAGCCAACCCGTGCACCTAAACGCATCAGCCCTCCGCCAGCAGCAAACAAGCCCACTTTCACTTCCCTAAGCCCTATTTGTGCATTGTTGCTGGCAACCAGCAAGTCGCAGGTCATCGCGAGTTCGCAGCCACCTGCCACGGCAAAGCCTTCAATGGCGGCTATCAGCGGTTTTTTACTGCCGTCTTTTATGAAATTCGTACCGCCACTCATGTCCTCGCCGCGAGCAAACGCTTTCAAGTCCATGCCTGCGCAGAACGCGCGACCGCTGCCGGTAAGAACGCCGGAAGTCAGCGAGTCATCGTTGTCTAATTCTTCTATCGCTTTTGACAATCCACTGGATAATGCACCGTTAATGGCATTCATAGCCTCGGGTCTGTTCAATGTAATGATCAGCACTTTTCCGCGCCGTTCAATCAATACGGCCTCTTCATTTGGTTCGCTCATTGTTAACGTGCTCCGCTTCTAATATTTGTTCCAAGCCCACGACTCTACCACGCGACGTCATCGAATCGCGACGCTTCCTAAAATATGACATGATTGATTGTTAACGTACAGGAGACCATTTTATGTCAACCGATCCTCTTACCCAGTTTCGCCTCGACGGCAAAGTCGCTGTTGTCACCGGAGGTAGCCGTGGAATGGGCAAGGAAATGGTGATGGCCTTTGCTCGAGTTGGTGCCGACGTGGTAATCGCCAGCCGAAAAATAGACGCTTGTGAAGAACTGGCCAAGCAAGTGCAAAACGAAACAGGGCAGCGCGCACTCGCTGTAGGCTATCATGCCGCTGATTGGTCTGACAGTGATGTTTTAGCAGAGCGCTGCCTGAATGAATTCGGTCACGTGGACGTGTTGGTAAACAATGCCGGTATGTCGCCGCTGTATGACGACGTGCGCAATGTATCAGAAGAATTGTGGGATAAAGTTATTGGCGTTAATCAAAAAGGCCCGTTTAGGCTTACAGCGTTGCTAGGTCACGCAATGAAAGATAATGGTGGTGGGTCAATTATTAATATTTCCAGCGTAGCGGGGCAGTTGGGTGGCGCGATGGAGCTACCCTACGCCGGCGCAAAAGCCGCCCTGAACAATATGACCAAGAGTTTTGCCCAATTGTTTGCGCCTTTGGTGCGCGTGAACTGCATAATGCCTGGCGCTTTCCTAACCGATATTAGTGAAGCCTGGACACCCGAGGTGAAAGCCGCGTTAAAAGGTCTGATCTCTATGCAACGTGCTGGCGCGCCAGCCGAAATAATAGGGCCCGCATTATTTTTGGCAAGTGATGCATCGAGTTATATGACCGGAGAAGTGTTTGCGGTTGACGGTGGAATGATTGTTCACCGCTAAAGCCTCCATGCAAATGTTTAGGAGAACGGTTCATGCCAGACCATGATTTCTTGCCAGCAGATGGCGATTCGAGCACCAACCACGTGGGTTCTTACCGTCGACGCTTACCGGTGAGTCTCGAGCGCATGTATGAAAACGCGCTGGATTGGGAACATCTTCCCCATCTGCACAACAGCAGTTTTACCAAGATTGATTGCGTAGACGCAGGAACTTGGGGTTGGCGCGCGACCGTGATTGACGTAAATGGGCAAGTTAACGAACTTGAACTGAAGCTGGATCGAAGCCGACGGCGGTGGATAACCTCGAATCTATCAGGCCCGAATGAAGGCGCTGAGATTTGGACCTTAGTATCGCCTCTCGGGCCGCATGAACTCGAAATTGTGGTCGACTTCTTTGTGCCTGATGTGCCATTGGAATCGCGCGAGAAACTCGGGCGTGTCTATGCCAGCGTATATACCCAACTTTATGACGAAGACGAACGCATGATGGTAGCGCGACAACAGGCGATTGATGGACGGGCGGGCGCAAGCACATCAGCCGTTGGTGACCTTAGCATTGGGGCGCTTGAGGCACTTGAATCTGGAAGTGTGGTGACGTATCGAGGGCGTGATTATGTGCTGCGATGTTTGGCGGAAGACTCCGTACACGCCACGCTCGATGATTGGGTTGTTTATCCCAGACTGTGTCCGCATCAACTCGGCCCACTTGACGAGGGAGACGTTGTAGATGGCGTCGTGAGCTGTCCGTGGCACGGTTACAAGTTTGATGTGCGAACCGGTGAGAATCTCACAGGGCACGCCTGTAAACTTTCTCCGTTGCCAACGCTGGATTTGAATAAAGGAATGTTAGTGATCAGCTGAATTTAGAATACTGTATAGCCACCACAGATCGTGAGTTCCTGTCCTGTGTGGAAGCTTGAAGCATCGCTGGTGAGGTATACCGCGATTCCAGCAAAATCTTCTGGCCGACCCCATCGCCTACCTGGCTGGCGGGGAAGAACCTTCCTTGTAAACGCTTCACTCTGTAGCGCTGGTTTGGCCAATTCAGTCATAGTCCATCCTGGAATAATGGTGTTTGCTCTGATGTTATACCGACCATACTCTACGGCCAAACCTTTCATCATCGGAATGACACCGCCATTGGCTGCGCCGTAGTGCTCGTTATGGGCGGCACCCATCATGGCCGATGTGGAGGAAATACCGACCAGTGCTCCGCCTACGTCGCCGGCCTTAGATCTGGCCACCATGTGTTTGGCTGCCGCCCGTAACGTGAAAAACTTTCCTTCCAGATTGACGGCCATCACCTTGCGCCAGGCCTCTGTTGAGATGTTGTGAAAAGGCGCAACCCGACCTTCTATTCCCGCATTCGCAAAACAGGCATCCAGGCGACCGTAGGCGTCAAGTAATGAGTCCATTGCCATATTAACCGCGTTTTCATCGCGCACGTCCACCTGCTGTGAGCCAACACGTGTTCCGTACGCGGCTAGCCGGGAGCATGCATTTTCGTTCTTAGCGCGGCTGGTGCCCCAGACGACAACGTCAGCACCGGCTTGGGCCAAACCTTCAGCCATGCCTAAGCCGATACCGCCATTTCCGCCCGTTACCAGCGCGACTTTGCCGCAAAGATCAAACGGTTTAAATCCCATACGTTTTTCCCGAGACGAATGCGCATGTGCGATAGCCAGCGCTGTGTTCACTGTCGGTAAGATTTTACCACTCTATGCTGCACGCTCATCTTTTCGTCAACGAATTTCGCCAGTTCGATGGGGTACTTGAGACGGAGGCTCGTGCATATGATGCTGTATCATGCAAGTGACTACACCGAAATCACCGACAGCTGGATTCGATCCTAATGCGCAGAGCACTAGCGTTATCCATGGCGCTCGTTTGTGCGGTCTTCAAGCAGATAATCGCAGCGGAGAAGTAACTCGCAATGACCAAAAAGAAACACCCGAAGTTCGCTGATCGAGTTCAAGCGCTCGCAAAAAATGACGCGCAGGTGGCCAGTCATATGCCGATCGCAGAATTGTGGGAGGGCTTAGGCGACGACAGTGTGCCGCTGGCCAACAGCATCGACCGCTTGCTCGAAGGCTATGGCAGTCGTCCGGCATTGGGAGAACGTGAATACACGCTTGAGAATGTTGACGAAAGTGGACAGTTGACTCGGTGCTATGGTCCAGGCTTCACCAGTGTCTCCTACGCCGAATTTAGAAACCGACTGCGATCGATCGCATTGGCGTGGCGCACGACGGATTGTTTTAAAGTCGATCCAGACGAATTTGTTGTCATCATGGGTTTCGCAGGTATTGATTATCTGGCACTTGATACCGCATGCCTGTATGCACAAACGGTTACGGTTCCAATACAAGCTAACTACGGTTTTGAGGCTCTCAAAAGCATGCTGGAGGTTATTGAGCCAGCTGTTATGAGCACGAGCGTGGTTAACCTTGAAATGGCGGTTCGGCTTGTGGGGGCTATTCCCAGCATCAGAAGCCTGCTCGTTTTTGATTATGACCCAGCTGACAGCGGCAACCAATCAGTCTGGCAATCTGCACAGGTGGCGCTGGCGGCAAGCAGCCCACATGTCGGCTGTTGCTCATTGGCCGAATTAATTGAGCTAGGCAATGCCGATGACTGGGAAATGTTGTCGGCACATAAAGAGGGCCCGGAACGTCTTGCGGCCATAGTGCACTCATCAGGCAGTACCGGAACGCCCAAGGGCGCTATGTTGCCGGAACGCGCGCTGGCCGCCGCATGGTATAGCAGGCCGCCAACAGCACCTTCCATCACCCTAGGGCTTGCGCCATTGAATCATCTGTTGGGAAGAGTGAGCATTCAGGGCGCTTTGGGAATCGGAGGTTTGGCAAACTTCACACTCGCAGAAGACATGTCCACTCTGCTTGAAGACATTCGCACAACTCGCCCTATCAACATTGCGCTGGTACCACGAATCGTCGACATGATTTATCAGGATTATTTGAATCAGGTATCCCGCAAGGTTAACGACAATGGCGTGTCAGAGGACCAAGCCAGGGAAGATGTATTGAACGAGTTTAGCGGCGCTTATCTAGGGGATAGATTGCTCGGCGGCAGTGTTGGCAGTGCGCCAACCACAGCGGAGATGCGCCAGTTTATGATGTCTTGTTTCAATATTCCGTTGATGGACGGCTATGGAAACACTGAATCGGGGACTGGCCTGGTCACCTTCAACAACCGTATAAACCGAGCTGCTGTAACCGATTACAAGCTAAGAGACACCCCCGAGCTGGGATATCTGACAACAGACAAGCCCTATCCGCGCGGCGAGTTTGGTATCAAAACGACCACCCAAATTCTGGGTTACTACAAGAATCCCGAAGCCACCGCGAAATTGGTGGATGACGATGGGTTTTATATGACTGGCGATATTGTTGAGGAACGCGGACCAGATCATGTGGTAGTGATTGATCGTTGTAACGATGTGCTCAAACTATCGCAGGGCGAATATGTCGCGGTGGGGCGCCTGGGAACTATTTTTGAAGCGGAAAGTGATCTGATTCAGCAGATTTATGTGTACGGAAATTCCCTGAGATCTTTTCTGGTAGCGACCGTTGTGCCCGACATGGACGCTTTAAAATCTGTGCTGGGAGATATTCCCGAACCGCAGGCCATTCAGTCTGTGATCCGCGAAGATTTCCAACGAATCGCGCGCAGTGCTGAATTGAAATCGTTTGAGGTGCCGCGAGAATTTATCATCGAAACCGAGCCGTTTACGGCTGAGAATGGATTGCTTACCAGCGTGCTGAAGAAAAAACGCCCGGCGCTGAAAGACAAATACGGTGCGCAGCTTGAAGCCTTGTATGAATCGGGGGAACAACTCAAAACCGAGCAGCTTATGCGCCTGAAGGACCCGGACTCTGCGCTATCCACCGTTGAGAAGTTGCGTATTTTGTTGGCGAGTAATATCGGTGTAGAAGAGGAAGATGTCGACAACGACAGATCGTATCTGGAGCATGGCGGCGACTCTTTGGGTTCTGTCACCCTGGCCATGGCGATAGAAAATGTATTTGGCGCGGAGCTATCGTCTAACGACATTCTAAGCCCGGCCGGCGGTGTGAACGCCTGGGCCAAAATTCTCAGTGGCGAATTAGGCCAGCAACTTGCCAGATTCGACGAAATCCATAAAGGACGCACAGATGAGATATTTGCAGATGATTTGAAGTTGGGTAAGTTTTTGCCCTCCGAGCTCCTTGCAAACGCTATATCTCTGCCTGCACAAGACGCTGGAGCAAGTCCAAGCCAAACCGTTTTTCTCACCGGCGCCAATGGGTTTCTTGGGCGTGTGGTGTGTATTGAATGGCTTAAGCGACTCTCCGCTAGAGGCGGCAAGCTAATATGCCTGGTGCGAGCCGCTGACGATCAGGCGGCACAACAGCGGCTAAGCGATGCCTTTGATTCAGCTGGCAGCGAAATGTCTTCGCTGTTTGCGAGCCTGAGGTCTCAACTCGACGTAGTTGCCGGTGACGTTGGTCAGCCCTTGCTGGGCTTAAGGCCTGAGAAATTCGACGCATTGTGCGCAGAAGCAGACGTGATCAGCCACGTCGGAGCACTGGTTAATCATGTGATGGATTATCAATCGCTGTTTAGGCCCAATGTGGCCGGTGTGGCTGAAATAATCAGACTTGCGTTGAGCGGAAAAAAGAAATCCATCGATTTCGTGTCCAGCACAGCGGTTACACCGCATTTGCAATTCAATACCGGCGGTACCGAGACGGCAGAGTTGGCAGTCTCTGCACAGCTAAATGATCGCTATGCCAATGGCTACGGTGCGAGCAAGTGGGCCGGCGAAGTATTGCTGGGAGAAGCGGAGCGTAGCTTTGGCCTGTCGGTGCGAATATTCCGCGGTGACATGATGCTTGCTCATCGGGAAATGCCTGGCCAGATCAACACAGACGATATGTTCACCCGCTTACTGTACAGTGTGATTAAAACCGGTGTGGCACCAAAGTCGTTTTATGAAGCAAACCCGGACGGCAGTCGTGCGCGAGTGCACTATGACGGCACACCAGTGAATATTGTGGCCGCATCAGTGGTGAGTGCTGGTGACTATTATTTAGAAGGCGCGACGGTGTTCTGCATTGATAACCCGTACACCGATTTGGAAAATTCACTGGACGCATTTGTTGATTGGATTATTGCCGCAGGCTATGACATTCAGCGCCTGGAAGCGCACGCAGATTGGTTTTCCCGTTTCAAGCATCGGTTGATTGCGTTGCCCGAAGTGGAGAAAAAACAAAGCGCGCTGGCCTTGCTAAAAGCTTTTGAACGTCCGCATTCCTTTGTACCTTTTAGAGGTGAATCTGGTAATTTTCAGACACTGATATCAAAGCTGGATATTGCGCCCTCAGAACTGCAATTAAATACAGGTTTTATCCATAAGTGTTTGAATGACTTGGCATTGCTTGGCTTGATAGAGAGGCCTGGTGAGGTGCAAAATTCTGCGCGTCAGAGCACGCTAGAGACCAAAGCCACACAGGCTTATGGGGTGACATCAAGTAACGCAGACCTTAGCGAAATGGACATTGAACGCCGCCTGCCCGGCAGCACAGATATCGCCATCGACATTGAGTACTGCGGTGTGTGCCATTCAGATATTCATTTTGCTCATAACGATTGGGGGGCAACCCAATATCCATTGGTGCCTGGCCATGAAATTATTGGCCGTGTGGCGGCCGTTGGAAGTGACGTCTCAGAGTTTAGTGTTGGTGCGCGTGTAGCCGTAGGCTGCATGGTAGATTCCTGCCGGCACTGTGAAAGTTGTGATGAGGGTTTGGAGCAATACTGTGACCGCGGATTGGTACTGACCTACAACAGCTATGATCATCGACATCTGAACGCGCTCACCTATGGGGGTTATTCCAAGCACATTGTGGTCGACAAAGACTTCGTTATGACCGTGCCTGAGAACCTGGACCCTGCGGGCGCCGCACCGCTGTTGTGTGCGGGGATTACAACCTGGTCACCGCTGCGTGAATGGGGCGTTAAAGAAGGTATGCGGGTGGGTGTTATTGGGCTGGGTGGTCTCGGTCATATGGCCTTGAAGTTTTCGGCCGCTCTGGGTGCACACACCGTCATGATTTCCACGTCTCGTGAGAAAGCCGAAGATGCGAGAAAGCTGGGCGCAGCCGACGTATTGATCTCCAAAGATTTGGATGCTATGCGCGACGCCAAGGAAAGTTTTGATTTCATTCTCGATACCGTACCGGTGTATCACGATATCGACGACTACCTGCGCTTGTTAAAACGCGATGGAACGCTTTGCCTGGTGGGTGCTTTGGAACCCCTGGATTTCCATTCCGGAAGAGTGGCGATGCGCCGGAAGAAAATTACCGGTTCATCAATTGGATCGATCAAAGAGACACGGGATATGTTGGCGTTTTGTGGTGAAAACAACATTACCGCCGACATTGAGGTGATTACACCGGCTGAAATTCAAAACTGTTGGGAGCGGGTGCAGAAGAGTGACGTTAAGTATCGCTTTGTGATCGATATGCAGGCTTAGCTGTCACTGATCACAAGTATTTTAGTTGAAAGGCTATACAATACCGACTACTTCGTTCACCGTGCATTGCGTTGCGTGATTGTCGCTTTAATTCCGCCTTTAATTTTGTTCAACTGAAGGAGTACCACTCATGACACAAGCTTATATCGTTGCTGCGGTTCGCAGTGCTGGAGGCCGAAAAAATGGCCGACTTTCGAAAGTTCACCCACTGGACCTCGGCGCAAAAGTGGTTGATGGTCTGGTTCAGCGAAGCGGTGTAGCCGTTAGTGAAATCGACGACTTGATCTTTGGCTGTGTCTCGCAGGTAGGCGCGCAATCCAGCAATATTGCTCGTGGCGTGTGTTTGTCTTCGGTGCTTGGCGAGCAAGTGCCA